>NZ_JBIBHG010000016.1:16328-178820 GCF_042956885.1 Streptomyces sp. NPDC008163 | reverse complement strand
ATCAGACTCTTTCGTGTCCGATTCCCGGTCGAAGCGGGTCAAGCGATTTTCGCTTTCCAGTTCTTCGCTTTCGCGTTTCCCTTTCCGGCGGCTCCGACTTTATCAGAAGTTCTGAGTCGGAATTTCCACCCCCCTCGGAAACTTCGGGGCGCACGAGTGCGTTCGCTGCTTCCCGGTGAGGTGGAGACGTAAACGTACTGGAGCGGAGCGCCCCGATGCAAATCGGGGGCTCCGCTCCGGAGTTCGCGCCTGTCGGAGGGTCAGACCTCGACGACGACGGGGAGGATCATCGGGCGCCGGCGGTAGGTGTCCGAGACCCACTTGCCCACCGTGCGGCGGATCAACTGCTGGAGCTGGTGGGGCTCCAGCACACCGTCCTGGGCCGACTTGTTGAGCGCCTCCTCGATCTTGGGAACGACCGCGGTGAACGCGGCGTCGTCGATACCGGAGCCGCGAGCCTGGATGTGCGGCCCGCCCACGATCTTGCCCGAGGTGCTGTCGACCACCAGGAACACCGAGATGATGCCCTCGTCTCCGAGGATGCGGCGGTCCTTGAGCGAGGTCTCCGTGACATCGCCGACGGAGAGGCCGTCGACGTACACGTAACCGGCCTGGACCTTGCCGACGATCTTCGCCTTGCCGTCGATGAGGTCCACGACCACACCGTCCTCGGCGATGACGATGTGGTCCTTCGGCACGCCGGTCAGGGCGCCCAGCTCGGCATTGGCACGCAGGTGGCGCCATTCACCGTGGACCGGCATCAGGTTCTTCGGGCGGCAGATGTTGTAGAAGTACAGCAGCTCGCCGGCCGAGGCGTGGCCCGAGACGTGGACCTTGGCGTTGCCCTTGTGGACCACGTTGGCGCCCCAGCGCGAGAGGCCGTTGATCACGCGGTACACCGCGTTCTCGTTCCCCGGGATCAGGGAAGAGGCCAGGATGACCGTGTCGCCCTGGACGATGCGGATCTGGTGGTCGCGGTTGGCCATCCGGGAGAGGGCCGCCATCGGCTCGCCCTGCGAACCGGTGCAGACGAGCACGACCTCGTCGTCCGGCAGGTCGTCCAGGGTCTTGACGTCCACGACGAGCCCGGCCGGGACCTTCAGATAGCCCAGGTCACGGGCGATGCCCATGTTGCGGACCATCGAACGGCCGACGAAGGCGACCCGGCGTCCGTACTCGTGTGCGGTGTCCAGAATCTGCTGGATGCGGTGCACATGGCTGGCGAAGCTCGCCACGATGATGCGCTTCTGCGCATTGGCGAAGACGTTGCGCAGGACGTTCTGGATGTCCCGCTCGGGCGGTACGAAGCCTGGGACCTCCGCGTTCGTGGAGTCGGAGAGCAGAAGGTCGATGCCCTCCTCGCTCAGTCGGGCGAAGGCGTGCAGGTCGGTGAGGCGGCCGTCCAGCGGGAGCTGGTCCATCTTGAAGTCGCCGGTAGCCACGGCCATGCCCGCAGGGGTGCGGATGGCGACCGCGAGGGCGTCCGGGATGGAGTGGTTGACCGCGATGAACTCGCAGTCGAAGACGCCGATGCGCTCGCGCTGCCCCTCCGCCACCTCCAGGGTGTACGGCCGGATGCGGTGCTCCTGGAGCTTCGCCTCGATCAGCGCGAGGGTCAGCTTGGAGCCGATGAGCGGGATGTCCGGCTTCAGGCGCAGCAGGTACGGGACACCGCCGATGTGGTCCTCGTGGCCGTGCGTGAGGACGATGCCCTCGACGTCGTCCAGGCGGTCCCGGATCGTCGTGAAGTCCGGCAGGATCAGGTCGATGCCGGGCTGCTCCTCCTCGGGGAAGAGGACGCCGCAGTCGACGATGAGCAGGCGGCCGCCGTACTCGAAGACCGTCATGTTCCGGCCGATCTCGCCGAGGCCGCCGAGCGGGGTGACCCGGAGGGCGCCCTTCGCCAGCTTCGGCGGGGTGCCGAGTTCAGGATGCGGATGACTCAAAAGACTCTCCTTACCACGCGCGCCACGTACCGCTTGGGCACGTGGCGCGCATGTCATTCGTGCACTTGCTGTTGTCTTGGGTGGTGCTGTGCTGCGGGTTTCCCCACGTGTTCAGCTGTGTATCGCGTATTCAGTTGTGAAGTCCGTTGTCAGAGCTCTACCCCGCCGGCGGCGAGATCGATCTTGAGCTGGGCCGTCTCCTGCGCGGTCAGCTCGACCAGGGGCAGCCGGAGCGGGCCCGCGGGGAGGCCCTGCAGTGTCAGCGCGGCCTTGGTGGTGATCACACCCTGGGTGCGGAACATGCCGGTGAAGACGGGCAGCAGCTTCTGGTGGATCTCGGTGGCCTTCTGTACGTCCCCGCCGAGGTGGGCCTCGATGAGCGCCCGCAGGTCCGGGGTGACGACATGGCCGACGACGGAGACCACGCCGACCGCGCCGACCGACAGCAGGGGGAGGTTCAGCATGTCGTCGCCCGAGTACCAGGCGAGACCCGAGCGGGCGATGGCCCAGCTCGCGCGGCCCAGGTCGCCCTTGGCGTCCTTGTTGGCGACGATCCGGGGGTGCTCGGAGAGCCGTACGAGCGTCTCCGTGTCGATCGGCACACCGCTGCGGCCCGGGATGTCGTAGAGCATCACCGGCAGGCCGGTGGCGTCCGCGATGGCGGTGAAGTGTCGCAGCAGGCCCTCCTGCGGCGGCTTGTTGTAGTACGGGGTCACGGCGAGGAGACCGTGGACGCCGCTGCGCTCGGCGGTGCGGGCGAGCTCGATGCTGTGCCGGGTGTCGTTGGTCCCGATACCGGCGACGACGTGCGCCCGGTCCCCCACCGCTTCGAGGACGGCCCTGACGAGCTGGTCTTTCTCCGCGTCGCTGGTGGTCGGGGACTCGCCGGTGGTGCCGTTGATGATCAGGCCGTCGTTGCCTGCGTCCACCAGGTGGGTGGCGAGCCGCTGCGCGCCCTCGATGTCGAGAGCGCCGTCCGCCGTGAACGGCGTGACCATAGCGGTGAGGACCCGCCCGAAGGGGGTCTGCGGAGTGGAGATCGGAGCCATGGGTAACACGCTACTCGCTGCTCGACGCACGGTGCCCCCTCGGGGGGACAAGCAAGAGGAGCCCGGCACTGCCTGCTCGGGGGTTCAAGCAGTGCCGGGTCCGTTTGATCAGCCTAGATGAACTTCTCGAAACGCCGCAATACGGACACCGCCCTATGGGGCGACGCGTCCGTTTTTGTTGAAGGCTGCATGGGTGAGCGGCATGAGGCGCGCCCAGTGGGCCTCCATCTGCTCGCCCACCATCTCGATCTCCCGCTGCGGGAACGAGGGCACCTTGGCCAGCTCGTGCTGGGTACGCAGGCCCAGGAAGTGCATCAGGGAGCGCGCGTTGCACGTGGCGTACATCGTGGAGAACAGGCCGACCGGGAGCACCGCGCGGGCCACCTCACGGGCCACGCCCGCCGCCAGCATCTCCTGGTACGCCTCGTACGCCTGCCGGTAGGAGTCCTCCATGGCACGGGTGGTGAGCGCGTGCTGCTCCGGGGTGCCCTCGACGAACTCGTACTTGCCCGGGCGGCCCTGCTGGATGAGCTTGCGGGACGTGTCGGGGACGTAGAAGACCGGCTGCAGCTCCCTGTAGCGGCCCGATTCCTCGTTGTACGACCACCCGACGCGGTGCCGCATGAACTCGCGGAACACGAAGATCGGGGCGCTGATGAAGAAGGTCATCGAGTTGTGCTCGAACGGGCTGCCGTGCCGGTCCCGCATCAGGTAGTTGATGAGGCCCTTCGAGCGCTCGGGGTCCTTGGCGATCTCCTCCAGGGACTGCTCACCGGCCGTGGAGACACGGGCGGCGAACAGCACGTCGGCGTCTCCCGCGGCGGACTTCACCAGGTCGACGGTGACGTCGCTGCGGAAATGGGCCTTCGTGGGCTCGGGGGTGTCGTCGGTCACCGGCAGGGTCCTTCCAATGGCGTCGCTCGGGCGGCGACCACTCTACGACCTGGGGTCCTGGCGTTTGACGGCGGCGTGGGTGGGGAACGTCTTTCCGGTTTTTTCTTGTTTCATCGGGCGATTCGGGGCACCGAATCGGGTAGTCGAGCGTCTGACTCGGTAGCACCACCCGAAAGAAACTCCAAGGAGAGCCACCCCATGTTCCGCCGGCGTGAATCCGTCCCGTTCTCGTTCGTAGCCGAGGCCGACCGGTTCCGCAGTAACGTCACCCCGCCTCCCCGCCCCCGCAGTACGGTCTCCGAGCGGATGGGGCGCGCCCTGATCGGCCTCGTCGTCATCGGCGGGATCGCGGGCTCGCTGCTCCTCGGCCTGCCGGCGCTGGGGCCCGAGCAGGCCCCGGGGCACACGCAGCAGACCGAAGCCGCGCACGGGCGCTGACCCGGACGGCCCCCCTGGGGTGGTCGGTCCGGGCATCTCCTCGGTAGCCTCACCGGGCACAGCAATCGAGCGTGCTTGTGAGTGAGGATCAGTCGTGCCCCTGCCCTTTCTGACGGCCGACCGCGCGTTTGACGCGAACGCGGAGGACGTCGCGCTGCCGTTCGACGACCACGACAGCTGGCGGCGGCCCTACCGTCCCGGTCCGTGGCGGGTCGCCGCTGCGGCCGGTCTGCTGCTGCTCGCCTCGTTCATCCTCTTCGCGGGGATGATCATCGCGTTCGCCGGAGCGCTGCCCGGGGCGGGGGCGTGTCTCGCGCTCGCCCTCGCGCTCATCCTGTGCGCCCTCCGGATGCTGCGCATCGGCGCCTGGGTGAGCCGGCACGGTGTGCGCCGGGTGGGCTTCTTCCGTACGACGACCGTTCCGTGGAGCCGGGCCACTGCCGTACGTACGGTGCAGCAGCCCGTGAAGTGGCTCGGATTCCCCCGCACCGTGCAGGGGCAGGCGCTGATCGTCGTCCGTAAGGGCGGGGACGCGGTGCCGCCGCTGCTCACGGACTCCAACGCGGATTTTCTCGCGCGGGGGGAGGCGTTCGATCGGGCCGCGGACACGATTGAGGCGTGGGGGGACGAGTATCGGCCGCGGTAGCGGCTTCGTGGCGTTCGCCGTCCGGTGACTGAGGTGTCCTCAGTCACCGGACGGCTTCTTTTATGTCCTCAAACGCCGGACGGGCTGGAAGCGACGCCCGCGCGGTGCAGCGCGATTGCTCGTTGCATCGCCTTGCGGGCTCGGGGGGTGTCGCGGGCGTCCTGGTAGGCGACTGCCAGGCGGAACCAGCAGCGCCAGTCGTCCGGGGTGTCCTCCGTCTCCTCGCGGCGGCGTTCGAACACCGCGTCGGCGGAGGCGCGGTCGATGCGGCCGCTGGGTGTGCGCAGCAGTTCGTCCACGGGGAGGCCGCCCTCCGCGTCCAGTTCGGCGGCCAGGGCGTTGGCCCTGCGGACGAACTGGGTGTTCTTCCACAGGAACCACACGCCGATCGCCGGCAGGACCAGCACGGCGATCCCGAAGGTCACCGTGATGAGGGTGCCGTGCTTGATGAGCAGGACGCCACGGCTGCCGACCAGGACGAAGTAGAAGACCAGGACGGCAGCGGTGACGACGTAGGTGATCTTTGCGCGCATGGCGGGGCCAGTCAGTTCAGGTCGAGGAAGTGTTCCAGGCCGAACGTGAGGCCGGGAGTGGTCACCACGCGGCGGGCGCCGAGCAGGATGCCGGGCATGAAGCTGCTGTGGTGCAGGGAGTCGTGCCGGATGGTGAGGGTCTCGCCCTCGCCGCCGAGCAGCACCTCCTGGTGGGCCAGGAGGCCGCGCAGGCGGACCGAGTGGACCGGGGTGCCGTCGACGTCGGCGCCGCGTGCCCCGTCCAGTGCGGTGCTGGTGGCGTCCGGCTGCGGGGCGCAGTCCGCCTCGCGGCGGGCGGCGGCGATGAGCTGGGCGGTGCGGGCGGCGGTGCCCGAGGGGGCGTCGGCCTTGTTGGGGTGGTGGAGCTCGATGACCTCGACGGACTCGAAGTAGCGGGCCGCCTGCTGGGCGAACTTCATGGTGAGGACCGCGCCGATGGAGAAGTTCGGTGCGATGAGCACACCGGTCTCCGGGGAGGCGGAGAGCCAGCCGTTGAGCTGTGCGAGCCGTTCGTCGGTCCACCCGGTGGTGCCGACCACCGCGTGGATGCCGTGGCCGACGCAGTACTCGAGGTTCGCCATGACCGAGTCGGGATTGGTCAGCTCGACGGCGACCTGAGCGCCGGTCTCGGCGAGGGTCTCCAGCTTGTCGCCCCGGCCGAGTGCGGCCACCAGCTCCAGGTCGTCGGCGGCCTCGACGGCTCGTACCGCTTCGGAGCCGATACGGCCCCTGGCGCCGAGAACGGCCACGCGCAGCTTGCTCATTGCCCTGCTTCCTTGGGAGTTTTAGGCGACCGCTTCGTGGAGACGGGCGGCCTGCTTGTCCTTGAGCGGTCCGATGACGGACAGCGAGGGGCGGTGTCCGAGGATCTCGCCCGCGACGGAGCGGATGTCGTCCGGGGTCACCTCGCCGATACGGGTCAGCATCTCGTCCACCGACATCTGCTCGCCCCAGCACAGCTCGCTCTTGCCGAGGCGGTTCATCAGTGCGCCGGTGTCCTCCAGGCCGAGGACGGTGGAGCCGGAGAGCTGGCCGATGGCGCGGCTGATCTCCTCGTCGCTCAGCCCGTCCGACGCGACCCGGTCGAGCTCGTCGCGGCAGATCTTGAGGACGTCGTGCACCTGGCTCGGGCGGCAGCCCGCGTACACGCCGAACAGGCCGCAGTCCGCGAAGCCCGAGGTGTACGAGTAGACGCTGTAGGCGAGGCCGCGCTTCTCCCGTACCTCCTGGAAGAGGCGGGAGCTCATGCCGCCGCCGAGGGCGGTGCTGAGGACGCCGAGGGCCCAGCGGCGTTCGTCGGTGCGGGCCAGGCCGGGCATGCCGAGGACCACATGGGCCTGTTCGGTCTTGCGGCCCAGGACCTCGACCCGGCCGGCGGTGCGCAGGGTGCGGGAGCCCTCGCGGGGCGCGGTGGGGACCGCGTCCGTACGGGAGAGGGCGCCGGCCCTGTCGAACGCCTTGCGGACCTGGCGTACGACGGTGGCGTGGTCGATGTTGCCCGCGGCGGCGACGACGAGGCGGGTCGGGTCGTAGTGCTTCTTGTAGAAGCGGGCGATCTGGCCGCGGTTCAGGGCGTTGATCGTGTCGACGGTGCCGAGGACGGGGCGGCCGAGCGGGGTGTCGCCGAGCATGGTGTGCGCGAACAGGTCGTGCACGCAGTCGCCCGGGTCGTCTTCCGTCATCGCGATCTCTTCGAGGATGACACCGCGCTCGGCGTCGACGTCCTCGGGGGCGATCAGCGAGCCGGTCAGCATGTCGCAGACGACGTCGATGGCGAGCGGCAGGTCCGTGTCGAGGACCCGCGCGTAGTAGCAGGTGTACTCCTTCGCCGTGAAGGCGTTCATCTCGCCGCCGACCGCGTCGATGGCGGAGGAGATGTCGAGGGCGCTGCGCTTGGCGGTGCCCTTGAAGAGGAGGTGTTCGAGGTAGTGCGTCGCGCCGTTCAGGGCGGGCGTCTCGTCGCGCGAGCCGACGTTCGCCCAGATACCGAAGGTGGCGGAGCGTACGGAGGGCAGAGTCTCGGTGACGACGCGGAGGCCGCCGGGGAGGACCGTACGGCGGACCGTGCCGATGCCGTTGCTGCCCTTGAGAAGCGTTTGGGTACGGGCGACGGCCCGCCCCTCCGAGGAGGGGCGGGCCGTCGTCGCGGAACTACGGGACGTCACTTGTCGGTGTCGTCCTTCTTCTCGTCCTCTTCACCCTCGATGACGGGGATGAGGGAGAGCTTGCCGCGGGAGTCGATCTCGGCGATCTCGACCTGGACCTTGGCGCCGACGCCGAGAACGTCCTCGACGTTCTCCACGCGCTTGCCGCCGGCCAGCTTGCGGATCTGCGAGATGTGCAGCAGGCCGTCCTTGCCCGGCATGAGGGAGACGAACGCACCGAAGGTGGTGGTCTTGACGACCGTACCCAGGTAGCGCTCGCCGACCTCCGGCATGGTCGGGTTGGCGATCGCGTTGATCGTGGCGCGGGCGGCCTCGGCCTGCGAGCCCTGCTGGGCACCGATGTAGATGGTGCCGTCGTCCTCGATCGTGATGTCGGCGCCGGTGTCCTCCTGGATCTGGTTGATCATCTTGCCCTTGGGGCCGATGACCTCACCGATCTTGTCCACCGGGATCTTGACGGTGATGATCCGCGGGGCGTTCGGGGACATCTCGTCCGGGACGTCGATGGCCTCGTTCATCACGTCGAGGATGTGGAGGCGGGCGTCGCGGGCCTGCTTCAGCGCGGCGGCCAGGACCGAGGCGGGGATGCCGTCGAGCTTGGTGTCGAGCTGGAGCGCGGTGACGAACTGCTTCGTACCGGCGACCTTGAAGTCCATGTCGCCGTACGCGTCCTCGGCACCGAGGATGTCGGTGAGGGCGACGTAGTGGGTCTTGCCGTCGATCTCCTGGGAGATCAGGCCCATGGCGATGCCGGCGACGGCGGCCTTGAGGGGCACACCGGCGTTCAGCAGGGACATGGTGGAGGCGCAGACCGAACCCATGGACGTCGAACCGTTGGAGCCCAGGGCCTCGGAGACCTGGCGGATCGCGTAGGGGAACTCCTCGCGGGACGGGAGGACCGGCACGATGGCGCGCTCGGCGAGCGCGCCGTGGCCGATCTCGCGGCGCTTGGGCGAACCCACGCGGCCGGTCTCGCCGACGGAGTACGGCGGGAAGTTGTAGTTGTGCATGTACCGCTTGCGGGTCACCGGGGAGAGGGTGTCCAGCTGCTGCTCCATGCGGAGCATGTTGAGGGTGGTGACGCCCAGGATCTGGGTCTCGCCACGCTCGAACAGGGCGGAGCCGTGCACGCGCGGGATGGCCTCGACCTCGGCGGCGAGCGTACGGATGTCCGTGACGCCGCGGCCGTCGATGCGGACCTTGTCCTTGATGACGCGCTCGCGGACCAGCTTCTTGGTCAGCGCGCGGTAGGCACCGGAGATCTCCTTCTCGCGGCCCTCGAACGCGGGGAGGAGCTTCTCGGCCGCGATCTCCTTGATGCGGTCGAGCTCCGCCTCGCGCTCCTGCTTGCCGGCGATGGTGAGCGCCTTGGCGAGCTCGGTGCTGACGGCCTTGGTGAGGGCCTCCAGGACGTCGTCCTGGTAGTCGAGGAAGACCGGGAACTCGCCGGTGGGCTTGGCGGCCTTGGCGGCGAGGTCGGACTGGGCCTTGCAGAGCACCTTGATGAAGGGCTTGGCGGCTTCCAGACCGGCGGCGACGACCTCTTCGGTCGGGGCCTCGGCGCCGTCCTTGACGAGCTGGATGGTCTTCTCGGTGGCCTCGGCCTCGACCATCATGATCGCGACGTCGCCGTCCTCCAGGACGCGGCCGGCGACGACCATGTCGAAGACGGCGTCCTCGAGCTCGGTGTGCGTCGGGAAGGCGACCCACTGGCCCTTGATCAGGGCGACGCGGGTGGCGCCGATCGGGCCGGAGAAGGGCAGGCCCGCCAGGATCGTGGAGGCGGAGGCGGCGTTGATCGCGACCACGTCGTACAGGTGGTCGGGGTTGAGCGCCATGATCGTCTCGACGATCTGGATCTCGTTGCGCAGGCCCTTCTTGAAGGAGGGGCGCAGCGGGCGGTCGATCAGGCGGCAGGTGAGGATCGCGTCCTCGGAGGGGCGGCCCTCCCGGCGGAAGAAGGAGCCGGGGATCTTGCCCGCGGCGTACTGCCGCTCCTCGACGTCCACCGTGAGGGGGAAGAAGTCGAGGTTGTCCTTGGGCCGCTTGGAAGCGGTGGTGGCCGACAGCACCATGGTGTCGTCGTCCAGGTACGCGACGGCGGAGCCGGCGGCCTGCTTGGCCAGGCGGCCCGTCTCGAAGCGGATGGTGCGGGTGCCGAAGGTGCCGTTGTCGATGACGGCTTCGGCGTAGTGGGTCTCGTTCTCCACTAGTGAATTCTCCATACTCGTCGTCTTTCGTCCGGGCGCCCGTGTGGCGCCGGACGGAGCGGAGAAGCGCGCCGTCTGTGCGGGGCCGGTCTTCGATCGAAGCTCCCGGGCGTTGTCCCGGGGGCCACTACCGAGGACCGGCGGCGGCCGTGCGGCGCCTCTCCTCGTCTGTTGTTGTACGTCCAGGTTACTGAGGTTGCCCCCGGTACCGCACGTACGGCAAAGGGAGCGGCTCCCTGAGTGAGGGAACCGCTCCCTTGCGCAGCGGTCTTACTTGGCGCCGCCGGCCGCACCGCGGCGGATGCCGAGGCGGTCGACGAGCGCACGGAAGCGCTGGATGTCCTTCTTGGCCAGGTACTGCAGGAGGCGGCGACGCTGGCCGACCAGGATCAGCAGACCACGACGGGAGTGGTGGTCGTGCTTGTGCGTCTTGAGGTGCTCCGTCAGGTCCGAGATGCGGCGCGAGAGCATGGCGACCTGGACCTCGGGGGAACCGGTGTCGCCCTCCTTCGTCGCGAACTCGGTCATGATCTGCTTCTTCGTAGCGGCGTCGAGCGGCACGCGGTACTCCTCTTGGTGTTCGATGCGCCCACGAGTGCCCCTGGTCTGGTTCTCAGGGGAGCTTTGGTGACTCGGGAGCGAGGGTCCGATGAGCGCAGTTCCCAGAGCGAACCGGGAACGCGTACACAAACGGCCACAGCCAGACTACCAGCCGCCCGGACCCGGCCCTGCCGGTCGTCAGCCGGTGAGGGCCCTCGCGCGCGCGTAGAGGTCCAGGACCGCGAGGCAGAGCGGGACGAGGGAGAGCAGGAGCGCGCTCTCGGCCAGGTCCAGGAATCGGCCCCAGAACGGGGAGAGGCCGTTGCGCGGGACGGTCGCCCCGGCGGCGGCCAGCAGGAGCGCGCCGGCGACGAGCGCCGCGCACAGTGCGGTCGTACGGGGATACAGCGCCGGGTCGTCTCCCTGGGCGGTGAGGGCGAGGCCGGTGACCGGGGCGGCGAGCGCGCCGATGCCCGCGACCAGCAGGCAGGCGACCTGGGCGGTGTAGCGGAAGAGGCGGGCGCGGAGCAGCAGCGCGAGCCCGGTGGCGAGGGCGAGGAGTCGGGCCCAGGTGTTGCCGGAGGCGCCGAGTACGGCGGCCGCGCAGGCGGCGAGGCCCGCGCAGCCCCCGGCGAGGCCGAGCAGCAGTTCGTGGCCGCGCCGGGCCCGGTCCGCGACGAGGCGGGTGTCGACGGGGGTGGCGTCCGGGTCCTCGTGCGCGTCGTCCTCCTCGCCGAAGGGGTCCGTCGGCCGGGGTGCGGCGTACCCGATCGGGAGGCGGGCGAAACGGGCGGAGAGGCCGGGCAGGAAGGCGATGAGGCCGAGGGCGGCGGGGGCGCAGACGGCGGCCGTGGCGGTGGCGGACGCCTCGGTGAGGATGGCGGCGAAGGCGGCCAGCGCACCGGCACCCGCGAGGAGGGCGGCGCCCGCGAAGGGGGCGTCGGCGCACGGGGCGAGCGCGGTGAGGGCGGCCGAGACGACGAGGACGGCGGCGCAGCCGAGCAGGAGCTGCAGCCTCCCCGCTCCCCCGCCCGGATCCGGGGCGACGAGGCCGGAGCCGGCGAGGAGGACGAGGGGCAGGGCGCCCAGGCCGAGCGCGGCGGCGGTGACGCGGTCGGCGTGGACCCGGGCGCGTACGGCGGCGACGGCGGCCGACAGGAGTCCGGCGGCGCCGGCGACGGCTCCGGGCGGTCCGTGCAGGTCGTGGCGGATCGGGTCGGCCCGCCACAGGACGAGAGCCGCGAGGAGGAGGAGCAGCGCGCCGGCGGCCGGGGCGGCGCCGCGCAGCAGGTCGTCGCTCCACAGGTGGCGGTCGCGGCCGGTGGCCGAGGCGATGGCGTCGGTGACGTCGTCGAAGACGGGTGGGGGGAGCGAGGCGGCGAAGGGGCGCAGGGTGAGGATCTCGCCGTCGAGAACGCGTTGCGCGGCGAGGGTGCGGTCGCCGTCCAGGACCGTTCCGTCGAGCCGGACGAGGTGGTGGCCGGGGGGTGCGGTGTCGGGTGCGGCCGGTCCGGTGAGGCGCAGGATCTCGGGCCAGATGTCGGCGGCGGCGATGTCCTCGGGCAGGGCGACGTCGATGCGGCTGTCGGGCGTGACGACGGTGACGCGGCGGAAGCCGGTCGTTGCGGTCGGACTCACGTGTCGGGGGCCCCTGTTCGTCGCTGGTCGGCGGTGTCCGCACGATGGGCGGGTCACCCTATCGGGCGGATCGGGGCGAAGGCTGACAGTGCGTAGGATCACGGGCGCTTCGGGGCGGGGGTGTTCCTCGGTGTACGCACGCTCATGTACGCATGCGTCGGCGTGCGTTCCCCTTCCCGCCCTGTCCCACACACGTACGCACCCAAGGATCGATGTACCGGTGAGTCAGATCGTCGTGAAGCGTCCGCCCCGTCTGCTGCCGCCGGAAGTTCCCACGAAAGAGGTGTTGTTGGACCCGCCTCCGGTGCTGCCGCGCGGTCAGCGCGAGGGGGTGCTGATGCAGCTTCTCCCGGTGCTGGGCATGGCGTCGTCGGTGGTGTTCTTCTTCTCGCCGCAGGCGCCGCCGTTCATGCGGGTCATGGGGGTGCTGATGCTGGTGTCGACGCTGGCGATGGTGGTGGCCCAGGTGGTGCGTTTCCGGCGCGGTACGCAGGGGCGGGCGGCGGATGTGCGGCGCGATTACCTGGCTCGGCTGGCGCGGGCCCGCCGTGCGGTGCGGCGGACGGCGCGGGCCCAGCGCGAGGGCCTGTTGTTCACGCATCCCGCTCCCGGTCAGCTGTGGTCGGTGGTCGCCGGGGGGAGCCGGGTGTGGGAGCGGCGGCCCGGCGACGCGGACTTCGGGGTGGTTCGGATCGGGCTCGGCAGGCAGCGGCTCGCGACGCCGTTGGCCGTGCCGGAGCACGCTGCGGGTGAGCCGGAGCCGGTGTGCGCGGACGCGGTGCGGCGGTTCGTGGCGGTGCACGGCTCGCTGGACGGTCTGCCGTTGTGCGTTCCGCTGCGGGAGGCGTACCGGGTGCGGCTGAGCGGTTCGGCGGAGCCGGTCGGGGCGGCGGCGCGGGCGTTGGTGGCGCAGCTGGTGACGCTGCACTCGCCGCGGGACCTGGTGGTGGCGGTGGTGGCCGCGCGGGACAGGGCGGCGTGCTGGGAGTGGGTGAAGTGGCTGCCGCATGTCCAGGTGCCCGGTGAGGTGGACGGGGCCGGTACGAAGAGGCTGTGCGCGCGGGATACGGCAGGGCTGGAGCCCCTGCTCGGCGCGCTGCTGGAGGGGCGGGGACGTTTCGTGCCGGAGGGGGCGCCGCTGCCGGACCGGCCTCATGTCGTCGTGGTGCTGGACGGGGCGGGGGTGGCTCCTGGTTCGGCGCTGGGTGCGGCGGGGGGCGTGGAGGGGGTGACGCTGGTCGAGGTGGCCCCGGGTGACGCGGAGGGGCCGCGCGGTGCTCTGTGTGTGCGGGTGCGTGCCGGTGTGCTGGAGGCGGAGTGCGGGGTGGGTGTGCCGGACGGGCTTTCGCTGCCGGGGGCGGAGGCGCTGGCCCGGCGGCTCGCTCCGTTACGGGCCGGTGGGCGGGACGGGGACGAGCCGTTGTCGGCCGCGCTGGACTTCACGGACCTGCTGGAGCTGGGTGACGCGGGTGCGGTGGAGGTGGAGCGGACCTGGCGGCCCCGGCCGGTCGCGGAGCGGTTGCGGGTGCCCATCGGGGTGGGTGAGGACGGTGTCCCGGTGGTGCTCGATCTGAAGGAGTCGGCGCTCGACGGGATGGGGCCGCACGGGTTGTGTGTGGGCGCGACCGGTTCGGGGAAGTCCGAGCTGCTGCGGACGCTGGTGCTCGGTCTTGCCGTCACCCATTCCTCCGAAACGCTGAACTTCGTGCTGGCCGACTTCAAGGGCGGGGCGACGTTCGCGGGGATGGCGGGGATGCCGCACGTGGCCGCCGTCATCACCAATCTTGCCGACGACCTGGCACTGGTCGACCGGATGGGCGACGCGCTGCGCGGCGAGCTCCAGCGGCGTCAGGAACTGCTGCGGGCTGCGGGCAACTTCGCGGGCGTCCACGATTACGAGCGGGCGCGGGCGGCGGGCGCCGCGCTGGAACCGCTGGCCACGCTGGTGCTGGTCATCGACGAGTTCTCCGAACTGCTGGCCGCGAAACCGGACTTCATCGACACGTTCATCCGGATCGGGCGCATCGGCCGTTCGCTGGGCGTGCATCTCCTGCTGGCGTCCCAGCGCCTTGAGGAGGGCAGGCTGCGGGGCCTGGAGACCTATCTCTCGTACCGGATCGGGCTGCGCACGTTCTCGGCCGAGGAGTCGCGGGCCGCGCTGGGTGTGCCGGACGCGTACGACCTGCCGCCGCTGCCCGGTTCGGGGTTCCTGAAGACCGGTACGCGGGAACTCACCCGCTTCAAAGCGGCGTACGTCTCGGGGCCGTACCGGGCAGGTGGGCCCGGGCGGGCTGTCGGGGAGAGGCCGGGCGGCTGTGCGGCGGCGTTGTTCAGCGCGCTGCCGGTGGCTGCGGCGATGCCGGTGAGCGCGGCGGAAGAGCCTTGTGCTCCGGCCCCCGCTTCCCCGGCGCGCGGCGGTGCAACGGTCGCGGATTCCGTGCTCGACGTGGTGGTGCGGCGGCTTGAGGGGCGGGGCGTGCCCGCTCACCAGGTGTGGCTGCCGCCGCTGGACCGGTCGCCGGGGCTGGACGCGCTGCTGCCGGGCCTGGGCACGGACCCGGAGCGAGGGTTCACCGTTGCGGGGGACGCCGGACCCGGTGGGCTGGTCATTCCGCTGGGGCTCGTGGACAAGCCGTTCGAGCAGCGGCGGGAGGTGCTGTTCCAGGACTTCTCGGGGGCGGCGGGCCACATGCTGGTGGTCGGCGGGCCTCAGTCCGGGAAGTCCACGCTGCTGCGCACGCTGGTGACGTCCTTCGCGCTCACGCACACCCCGCGTGAAGTCCAGTTCTACGGGCTCGACTTCGGCGGCGGTGCGCTCGACTCGTTGTCGGGCCTGCCGCACGTGGGCTCGGTCGCCTCGCGGCTGGATCCCGAGCGGGTGCGGCGTACGGTCGCGGAGGTGGCCGGGGTGCTGCGCGCCCGCGAGGAGATGTTCCGGGCCCGGGGCATCGGGTCCATGGCCGCGTACCGGCGGGAGCGGGCCCGGGGCGGTCTGTCCGGTGAGGCATGGGGCGATGTCTTCCTGGTCGTGGACGGCTGGGGCGGTTTCCGCACGGAGTACGAGGAGCTGGAGCCGGTCGTCACCGACATCGCGGCCCGGGGGCTCGGTTACGGCGTGCATGTGGTGCTCACCGCCGCCCGCTATCTGGAGGTGCGGGCCGCGCTGAAGGACCAGTTGACCGGGCGGCTCGAACTGCGGCTCGGTGATGTGTCGGACTCCGAGTTCGACCGCAGGGTCGCCGCGCAGGTGCCCGCGGGTATGCCGGGCCGGGGGCAGGTGGCGGAGGGGCTGCACTTCCTGGCCGCGTCGCCGTGCCTCGGCCCGGTGGAGGACGCGGCCGGTCTCCCGGACCGTGCGGCGGCACTGGCGGGGCGGATCCGGGACGACTGGGCGGGTCCGCCGGCCCCGCCCGTACGGCTGCTGCCCGCCGTGCTTCCCGCCGAGCGGCTGCCCAAGGGGAACGAGTTCCCGCAGCGGGGTGTCGCGATCGGTATCGCCGAGACGGATCTGGAGCCGGTGTTCGTGGACTTCGACGCCGATCCCTTCCTTCTGGTGTTCGGGGAGAGCGAATCGGGGAAGACGGCGCTGCTGCGGCTGCTCGCCCGGCAGATCGCCCGCCGCTACTCCCCCGACGAGGCGAAGCTCGTCGTCGGGGACTACCGGCGGGGGCTGCTGGGCGCCCTGCCGGAGAGCCATCTGCTGGAGTACGCGCCGACACCGGACGCGCTCGCGACGCATATGGAGGCGCTGGCCGGGGTGTTCGCGCGGCGCCGGCCACCGGCCGATGTCACGCCCCGGCAGTTGCGGGAGCGCAGTTGGTGGACGGGTCCGCGGATCTTCGTCGTCGTGGACGACTACGACCTCGTCGCGACGGGTACGGGCAGCCCGCTCGCCCCGCTCGCGGACTGGCTGCCGTTCGCGCGGGACACCGGGGTGCGTTTCGTCGTCGCGCGCAACTGTGCCGGGGCCTCGCGTGCGATGTACGAGCCGTTCCTGCAACGGATCAAGGAGTTGGGCGCCCAGGGCGTGGTGCTGTCGGGCGATCCGGCGGAGGGTGATCTGGTCGGCTCGGTGCGGGCTCGCCCGATGCCGCCGGGGCGTGCGTGCATGGCGACCCGGCGCGGTGGGAAGAGCCTCGTGCAGACCGGCTGGCTGCCGGAACGGGGGTGAGCGCCGGGGCAGTCGCGGGGGTTTGGCGGAGCGGATCCCCGGCCGCCGTGTTGCCTGTACGGTGCCGTGCAGAGCCAGGTACGAAAGGAGCCCTCACGATGGGCACGCAGGCGGAGAAGGACGAGCTGTACGCACTCGACATCTCGGGGGTGGAGTGGCTGTGTGCCCCCGGGACCGAGCAGGAGGAGGAGCGCGTCGAGATCGCGCACCTTCCCGGCGGTGCGGTGGCCATGCGGTCCTCTCTGGACCCGGACACGGTGCTCAGGTACACGGAGGCGGAGTGGACCGCGTTCGTACTGGGCGCCAGGGACGGCGAGTTCGACCTTCCGTAGTCGTCGCCGGGCAGGCAGGGGGGCACGTTCGGGTGAACGTGCCCCTTCGTACGTCCGGGCCCGGGGGCCCGGCTCAGAAAGCCTCGGTGAACAGGCGTGAGGACCGGAGGTCCGTGGCCCGGTAGTGGTCCTTGCCGGTCTCGATGAGCCGCGCGACCTCTTCGAGCCGGGCCCTCATGTGGTCGGCCTTGTTGCGGTACTTGTGCTGGAGCGTCACGTACTCGGCGTGCGCCTGGCCGTCCCAGGTGTCGGTGACGACCTTGAGCGCGGCGTCCATCTCCTCCAGGTCCTGGCAGATGTTCCGCGAGACCGCGCGGATGCGGTTGGCGACCTCTTGGACGCTCTCGTACCTGACCTTGGTGTGCGGGTCGTGCGCCACCGCTTCTCCTCTGCTCGTGTCGGGGGAACGGCGCCGGGCTCAGACGCCGTTCAGGGCGGAAGTACCGCCGGCGGAAGCGGGTTCCCGTACCGCCTTGAAGGCCGCGCGGACCTCCTCGTCGTTGGCGTTGCTCAGGTTCCTGGTGCCGTCGACGGCGTTGAGCAGGACGCCGAGGAGGCGGCGGATCTCGTCGTGGTCCTCGTTGACGACGAGCTGCGCGGAGGTGAAGCCCGAGGCGCCGGCACCGGTCCAGCCGGCCCCCACCGTGGCGAGGACGTCGGCCAGCTCCCGGGCCTGCCGGGACACCGCCTCGGCGGTGTGGACGATCTTGTTCCTGGCCTGGACGACCGGATCGTCGGCAAGCGCGAATCCACCCGTGGGGCTGGTCATACGAGGTCCTCTCTCTGGGCCGTTCAGGCCGCTCAGGCTAGCCAGTCCGGGGTCCGCTCCCGGCCGCCGCGAAGGCTCCTGGCAGGTGGACGAGACCGGGTTCCGGGAGCACTCCCGCTCACCCCGGACGGCGTCGGCGCAGCTCCCGCGCGACGGCCGCCCCGCCCGCCACCGCGCCGGTCAGGAGGACCGTGAGGGCCATGGCCCAGGCGGCGTAGCGGCGGTCGCGGCGCTGCGGGGTGTCCGCCGCCGGCAGCGGCGCGGGGTCGGGTGCGCGGGCCGCGGCGGGCGGCTCGTCGGGGTGCGGGGCGTCCTGCGGGGCGTCGTCGCCGGACAGTGCGCGGACCGGGTCGACTACACCCCATCCGACGAAGTCGTCACGGCCGTTGACGGAGCGTTCCGCGGTCTGTTCGATACGGGCGGCGATCTGGCCGGCTGTCCAGTGCGGGTACTTGGCGCGCATCAGCGCGACGACCGCGCTCACGTAGGGCGCGGCGAAGCTGGTGCCGCTGTCCGCGCAGTGGCCGCGGCCGGGGGCGGTGGAGACGATGTCGACGCCCGGCGCGGCGATGTCCACGAAGCTCCCGGGCCGGGAGAAGGGGGCGCGTTCGTTGTCGCGGTCGGTCGCGGCGACGGCGAGGACCCCGTCGAACGCGGCCGGGTAGGTGGCGGTACGGCGGGAGTCGGCGCCGTCGTTGCCGGCGGAGGCGACGACCACGATGTCCCGGCGGACGGCCTCGGCCACCGCGCGGCCCAGGGCCGAGCCGGGGGCCTGCGGGCGGACCGTCTCCTGCGAGATGTTGATGACCCGGGCGCCGCGGGCGACGGCGTAGTGGATCGCGGCGGCCAGCGACGCGTCGGTGCCGTGGTCGCGCGCGTCGTTCTGGCGGACCGGGACGACGGTCGCCGCGGGGGCGAGCCCGACGAAGCCGGTCCCCCGGCGGGGGCGGGCCGCGATGATGCCCGCGACCAGGGTGCCGTGGCCCACCGTGTCGCCGGTGCCGTCGCCGCCGGGCGCCAGTGTGTCGACACCGGGGGCGACCGCGCCCGCGAGCTGGGGGTGGGTGTCGTCCACGCCGGTGTCGATGACGGCGACGCGGACGCCCGCGCCCCGGGTGTCGTGCCACAGCTCGTCCAGGAGCACGCGCTGCAAGGACCAGGGGCGGCCCTCGAACGGCCGGTTCGCCGGGAGGAGGCACGCACGGCCTTCCGGTCCGGTGGCCGCGCACACGGGCTGGGCCACGGCGAGGGTGGCCAGCGCGACGAGGGCCGCCACCCGCCGGATCGCCGCCATGTCAGGAGCCCTGCGGGCGGCGCGCGCCGGAGGTGTCGAGCCGTGGTCCGCGGGGAAGGAACTCCGACCACTCGGCCGGCACGAGGGCGGGCCGCACGTCCTCGTAGCCGAGCCTGGTCTGCGCCTCGTCGGCCCGCCCCTGAACGTGCGGGGCGCCGTCGGCGGGGAGCGTGGAGCGCTCGGGGTCGCCGCCGCCGTTCCCCTGAACCGCGTACCGCAATCCGGTGTCCGTCACCAGGAAGAGTGATCCGCCGGGCCTGGGCCGGCGGCCCCGGACCTGGGTGTAGAGGAGCCCGCTGCCGGGGGTGACGTACGTGCTGGTGCCGCCCGCGCCGACGGCGGCGGGGTAGGTGGTCCCGGCCCAGGTGCTCAGGGTGGTGCGGCCTCGGCCGTCCGTCGCGCGCAGTACGGAGCAGACCGTGCTCCGGTGCGCGGTGTCGACGCGGACGGCCTTGCGAGCGGGCCAGCGCGCGGCCTGGCCCGCGAAGGGCGCCGGGTCGGGCACGAAGTCCTGGAGCCCTGCCGGGTAGGCGGTGCCGGACTGGTCGAGGGCGGCGGTCTGCGGGGAGTTGACGATCAGCCAGGCGGTGAACTCGGAGACTGTCTGGATCCTCCCGTCGAGCACCACGTGGTACGCGGCGCCCGCGCCGTTCCTTGTCCGCAGCACCGCGCCGACGCGGTTCTCTTGGGCTGAGAGGTGGCCTTCGACGCGGGCGGGGGCACCGATCCGGCCCGGCACCACGGGGAAGGCGACAGGGCTGCCGGTGTGCAGGGTGGCCAGCCAGTCGCCGGAGACGGCTTGCGGCCGGGCGCGGCCGACCAGGGCTTCGGTGAGGTGCCCGAGATCGCCGGGGCGCTCGTCCACGCGGTACTTCGTGCCCCGGGCGTCCACGAGGTACCGGGTGCCGTGCGGATCCTGTACGTAGAGGACCTGGCCGCCGGTGAGCCGGTTCGGGCCCTCCGTCAGCCGGTGGTCGCGGGCGGCGAGGACGAAGCCTGCCTTCTGCACCCCGGCGTCCCCGCCTCCCGGCCGTACGCACACGGCCCACCGCTTGGCGGTGCCCGCGTCCCGCTCGCCGGGAAGCCGGTCGGGGGCGTACGGGATGCCGATGACCGGCCCGCGCGGGGGACCGCCCGCGTCGAGGACGTCGTCGGCGACCTGGACGACGCCGTAGTCGCCGGGGTCGAGCAGCAGCCGGGCGGACGCGAGGTTCAGGACGGGGTGCAGCCGGGTACGGCGATGGGCGCCCCGGCCGGTGGTGAGCACGACATAGCGGGTGGTCGACGTCCGGCCCACGACGACCTTGGCGCCGGGGCGGTCCCAGCCCTTGGGCGCGACCGGGCGGAACATGCCGTACGCGCCGAACCCGGCGAGGAGCAGGGCCCCGGTGAGCACGCCGGGGAGGACGGCGCGCAGGGGGCGCGGGGCGCCCTCGTCCGAGCCGGCCGGTGAAGGTTGGAGGAAGGCGCCCAGGGCTCTCCTCTTCGCAAATGTGTACGCGTTCAGCTCGTCCCGTCGGGTCACCATGGCCCGGCCCGCCTTTCCTCTCCGCCCGCGCCGCACACCTTCGGACGCTCGCCGTCCGCGCTTCGGCGGAGCCCTCCGCTGTCGGCGATCACTATGCCCTCCGAACCTGGGGGTTGATCGAATGCCGGTACGCTGTGCGCTTCCGCGGGGGAGCTCGGCGGGACGGGCACGGACAGGGCGGGGCACGATGGCGAGCAAGGGCGGAGCGCGGCTGAACCGGCGCGCCGGGCCGATCGGCACTTTTCGATTGCAACAGCTGGTTCTGTTCGAAGTCGCGGTGGCGGTCCTGCTGTGCGCCTGGGTCGTCGGGCCCGTGCTCCTGGGGCCTGCCGGGCCGACGGCCGTGCTGCTCGTGGTCCTCGCCGTGGTGCGCAGGCGCCGCCGCTCCCTTCCGGCCTGGCTGGCCACGGTCATCGCGTTCCGGGTCCGGAACCGGCGGGCCGCCTCGCGGACGCCGGCCCCCGGTGCCGGATCTCCGGTGGCCCCGCTGGCCGAGTGCGTACCGGCCCTGCGCACCCGTTCGTTCACGCACCGGGACGGGCGGCCGGTGGGCATGGTCGGCGACGGTACGCACCTCACGGTGGTGGTGCGGGTGGACGCGGAGGACACGGTGCTGCGGAAGGACCGGACCGCACGGCCGCTGCCGCCGGGGCTCGTCCGGGAGGTGATGGACGTCGACGGCATCCGCCTGGAATCGGCGCGGATCGTGCAGCACACGCGCCCGGCCCCGGCCCCGCACCTCCCGGGCGATGCGGTCGCCACGCTCAACTACGCACCCCTCCAGGCCCGTACGGGGTCACCGGCGGTGCGGCTCACCTGGGTCACCCTGACGCTGGACCCGGAGCTCTGCCCGGAGGCCGTACGCATCCGTGGCGGAGGCCTGACCGGGGCGCAGCGGTGCCTGGTGCGGGCGGCCGAGCAGTTGTCCGGCCGGCTGACCGGGGCGGGGTTCGGTGCGACGGTGCTGACGGAGCAGGAGCTCGGGACCGCGCTCGCCACGGCGGCCTGCGCGGACGCGCCCGGTGGGCCCCGTGCCGACGGTGCCGGGCGGCCCGCCCGGCGCACCCGGGAGACCTCGCGGACGTGGAGCTGCGACGGGCGCCGGCACACCGTGTACTGGGTGCGCCGGTGGCCGCGCTCCGGCGATGCGCCGATGCCCCGGCTGGTCGCGCTGCTCACCTCGGCCCCGGCGCTGGCCACGACGTTCAGCCTGACGCTGGCGCGGGGCGACCGGGAGGAGGTCGCCGCGGCGGGACACCTGCGCGTCAGCGCGCGCACCGGTGAGGAACTCCGGGCCGCGCGACGCGAAGTGGAGCGGGTGGCACGCGGGGTGCGGGTCTCGCTCGTACGGCTGGACCGTGAGCAGTTGCCCGGGGTGCTCGCCACACTGCCGCTGGGCGGGGTCCGCTGATGGCGGCGGGCGAGCGGGTGCGGGGCCGGCTGGGGTTCGGGCCGGTCGGTCCGCGTCGGCGGCGGTACACCATCGGGCCCGAGCAACTGGCCTCGCTGGAACTGCCGGTGGGCGACGACGGAGTGGTGATCGGTGAGGACGAGGAGGGCTTCCCCGCCGTGCTCGGCCTCAACCGCCCCTCCCCGTACGAGATCACGCTCATCGGCGGGCTGTGGACGGCGCGGGTGCTCGCGCTGCGGGCGGCGGCGACGGGTGCGCGGATCGCGGTGGAGACGGGCCGGGCGCACGCCTGGGCGAGCCTGGCCCGGGCCGCCGGGGACAGCGGGTACGTCGCGCTGCACGAGATCGGCCGGGTGCCGCCGCTGGGCCCCTCGGCGGCCTCCCCGGTCGTCGTCGTACGGGACTGCGGCATGCGTCCGCCGCCCGGGCGGGGCGTGCCAGGGCCGTGGCAGTCGGTGCTGACCCTGTTGCCGTATCTGGGTCCGGCCGCGTCCGGGCTGCTGGAGAAGGCGTCGCTGGTGGGCGTGCAGCGGGTGTCGCCCGACGAGGCGGAGGAGGCCGGGCGCCTGCTGGGATTGCCGGCCGAGGCGGTGCGCGCGCTGCCTGCCCTGGCGGACGGGGCCACTCTCTGGTGCACGCGGCGGGACACCCGGCTGGTGACGACCCGGGCGACCGACGCGGAGACGGGGCTGCTGGGCGCCGCGCGCCGGGTGGACTGACGGCTGCGCCCGAGGGAACGCGAAGTGCGCACCTGAGTACGACGGACGCGAAGCGCGGTGTAGTTGTACGCATTTGACCGCTTTGGGTTTCACTCCCTGTCGCACTCGGTCCACTTGGGTGCAGGACGTGACGTACGGGACAGCGTTCGCGGCGTCGTACGGCCTGCCGTGGCGGGGCCCATGGCGATTAGGCTGGGTCCGGACGCGGCGGAGAACCTGTGGGCAGGCCATGTGCGTCCCAGGGGGAGAGCCGGGCGGTTCGCGTTACGGGAACGCCCCCACCCACCACGGCACAAGGGTGCTCGACCACACCAGGAGGCAAAGTGAACGGCGATCGGGACGAGATGCGCGGGGGCTGGGACAAGCCCGTCGACGAGTCGTCCGACGCGGAGCCCGCCGAGACGACGGGTGAGTTCACCATCGACTACACCCCGCCCGCCTGGTACACGCAGAACGCACCGGGCGACTCCCTGGGCGGGGCCGGTACGCCGCCGGTATCGCCCCCGCCGCCGAGCGGGGACCCGGTGCCGCTGCCGCCGCCCCCGGCGCAGCGCGGCTTCGACCCCGACTGGACCCCCGCCCCGGCGGAGCCCTCGGACACCGGTGCGCCGGACACCGGCGACCTCGACAGCGGCGCCACCATGCGGTTCTCGGCCTCCGCGCTGAAGCGGGAGATCGAGGAGCGGGACCGCGCGGAGCGGGAGCGCCAGGCGGAGCAGGACGCCGAGGCGGCGGGCGGCGACGCGCCGTCCGGTGCCGACGGCGACGACGAAGCGCCCGAGGCCGCCGGTGCCGTTTCGGACGACGCGGAGGCGGGTACGCCCGGCGCGGATCCGGAGGAGTCCTGGGACGACGTCCTGGGAAGGGTCTTCGACTTCGAGCCCGAGGAGGAGGCGACGGCGCCGAAGCCCTCGGACGAGACCGGCGAAGCCCCGGCTGCCGGGGACGACGAGGAGGGCGACGGCGCCGACCTCGCGTCGGGCGGCACGTCCTCGGAGCCGTACCGCCTGAAGCCGTTCGACTCGGAACCGTCCGACGCCGCGCCCTCGGACGCAGCGCCCTCCGACGAGGCCCCCGAGGCCCTCGCCGAGCCGGACTCCCCCGAGCCGGACTCCCCCGAACCGGACTCCCCCGAGCCGGACGACAAGGCTCCGGTGAGCGACGCCGTCCCGGACGCGGCGCCCCGTGACGTGCCGGCGGACAGCGCTCCGCAGGACGCCTCGCAGTCCCCCTGGGCGCCGGCCGCTCCCGCGCAGGGTGGTCTCCCCCCGCTGCCGCCCGCCTTCCGGCCGGCCGCGCAGCAGGCGCAGGCTCCGCAGCCCGAGCCCGCCCAGCCCCAGGCACAGGCCCAGCCCCCCACCCCGCAGTCAGGCTACGGCTTCCCCCAGCAGGCACCGCGGCCCCCGCAGCCGGAACCGCAGCCCCAGCCCCAGCCCCAGCAGCCCCTCCCGGCCGCCAACCTCCCGGCCGCCAACCTCCCGGCGCAGCGTCCGCAGCCGCCCGCGCCCCAGACCCCGCAGGCCCCGCAGGCCCCGCAGGCCCCGCAGCAGCAGGCCCCTTGGTCCGCACAGCAGCAGCCCCAGCCCCAAAGCGGCTACGGCTTCCCGCAGAGCGCCCAGCCCCCGGCTCAGGGCACCCCGGCCAACGGCACCCCCGCCCCCACGGCCGAAGCCAACAGCCCGAACCTCCCGGCACAGGTCCAGCCGCAGCCCCAGCAGCCCGTCGACCCCCGGGCCGGCACCTCCTGGCCCACCCCCGCCCCCCGCGACCCGCGTTCCGCGCACGGTGCCCCACTCGGGTACACGGCGGCCGTGGAACTCACCTCCGACCGCCTCATCCGGGGCAAGCAGAAGGCCCGGAGCAGCCGCAACCCCTCGGGCGCCTCGCGCTTCAAGCTGGGCGGCAAGAAGGAGGAGCAGGAGAGGCAGCGCAAGCTGGAGCTCATCCGTACGCCGGTGCTGTCCTGCTACCGGATCGCGGTGATCAGCCTCAAGGGCGGCGTGGGCAAGACCACGACCACCACCGCGCTCGGGGCGACCCTGGCCAGCGAGCGGCAGGACAAGATCCTCGCCATCGACGCCAACCCGGACGCCGGAACGCTGGGGCGCCGGGTGCGCCGCGAGACCGGGGCGACCATCCGCGACCTGGTGCACGCGATCCCGCACCTCAACTCGTACATGGACATCCGGCGGTTCACCTCGCAGGCGCCCTCCGGTCTGGAGATCATCGCCAACGACGTGGATCCCGCGGTCTCCACGGCCTTCAACGACGAGGACTACCGGCGCGCGATCGACGTGCTCGGCAAGCAGTACCCGGTCATCCTCACGGACTCGGGCACCGGCCTGCTGTACAGCGCGATGCGCGGCGTACTGGACCTGGCCGATCAGCTGATCATCGTCTCGACGCCCTCGGTCGACGGCGCCTCCAGTGCGTCCACGACCCTGGACTGGCTGTCGGCGCACGGGTACGCGGAGCTGGTCCAGCGCTCCATCACCGTGATCTCCGGCGTCCGCGAGACCGGCAAGATGATCAAGGTCGACGACATCGTGCAGCACTTCCGGACGCGCTGCCGCGGGGTGGTCGTCGTGCCGTTCGACGAGCACCTGTCGGCCGGTGCGGAGGTCGACCTCGACATGATGCGGCCGAAGACCCGGGAGGCGTACTTCAACCTCTCCGCCCTGGTCGCCGAGGACTTCGCGCGCGCCCAGCAGCAGCAGGGACTGTGGACATCGGACGGCAGCGGCCCGCCGCCGCAGTACGCCCCGCCGCTGCCGGGCCAGCAGGTCCCGGGCCAGCAGATCCCCGGACAGCAAGACCCGGGCCAGCAGCCGTACGCACCCCAGCAGCCGCAGCAGCCCGGCCACACCGGCCACCCCCAGTACCCCGGACAGCCGTACGCGCCACAGCAACCCGGTCAGCCCTATCCGCAGCCGCAGCAACCGCAGTCGTACGGCGGCCAGCAGCAGCCCTATCCCCCGCAGCCGGGCCCCGGCGCCGGGCAGAACTGGCAGCAGCAGCCGGCGCAGGCCCAGCAGCCGTACCAACAGGGACAGCCCCAGCCCGAGGGCGACCAGGCAGGTCAGCCCGGCCGGCCCGCTCACCCCGAGCTGCAAGGCCCCGTACCGCCCGCCGGATGGCAGCAGCAGCCGCCGCCAGCGCCTCAGCAGTAGGGCGTCAGAGGTCTAAACCAATGAGGGTCCGTATCGCCTCCGCGATGCGGACCCTTTTTGGCATATCCGCAGACCACACGCCGTTTCGACGACCGTTGACGTGGCTCGACCCCCGCTGATAAACCTTCGCAACACCAGCCGGCGAACCGAAGTTCAACACGCCTTTCCCGTGCGAGTCATGACACGAGGTCCCAGACCATGGTCGTAAGAGTCCCGTCCTCCTCCGCCCCGCCACGCTCACGTCTGCGTGTGCTCCTGGCCTCCGGTGCCGCCGCCCTCGCTCTCGCAGCCGGGTCCGTCGTGCCGGGCATGCCCCTCGGGGCCGCGCCCCAGCAGGCGCAGGCCGCCGACAGCGGCAACAAGACGCTCACCGTCGCGGTCGCGCAGAGCGTCGACTCCCTGAGCCCGTTCCTCGCCCAGAAGCTGCTGAGCACCAGCGTCTCGCGGCTCATGTACGACTTCCTGACGAACTACGACGCCAAGGACAACCACGCCATCCCCGGCCTGGCGACCAAGTGGGAGCCCTCCGCCGACAAGCTGACGTGGACGTACACCATTCGGACCGATTCGAAGTGGTCCGACGGGCAGCAGGCGACCGCCGAGGACGCCGCCTGGACGTTCAACAAGATGATGGACGACGAGGCCGCGGCGCAGGCCAACGGCAGCTTCGTCACCAACTTCAAGAAGGTCACGGCCCCGAGCCCCACCAAGCTGGTCATCGAGCTCAAGGAGCCGCAGGCCACCATGGCCGCGCTCGACGTGCCGATAGTGCCGAAGCACGTGTGGGAGAAGGTCGGGGACTTCTCCAAGTTCAACAACGACACGAAGTTCCCCGTCGTCGGCAACGGCCCGTTCATCCTGACGGACTACAAGGTCGACCAGTACGTGAAGCTCAAGGCCAACAAGGACTTCTGGCGCGGGGCGCCCAAGTTCGACGAGCTGGTCTTCAAGACGTACAAGGACCAGGACGCAGCCGTCGCCGCCCTGCGCAAGGGTGAGGTCTCCTTCGTCGCCGGTTCGCCCGCGCTGACGCCCGCTCAGGCGAACTCGCTCAAGGGCGACAAGAACATCAAGGTCAACGAGGGTCCCGGCCGCCGCTTCTACGCACTGGCCACCAACCCCGGCGCGCAGACCAAGGACGGCAAGAAGTTCGGCAACGGCAACAAGGCGCTGCTGGACCAGAAGGTGCGCCAGGCACTGTTCCTGTCGGTCGACCGCGAGACGATCATCGACAAGGTCTTCCAGGGCCACGCCGTCGAGGGCAAGGGCTACATCCCGCCGCGCTTCTCGGCGTACGCCTGGGAGCCGTCCGGTGACCAGGCGCTGACCTACGACCCCGACAAGGCGGCGAAGCTGCTGGACGAGGCCGGGTACAAGCTCAAGGGCGACCAGCGCGTCGGCAAGGACGGCAAGCCGCTCGACCTGCGCCTCCTGTGCCACGCCACCGACCCGAACGACAAGGCGGTCGGCAAGTACCTCAAGGAGTGGTGGGGCAAGCTCGGCATCGGGCTGAAGGTCGACTGCCTGGACGACGTCTCCGTGCCCTGGTACGCCGGTGAGTACGACCTCGCCTTCGACGGCTGGTCGGTCAACCCGGACCCGGACTTCGTCCTCGGCATCCACACCTGCGCCGCCCTGCCGACGAAGGCCAAGGCCAGCGCGACCACGGACAACTTCATCTGCGACAAGAAGTACGACGAGCTGTACAAGAAGCAGCTCGCCGAGTACGACCCCGCGAAGCGCGCGGAGCTCGTCGGGCAGATGCAGTCGTGGCTGTACGACTCCGGGTACATGAACGTGATGGCCTACCCGAACGCGGTCGAGGCGTACCGCACCGACCAGATCAAGTCGATCACGACCATGCCCGAGGCGGCCGGCAACATCTACGGCCAGGACGGCTACTGGAGCTGGTGGTCGGCCGTGCCGGCGAGCGGCAGCGGCGACTCGGACAGCGGCAGCTCCGGCTCCTCCACCGGTGTGATCATCGGAATCGTGGTGGCGGTCGTGGTCCTCGCAGGTGGCGGGTTCCTGATCTCGCGGCGCCGCCGCACCACCGCGGACGATCGCGAGTAGGTTCTCGAACGGGATGCGAGGAACCGGCCGGCGCGGGTGCGGTACCAGGCCCGCGCCGGCCGGTTCTTTCCAGGAACGACACGAGTAACGAGAGTTCCCCATGACAGCTGACAGCACTCCGGCGCTCGTGCAACAGGCGGACGCGGCCACGGACGGCCCTCCGGCCGGTCCCTCGGCCGCACGCGGTCCACGGGCGCGCAACACCACGGCCTATCTGAAATATGTGGCCGCCAAGATCGCGGGCGCCGTCGTCTCGCTGTTCGCGGTTCTGGTCACCAGCTTCTTCCTCTTCCGGCTCATTCCGAGCGACCCGGTCAAGCAGATGACGGGCGGCCGGCCCGTATCGGCCGAACAGCTGGAATCACTGCGCCACCAACTCGGGCTCGACCAGCCGATGTGGCAGCAGTTCACCAGCTACATCGGGGACGCCCTCACCGGCGACTTCGGTGTCTCCTTCGCGTACCACGCACCGGTCATCGACAAGATCGTCGAGAAGCTGCCGGCGACGCTGCTGCTCACCGGCACCGCCTACGTCCTCTACAGCCTCATCGGCCTCTGGCTCGGCACCCGTACCGCCTGGCGCAACGGCTCGGCCGGCGACCGGTTCCACACCGCGCTCGCCCTCACGCTGTACTCCGTACCGTCGTTCTGGCTCGGGCTCCTCCTGATCATCATCTTCTCGGTGGGCGTCGGCCCGATCCCGGGCATGTTCCCGACGGGCGGGATGTCGTCGGGCGACACGAGCGGATTCGATTACGTCATCGACGTGGCGCATCACATGGTGCTCCCGGTGATCACGCTGGTGGCGGTCGGGTACGCGCAGACGCTGCTGGTCATGCGGTCCTCGCTGCTGGACGAGATGGGCAGCGACTACCTCACGACCGCCCGTGCCAAGGGGCTGCGGGACGACGTCGTACGCCGCAAGCACGCCGTGCCCAACGCGATGCTGCCCACCTTCACGCTGATGTTCGTCAACCTGGGGCATGTGGTCGCCGGGCAGATCCTGGTCGAGACCGTGTTCTCCTGGCCGGGCCTCGGCTCCCTCTTCTACCAGGGCCTCAGCACCCCCGACCTGCCACTCGTCCAGGGCCTGTTCTTCGTCTTCGCCACCGCGGTGATCCTGGCGAACACCCTTGCCGATGTGCTGTATCCGCTGCTCGATCCCCGGGTGGGCCGATGACCACGACCGATTCCATGCCCACGCCGACCCCGGCGTCGGCCCCGCCCGAGCCCGTCCGGAGCTCCCGCGCCCTGGCCCGGGCCCGCAAACGCGAGTCCGCGGCCCGCTTCTGGCGGGAGTACCGCCGTCACAAGGGCGGCATGTGGGGCCTGGCCGGCCTGATCGTGATCGCGCTGATCGCCCTGGCCGCACCCCAGCTCGTCGGTGCCGACTCCGAGAGCGTCACCGAGGCGTCCGGCGGCGCGCTCGAATCGCCGAGCGGTGCATTCCCGCTCGGCACCGACCAGTTCGGCCGCAGCGTGCTCGCGCTCCTGGTGTGGGGCGCGCGCGTCTCGCTGACCGTGGGGCTGCTCGCGGCGTTCCTGTGCGTCGCCATCGGCACGATCGTGGGGATCGTCGCGGGTCACTTCCGCGGCTGGTACTCGACCGTGCTGATGCGGGTGACCGACTGGTTCCTGGTGATGCCGACGCTGGTCCTCGCGGTCGCCCTCGCCTCGGTGATGGACCGCTCCCTGTGGACCATCATCATCGCGATCGGCGTCACGACCTGGCCGACCACCGCCCGCCTGGTCCGCGCGCAGACCCTGGCCGTGGAGTCCCGCCCGTACATCGAGCGCGCCCGCGCGCTGGGCGGCGGGCACGGCCACATCATGCTCCGGCACGTCCTGCCGAACGTGATGCCGCTGGTGCTCGCCCAGACCACGCTGGCCATCTCCAGCGCCATCCTGAGCGAGGCCACCCTCGCCTTCCTCGGCCTCGGCGACCCGACCATCACCTCCTGGGGCAGCATGCTCCAGGACGCGCGCGCCGCCGGGGCGGTGAGCGCCGGCGACTGGTGGTACCTGGCACCGCCCGGCATCGCCATCGCCCTGGTGGCCCTGGCGTTCACGCTGTGCGGCCGCGCGATCGAGTCCGTCCTCAATCCCAAGCTGGGGGTGGCCCGTTGAGCACGACGAGCATCCGCAAGACGCCTCTTCTGGACGTACGCGACCTGACGGTGACGTACGCCGGCGGGGCGCAGGCCGTCCGCGGCGTGAACCTCCAGGTGGAGGCCGGGCGCAAGCTGGGCATCGCCGGGGAGTCCGGCTGCGGCAAGTCCACACTGGCGCTGGCCCTGCTGCGGCTGCTGCCCGCGGGCACGAAGGTGACCGGCGAGATCCTGCTGAACGGCGAGGACGTCCTCGCGATGAAGTGGGGCCAGGTCAGGGCCGTCCGCTGGGCGGGCGCCTCGATCGTCTTCCAGGGCGCGATGCACTCGCTGAACGCCGTGCACCGCATCGGGGACCAGATCGCCGAGCCGATCCTGCTGCACAAGAAGGTCACCCAGGCCGCCGCGCGCAAGCGCGCCGGTGAGCTGCTGGAGCAGGTGGGGCTGCCCGCCGCCCGGGTGGACGCCTATCCGCACGAGCTGTCCGGCGGGCAGCGGCAGCGCGTGATGATCGCGATGGCGCTCGCCTGCGACCCGGGCCTGATCATCGCCGACGAGCCGACGACGGCCCTGGACGTGATGATCCAGGCCCAGATCCTGCGCCTGATCGAGCAGCTCGTCTCCGAACAGGACCTCGGCCTGATCATGATCAGCCACGACCTCGCGGTGCTGTCCGACACCTGCGACCGGCTCGCCGTGATGTACGCGGGCCGGGTCGTGGAGGAGGGCCCCGCGTCCGAGGTCTACGAGGGCGCGCACCACCCGTACAGCAGGGCCCTGTCGGGCGCCTTCCCGCGCATCGGGGACCCGACGTCCCGGTTCGCGCCGCAGGGCCTGCCGGGCGACCCGCCCGACCCGTCGGCGCTGCCGGCCGGCTGCACCTTCCACCCGCGCTGCGCCCTGGCCCTGGACTCCTGCGCCACGCAGGACCAGGAGCTGCGGGACGCGGGCCCGGGGCGGCAGGCCGCGTGCGTGCTGGTGGGTCCGGAGGGGGCGGCGGCGCCGGTCCTGCCGGGCGCCGAGGAAGCAAGGAGCACATCATGACGACGACCCCCGTGGACCTGCTCAGCGCGCAGGGGCTCCGGATCACCTTCCCCGGCCGGCACGGTGCCGAACCGGCGCGTGCGGTGGACGGGGTCGACCTGGACATCCGGCCCGGCGAGATCGTCGCCCTGGTCGGCGAGTCGGGATGCGGCAAGACGACGCTGGCCCGCTCGCTGCTGGGCCTGGTCCCGCCGACGGCCGGTCAGGTCACGTTCGACGGGAAGCCGCTGGACTACGGGAGCCGGTCGCTCAAGGCGTACCGCAAGCGCGCCCAGCTGGTCCTCCAGGACCCCAGCGGCTCGCTGAACCCGCGCCACACGGTGTACGACGCGGTGGCCGAAGGGCTGCGCATCCACGGCTACGCGGGCGACGAGCGGCAGGCGGTGCACGACGCGCTGTCCCGGGCCGGGCTGCGTCCGCCGGAGCGGTTCTTCCTGCGCTACCCGCACGAGCTGTCGGGCGGTCAGCGCCAGCGCGTCGTGATCGCGGGGGCGCTGGTCCTGGAGCCGGAGCTGATCGTGGCGGACGAGCCGGTCGCCTCGCTGGACGCGTCGGTGCGCGGCGAGATCCTGGCGCTGCTGCTGCGGCTGCGCGAGGAGCTGGGGCTCTCCGCGCTGGTCGTGACGCATGATCTCGGTCTGGCGTGGAACATCGCGGACCGGGTCGCGGTGATGTATCTGGGCCGCATCGTGGAGACGGGTGCCGTCGAGCAGATCCTGACGGCCCCGCGCCATCCGTACACCCAGGCGCTGCTTTCGGTGCTGCCGGAGGCGCCGGGCGATCCGGTGGTGCTGACGGGCGAGCCGCCGGACCCGTCCCGGGTGCCGTCCGGCTGCCGCTTCCACGCCCGCTGCCAGGTGCTGGCCTCGGGCGAGGCGGAGCGGGCGGGCGTCGCGGACGCCTGCCGTACGCAGGACCTGCCGGTCCTGTCGGGCGGCGGGGAGACGCAGGTGGCGTGCCACTGGGCCACGGCGAAGGTCACCGCGCCGACCGCCTGACGGGCGGGGCGGGTTTCCCGGCCTGCCCGGCCGGGAAACCCGCCGCGGTCAGTCCTGTCCGGCCTCGGCGGCGGCGACCAGTTCGCTGCACCGCTTCACGTCGGCGGCCATCGCCACCAGCAGGTCGTCGATCGTGTCGAACTTCAGCATGCCGCGTACGTACGCCAGGAAGTCCACAGCCACGTGCAGGCCGTACAGGTCGAGGCCGACGCGGTCGATCGCGTACGCCTCCACCGTGCGCTCGGTGCCGTCGAACTGCGGATTGGTGCCGACCGAGATCGCGGCGGGCATCGCCTCGCCGTTCGCGTGCAGCCAGCCCGCGTAGACGCCGTCGGCGGGGATCGCGGTGTGCGGGAGGGTCTCGACGTTCGCGGTGGGGAAACCGAGCTCGCGGCCGCGCTGCGCACCCCGGACGACGACGCCCTCGACACGGTGCGGGCGGCCCAGGATCTCGGCGGCCCCGGCCACATCGCCCTCGGCGACCAGACGCCGGGTCAGGGTGGAGGAGAACGGCTCGCCGCCGCCCGCCGCGCCGCTCACCCGCAGGTCGATGACCTCGACGCGGTAGTCGTGCTCGGCGCCCAGCTCGGCCAGCAGCTCGACGTTCCCCGCCGCCTTGTGGCCGAAACGGAAGTTGGGGCCCTCGATGACCAGCCGGGCGTGCAGCTTGTCCACGAGCACCTTCGCGATGAAGTCCGCCGGGGCGAGCCGCGAGAACTCCGTGGTGAACGGCAGGATCAGCATCGCGTCCACACCCAGCTCCGCCATCAGCTCGGCGCGCCGGTGGTGCGGGGCGAGCAGCGGGGGGTGGCTGCCGGGCCGGACGACCTCGCTGGGGTGCGGGTCGAAAGTCACGACGACCGAGGGCACGCCCAGCTCACGGGCCCGCTCGACGGCGCGGCCGATGATCAGCTGGTGCCCCCGGTGCACCCCGTCGTACGAGCCGATGGTGACGACGCTGCGCCCCCAGTCCTGGGGGATGTCCTCCAAGCCTCGCCAGCGCTGCACTCTGACCGCTCCTCGCCCGAACCTGTGTACGTGGATATCTCGATTACGCAGGTCTAAGACTGCCATGCTCACGCCCTGCGGCCCGCATCGGCATGGTCGTCGGAGCCTCCAGCGCCTCCACCGTGCGCCGTGCGCTGGGCCCGACGACGGCCGCCCACTCCTGCGGCGCCTCGTCCAGCCAGCCCGCGACCAGTGCGCCGAACCCGGGCACCTCGCGGACCAGCGCGACGAGCCGCCGGTCGAACAGGGCGGCTCCTTCGGGGGTACGCACGAGGAGCATCCCGGTCCGGTGCAGCAGCGCCCTGGTGCGCACCGGTGACCGCCCGGCGCATCCGGCCGCGGCGGCCCGCAGCAGGGCCTCCAGGACCACCGGGTCGGGGGTCCCGCCGCGCTGCTCGGCGTCCAGCAGCACCTCCAGGAGCTCGTCGCGGGTGGGCTGCGATCCGGGGCTGCCGGGCGAGGCGAGCACCGCGGCCAGCGACCCCCGGACCGGCGCCGCCGCCGGGCGGTCCCGGAGCAGCCCGGTGAGCAGCGGCAGCAGCAGGGCGCGCGCGGCGGGCCCGCGCTCCAGGCGGCGGTCGAGGTAGGCGGCGGTGTGCGCCGTGTCCTCCGGGTGGCCCTCGGCGTAGGCGCGTACGAGCCCGGCGGCGTGCAGCGCGAGTTCCGGGGCGTCGATCCCGGCCAGGGCCCGCAGCACCTCGCCGGCGCCCTGGTCCGGCCGCGCGAGCCGGTCCCGGTAGGCGGTCACCACGATGTCCGCGTGCGTGGGCAGGGCGGCGGCGAGCGCGTCGGCGGGCACGCGCACGTCCTGGGGCCCCTCGGCGACGAAGGCCCGGACGGCCTGCGGGAGATAGCGGGCCCGGGTGCGGGGGTCCGCGACGAGCAGGGCGAGGACCGGTCCGTGCAGCTCGCTGTCGGCCGGGCGGGCCAGCACCGCGAGCACGGCCCGGCGCACCCGGTCGCGGTCCGCGTCCAGGGTCGAACGGGGGGCGAGGAGCGTCGCGTACGTGACGGCGGCGACCCGGCGCGCGCGCCGCTCCTCGTCCCCGGCCCACCGCTCGACGGCCCGGCCGAGCGCGGCGGGCTCGTCCTCGGCGAGCGCGGCGAGCAGTTCCTCGGCCCGGGGGTGCCCGGCGGAGACGAGCGCGTCGGCCAGGTCGTCCACGGCGAGGTCCCGGCGGGCGTAGAGCAGTGCCTGCGCGGCGGCGGCGACGGTCGGCCGCACCACGGCGTCCGGGGCCGGGGCAAGCGCTCGGTCGTCCGTGAACCAGGCGCACAGAAGGGGCATGACGCTGCGGGGCCGGTCGGCGAGCCGCCGGTCGACGGCGTCCAGGAACCGTGCCTCGCCGCGCCCGGTTCCGGGCGGTCCGTCGGCGGGCACGAGCCGCCGGAACAGGTCCATCCGGTCCGCCTCGGGCAGCCTCAGCTTCCGCCAGAACCAGGGCCCGAACTCGACGTACGCCCCGCCCGCACCGCCCTCCTCGCCGGAGCTGCGCACGACGCGCCCGGCGAGCAGCCGCAGCACCCCGAGGTACGGCCGCGCGTCGGGGGCCCGGAGCAGCGTCTCGCCGAGCAGCCGGGCGGCCCACCAACGGGGGTCGGAGAGGGGCCGGTCGGCCGCCCCCTCCGGCAGCCGGTCCAGCGCCTCGATGAGGTCCGCCAGCCGGTGGGCCAGGGCGGCCGTGCCGTGGCGGCGGGCCAGCAGCAGGAGGGCCTGGATCACCGGGCCGATCCGGTGCCGGGGCACGGGCAGGCTGCGGGGCCCGGTCGTGAGCGGGTCCCCGGCCTGTTCGCCCCGGCGGGGGCGCGGCACCCGGCCGTCGTCGTCCGCCGGCTCCGCGTGCCACCGGTGCACCAGCGCCCGCAGGGCCGCGTCCAGGTCGAGGTGCGTGCTCTGGATCCAGTCCCCCACCTCTTCGTGGGCGAAGCGGTAGCCGGCGCCGGCCGGGACGAGGAGCCCTTCGGTGAGGACCGCCGGGGCCCACCCCGTCCGCCAGGGGAACAGCTCCTCGAAGGCGGCCCGGTCCAGCTCGCCCTGGCCGGGTCCGAGGCAGCGGCGGGCCGCCTCGTGGACCTGTCCCGCCACCCGGGCCGCCAGGCGGCGCACCGCCGTGGGCGCGGGGCGGCTCCCGGCGGCGATGCGGACGGCGATGCGCAGGCACATCAGGTCCAGGTGGGCGGCGAAGACCTCCTCCGTGCCGGGGCGCCCGGCGGTGCCCGGCGGCAGAGCCTCGCGCACCTCGGCGAGCAGCCGGAGGGTCAGCGGGTGGCGGTCGTGGCCGGCGGCGAGGGCGTCGGGCGGGAGGCCGAGCGCTTTCCGGGCGCGTTCGGCCTGGGCGGCGGTGAAGTCGGTGACGCGGACCGCCGGAGGGAGCCGCCGGGCGGGCCTGGCGGGCCGGTGCAGGGCGTCGGGCGGGCAGAGCGCCCCGGCCGTCTCCCAGTGCTCGGGGCGGCAGCCCACGACGAGCCGGGCGCCGTTCTCGCGGAGCCAGCCGACGGTGCCGGTGGTCCAGTCGGCGAGCCGGTGCGCCAGAACGGGCGGCATCTCCTCCGGGGCGTCCAGCAGGACCAGCAGCGGCACTCCGGAGCCCGCCGCCAGCCGGGCGACCCGCTCGGGTGTGGCACTCGCCATGTCGCCCGGGGCCCCGGCGGCGCCGACGATGCGCCCGGCCTGCTGGAGGGTGCGCGCGACGGCGTCGGCGACGGAGGTGTCGGCCGCGAGGAGGTCGGCGCCGCGCAGCCACAGCGTGGGCGCGGGCACCGGACCGGTCGCCCGGCGCGCGGCGACGGCGGCGAGCTCGGTGGTGCGGCCGGTGCCCGGCTCGCCGACGAGGGCGAGGACCACGGCGGGTGCGTCGGGTCCGGCCGCCGCGAAGGGTCCGGCCGCCGCGAACGCCTCGGCCTCGGCGCGGACGTCGGGCCGCTCCACCGGCTCGTGACGCTCGCCCGGGCCGCCCGCCGAACCGACGGACATGGCGGTGAGCTGGAGGGCGCCGGCGAGGTTGAGATCGGGGCCGTAGCCGGGGACGGTCGCGGCGTTGCGCCGCAGCAGCTCGCCCAGCGGCCCGTCGGCGGGCGCCCCGGCCAGCGGTGCCGCGCAGCCGGCGGTGGCGTGGGAGGCGCGCAGGGCGAGCCCGATGACCGCGATGACGGCTCCGCTGTCCGGGTCGAGCACGGGCCCGCCGACCGCCGCGCCGCCCAGCCGGAGCGCGTCGCTGCCGTCCGTGCCCAGGGCCAGTTCCAGGGCCTTGTCGATCCGGTGGGTGCGGCCGCGGCTGGTGTAGGTAACCGGCGTGCGGCCCAGGATGCGCGCCTCGCGCAGGCCGTGCGCGGCGACGGTCACATACGTACCGGGGTCGATGCGCTCCCGTACGCACATGGGCAGCGCCCGTACGCCGAGGGTGTCGGGGCCGCCGGTGGGCAGGAGGGCGAGGTCCCACTCGGGGACGGCGGTGATGTCGGCGGCCTCGACGCGGTGGCTGCGGCCGCCCGTGCCGTGCAGCAGGAGGTGCGGAAGGCCGTCGACCGCCTCGTGGCTGGTGACGACCGTGCCCCGGTCGTCGGCGACGAAGCCGGTCCCTCGCGGCCGGCCGGCCGGATCGCACAGTCGTACCAGCGTCGCCCGGTCCCCGCATCCCATGGTCAGACGGTAGGCCGCCGAAGATCCCCGCGCGGACCACTCCGGGCGAAAGCGCCCCCGTCACCCCCTGATTCACTCCGAGCGCCTGCCCGTTGGGGTGAATCAGGGGCGTTCGGTGGACAGGAACGGGTGGGGGATCGTGGAGCGGGCGCAGGGGGCTCCGCCCGCTCCACGATGAGGGTCCGGCAAGGCGCCGGCGCCCGGTCAGGCGAAGACGGCGAGGCTCTTGGCCTTGCCCTTCTGCTCCTCGACCAGCACCAGGAACCGCCCGTCGGGCCCGAAGACGGCGACCGGCCCCGGCGGGTGGGCGGGCATGTCCAGGCGTACGCCGTTCAGCAGCAGCTTCGCGCGCTTCTCGTCCACGTCCCAGCGGGGGAACGCCGAAGCGGCGGCCTCGGCCACCGGCATCACGGCCAGCTCCTCCTGGTGCTGGTCCAGCGTGCGCGCGGCGTCCAGACCGTACGGGCCGACGCGGGTGCGCCGCAGGGCGGTGAGATGGCCGCCCACACCGAGCCCGGCGCCCAGGTCACGGGCGATGGCCCGGATGTACGTCCCCGAGGAGCAGACCACCGAGACGACCAGGTCGACCACCGGCGTACCGTCCTCGGCGACGGCCTCGCGGACGTCGTAGACGCGGAAGGACGAGACGGTCACCGGCCGGGCCGGGATCTCGAACTCCTCGCCGCCGCGCACCCGCGCGTAGGACCGCTTGCCGTCGATCTTGATGGCGCTGACCTTGGACGGCACCTGCATGATGGCGCCGGTCAGGGCGGCGACCCCGGCGTCGATCGCCTCGCGCGTCACCCCGGAGGCGTCGGCGGACGAGGTGATCTCGCCCTCCGCGTCGTCCGTGACGGTGTTCTGGCCGAGCCGGATCGTGCCCAGGTACTCCTTCTCGGTCAGCGCGAGGTGGCCGAGGAGCTTGGTGGCCTTCTCGACGCCGAGCACGAGCACGCCCGTCGCCATCGGGTCCAGGGTCCCGGCGTGGCCGACGCGGCGGGTGCGGGCGATGCCGCGCATCTTGGCGACGACGTCGTGCGAAGTGAAGCCGGACGGCTTGTCGACGATGACAAGCCCGTCCGGCGTCCTGTTCTGCGTTGTCATTCGGAGGCGGTGTCCTCGTCCTCCGGCTTGCGGTACGGGTCCGCCTCACCGGCGTACGTGGCGCCCGAGGACGCCTCGCGCACCTTGGCGTCCGAGGCCCGCGCCCGGTCGAGCAGGTCCTCGATGGCCCGGGCGTTCTCCGGGAGGGCGTCGGCCACGAAGGTGAGCGTCGGGGTGAACTTCGTCCCCGCCGCCGAGCCGACCGCGGACCGCAGGATGCCCTTGGCGCTCTGCAGGCCGGCCGCAGCGCTCGCCCGCTCCTCGTCGTCCCCGTAGACCGTGTAGAAGACCGTGGCCTCCCGCAGGTCACCGGTGACCCGGACGTCCGTGATGGTCACGTGCGTCCCGAGGCGCGGATCCTTGATGCCGCGCTGCAGTTTCCCGGCGACCACCTCCTGGATGAGGTCCGCCAGCTTCTTAGCCCGCGCGTTGTCGGCCACTGGTCCGTCTCCTTCTCGCCTTGCTCAATCGTCTTCGTCGCTGTGCAGCCGCCGTCGTACGGACAGCAGCTCCACTTCCGGCCGGGCGGCGACGAGGCGCTCGCACCGGTCGAGTACGTCTGTGAGGTGCCGGGTGTCCCCGGAAACCACGGCGAGGCCGATCTCGGCCCTGCGATGGAGGTCCTGATCGCCCGTCTCCGCCGCGCTCACCGCGTATTTGCGCTGGAGTTCGGCGACGATCGGACGGACCACGGAACGCTTCTCCTTCAGCGACCGTACGTCGCCGAGAAGCAGGTCGAAGGACAGTGTCCCCACATACATGTATGCCCGGATGTCCCGCCGGTTCGGGTTCGCGCCCCGCCGATGATCGGCGGGGACACAAGAACCGTACACGGAACGGCCGGGGCCGATCGACGGAAATAGGTCCCGTCGACCGGCCCCGACTGTTGAGGTACGGGTCAGCCTCGCGGCTTCTCGCGCATCTCGTACGTCGCGATGACGTCGTCGATCTTGATGTCGTTGAAGTTCCCGAGGTTGATACCGCCCTCGAAGCCTTCGCGGATCTCGGTGACGTCGTCCTTGAAGCGGCGCAGACCGGAGATGGTGAGGTTCTCCGCGACGACCTTGCCGTCGCGCAGCAGGCGCGCCTTGGTGTTGCGCTTGACCTCGCCGGACCGGACGAGCACACCGGCGATGTTGCCCAGCTTGGACGAGCGGAAGATCTCGCGGATCTCCGCCGTACCCAGCTCGACCTCTTCGTACTCCGGCTTGAGCATGCCCTTGAGGGCCGCCTCGATCTCCTCGATCGCCTGGTAGATGACCGAGTAGTAGCGGACGTCCACACCCTCGCGGTCGGCCATCTGCTGCGCACGCCCGGCGGCGCGCACGTTGAAGCCGATCACGATGGCGTCGGAGCCGGTCGCCAGGTCGATGTCCGACTCGGTGACCGCACCCACACCGCGGTGCAGGACCCGGATGTCGACCTCTTCACCGACGTCGAGCTGGAGCAGCGAGGACTCGAGGGCCTCCACCGAACCGGACGCGTCGCCCTTGATGATGAGGTTGAGCTCCTGGACCAGACCGGCCTTGAGCGCCTCGTCCAGGTTCTCCAGGGAGAACCGGACACCCTTGCGGGCGAAGTTGGCGTTGCGCTCGCGAGCGGCACGCTTCTCGGCGATCTGGCGGGCCGTACGGTCCTCGTCCACGACGAGGAAGTTGTCGCCGGCGCCCGGGACGTTGGTGAGACCCAGCACGAGGACGGGGGTCGAAGGACCCGCTTCCTCGACGTTCTCGCCCTTGTCGTCGAGCATCGCGCGGACACGTCCGTAGGCGTCGCCGACGACCATCGTGTCGCCGACCCGCAGGGTGCCCCGCTGGACCAGGACGGTCGCGACGGCACCGCGGCCGCGGTCGAGGTGGGACTCGATCGCGATGCCCTGCGCGTCCTGCTCCGGGTTGGCCCGCAGGTCGAGCGAGGCGTCGGCGGTGAGGACGACGGCCTCCAGCAGCTGGTCGATGTGCAGACCCTGCTTGGCGGAGATGTCGACGAACATGGTGTCGCCGCCGTACTCCTCGGCCACCAGACCGAACTCGGTGAGCTGACCGCGCACCTTGGTCGGGTCGGCGCCCTCGACGTCGATCTTGTTGACCGCGACCACGATCGGCACGTCGGCCGCCTTGGCGTGGTTCAGCGCCTCGATCGTCTGGGGCATCACACCGTCGTTCGCCGCCACCACGAGGATCGCGATGTCGGTCGACTTCGCACCACGGGCACGCATGGCGGTGAACGCCTCGTGACCCGGGGTGTCGATGAAGGTGATCCGGCGGTCCTCGCCGTTGACGTCGGCGGAGACCTGGTAGGCACCGATGTGCTGGGTGATGCCGCCGGCCTCGCCCGCGATGACGTTCGTCTTGCGGATCGCGTCCAGGAGTCGCGTCTTACCGTGGTCGACGTGACCCATGACGGTCACGACCGGCGGACGCGGCAGCAGGGCCTCGTCGCCGCCCTCGTCCTCGCCGAACTCGATGTCGAAGGACTCGAGCAGCTCGCGGTCCTCCTCCTCCGGGCTGACGATCTCCAGGACGAAGTTCATCTCGTCCGCGAGGAGCTTCAGCGTCTCGTCGGAGACGGACTGCGTGGCGGTGACCATCTCGCCGAGGTTCATCATGACGCCGACCAGCGAAGCCGGGTTGGCGTTGATCTTCTCGGCGAAGTCGGTGAGCGAGGCACCGCGCGACAGCCGGACGGCCTGTCCGTTGCCGCGAGGCAGCATCACGCCGCCGACCGACGGGGCCTGCATGGCCTCGTACTCCTGGCGCCTCTGCCGCTTCGACTTGCGACCACGACGCGCGGGACCGCCGGGACGGCCGAAGGCGCCCTGCGTGCCACCGCGGCCACCGGGGCCGCCGGGACGGCCACCGAAGCCGGGACGGCCGCCGAAGCCACCGCCGCCGCCGGGACGGCCCGCGCCGCCACCGCCGCCGCCACCGGGACGGCCGGCGAAGCCGCCGCCACCGCCGCCGGGACCGGCCGGACGACCGGCGAAGCCGCCGCCACCGGGACGACCTGCGCCGCCCGGACGACCGCCGCCGCCGGGACCGCGGCCACCGCCGGGGCCACCACCGGGACGCGGGCCGGCAGCGGGACGCTGCGGCATCATACCCGGGTTGGGTCGGTTACCACCGGGGCCGCCGCCCGGACGGGGCGCCTGCGGCCGGGGCATGCCGCCCGGGGTCGGACGCGGCGCGCCACCCTGGCCCTGCGGGCGCGGGGCGCCACCGGGGCCGCCCTGCGGACGCGGGGCGCCGGGGCGCTCCTGGCCGCCACCGGGACGCGGGGCGCCGCCGGGACGGGGGGCCTGCGGACGGGACATGCCCGTCGAGCCACCGGAGGTGAACGGGTTGTTGCCCGGACGGGGACCGGCCGGACGGGCGCCGGGGCGCGGGGCGCCCTGGCCGGCGGGGCGCGCGGGACGCTCGCCGCCGCGCTGGCCACCGTCACGCTGGCCGCCGTCACGCTGGCCGGCCGGGGCCGGACGCGCGGGACGGGGGCCGGGGGTCGCGCCGGTGGGGCGCGGTGCCTGCGGCGCGGCCGGCTGGGCCGGGGCCGGGGCCGAGAACTCCGCGGCGGGCACCGGGGTGACCGGGGCCTTCGGCGCAGGCTTCGGGCCCGGACGCGGGCCGGGGGCCGGCGCCGACGGGGCGGAGGGGGTGCTGCTCGGGGCCTCGGCGGCGGCCGGCTTGGGGGCCGGGGCGCCGGGCTTCGGGGCAGCGGGACGTGCCGCGGGGGCCGGAGACGGCGCCGCGGGCTTGGCGGGGGCGGCCTTACGGGGCGCGCCCGGCTTGGCAGCGGGCTTGCCGGCGTTGCCGCCGGGCCCCTGCAGTGCGTCAGTCAACTTGCGCACGACCGGCGCCTCGATCGTCGAGGACGCCGAACGGACGAATTCACCGAGTTCTTGGAGCTTGGCCATGACGACCTTGCTCTCCACACCGAACTCCTTGGCGAGTTCGTATACCCGGACCTTAGCCACTTCGCTCCTTTTAGGTCCGGGTTACCGCCGGACCGTCGCTACTTCATGGGCGTACTCATCGCGTACTCATCGAGTGCTCATCGCAATCTCGACCTACTTCCAACTCGCGAGGTACCTGACCGCACGGGGACCCGTGCCGTTCATTTCTTACGGTGTCACCCGCTCGACGAACCGCTGTACCGCGGTCGGGTCGAACGGCCCCTTGGCCTTGAAGGCCCGGGGGAATGCCCGGCGGCGAACCGCCAGGTCCAGACAGTCGGGGACGGGATGCACGTACGCACCCCGGCCGGGCAGCGTACCGCGAGGATCGGGGACGCAGTGGTCCCCGTCCGCGACGATGCGCAGCAACTCGTTCTTGGCCGCCCGCTCCCGGCATCCCACACAGGTTCGCTCAGGGCAAGCGCGGGCGTGCGTCCGGCCAGACACGGTTAAGTCTACCTCCCCGCACCGACCTCACCCCTTTGGGGCAAAAATCGAACGTACGTTGTCGTGATCTCAGCGACCGGCCGACGTGATCTATTCCCTGGACGCCGCCCGGGGCGCGTCAGCGCCGGTCCGAGCGCTCCCGGGCCCGCTCCGCGCGCTCGCGGTCGGCGACGTCGCGCTCGGCGTCGGTCTCGGTGTCCGGGCGGATGTCGATGCGCCAGCCGGTGAGCCGGGCGGCCAGGCGGGCGTTCTGCCCCTCCTTGCCGATCGCCAGGGAGAGCTGGTAGTCCGGCACGGTCACCCGGGCGGAACGGGCCCCGAGGTCAACGACCTCCACCTCGCTCACCCGTGCGGGCGACAGCGCGTTGGCGACCATCTCGGCCGGGTCGTCCGACCAGTCCACGATGTCGATCTTCTCGCCGTGCAGCTCGGCCATCACATTGCGCACCCGTCCGCCCATCGGGCCGATGCAGGCGCCCTTGGCGTTGAGGCCGGAGCGGGTCGAGCGGACCGCGATCTTGGTGCGGTGGCCGGCCTCGCGGGCGATCGCGCAGATCTCGACGGAACCGTCGGCGATCTCCGGGACCTCCAGCGCGAAGAGCTTCTTCACCAGGTTGGGGTGGGTCCGCGACAGCGTGACGGAGGGACCGCGCACGCCCTTGGCGACGCGCACGACGTACGTGCGCAGCCGCAGGCCGTGGGTGTACTCCTCGCCGGGCACCTGCTCCTGCACCGGCAGGATGGCCTCCAGCTTGCCGATGTCGACCAGGACGTTCTTCGGGTCCTTGCCCTGCTGCACGACGCCGGTGACGACATCGCCCTCGTGGCCCGCGTACTCGCCGAACGTGCGGTCGTCCTCGGCGTCGCGCAGACGCTGGAGGATGACCTGCTTGGCGGTGGTCGCGGCGATCCGTCCGAAGCCCGACGGGGTGTCGTCGAACTCCTTGGGCTCCTGCCCCTCCTCCAGATCGGCCGGGTCCTCCTTGGCCCACACCGTCACATGGCCGCGCTCGTCCAGCTCCACGCGCGCCCTGCGGTGGCTGCCGTCGGTGCGGTGATACGCGATGAGGAGGGCCGACTCGATCGCCTCGACCAGGACGTCGAACGGGATCTCCTTGTCCTGCGCCAAGCCCTTCAGCAGCTTCACGTCGATGTCCACGGCTACGCCTCCTCTTCCTTCTTGTCCTTGCGGTTGAATTCCAGCTCCACGCGGGCCTTGGCGATCTCGTCGAAGACGATCCGGCGGGCGGTGGGCTTGCGGCCCTTGACGCCCGGCACCTCCAGGTCGAGACCGTCCTCGTCCACCGCGAGGATGCGGGCCACCAGCTCGCCGCCCTCGCGCAGGGTCAGCCTGGCGAGGCGCCCGGTGTTGCGTACGTAATGGCGGTGCTCCGAGAGCGGGCGGTCGGCGCCGGGCGAACTGACCTCCAGGACGTATTCGTCCTCGCCCATCACATCGGTCTCGTCCAGCTTCGCGGAGATCGCGCGGCTCAGCTCCGCGCAGGTGTCGAGCTCGACACCCTCATCCGAATCCACGACGATCCGCAGCACCCTGCGGCGGCCTGCCCGGGAGACTTCGATCTCTTCCAGCTCCAGCTGCTCGGCGCTGACGAGCGGTTCGACCAGCCCGCGCAGCCTCTCGCTCTGGGTGGTGCTCATCCGGGTGACTCCTCGGCCGCGTGTGCTGTTGTGGGGATCTCGCGTGTCTGGTCAAAGGGTATCCGGTCGCAAGGGGTGTTGCTGTCAGCCGGTCCCCCGAGCGCGGGTACGCTCACAGGCGGTGATCACTTCCGGACAGATCCAGTCAAGACAGGTCCAGCCCGAAGGAGAGCAAGTGCGGCGTACGGGGACGACGCGCAGGGGCGCGCTCGCGGCGACCGGCGCGCTGGCCGCCGGGGCGGTGCTGTCCGGCTGCGGAAGCGACGAGGACACGGGCGGGTCCACCAAGGGCTCCGCGCACGGCGGCGCGCGGACCGCCGCCGGCAAGGCGTCCTCGGCGCGCGCGGAGAAGACGCTGCGCGCCGGCGCCACCCGCACCACGGCGACCCTGCTCGCCGGTTACGAGCACGTGCTCCGGGCCCACCCGGCGACCGCGACGGCCCTCACCCCCCTGCGCGACGCGGTCCGGGCCCACCTCACGGCGCTCGCCCCGGAGAAGACGCCCGCGCCCGGCACGGCCCGCTCGCGCGCCGCCACCCCCGCCGCCGCGGTCAAGGAGCTGGCCGCTGCCGAGCGCAGCGCGGCGGACGCCTACACCGCGCTGCTCCTGGAGGCGCCCGGGGAGCTGGCCCGGCTGCTGGCCTCGGTCGCCGCCGCCTGTGCGGCCCACGCCTACCTGCTGACCGAACTGGCCAAGGAGACCCCGGCATGAGCGACGGCAAGAGCGACGGCCCGCTGGAAGCGGCCCAGGCGGCGCTGGCCGCTGAGCACGCCGCCGTCTACGGCTACGGGGTCGCGGGCGGCCGGGTCGGGTCCGAGCGCCGGGCCGAGGCCACCGCCGCGTACCACGCCCACCGCGCCCGCCGCGACGCCCTGGTGCGCACGGTCCGGGACCTGGGCGGTGAGCCGGTGGCCTCGGACGCCGCGTACGCTCTGCCGTTCGCGGTGCCGGACGCCGCGGCGGCGGTCCGGCTCGCCGCAGTCCTGGAGGACCGCGTCGGGTACGTGTACTCCGACCTGGTCCGGGCCGCCGACGGCTCGCTGCGGCGCAGCGCGGCGGACGCGTTGCGGGAGGCCGCGGTGCGCGCGGCGCGCTGGCGGGGCAGCGGCGTACCCTTTCCCGGGCTCGCCGAGCGGGCCGGCGCCGAGGCCGGGACAAAGACGCGGGCCGGGGCCGCCACCGCGCACTGAAATAGGGCGCACACGAAAAGGCTCTGAAAGGGAACACGGCACGTATGGGTTTTGAACCGCCGCAGCGTCTGGTGCGAGCGCTCGGTGAGTCGTACGGGGATACGGCCGCCGGGGACTGGCTCGCGGGGCTCCCCGCACGGACCGAGCAGGCGCTGGCCGCGACCGGCCGCGCCCCGGTCGTGGAGCGGGTGGCGGCCCCCGGCGGGCGCAGCAGTCTGGTTCTGCTGGTCCGGGGGGCCGATGGCACCCCGGCCGCCCTGAAGCTGGCCCCGTCCGGTGCCGCGCCGGAGCTGGAACGGGCGGCGCTGGCGCACTGGAACGGCTGGGGCGCGGTGCGGCTGCTCGATCCCCAGGACGGCGGGCGGCCCGTGGAGGGCGCGCTGCTCCTGGAGCGGCTGCACCCCGAGATGTCGCTGCGGTCGCTGCCGGAGGCGAAGGCGCTCCTGGAGGCGGCCGGGACGGTGCGGCGGCTGTGGGTCGACCCGCCGGCCGGGCACGGTTTCGAGACGGTCACCGAGCGGACCGGGCGGCGGGTGGACGCCATGCGCGCCGCCGCCGCGTCCGACCCCGCACTCGAACCCCTGGTCACCGCCGCGCTGGCGGTCCGGGACGAGTTGGTCGCCGGCTCCCCCGAGACGCTGCTGCTGCACGGCAACTTCCGGCAGAGCAAGGTGCTCGCGGGTGAGCGGGCGCCCTGGCTGACGGTCGGGCCCGAGCCGCTGGTCGGTGAGCGGGCGTACGACCTGGCGCGGCTGGTCCGGGACCGGGTGGAGGACCTGATCGCGTCGCCCGCCGGGGCGACGACGGCCCGGCGCAGGGTCAAGAAACTCGCGGACTCGCTGGACGTGGATCAGGAGCGGCTGCACGGCTGGACGCTGTTCCGGGCCGTGGAGTCGGGCACCCGGGCACTGGCGGCCGGGCGCCGCCAGGAGGGCGAAGTGACCCTGGAGTTCGCGGGCTGGCTGTAGGTACGCGCGAGGGCCCCGCACGGAGCGTTCCGTGCGGGGCCCTCGCGCGTGGAGAGCGTCAGCCCTGCTCGGAGAGGCGGGCGATGGCCTCCTCGACCGTCAGCTCCTCGCGCTCGCCGGTGCGGCGGTCCTTCAGCTCCAGGACGCCCTCGGCCGAGCGGCGGCCGGCGACCAGGATCTTCGGGACGCCGATCAGCTCGGAGTCGGTGAACTTGACGCCGGGCGAGACGCCGGCGCGGTCGTCCACCAGGACGCGCAGCCCGGCGGCGGCCAGCTTGTCGGAGACCTCCAGGGCCAGTTCGGTCTGGAGGGCCTTGCCCGCGGCGACGACGTGGACATCGGCCGGGGCGACCTCGCGGGGCCAGCACAGGCCCCGGTCGTCGGCGGTCTGCTCGGCGATGGCGGCCACGGCGCGGGAGACGCCGATGCCGTACGAGCCCATCGTGACGCGGACGGGCTTGCCCTGCTGGCCGAGCACGTCGAGCGCGAAGATGTCGGTGTACTTGCGGCCGAGCTGGAAGATGTGGCCGATCTCGATGGCGCGGTCGACCTGGAGGCCGGTGCCGCACTTGGGGCAGGGGTCGCCCGCCTCGACCACGACGACGTCGAGGTAGTCGTGCACCTCGAAGTCGCGGCCCGCGAGGACGTTCTTCGCGTGCTTGCCGTCCTTGTTGGCGCCGGTGATCCAGGCGGTGCCGGGGGCGACGCGGGGATCGGCGATGTAGCGGACCTTCTCCAGGCCCTGGGGGCCGACGTAGCCGCGTACGAGGTCGGGGCGGCCGACGAAGTCCTCGGCGGTGACCAGCTCGACCACGGCCGGGGCCAGGTGCTCGCCCAGCTTGCCGAGGTCCACCTCGCGGTCGCCGGGCACGCCCACGGCGACGATCTCGCCGTCGACCTTGACCAGCACGTTCTTCAGCGTGGCGGAGGCCTCCACGCCGAGGTGGGCGGCCAGGGTCTCGATGGTCGGGGTGTCGGGGGTGTCCAGCTCCTCGACGGGGCCGACTCCCGAGGCGTCGCCGGGGGTGGCGTTGAACGTCACGGCCTCGGTGTTGGCCGCGTAGTCGCAGTTGGGGCAGTCGACGAAGGTGTCCTCGCCGGCGGGCGCCGGGGCCAGGAACTCCTCGGACGCGGAGCCGCCCATGGCGCCGGAGACGGCGGAGACGATGCGGTGGTCCAGGCCGAGCCGCTCGAAGACGCGGATGTACGCGGCGCGGTGCAGCTGGTACGCCTCGGCCAGGCCCTCGTCGGTGGTGTCGAAGGAGTACGAGTCCTTCATGTGGAACTCGCGGCCGCGCAGCACACCGGCGCGGGGGCGGGCCTCGTCGCGGTACTTCGTCTGGATCTGGTACAGGATGATCGGCAGGTCCTTGTAGGACGAGCACATGTCCTTGACGATCTGGGTGAAGATCTCCTCGTGGGTGGGGCCGAGGAGGTAGTCGGAGCCCTTGCGGTCCTGAAGCCGGAAGAGCAGGTCGCCGTACTCGTCGTAGCGGCCGCTCGCCTCGTAGGGCTCCTTGGGCAGCAGCGCGGGGAGCAGGACCTCCTGGCCGCCGATGGCGTCCATCTCCTCGCGGACCACGCGGGTGATGTTCTCCAGGACCTTCTTGCCGAGCGGCAGCCAGGACCAGATTCCGGCAGCGGTGCGTCGTACGTAGCCGGCTCGGACGAGGAGCTTGTGGTTGAGCGTCTCGGCGTCCGCCGGGTCGTCGCGCAGTGTCTTGATCATCAATCGGGACATGCGCTGGACCTGGGCCATGGTGAACTCCTGCTCGGAAGGGTGATGGGCCCGAGGTTAGCGGGGCGGCCCGTGCGGGCGGAAATCCATTCCGTCACGTACGGCGCAGTGGCAGGGGTGCTCCCATCACCGCGTACGGCTTGGGGGCGCTGGGGAAGAGCACCTGGCGGGCCAGATCCTGGTAGCCGAGGGAGCGGTAGAGGCCGCGGGCCGGGCTCTCGGTGTCGATCGCGGAGAGGATCGAGCGGGGCTGGGCGACGGCGTCGGTGATGGTGGTGATCAGGGTGCGGCCGATGCCCCGGTTCTGGAAGTCCGGGTGGACGTGGAGCTCGGTGATCACGAAGGCGTCGTTCAGCCAGTGGGCGCTGCCGGTGGCGCGGAGGTAGGGCTCGACGACGGTGGACCACCAGTGGCCGCGGTCGTTGGGCATGCCGTAGACGAAGCCGACGAGCCGGCCCTCGGGTGTCAGGGCGCCGAGGGCGCGGGCGTGCGGGTGGTCGAGGTGCCGGAGCACGATGTGCCGGCGGACCTCGACCTCTCCGGCGCTCAGGCCGAAGGCGACGGCCTGAACGGCCAGTGCCTCGTCGACGCGGGCCGCGAGGTCGATCGGCCCGACCCGGACGCCGGTGGTGCGGGGGCCGCCCCCGGAATCTGCTGCCATGGGCCGACCCTACTGTCCGGGAGGCCCCTGACGGGGGCCGGTCAGAAGAGCACGCTCATGAAGGCGCCGGTCTCCCGGAAGCCGATGCGGCGGTACGCCTTGCGCGCGGGGGTGTTGTAGTCGTTCACGTACAGGCTGACGATCGGGGCGACGTCGGCCAGCGCGTACCGCAGGACGGCGGCCATGCCGGTCTCGGAGAGGCCGCGGCCGCGGTATTCGGGGGCGACCCAGACGCCCTGGATCTGGCACGCCTGCGGGGTGGTGGCGCCGATCTCCGCCTTGAAGACGACCTTGCCGTCGTCGATCCGGGCGAAGGAGCGGCCGGCGCCGATGAGTTCGGCGACGCGGGCCTGGTAGAGGAGTCCGCCGTCGCCGGCGAGCGGGGAGACGCCGACCTCCTCGGTGAACATGTCGATGCAGGCGGGCATCAGGATGTCCATCTCGTCCTTGCGGACGCGGCGGACCAGCGGGTCGGGTTCCACGTCGGCGGACGGGCTCTCGGTGACCATGAGGGGCTGGTTGGCCCGGACCTCGCGGGCGGGGCCCCAGCCCGGTTCGAGGAGGCGCCACAGCTCGGCGGTGGGCTCGGCGGGGCCGACGATCGAGGAGCAGCGGCGGCCGGCCCGGCGGGCGCGGTCGGCGAAGGCGCGGACGGCTTCGGGGCCGGCGCAGATGGGGACGAGGTTGGCGCCCGAGTAGCACAGGGAGCGGAGCCGGCCGTCGGCGTACCAGCCCCACATCTCGCCGCCGAGGCGCCAGGGGTCGAGTCCGGCGATCTGGACGCGGGACGTCACGAAGGCGTTAACCACGGGCTCGCTCTCCAGGACGGCGAGAGCGGCGCCGAGGTCGCTGGGTTCGAGGACCCGGGTAGTGGTGTGCGTCAACACGAGGGGGCCTCACCATGCGGTCTGCTGATTTCCGCACTGTAACCGAAGAGCCTGAGTGACGCCGCCCGTGCCCGGGAACAGCTGTGCGCACCCGCTGCGGGACGGCACGTGGCAGCGCCCCGCCGAGGGGTTCCTCGCGGGGCGCTGGCGGGGGCCGGGGCGGGTCAGCTGATGGAGACCTCGGGCTCGCCGGAGGCGACGCCGTCCTTCTCCATCTGCTCGGCGATCTTCATGGCTTCCTCGATGAGGGTCTCCACGATCTTCGACTCGGGCACGGTCTTGATGACCTCGCCCTTGACGAAGATCTGGCCCTTGCCGTTGCCGGAGGCGACGCCGAGGTCGGCCTCGCGGGCCTCGCCGGGGCCGTTGACGACGCAGCCCATGACGGCGACGCGCAGCGGGACCTCCATGCCCTCCAGGCCGGCGCTGACCTGGTCGGCGAGCTTGTAGACGTCGACCTGGGCGCGGCCGCAGGACGGGCAGGAGACGATCTCCAGACGGCGCTGGCGCAGGTTCAGCGACTCCAGGATCTGGATACCGACCTTGACCTCTTCGGCGGGCGGGGCGGAGAGCGAGACGCGGATGGTGTCGCCGATGCCCTCGCTGAGCAGGGCGCCGAAGGCGACGGCCGACTTGATGGTGCCCTGGAAGGCGGGACCGGCCTCGGTGACGCCGAGGTGCAGCGGGTAGTCGCACTGGGCGGCGAGCTGGCGGTAGGCGTTGACCATCACGACCGGGTCGTTGTGCTTGACCGAGATCTTGATGTCGCGGAAGTCGTGCTCCTCGAAGAGGGACGCCTCCCAGAGCGCGGACTCGACCAGTGCCTCGGGGGTGGCCTTGCCGTACTTCTTCAGCAGCCGGGCGTCCAGCGAGCCGGCGTTGACGCCGATCCGGATCGGCGTGCCCGCGTCCTTCGCGGCGCGCGCGATCTCCTTGACCTTGTCGTCGAACTGCTTGATGTTCCCCGGGTTCACACGGACCGCCGCGCAGCCGGCGTCGATCGCGGCGAAGACGTACTTCGGCTGGAAGTGGATGTCCGCGATCACCGGGATCTGCGACTTGGACGCGATGATCTTCAGGGCGTCCGCGTCGTCCTGCGTCGGGCAGGCCACACGGACGATCTGGCAGCCGGAGGCGGTGAGTTCGGCGATCTGCTGAAGCGTCGCGCCGATGTCGGACGTACGGGTCGTCGTCATCGACTGCACCGAGACGGGCGCGTCCCCGCCGACCGCAACCGATCCGACCTGGATCTTCCGGCTGACCCGCCGTTCGGCGAGCTTGGTCGGAACGGCGGGCATTCCGAGAGAAATCGCAGTCATGCGCTGAGCATCCCCAAGGTGTGGATCGACGTCCCGGTATCGGCGGGCTCCGGCCTTCGAGGTTACGTCACCGGGGGCGGCCGGGAGCACACCGCGTCCGGCCCCGTACGGAATGTCGGCCCGTCGGACGCACCCCGCACACCGCCGGTCACTCGCGGTGCACCGGGCGCGTCCGGTGCGCCCCGGTCAGGTGATCTTGACCGGGTTGACCACGTCGGCGACGAGGACGAGCAGGGTGAAGCAGATGAAGACCCCGGCGACCACGTAGGCGACGGGCATCAGCTTGGCGACGTCGAACGGGCCGGGGTCGGGGCGCTTGAAGATCCGGGCCGTGTTCCGGCGCAGCGCCTCCCACAGGGCCCCCGCGATGTGGCCGCCGTCGAGCGGGAGCAGCGGGAGCATGTTGAAGAGGAACAGCGAGAGGTTGAAGCCGGCCAGCAGGAACAGCATCATCGCGATCTGGCTCTCCGCGGGGACGTCCAGCGTCATCACCTCGCCGCCGATCCGGGCGGCGCCGACGACACCGACCGGGGAGTCCGCCGCGCGCTCGCCGTCACCGAAGGCGGCGTCCCAGAGGGCGGGGATCTTGGAGGGCAGCGAGACGATCGAGTCGACGCCGTTCTCCACCATGTCGCCCATGCGGACGACCGAGTCGCCGAAGGAGAGCGGGAGGATCTTCGTCTGGGCGGCGAAGCCGAGGTATCCGGCGGTGACGAACTCGCCGGGGACGGGCTCGCCGTGCGAGTCCTTCTTGGCGACCGCGTTCGGCAGAAGCACCGCGTGCAGGGTCTTCTCCTGGCCGTCGCGTTCGACGGTGATGTCGGCGGGGCCCGTCGTGTCGCGGATGCGGTCGGAGAGGGCGTCCCAGGAGTCCACGCGGTCGCCGTCGAAGGCGACGATCACGTCGCCCTTCTTCAGCCCGGCGGCCTGGGCCGGGGAGACGGCGTCGGACCCCTTGCAGGTCGTGCGCTCGGTGCTCTGCGGGATGACGCACTTCTGGACGCCGGCGACCTCGGTGGTGTTGGTCTGGAAGCCGAAGGTCATGGCGACGCCGAGGAAGATCGCGACGGCCAGGACCAGGTTCATGAAGGGGCCGGCGAACATCACGATGACGCGCTTCCACGGCTTGCGCGTGTAGAAGAGGCGGTCCTCGTCGCCCGGCTGGAGCTCCTCGAAGGAGGCGGATCTGGCGTCCTCGATCATGCCGCGCCAGGGCGAGGTGGAGCGGGCCTCCAGCTTTCCGTCGGCGCCGGGCGGGAACATCCCGATCATCCGGATGTAGCCGCCGGCCGGGATGGCCTTGATGCCGTACTCGGTGTCGCCCTTCTTCCGGGACCAGATGGTGGGGCCGAAGCCGACCATGTACTGGGGGACGCGGATGCCGAAGAGCTTGGCGGTGGAGAGGTGCCCCAGCTCGTGCCAGGCGATGGAGAAGAGCAGGCCGAACGCGAAGACGGCGATGCCGAGAATCGTCAGCAGGATCGTCGTCATGCTCATGCGCGTGCCTCCGCAATGGCCTTGGCCGAGAGTTCCCGGGCCCGGGTCCGCGCCCAGGTCTCCGCTTCGAGTACGTCCGCGACGGTGAGAGAAGTTCCCGATTCCGGTGTGCCGTGTTCGCCCACCACCGCCGTGACCGTGTCCATGATGCCGTTGAAGGGGAGCTTCCCGGACAGGAACGCGTCGACGCACTCCTCGTTGGCCGCGTTGAACACGGCGGGCGCGGTGCCGCCCAGCGCACCGACGTGCCGGGCGAGGCCGACGGACGGGAAGGCCTCGGTGTCCAGCGGGAAGAACTCCCAGCTGGACGCCTTCGTCCAGTCGAAGGCGGGCGCCGCGTCGGGGACGCGCAGCGGCCAGCCCAGTCCGATGGCGATCGGGCCGCACATGTCGGGCGGGGTGGCCTGGGCGAGCGTGGAGCCGTCGGTGAACTCGACCATGGAGTGCACGTACGACTGCGGGTGGACGACGACCTCGATGCGGTCGAAGGGGATGTCGTAGAGCAGGTGCGCCTCGATGACTTCGAGGCCCTTGTTGACCAGGGTGGCCGAGTTCACGGTGATGACCGGGCCCATCGCCCAGGTCGGGTGCGCGAGGGCCTGCTCGGGGGTGACCTCGGCCAGCTCGCTCCGGGTGCGGCCGCGGAAGGGGCCGCCGGACGCGGTGACGACGAGCCGGCGCACATCGGCGCGGGTGCCGGCGGCGAGCGCCTGGAAGAGCGCGGCGTGCTCCGAGTCGACCGGGATGATCTGCCCCGGGGCGGCCAGCGCCTTGACCAGGGGGCCGCCGACGATCAGGGACTCCTTGTTGGCGAGCGCCAGGGTGCGGCCGGCCTTCAGGGCGGCCAGGGTCGGGGCGAGGCCGATGGAGCCGGTGATCCCGTTGAGCACGGTGTGGCATTCGCTCGCGGCCAGCTCCGTCGCCGCGTCGGGCCCGGCGAGGATCTCGGGAAGCGGCTCGCCCGCCCCGTACTCCTGGCGCAGCGCCTCGCGCAGGGCGGGTACGGCCTCGGGCGAGGCGACTCCGACCGTGCGCACCTTCAGCAGGCGGGCCTGCTCGGCGAGGAGGGCGACCCGGCCGCCGGCCGCGGACAGCGCGGTGACGCGGAAGAGGCCGGGGTTGCGCAGCACCAGGTCGATGGCCTGGGTACCGATGGACCCGGTGGAGCCGAGGATGACGAGATCCCGGCGTCCTTCCACGGCGTCGAAGACGAGGTGCGGGTCGGCGAGAGGGGCAGGGCTGTCGGTCATGGGCCCCATTGTCGCCGCTCCCCCTGTGCGCGGGGACAGGGTGTCCCGGGTTGGCCCGACCGTGTCCCCCTCCCCGCGCTCCCCCTCAGCCGGTGGCGGCGGCGAACGCCTCGTGGAAGCCGGGGAACGTCTTGCGTACGCAGCCCGGGTCGTCGTACGTGATGCCGGGGGTGCGCAGCCCCGCGACGGCGAACGACATGACGATGCGGTGGTCGCCGTGCGTCTCGATCTCGACGGGCTCGGGCGTGCCCGGCCGGATCTCGATCCAGTCGGGGCCCGTGGCGACCGTGATGCCCATGCGGCGCAGGTTGTCCGCGCACGCCTCCAGCCGGTCGCACTCCTTCACCCGGGTGTTGCCGACGTCCTCGATGCGTACGGGGCCCGAGGCGAAGGGGGCGATCGCGGCGAGCGTGGGCATGGTGTCGGAGATGTCGCGCATGTTGACGGTGAGGCCGCTCAGGGTGCCCGTCGAGCGGACCGTGGTGGCGCCGTCCTTCATGGTGACCTCGGCGCCCATGCGGCGCAGGACGTCGGTGAACCGCAGGTCCCCCTGGAGGGCGCCCTCGCCGAGTCCGGGGACGGTGATCTCGCGGCCGGTGAGGGCGGCGGCGGCGAAGAAGTAGCTCGCGGTGGAGGCGTCGGGTTCGACGGCGTAGGTGGTGGCGCGGTAGCCGCCCGGCTCCACGGTGAAGAGGGTGCCGTCGGGGCCGCTGCGGGTGACCCGGGCGCCGAAGGAGCGCATCATCGCGAGGGTGATCTCGATGTAGGGCGCCGAGACGAGGTCGGTGACGGTGATCCGCAGCCCGGTCTCCGTGAGCGGGCCGAGCATCAGCAGGGCGGTGAGGTACTGGCTGGACTGCCCGGCGTCCAGGGTGAGTTCGCCGCCCTTGATGCCGGCGGCCTCGACGCGCAGGGGGTGGTGGCCCTCGGCCTCCTCGTGGCGCAGGTCGACGCCGAGGGTGCGCAGGGCCTCGGTGAGCGGGGCGAGGGGGCGCCGGCGCATCTGCGCGGAGGCGTCGAAGCGGTAGCTGCCGCGGGCGCCGGCCGCCGCGAGGGTGGGCAGGAAGCGGGCGGTGGTGGCCCCGTCACGGCAGTAGACGTCGGCCTCGGCGGCGGCGGGCCCGTCGGGGCGGCCGGTGATGTGCCAGGCGTCCGCCTCCTGCTCGACCTCGTAGCCGAGCGCGGTGAGCCCGGCCGCGAAGCCCTCGGTGTCGTCGGAGCTCAGCGGGCGTACGAGCGTGCTGCGGCCGTTCGCGGCGGCGGCCAGGAAGAGGGCGCGCGCGGTGACGGACTTGGAGCCGGGAACATGGATGACGGTCACGGGCGTCCATCCTGCCGTGCACCGGGACATGCGGCGGGGCGCGTCCAGCGACTGGACGCGCCCCGCGGTGCCCGAGGGCTCAGCGGACCGGGCGGTGGACGTTCTCCTCGGTGGAGGGGCCGGGGGTGGCGTCGGCGATCCAGGGGCCCTCGCCGCTCGGGTCGACCACGCCTTCCTCCAGCCAGCCGTACGTGCCGGACAGGACGCCCTCTACGACGCGCCGGTCGAGGTCGTCGGTGTTGGACCAGAGCCGGGTGAACAACTCCTCGACGCGGATGCGGGCCTGGCGGCAGAAGGCGTCGGCGAGCTGGTACGCCTCGCGGCCGTGCTCGTCCGTGGCGCGCAGGTGCTCGGCGCGGACGCAGGCGGCGCTCATCGCGAAGAGTTCGGCGCCGATGTCCACGATGCGGCCGAGGAAGCCCTGCTTGGTCTCCATCCGGCCCTGCCAGCGGGACATCGCGTAGAACGTGGAGCGGGCCAGCTTGCGCGAGGCGCGTTCGACGTACCGCAGATGCGTGGCCAGGTCCGGATGGCCGGACGGGTTGAACTCGGCGTACGTGGTGGGCAGCTGGCCGGGGCCGGCGACGAGCTTGGGCAGCCACTTCGCGTAGAAGCCTGCCGCGTTGGCGCCGGCCTTCGCCTTGGCGGAGAGCGGCTTGTCGGGGTCGATGATGTCGCCGGCGACCTTGAGGTGGGCGTCGACGGCCTCGCGGGCGATCAGCAGGTGCATGATCTCCGTGGAGCCCTCGAAGATCCGGTTGATCCGCATGTCGCGGAGCATCTGCTCGGCGGGCACGGCGCGTTCGCCCCGGGCGGCGAGGGAGGCGGCGGTCTCGAAGCCGCGTCCGCCGCGGATCTGGACCAGTTCGTCGGCGATCAGGCAGCCCATCTCGGAGCCGTACAGCTTGGCGAGGGCCGCTTCGATGCGGATGTCGTTGCGGTCCTCGTCGGCCATCTGCGAGGCCAGGTCGACCACGGCCTCCAGAGCGAAGGTGGTCGCGGCGATGAAGGCGATCTTGGAGCCGACGGCCTCGTGCCGGGCGACCGGCCTGCCCCACTGCTCGCGGACGGCGGACCACTCCCGGGCGATCTTCAGGCACCACTTGCCGGAGCCGACGCACATCGCGGGCAGCGAGAGCCGGCCGGTGTTGAGCGTGGTGAGCGCGATCTTGAGCCCGGCGCCCTCGGGTCCGATCCGGTTGGCGGCGGGCACGCGCACCTGGTGGAAGCGGGTGACGCCGTTCTCGATGCCGCGCAGGCCCATGAAGGAGTTGCGGTGCTCCACGGTGATGCCGGGGGCGTCCGCCTCGACCACGAAGGCGGTGATGCCGCCCTTGCCCTCCGGTGACTTCGGTACGCGTGCCATGACGACCAGCAGGTCGGCGACGACTCCGTTGGTGGTCCACAGCTTCACCCCGTCGAGGACGTAGTCGTCCCCGTCCCGGACGGCGGTGGTGGCGAGCCGCGCCGGGTCGGAGCCCACGTCCGGCTCGGTGAGGAGGAAGGCGGAGATGTCCGTACGGGCGAGGCGGGGCAGGAAGGTGTCCTTCTGCTCCTGGGTGCCGAAGGTCTTCAGCGGCTGGGGCACGCCGATCGACTGGTGGGCGGAGAGCAGGGCGCCGATCGCGGGGCTCGCGGAGCCGGCCAGGGCGAGGGCCCGGTTGTAGTAGACCTGGGTCAGGCCGAGACCGCCGTACTTGACGTCGATCTTCATGCCGAGCGCGCCGAGTTCCTTGAGGCCGTTCACGACCTCGTCGGGGATCTTCGCCTCGCGTTCGATGAGGGCGCTGTCCACCCGGGTCTCGCAGAACTCGCGGAGCCGGGCGAGGAATTCCTCGCCGCGCCGGACGTCCTCGCCTGCGGGCTGCGGGTGCGGGTGGATCAGGTCCGGGCGGAAGCGGCCGAGGAAGAGTTCCTTGGCGAAGCTCGGTTTGCGCCAGTCCTGTTCCCGGGCGTCCTCGGCGACCTGGCGCGCTTCGCGTTCGGTCACCTTGGGCGTGGGCTGTTGTGCGGATGGAGCGGACATGAGGGCTCACCTCGCCGCGTCGTCGGGTGGGCGGACCCGGCAGGCGCACGGGCGGCGGGGTCGCGTCCGCCCGTGCGTACCTGTCCGGTTCTACTCGTCCGTATGTACCCGATTCCTGCCACCCCGACCAGCCCCGGGGCGCCGATCGGGTCGGCCACCACTCCCCTGCCCGCCGCCGGGTGCGGCATGCGTCCGCGTGGGCGTCAGAGGGCGAGCCCGGTGAGGACGAGGACGCGCTCGTAGGTGTAGTCGTCCATCGCGTAACGGACGCCCTCGCGGCCCACGCCGGACTGCTTGGCGCCGCCGTACGGCATCTGGTCGGCGCGGTACGAGGGGACGTCCCCGATGATCACACCGCCGACCTCCAGCGCGCGGTGGGCGCGGAAGGCGGCCTGGATGTCATGGGTGAACACACCTGCCTGGAGGCCGTACTGCGAGGCGTTGACGGCGGCGAACGCCTCGGCCTCGCCGTTCACCTTCTGCACGGACAGGACAGGACCGAAGACCTCCTCGGTGGCGAGGGTGACGCCGTCGGGCAGCCCGGCGAGGACGGTCGGGGCGTACGTCGACCCGTCGCGCTTGCCGCCCGCGAGGAGCTGGGCGCCCGCCGCGACGGCCTCGTCCACCCAGGACTCGACGCGCCGGGCGGCGGCCTCGTCCACGAGGGGGCCGACGTCGGTGGTGGGGTCGGACGGGTCGCCGGTGACCTGGGCCGCCACGGCGGCGACGATCCTGGGCAGCAGCCCTTCGTACACCGCCGCGTCGGCGATGACTCGCTGGACGGAGATGCAGGACTGGCCGCCCTGGTAGTTGGAGAAGGTCGCGATGCGGGTCGCGGCCCAGTCGAGGTCCTCGTCGGAGGCGTAGTCACCGAGGACGACGGCGGCGCCGTTGCCGCCGAGCTCCAGCGTGCAGTGCTTACGGGGCACCGAGTCCATGATCGCGTAGCCGACGGGGGCGGACCCGGTGAAGGAGATCACGGGCAGCCGCTCGTCCTGGACCAGGGCGGGCATCCGGTCGTTGGGGACCGTGAGGACCGACCAGGAGCCGGCGGGCAGGTCCGTCTCGGCCAGCAGCTCGCCCAGGACCAGCGAGGAGACCGGGGTGGCCGGGGCGGGCTTCAGGATGATCGGGACGCCGACGGCGATGGCCGGGGCGACCTTGTGGGCGCTGAGGTTCAGCGGGAAGTTGAAGGGCGCGATGCCGAGGACGGTGCCGCGCGGGAAGCGCCGGGTGAGGCCGAGGCGGCCGGTGCCGCCGGCGTCGGTGTCCAGGCGCTGGGCCTCGCCGCTGTTGAACCGGCGGGCCTCCTCGGAGGCGAAGCGGAAGACGGACACGGCCCGCCCGACCTCGCCGCGCGCCCACTTGATGGGCTTGCCGTTCTCGGCGGAGATCAGCTGGGCGATCTCCTCGGTGCGCTCGGCCAGCCGGCGGGCCACGTGGTCCAGCGCGGCGGCGCGGACGTGGGCCGGGGTCGCGGCGAACTCCTCGCGCACGGCGTGCGCGGCGGCGACGGCCTCCTCGACCTGGGCCTCCGTCGGGACGGAGACCGTCCCGACGAGGCGCCCGTCCCAGGAGTTGGTGACGTCGAAGCTTTCCTCGCCGGTGGCCTGGCGGCCGGCCAGCCAGAAGGCGTGGGTGGAGGTCATGGAGTTCCGGCCCTTCGATGGCGTGGGGTGTGTCCGCCCCCACGGTAGGGCCGGGGCGGCCGGCCGGTGTTTGTCCCGGATGGAGCGGACAGCTGCCCGGGTGCGCCTTATTGGCCAGGCGATGCGGTGACCTTGAGGGCGAGCCAGAGCTCCATCCGGACGTCCGGGTCGTCCAGCGACCGCCCGAGGATCTCCTCCACCCGGCGCATCCGGTACCGCAGGGTGTGCCGGTGGACCCCCAGGTCGGCGGCGGCCGCGTCCCACTGCCCGTGGTGCGAGAGCCAGGCGCGCACCGAGGCGACCAGATCGCCCCGGCCCTTGGCGTCGTGCTCGTGCAGCGCGCGGAGCATCCCGTCGGCGAAGGCCCGTACCGCGTCGTCGGCGAGCAGCGGCAGCACGGACCCGGTGGCCAGCTCCGCGTGCTCGACCAGGGCCCGGCCCCGGCGGCGGGCCACCGAGAGGGCCTGTTCGGCCTGCTTGTACGCGGCGGACACGGCGACCGGGCCCGCCGGTGCGGACATGCCCACCACGACATCGGACTCCTGGGCGGCGGCCGGTTCGCGCGGGGTCAGCGCGTCCTGCGCCTCGGCGTACGCCTGGCAGGCGGTCACCGCCGCGCCGCCGTCGGCCGCCAGCACCAGGAGGCGTTCGCCCTCGGGGACCATCAGCAGGGTCTCCCCGGACCGGTCGGCGGCGGTGTCGAGGGCGTCGGCCAGGAGCGCCGTGGCCGAGGGGTCCTGGCCCTCGGCGATGAGCAGCCGGAAGGGGGCGTCGAGCAGTCCGCCGTAGAGGTCCCCGGCGACCGCGCGGGCGTGGTCGGGCTGGCCGGCGAGGAGCATCCGCAGCACCGCCGCGCCGAGGCGCTGTTCGGCGCCCTGGAGGGCGCGGGAGCGGGCGGTGGTGAGGGTGAGCAGGGCGACCGCGGAGTGCACGGCGTACCGCTCGGCGGTGCCGAGGGCCGCGCCGGTGCCGACGGCGAGGGCGCCGCGGACCCGGCGGCCGGTGCCCAGGGACTGCAGCTCGACGCGGTCGTCGGTGTCGCCGACGACCATGCTGGCCGGGGCGGGGCGGGCGCGCAGCCGCTCCACCTCGGGGGTGAGCCGGGCGGCGCGGCGGGCCGCCCAGTCGGGGGCGGCGGCCACGACGGCCCCTGCGGCGTCGTAGAGGGCGGCCCAGCCGTCGACGTGGGCGGCGAGGCGGGTGAGGAGGGCGGCGGGCCCGTCCCCGGCGAGCGCGGCGCTGGTCAGCTCCCGCTGTGCCTCGAAGCCTGCGGTGACCGCGCGGTACTGGTCGGCCGCGATCTGCGAGGAGACGGCCTTGGCGATGGCGATGAAGGGGGTGCGGCGGGGCACTTCGAGGAGCGGCAGCCCGGCTTCCTCGGCGGCGCCGATCAGTGGCCGGGGCACCTCGTCGTAGTTGACTCCGACGGCGAAGCCGAGCCCGGCGACCCCGGCGTCGGCGAGCCGTCGCACGTAACGCCCCATCGCCTCCGGGTTCTCCGCGTCCAGGTTGGTCGCGGTGACCAGCAGCAGTTCGCCGCCCTCCATGTAGGGGACGGGGTCGGTCAGCTCGCTGGCGTGCGCCCAGCGCACCGGTGTGCCGAGGCGGTCCGCCCCCGCGCGCACCGTGAGTTTGAGCGCCGAGTGCTGGACGAGCGAGGCGAGCGTGGGCGGCATGGAGGTGAGGGCCTTCGACAGGGGGCGATTTCGCCGTCCCGTATGAACGGCTCACTTCGATTCTGCCAGGGTGGCAGAGTCTCTGTCACCGCTGCCACTCGTGTCCCTGCTGCCTCTCCCGCCTCAGCCGGCCAGTCTCACCAGCAGCGGGGGCATGTGCTCGCCGTCCACGGTGGCCAGGGAGAGCACCGCGTGGCCGTGCGGCAGCTCGTAGGCGAGGGCGGAGGCGGACCAGCGTTCCCGTTCGACCTGGCGGACGGTGACCGCGTCCGTGGTGACGGCCTTTCCGGTGGCCATCTTGCGCAGGGAGTGCAGGGCGCGGGTGAGCGGCTGGTCGGCGAAGACGCCGTGCTGGGCGACCTCGCGGACCTCCACCCACTCCTTTCCCCACGCCTCCGCGAAGCGCTTGCCGTCCCAGGTGGTGAGGCCGGGGAAGACCATGGTGCAGCCGAACGCCCCGAGCAGCGCCGTGTGCAGCCCCTCCGGCACGTCGTCGAGGGTGCGCAGGGCGAGGACCGCCCCGGCGTTGACGGACCGCAGGCGGCGGATGCCCCGGACGGTGTCGGCGGTGACGGCGTGGGTGGCGTCGTCCAGGACGAGGCAGACGAACAGCGAGCGGTCGGTGCGGGCGGCGGTGACGGCGTTGAACTGGGCGAGTACCAGGCGGGCCAGGATGCGGGACGCCTCGGCGTGCACGCGCTCCGGCAGGTCGACGCGGACCCGGAGCGGGTGGCGGCCCAGGGAGCGCAGCGAGAACGGCCGGGCGTCCTCGCCGGTGGCGAAGAACCCCGCGAAGGCGGGCCGGTCGAGCGTGGCGATCCGGTCGGCCAGGACGGCGGCCGGGTCGGCGCCGCCGCCCGTCTGGCGGGCCCGGGCCTCCAGCTCGCGCAGCATCGCCTGGTGTCCCCCGGCAGCCAGGGCCTCGCGCAGCGCGGCGAGCGCGGCGCCGGAGCCTTCGAGGAGCTCGCGGAGTTCGGGTACGGAGGGGAAGCGGCCGTGGACCGTGCGGAACGGACCGAGCAGCTGCCCGAGGGCGGTCGCGGCGCGCCGGGTCTCCAGGGTGGGGATGTCACCGGCCAGCCCCTCGGCGAGGGCCGCCGCGGCCTCGTCCGGGTCGGTGGTGCCGCCGTAGAGGTCGAAGTCGTGCAGGGACGCGGGGTCACCGATGCGGATGACGACGTCGTAGGCGTCGTCCGGGCCGAGCCCGCCGCCCGCCGCGCCGACGGCGAGCACCGCGGCCTGTCCGGTGAGCGCCCGCAACGCGAGGGCTTCCACGACGGGCCGGACGACCCGCTCGGTCTTGCCGGAGCCCGGCGGGCCGACGGCCAGGAGCGAGGTGCCGAGGGACGCGGGTTCCAGCGCAATGCCGGAGCCCCGGTGGCGGTAGGGGTTGCGCGGGTCGTCGGCGCACTCCCCGATGCGGACCTGGCCGGTGAGCGGGTCGTGGGTGGCGGTGCGCCGGGGCACGTCCCGGAGGCCGGAGGGGTGCAGGAAGGCGTCGGCGCCCTTGCGGAACACGGTCTCGGTGAAGGAGGCCGGCCGGTCGGGGCGGCCGCGCGCCCCGGTCCAGGCGTGGCCCACCCGTACGCAGTCCACGTCGTTCATCCGGCCCGCGTACACGGCGGCGGTCAGCGCCTCGGCGGCGTCGGTGGCACCGGCGGCACGCAGTTCGGGCCACTGGGCGCGCAGGGGGCCGTCCGCCGGGGCGGGGGCGGTGCCGTCCGCGGCCTGGGGGCGGCCGGGCGCGCGTCCGGACCGGAGGTCGCGGAGGGCGTCTCCCCAGTGCGCGGCACGGGCGATGGGCCACACCACGATGGCGGTGGTCAGCGCGTAGCAGGTGTAGGCGGCCACGGTGGCCTTCAGCTGGTCGCCGCTGAGCAGCCAGCCCTGCGCCGACCCCATGAGCACGAGCAGCAGCGGCACCTTGGGGGTCCAGGCCAGCCACAGCAGCACCACCGCGGCGGCCACCGACAGCGTCAGCCTGAGGCGTTCGTACCGCTCTCCGGCGAAGTACCGGATGACGTACGCCCAGCCGCCGAGCCGGGCGGCGTAGAAGCCCAGGATGAGCACCAGGACCTCGTAGTAGAGGGTGGTCGAGTCGACCACCAGGCCCGGCGCGTCGTCCCGCAGACCGCCCATGGTCCACCACTCGGGCCCGGTGATGATCGCGATCGGCTTGAACACGTAGGGGATGGCGCGCGCCCGGAGCAGCAGCCACAGCAGCAGCCAGAGGATCAGCGTCGCCGCCGGGCCGACCAGCGACGGGCGCGGCGGGCGCTCGGCGGGCCGGGGCACGAATCCGTACCGCCAGACGCCGGGGCCGGCTTCGGGGCGTGGGGCGTTGAACCAGTCGGCGGTGGGCGCGGCGGTGCCCGGGGGCGGGGTGGGCGCGGGCGGCGCCGGCACGGCGGGGGGCCGGGCGGGCGGCGGCACCGCGGGCGGGTAGGCGGGCGGGGCGGCGGGGGGCGGGCCGGCCGGACGCGGTACGGCGGAGCCTTTGGCCCGCGCGTCGGGCGGCTGCGCGCCCCGCGTGTCCCACGCGCCGTGCGTACCGTCGTTCTCCATGAACCGTTGCCCCCTTGACCAGCCAGGTCCGTCACTGCACCGGTCAATCTAGTGCGCGCACACGGTGAGTTCAGCAACGCGCCCGGATAGTGACCGCCGGGATCACGCCCCGTACCCCCGCGCGGCCTTCTGTCCGTCGCGGACAACGACACGTGCGCGACCACTACCGATCGGAGCATGCCCCGCCCGTGGTCCCGCGCCTAGCCTGCACAACGAAGAAGCGTCCGAAACACCCCCAGGAGCCCCGCATGACCGAAATCCCGCAGGAGCGCCGACTCGTCACCGCCATCCCCGGTCCGAAGTCGGTCGAGCTGCAAGACCGGCGGCTGGCGGCGGTCGCCGCGGGCGTCGGCTCCACGCTGCCGGTGTTCACCGCGCGGGCGGGCGGCGGGATCATCGAGGACGTGGACGGCAACCGGCTGATCGACTTCGGTTCCGGCATCGCCGTGACCTCGGTCGGCGCCTCCGCCGAGGCCGTCGTGCGCCGGGCCTCCGCGCAGCTGGCCGACTTCACCCACACCTGCTTCATGGTCACGCCGTACGAGGGGTACGTGGAGGTCTGCGAGCGGCTCGCGGAGCTGACCCCGGGCGACCACGCGAAGAAGTCCGCGCTGTTCAACTCGGGCGCCGAGGCCGTCGAGAACGCGGTGAAGATCGCTCGCGCGTACACCAAGCGCACCGCGGTCGTCGTGTTCGACCACGGCTACCACGGCCGGACGAACCTCACGATGGCGCTGACCGCCAAGAACATGCCGTACAAGAACGGCTTCGGCCCGTTCGCGCCGGAGGTCTACCGGGTGCCGGTGGCGTACGGCTACCGCTGGCCGACCGGTGCCGAGAACGCCGGCGCGGAGGCGTCCGCCCAGGCCATCGACCAGATCACCAAGCAGATCGGCGCGGAGAACGTCGCCGCGATCATCATCGAGCCGGTGCTCGGCGAGGGCGGCTTCATCGAGCCCGCCAAGGGCTTCCTGCCGGCCGTCGCGCGGTTCGCGAAGGACAACGGCATCGTCTTCGTGGCCGACGAGATCCAGTCGGGCTTCTGCCGGACCGGCCAGTGGTTCGCCTGTGAGGACGAGGGCATCGTCCCGGACCTGATCACCACGGCCAAGGGCATCGCGGGCGGCCTTCCGCTGTCCGCCGTGACCGGCCGCGCCGAGATCATGGACGCGGCGCACGCGGGCGGCCTGGGTGGTACGTACGGCGGCAACCCGGTCGCCTGCGCGGGCGCCCTCGGGGCGATCGAGACGATGCGCGAGCTGGACCTGAACAAGAAGGCGAAGCGCATCGAGGAGGTCATGAAGGGCCGCCTCGAAGGGATGCGCGCGAAGCTCCCGAACGGCGGCCTCATCGGCGACATCCGGGGCCGCGGCGCGATGATCGCGATCGAGCTGGTGAAGCCGGGCACGAAGGACCCGCACCCGGAGGCGGCCGCCCGGCTGGCGAAGGCGTGCCACGCCGAGGGCGTCCTCGTCCTGACCTGCGGCACGTACGGCAACGTGCTGCGCTTCCTGCCGCCGCTGGTGATCGGCGAGGACCTGCTGAACGAGGGCCTGGACGTCCTGGAGGGCGCCTTCGCCGGGGTCTGAGCACCGGATTCGCGTGCGGGCCTGTGAAGAAAAGGTGGGGGCCCGATGGCGGGATACCGTACCCGCTATCGGTCCCCCTTCCCCTGACGTACGGTTTCCGCAGATGAGAGAAACACCCCGCCCGCAGGGGACTGCGGGTGAATCCGGGTCGGAGCTTCCTCGGCACCGTCCCGGGCGTGCCTTCGCGCACACCACTGGGGCACCACGCTCCGGAACTCCTCACCGATCGGATGGCCGCTCGCCCCACACCCCCCGGGGCGCGCGGCAAACCGGTCCACTCGTCCGCTCCGGAACAACCCCCCCAGTTCCGGGGCGGACGGCTTTTTTCCTCTCCCTGGTGTCGGGCCTGTCGGCCCTCTTCGCGCTGACCACCTGGCAGATCGCCGCCGACGGCCCGCTGCGCGGCCTCGACGAGCGCGCCGGACGGGCGCTCGTCGGTCACGGCCCCCGGTGGCTCACCGAATTCCTCGCCGATCTCGGCAACATGCAGGTCGCCCTTCCGGTGCTGGCCTGTGCGATCGGCTGGTCGCTGCTGCGCGGACGGCGCCGGGAGGCGCTGGACGCCGCCCTCGCCATGGCGGCGGTGCCGCTGCTCGTCGTACCGCTCAAGGAGTGGATCGCCCGGCCCGGGCCGCTGACCGAGGCCACCGGCTACTACCCGTCGGGGCACGCGGCGACGGCGGCGGTGGCGTACGGGGCTTCGGCGCTGCTGCTGGCCGGGCGGGGGCGGCACACGTGGATGATGCCCGTCACCGCCGTCCTGCTGACGGCGGTGACGGGCATCGGTCTGGTGCTCCGCGGCTATCACTGGCCGCTGGATGTGCTGGGCAGCTGGTTCCTGTGCGGGCTGCTGCTCCTGCTGTTGTACGGGGTGCTCAGCCGAAGTAGGCGTCGAAGTTCTTCGAGAACTCCCAGTTGTTGAAGCGGTCCCAGTTGACGGACCAGGTCATCAGGCCGCGCAGGCCCGACCAGGTGCCGTGGGTGGCGTAGGAGCCGCAGTCGGTCTTCTTGGTGAGGCAGTTGAGCGCCTTGGTGACCTCGGCGGGCGAGGTGTGACCGTTGCCCGCCTGGGTGGAGGCCGGAAGGCCGATCGCGATCTGGTCGGGCCGCAGACCGGGGAAGACCTTCGTCTGGTCACCGGCGACCGGGAAGCCGGCCATCAGCATGTCGGTCATCGCGATGTGGAAGTCGGCGCCGCCCATGGAGTGGTACTGGTTGTCCAGACCCATGATGGAGCCCGAGTTGTAGTCCTGGACGTGCAGCAGGGTGAGGTCGTCGCGCAGCGCGTGGATCACCGGCAGATAGGCGCCGGCGCGCGGGTCCTGGCCGCCCCAGGGGCCGGAGCCGTAGTACTGGTACCCGAGCTGGACGAAGAAGGTCTCCGGGGCCATGGTGAGGACGAACTTCTCGCCGTACTTGGCCTTGAGGGTCTTCACGGCCGAGATCAGGTTGACGATCACTGGGGTGGTGGGGTTCCGGAAGTCGGTGTCCCCGGTGTTCAGCGAGAGCGAGTGGCCCTCGAAGTCGATGTCCAGGCCGTCGAGCCCGTACTCGTCGATGATCTTGCTCACCGAGGAGACGAACATGTCCCGGGCGGCGGTGGTGGCGAGCTGCACCTGGCCGTTCTGGCCGCCGATGGAGATCAGCACCTTCTTGCCGGCGGCCTGCTTGGCCTTGATGGCCGCCTTGAACTCGGCCTCCGACTCGACGTTCGGGCACTCGGTGACCGGGCAGAGCTTGAAGCGGATGTCGCCCGAGGTGACGGAGGTCGGCTCGCCGAAGGCCAGGTCGATGACGTCCCAGGAGTCGGGCACGTCCGCCATGCGCGTGTAGCCGGAGCCGTTGGCGAAGCTGGCGTGCAGATAGCCGACGAGCGCGTGGGCGGGCAGCTGGGTACCGGTACCACCTTCGCTGCCCTTGCTCGTGGTCGCCGAGACCGCCGCCGTCCTGGCCGACTCGCCCGCCTCGTTGACGGCGCTGACCTGGAAGCTGTACGCGGTGGAGGCACTGAGGCCCGTCACGGTCGCCGAGGTCCCGGTGACGCTCTGGACCTTGCTGCCGCCCCGGTAGACGTTGTAGCCGGTGGCCCCGGAGGAGCCCGTCCAGGACAGGGCGACCGAGGAGGAGGTGACCGTACCGGTCTTGAGGCCCGTGGGGGCGGAGGGCAGCACGACCGGGTCGCCGCCCGGGCCGGTCAGGCTGATGTCGTCGGCGTAGTAGGCCGGGGTGCCGTACCAGCCGTGCGTGTAGATGCTGACGGAGGTGGTGGACGGCCCGGTGGTGAAGGTGGTCGTCAGCTTCTGCCAGCCGGGCGCGGACTGCGTCCAGGTGGAGACGTCCGTCGTGCCGGTGCCCGAGGCACCGAGGTAGACGTAACTGCCCTGCACCCAGGCGCTCAGCGTGTACGTGGAGCCGGGCTTGACCTTCACGGACTGGGAGCACTGCGCGTTGTCGCTGCCGGCCGGGGTGGCCTTCAGTGCCGAAGTCCCGCCGTGTACGGGGGTGCTGACAGCCGCTCCGCTGCCGCCGGAGCAGTTCCAGCCGGACAGCCCGGCCTCGAAGGTGCCGTTGCTCGCCAGCTGGGCGTCGGCCGCGGCGGCGGTGGGCGCCGAGGCGGCGAGACCGCCCGCGGTGAGCAGGGCGGCCGAGAGGGCGGCCACCAGTCCGGTCATGCGGGCGGGGGGTCTTGTGCGTTCCACAACGGCCTCCGTACAGGGGGGAATTGGTGCGGCGCGGGGAATTGATGCGGCGCGCACAACATGGTCCAGACCAATCGGGTTGTCAAGACCTCTGGCAGTGTCAGACCCCCTCGCTTCCCGCCGGACCGGCCGCCGCTTCGTGCATCGCGAGCTCCAGGAGCGTGGCGTCGGTGAGGGTCCCCGAGCCGTCGGGCGGGACGAGCCAGCGCACCTTTCCGGCCGGGCGGCCCGGGTGCGGGACGACGATCCAGGTACCGCTCCCGGCCCCCCGGATGCCCGTGCCGACCCAGCGGGCGACGGTGCCCGGCGGCACGAAGAACCCCATCCGGGACTCGCCGAAGTCCGCGAGGACCGGCCCCGGCCGGTCGATGAGCCGGGTGAGCACATCGAGCGTGGGATAGCCCAGCTCCCCCGGCAGGATCAGCACGTCCCAGCGCCGGCCGGCGGGCAGCAGCGCGATCCCCCGCGGATCGCGCTCCCAGTCCCACCGGCAGGCGACCGGGTCGGGCGCCGCCGACGCCAGCCACTCGACCGCTGCCCTGACCTCCGAGCCCTTCATGGCCCGCCTCCGTAGTCCGTGTCGCGCCGGCCGGGCGGCGGGCGCGTTCACGGGAGAGAGCGGGTCGGGGCCGGTTCATGACGCGGGTTCGGCTACTCATTGGTAGTGATCTGGGTCACGTGGACCCGTTGTCAGTGGCGGGTGACAGACTCCGGACCATGGAACACATGGGGGACGTGCGCAGTGTCGAGGACCTCGTCGAGCTGGCCGCTCGTGGCGAGAGGGTGAAGTACCTGCACTTCTGGGGGCACCGGCCGCGCCCCGACGGCTCCATCGGCGCGAGCTGCCTCAGTCAGTGGTGGCCCTCGCCGTTCACGGTCGACGGCGTGACATACGCGTCGGCGGAGCACTGGATGATGGCCGGCAAGGCCCGGCTGTTCGGCGACGCGGAGGCGGCGGAGCGGGCGGTGGCGGCGAAGAGCCCGGCCGAGGCGAAGAAGACCGGCCGGCTGGTGCGGGGCTTCCAGGACGCCGTCTGGGAGCGTGAGCGGTACGGCCTGGTGGTGGCGGGCAGCGTGCACAAGTTCGGCCAGGACCCGGAGCTGGGCGCGTTCCTGCTGCGCACCGGTGACCGGGTGCTGGTGGAGGCGAGCCCCCTGGACCGGATCTGGGGCATCGGGCTCGCGGCGGACGACCCGCGCGCCGAGGACCCGGCCAAGTGGCGCGGGCTCAATCTGCTGGGGTTCGCGCTGATGGCGGCCCGGGAGGAGCTGCGGGGCGCGGCCGGGTCCATATGAGGCGGCTCGCGGGGCGGCGGAGGTGTTCCGCGTCGCCCCGCGAGCCGTCGCCCCGGTGCGCTCAGGCCCGTACGGAGAAGTGGCCCAGCGGCGGAAGTTCGCGCGCCTCGGTGACGAGGGAGACGGGCGCGGGCTCGTAGTCGGACCCGCTGTCCTCGTCGTCGAAGTCGTCGTTGGTCACGAGCCAGATGAAGAGGCCGAGGAAGGCCGCGCTGACGACGATCCCGATGGAGCCGAGGATGATCCCGGCCAGCGCCACGCCCCCGTTGTCGGCCTCGCCCCGCTGGGCACGGCCGCGGCCGATGATGCCGAAGATCAGCGCGAGGATGCCGAGGACGATGCCCAGGCCGTACATGCAGAAGCCGGCCGTCGCGATGATGCCGAGCACCAGCGAGGCGATGCCCAGCCCGTTGGCGGGCGCCGGCCCGCCCCACGGGTTTCCGTAGCCGGGGTAGGCCGGGTAGCCGTACTGCGGCGCCTGCCCGGCGGGGTAGCCGAACTGCGGGGGCTGGGCGCCGGGGTAGCCGTATCCGGGGGTCTGCGGGCCGGGGTGGCCGTACGGGGTCTGGGCGCCGGGGAAGCCGTCCTGCGGCTGGGTGCCCGGGAAGCCGTCCTGGGACGGCGGCCCGGCCTGGCCCGGGCCGTTCGGGCCGACGGGCGGCGGGGGCACGGACCCGGGGGTTCCGGGGGCGGCCCATCCGGCGGGCCCGGGCTGCGGCGTGCCGTAAGCGGAGGGCGGTACCGGTCCCGTGCCGATGCCGGGCATGGAGGTGACCGTCAGCTGGTCGTGCACGGCGGGCGGGCGCGGGTCGCCGGATATGCCGTCGGCGGGGGTGCCGTCGGCCGGGGCGTCGGGGCCGGGGGTCCCGGCGCCGGGCTTCTTGTCCAGCGGCACGCGGCCGGCCGGGGGCGCCGGGTTGTCCGAGGGCCCGGGGCCGCCCGAAGCAGCCGGGGTCCCGCGGGGCGTGCGGCGCTCCGGCGGTGCCCAGGGGTCGACCGGAGCGGCCCCGTCCGCAGGCTGATCTGTGTTGTCCGACATGGGCCTCCCCCATCGTGATGCGGTCATGCTACGGGCCCGTCCTACGATGACTCCCGTCCCCCGCCCCGGTCACCCCTTGACCGGAGCCCGTCACACTCCTGCCCACGGAGGCCCCGATGACCGACCTGCACCCCTTCATCGCGGGGCTGCCCAAGGCCGAGCTCCATGTCCACCACGTCGGTTCGGCCTCCCCCCGCATCGTCGCGGAGCTGGCCGCGCACCACCCCGACTCCAAGGTCCCCACCGCCCCCGAGGCGCTGGCGGACTATTTCACCTTCACCGATTTCGCCCACTTCATCGACGTCTATCTGTCGGTCGTGGACCTGATCCGCACCCCGGAGGACGTCCGGCTGCTGACGTACGAGGTCGCCCGTGACATGGCCCGGCAGAACATCCGGTACGCGGAGCTGACCGTCACCCCGTTCTCCTCGACCCGGCGCGGCATTCCCGAGCAGGGGTTCATGGAGGCGATCGAGGACGCCCGCAAGGCGGCCGAGCGGGAGCTCGGCGTCGTGCTGCGCTGGTGCTTCGACATCCCCGGGGAGGCCGGCCTGGAGGCCGCCGAGGAGACCACCCGGCTCGCGGTGGACCTGCGGCCCGAGGGACTGGTGTCGTTCGGCCTCGGCGGCCCGGAGATCGGCGTGGAACGCCCGCAGTTCAAGCCCTACTTCGACCGCGCCATCGCCGCGGGCCTGCACTCGGTGCCGCACGCCGGGGAGACCACGGGCCCGCAGACCGTCTGGGACGCGCTGACCGAGCTGCGCGCCGAGCGCATCGGCCACGGCACCAGCTCGGTCGCCGACCCCAAGCTGCTCGACCACCTCGCCGAGCGGCGCATCGCCCTGGAGGTCTGCCCCACCTCCAACATCGCGACCCGCGCCGTGAAGGACATCGAGCAGCACCCGGTCCGCGAGATGGTCCAGGCCGGGGTGCTGGTCACGATCAACAGCGACGACCCGCCGATGTTCGGCACCGACCTCAACAACGAGTACGCGGTGGCCGCCCGGATCCTCGGCCTGGACGAGAACGGCGTGGCCGCGCTGGCGAAGAACGCCGTCGAGGCGTCCTTCCTGGACCCGGCCGGGAAGCGCACGCTGACCGACGAGATCGACACGTACACCACCAACTGGCTCACCCGCGCCGGACGCTGACGTGCCGGCGGTGACAATGGCCCCATGCCCACGCCCTCGTCTGTCACCGCCGTCGCGCATCGCGGCGATCCGTACCGCGCCCGCGAGAACACCCTCTCCTCGATCCGCTCCGCGCTCGAACGCGGGGCGGACGCGGTGGAGATCGACGTCCGGGTCACCCGGGACGGGGTGCCGGTCCTGCTGCACGACGCCACGCTGGACCGGCTCTGGGGCCATGACCTGCGGCTGGACCGGCTCAGCCACCAGGAGCTGGGCGAGCTGACGGAGGGCGGGGTGCCGACGCTGCGCGAGGCGCTGCTCGCCGTCGGCGCGCACCGCCTGATGATCGACCTGCCGGGCTCCACACCGGAGTCGGTGAAGCGCGTGGTGGGCGTGGTGCGGGAGTGCGGGGCCGGAGAGCGCGTCTACTACTGCGCGGGGCCCGAGGCGATGCTCCGGGTGCGGGCGGCCGACCCGTCCGCCGAGATCGCGATGACCTGGACGACGCTCGCCCCGCCGCGTGCCGCGCTGCTCGACGCGGTGAGGCCGCGCTGGCTGAACTACCGGTTCGGGCTGGTCAGCCGGGAGCTGACGGACCGCAACCACCGCGACGGGCTGCTGGTCTCGGCCTGGACCGCGGACACCGGCCGGACGATGCGCCGGCTGGTCGGCCACGGCGTGGACTCCGTCACCACCAACCGGATCGACGTGCTCCGCAAGCTGATCGACTGCCACGGGGCCGGGCGGAGACCGTGACGGGCGCCCGCACGGTCTGGCGCCGGCTGCGGGAGACCGGTGCTCCCGGCCCCCGGGTGACCGACCTCTGCGTGGTCCTGGTGGTGCAGGCGGCGGTGTCGGTGCCGTGGGTGCTGCCCCGGGACCCCGGCCTGGAACCCGCCTCGCTGTCCGCGTATCTGCTGACGACGCTGACCGTGGTGCCGCTGCTCTGGCGGCGCCGGGCGCCCGTGCGGGTGCTGCTGGCCGTGCTGGCGACGCAGAGCCTGTACGGGCTGGCGGTCGACGGCCCGGGGCAGACCCTGCCGTACACCGGCCTGGTCGCCCTCTACAGCGTCGCCGCCCACGCCCCGTCGCCGGCCCGCCGGCTCTGCGGGGCGCTCACCCTGGCGATCGTCTTCCCCTCGGTGGCGTTCAACACGGGCGAGGCCCGTGAGCTGGTCTTCTCGCTGATGGTGTTCACGGCGGCGTACGGATTCGGCCGGTTCACCGACACCCGCCAGGCGTACACCAGGGCGGTCGAGGACCGGGCGCGGCAGCTGGAGGTCACCCGCCGGATCGAGGCCGAGCAGGCGGCGGCCCGCGAACGCGCCCGGATCGCCCGCGAGATGCACGACATCCTGTCGCACGCGGTGAGTCTGATGATCGTGCAGGCGGAGGCCGGCCCGGTGGCGGTCCGTACGGCACCGGAGCGGGCCGAGGCGGCGTTCGACGCGATCTCGGAGACCGGCAGGGACGCGATGGTCCAGCTGCGCCGGATGCTCGGCGTACTGCGCGAGGAGGGGCAGGGGCCCGGCGCGCCCCGCTCCCCGCAGCCGGCCCTGGACGGACTCCCGGCGCTGGTGGAGCGCGTACGCTCCAGCGGTCTGGCGGTCACCCTCACGGTGACCGGTCCGGAGCGCCCGCTGCCGCGCGACACCGACAGCGCGGTGTACCGGATCGTGCAGGAGGCCCTGACCAACGCGGTCAAGCACGCCGCCGCCACCGAGGCCGCCGTCCTGCTGGCGTACGGGGAGAGCAGCCTGACCGTCTCGGTGACCGACGACGGCGTCGGCACGGGGCCGAAGACGCGTTCCGGCCACGGTCTGATCGGCATCCGGGAGCGGGCGGCGGCGCACGGCGGCAGCGCCCGGACCGGCCCCGGGCCGGACGGACAGGGCTTTGGGGTCGACGTCACGCTGCCGCTGGTGCCGGTAACGTCCGCGCTGGAGGTGGGGAGTTGACGATCCGGGTGGTGGTGGCGGACGACCAGGAGCTGGTCCGCAGCGGTTTCGCGATGATCCTGGACGCCCAGCCGGACATCGAGGTGGTGGCCGAGGCGGGCGACGGGAAGCAGGCGGTGGACGCGGTGCGCCGGCTGGAGCCGGACGTGGCCCTGCTGGACATCCGGATGCCCGTGCTCGACGGCATCGGCGCCTGCCGCGAGATCAGCGCCCGGACCGCCTGCCGGACGGTCATGCTGACGACGTTCGACTCCGACGCCTACGTGTACGAGGCGCTGCACGCGGGGGCGAGCGGCTTCCTGCTCAAGGACGTGCGCAGGGACGACCTCGTGCACGCGGTACGGGTGGTGGCGGCGGGCGACTCGCTGCTGGCGCCCTCGGTGGCGCGGCTGCTGATCGCCGAGTACACCTCGCGCCCGGCGGCGGCGGTCGTGGACGAGCGGCGGCTCGGCGTGCTGACCGCGCGGGAGCGCGAGACGCTGCTGCATCTGGCGCGAGGGCTGTCCAACGCGGAGATCGCGGCGGCCATGGTGGTCAGCGACCACACGGTGAAGACGCATGTGGGCAACGTGCTGTCCAAACTGGGCCTGCGCGACCGCGTCCAGGCCGTCATCTGTGCCTACGAGACCGGGCTCGTCGCTCCCTCGCCCGAGGGAGCACCGCCGTCCTCCTCCCCCGCGCAGGGGAGGAACGGGCCCGCCGGGAACCCCCCGCTCCGGTGATCCGCGAAGGGCCTCCCGGTCCGCAGGATGGGATCAACGACGGCGCGGTCGACGGGACTTCGCCGCCAAGGATCCCGCTGCCTGGAGGCATCACGATGAACGCCCGCATCCGCCGTACCGTCCTCGCCGCCGCCCTGGTCACCGGAATCGCGGCGGGCACCGCGGGCCCGGCCCTCGCGACCGGCGCCCCGGCCCACGGCAGAGCGCACACCACCGCCCCGGCGACCCCCGGCACGGACATCGAGGCGCTGCTGAGCGACCTCATCGCCGGGCTCCCCGACGAGGGGGCGACGGCCGCCCTGATCCGGCTGGGCGGCACCGAGGGCGCGTGGCGCGGCTCCGCCGGGGTCCACGACCTGGTGACGAAGCGGCCGGCGGACCCGGACGCGCGCTTCCGGGCGGGTTCGGTGACCAAGGTGTTCACCGCCGCGACCGTCCTCCAGCTCGCCACCGAGCACCGGCTGAGCCTGGACCGCCCGGTGCGCTCCTACCTGCCGGAGCTGATCCCCGCGGCGTACGGGGCGGTCACCGTACGCCAGTTGCTGAACCACACCAGCGGACTGCCGTCGGCCGACTTCCCGGGCGACACGGTGGAGGAGTGGTACGCCAACCGCTTCCACCGCTTCGACGCGCGGGAGCTGGTCGCCTCGGCCACGGCCAAGGAGCGCGAGTTCCCGGCGGGGACCCGGCAGCACTACCTCAACATCAATTACACGGTGGCCGGGCTGCTGATCGAGAAGGTCACCGGGCACAGCTACGAGGCGGAGGTGTCCCGGCGCATCCTGGCCCCGCTCGGTCTGAGCGGCACCTCGTTCCCCGGCACCGATCCCCGTATCCACGGCCCGCACAACCACGGGTACCAGCGCATGAAGCTGGAGGACGGCACCACCGGGCTGCGGGACGTCAGCCTGTGGAGCCCCACCGACGGCTGGGCGGCGGGGGACGTCATCTCCACCACCGCCGACCTGGAGCGCTTCCTGACCGCCCTGTTCCGGGGCCGCGTGGTGCGCGGGCCGCTGCTGGAGGAGATGTTCACCCTGCCCGACCCCTCGGTGCGCGACTTCGTGACCGGCAGGGCGCCCGCGTTCAGCGCCGGCCTGTCCACCTGGAAGCTGGGCGGCCGCCAGGTCTGGGGCAAGACCGGCGGCCGCTGGGGCTACAACGCGGGAATCGGCGCCACGCGTGATCTCTCCCGCACGCTCGTCTACAGCATCAATTCCACGGACGCGAAGGCCGAGGGGGAGAACGCCCTGGTCATGGGCGTGGTCTCGACGGTCTTCGGGGCGCCGTCCGCCGACTGAGTCAGGCCGCCACCGGTTCGCGCTCCGGTGCCTGCTCCATCGCCTCGAGACGCCTGATCTTGCGGTGCACGATCAGCAGCGGGATCACCCCGAAGACGCCGAACGACATGTCGATGACGGACCACCAGAACGGGATGTCGCGGATAGGGCCGCAGATCAGCGCGAGCGGGATGATCCCGGCGCAGGCGATCATGCCGAACTCGATCACCCAGATGTTGCGGACGGGGTCGCGGAAGGGACCGTAGAAGGCGACCGCGATGACCAGGTGGGCGAAGGCCAGCCAGTCGGTGCCGTACAGCACGAAGGGATACCGGGCGTCGGCCTCGTCGAGGCCGGTGCGGACGCGGGTGATCCACTCCAGCAGAGCCGGGAAGTGTTCGGGGACGGGAGAGGCCGAGGACGTCAGCAGATCCTCGGTCCACCGCAGTTCGTGGACGAGCGGGAAGGCGGTCAGCCCGCTCAGAACCAGACAGACGATGAAGACGACCAACCAGACGCGTATACGCCTTCGCAAGGCGTGTCGCTCGCTCATGTCCGCAGCGTACGCCCGCGTTTACCGGCTTTTTACGCCGCCCCCCGCTACAGCGCGGGAAGGCCCGGGGCCCCGTGCGCACGGGGCCCCGGAGACGTCGCTCAGCCCTCGATGGACGTCATCACGTGCTTGATGCGCGTGTAGTCCTCGAAGCCGTAGGCCGAAAGGTCCTTGCCGTAACCGGACTTCTTGAAACCGCCGTGCGGCATCTCGGCGACCAGCGGAATGTGGGTGTTGATCCAGACGCAGCCGAAGTCGAGGTTCTTCGACATCCGCATGGCGCGGGCGTGGTCCTTGGTCCACACCGAGGAGGCCAGGGCGTACTCGACGCCGTTCGCCCACTCCACGGCCTGCGCCTCGTCGCGGAACGACTGGACGGTGATGACCGGGCCGAAGACCTCGTGCTGGATGATCTCGTCGTCCTGCTTGAGCCCGGAGACGACGGTCGGGGCGTAGAAGTAGCCCTTGTCACCGACCCGGTGGCCGCCCGCTTCGACCCGGGCGTGGGCGGGAAGGCGCTCGATGAAGCCGCTGACCTGGGCCAGCTGGTTGGCGTTGTTGAGCGGGCCGTAGAGCACGTCCTCGTCGTCCGGCTGCCCGGTCTTCGTGTCGGCGGCGGCCTTGGCGAGCGCGGTGACGAACTCGTCGTGGATGGACTCGTGGACCAGTACGCGGGTGGCGGCCGTGCAGTCCTGGCCGGCGTTGAAGTAGCCCGCGACCGAGATGTCCTCGACGGCCTTGGCGATGTCGGTGTCCTCGAAGACCACGACGGGCGCCTTGCCGCCCAGCTCCAGGTGGACGCGCTTGACGTCCTTGGCGGCCGACTCGGCGACCTGCATGCCGGCCCGCACCGAGCCGGTGATCGAGGCCATCGCCGGGGTCCGGTGCTCGACCATCGCGCGGCCGGTGTCCCGGTCGCCGCAGATGACGTTGAAGACGCCCTTGGGCAGGATCTGCCCGATGATCTCGGCGATCAGCACGGTCGAGGCGGGCGTCGTGTCGGACGGCTTGATGACCACGGTGTTGCCCGCGGCGAGCGCCGGGGCGAACTTCCAGACGGCCATCATCATCGGGTAGTTCCACGGCGCGACCTGCGCGCAGACGCCGACCGGCTCGCGCCGCACGATGGAGGTCAGCCCCTCCATGTACTCGCCGGCCGAGCGCCCCTCCAGGAGCCGGGCGGCGCCCGCGAAGAAGCGGATCTGGTCCACCATCGGCGGGATCTCTTCGGTGCGGGTCAGCCCGATCGGCTTGCCGGTGTTCTCGGACTCGGCGGCGATGAGGTCCTCGGCCCGCTCCTCGAACGCGTCCGCGATCTTGAGCAGGGCGCGCTGGCGCTCGGCCGGTGTGGCGTCGCGCCAGGCGGGGAACGCGGCCGCGGCTGCGGCCATCGCGGCGTCGACGTCGGCGGGGCCGGAGAGCGGCGAGGTCGCGTAGACCTCCTCGGTCACCGGGTTGACCACGTCGATCGTCCGCCCGTCGGCGGCGTCCCGGAACTCCCCGTTGATGTAGTTGCGCAGACGGCGTACCTCGGCGGTCACGGCCACCCCTCCTCGTATATGTCCAATGGGTGAGACGACCAGCGTAGTCGGGCGCCGGTGTGCTGTGCCGGGCAAGGCGCCCCCCGGGCCCCGGAGCGGCCCGGATGCGGCCGATCGAGTGGGAAGAGGCGGGCCCGGGCCGCGTGCTGTCCGCTCACCGCTATCCGAATCCTTACGGTGCCGAGTGACCGATCGGCCCCCTCTTCGTTCCCCCGTACGGGGGACGGGATATCTGATCTGAACCGAGGTGTACGCCATGGTGGCCCCGCCGGACAACGATGTGATCTGGGCGCGTTCCCTGCAGCACTCCCACAACGGCTCACCCGCGCTCGGCGGGGTCTCCCTGGGCATCCGCGACGGCGAGATCCTCGCGGTGACCGGTCCGCGCGGCAGCGGCAAGACGACGCTGCTGCACTGCCTGTCCGGCCAGCTGGTGCCCGAGCAGGGCGAGGTCTGGTTCAACAGCGTGCCGGTGCACACGATGGGGCCGAGGCTGCGCGAGCGGCTGCGCCGCGACAAGTTCGGCTGGATCGCCCCCGAGCCCCAGCTCGTCCCGGAGCTGAACACCTGGGAGAACACCGCCCTGCCGCTCCTGCTGCGCGGCGCCTCGCACCGGGAGGCCCGGAAGGCCGCCATGGAGTGGCTGGAGCGGCTGGACATCGGCACGTGCGCCAAGAAGCGCCCGCACACCCTCCAGCAGAGCCAGCGGCAGCGGATCGCGGTGGCCCGCGCGCTGGCCGCCGGGCCCTCGGTGATCTTCGCCGACGAGCCGACCGCGACGCTGCACCGCACGGACCGCACGCATGTCCTGCGGACCCTGACCAGCGCCGCCCGCTCGCACGGGATCACGGTGGTGCTCGCCACGCACGACGCCGAGATCGCCGCGCTCGCCGACCGTGTGGTGCCCCTGCTCGACGGGCGCCGCGTCTCCACGGTCGGCCTGCCCGCCGAAGCCGATCCGGAGGGGCGCGCGGCGTGCTCGCTCTCCGTCTAGCCCGCGGTTCCCATCCGCTGGTCCTGATGCGGCGGCTGCTGGTCGCGGCCGCCTCCGCCGGGGTCGGCTTCCTACTCCTGTGCACCCTCGGCTACACCGCCGCGCACCCGCACTCGGCGGGGGCGGTGCTGCGGCTGCTGTGGTGCTTCGTCCCGCTGGCGGCGACCGTGCAGTTCGCGGTCGCGGTGGCCCGTACGGATCCGAGCACCCGGCCGCGTACCGGGCTGTCCGCCGTGGGCCTCGGGCCGGTGAAGCTGAGCGTGCTCGCCGCGGTCTCCACCGCCGTCTCGTGCACCCTGGGCTCCGCGGTGGCGCTGCTGTTCTTCCTCCACTTGCGCGGCGACCTGTCCGGGCTGCCGTTCGACGGTGCCGCCGCCGACCTGCTCGGCGCGGACGCCTCGCTGCCGATCGCCGCCGTCCTCGTCCTGCTGGCCCTGGTGCCGGTGGCGGCCGCTACGGCGAGTGCGCTGGCGCTGCGCGGCCGGCCCGTGCGGGCGGCACGCGAGACGGACGACAGCGGCGACCTGGTGCCCGCCGAGGAGGTCCCCGCCCCCGCCGCGCCGCCGGGCGGGCTGCCCTGGGGCGTCGCCCTGACCGCCGCCGGGCTCGCCGTCGAGGCGTACGCGAGCCGGGGCACGCCCGGCAGCCCCTTCCCGCTGCCCGGCAAGCTGGACTCCACCCCGGCCTGGGTGCTCGTCGGCTGGACGCTGACGGCGATCGGCCTGGCCACGGCGGGCCCCGGCCTGACCTACCTGTGCGGCAAGCTGCTCCAGACGGTCCGGCCCGGAGCCGTACGCCTGCTGGCCGGCCGGGTCCTGATGGACGAGGCGCGCCGGATCGGCCGCCCACTGGGGATCGTCTGCGCCGTCCTGTCGGCGGTCATCGCCGCCTTCGCGTTGTACGGGACCGGGCCCCGGCCGTTCGGTCCGCTCACGGCCCTGGGCGCGGTGCTCGTCGTCGGCTGCACCACGGCGACGCTGCTGACCTCGGCCCTGGAGGCCCGCCAGGCCCGCGCCGAGACGGCCAGGGCGCTGCTGCGGCTCGGGGCTCCGGCCTCGGCGCTGCGCGCGGCGACTGGGTTGCGCGCGGTGGCGCTGCTGGTCCTCTTCGCCCCGCTCACCTGGGCGATCGCCGAGCTGGCCGCGCTGCCGCTGACCCCCTGAGCGCGGCTCGACGCGACCGACGGACCGGCCGGGCTCGCTGCCCGGCCGGTTCCGTGTTTCCGGGCGCGCGCACTTGTCGGATGAGCATTTCGTAGCATGGCCCCTCATGGGGAACGCGGACGAGCACAAGAACACCCACGGCGACGAGATCGAGTCGCTGGCCGAATTCGACGCGGCGGTGGCCGCCGGTTCGCTGGCCGGGCGCCGGGTGCAGTCGGTGGACCTGACGGAGCGGAGCGCGGAGCTGCTGGCCACGGACACCGCCGGGGCCGTGTTCCTCGGCTGCCCGATGGAGCCCGGCCCCGAGGAGAAGGTCCGGGCCGGCGGGGCCTTCGTCTTCCCGCCCGTCCCGGGCCTGCCCTTCGACCCGTACCGGGGCCTGCTCTACTCCCCCGACGCGCTCTACGACGGCCTCGCCCGGAAGGGTTACGCGGCCACGCCGGACGCCCTGGCCCACGACTGGTTCCGGCGGACCCGGTCGGACGGCGACGTGTTCGCCTCGATGCTCCGGGCGCTGCACGACGACGCGATCTCGGACGCGCTGGAGGAGGTGCTCGCCGGGGCCCGGGTCGCCGGTGTGATGGGCGGTCACGCGCTGGACCGGGGCAGCGCCGGTTACGCCGCTGCGGCCCGGCTCGGCAGAACCCTGGCCCGCAGCGGCCTCACCGTGGCGACCGGGGGCGGCCCGGGCGCGATGGAGGCGGCCAACCTGGGGGCGTACGCGGCGCCGCACGACGACGCGATGCTGGACGAGGCGTGCGCGATGCTGGGCGCGGTGCCGTCCTTCACGCCCTCGGTCACCGACTGGGCGCGGGCCGCCTTCGCGGTACGGGAGCGCTGGCCGGACGGCGGCCCGTCCGTGGCGATCCCCACCTGGTTCTACGGCCACGAGCCGCCGAACCCGTTCGCCGGGCACATCGCCAAGTACTTCACCAACGCCCTGCGCGAGGACGGGCTGCTGGCCCGGTCGGACGCCGGCGTGATCTTCCTTCCCGGAGCGGCCGGGACCGTCCAGGAAATCTTCGACAGCGTCACCCCCAACTACTACGAGTCACGCGGCGAACCCGTCCCGATGGTGCTGGTGGACCACGACCACTGGACCCGCGAGCTCCCCGCCTGGCCCCTCCTCCAAACCCTGGCGTCCGGCCGGAAGATGGAGGCCCGCATCGCCCTGGTCGACACGGTGGAGGAAGCGCCGGAGGCCCTTGCCCGGCTGTCGGAGGCGTAACCCTCTCCCCGTCAGAACACCGCCGGCAGCACCACGCACTCCGGTGCGTCGAAGGTGACGCCCACCCGCTCGCCCTCCTCCGGTGTTCCGCGCAGGGGGCACTCGGCCTCCAGCAGGGGGCCGTGTTCCGGGTGCAGGGTCACGGCGACGTGGCTGCCCCGGAAGGTGCGGGCGCCCACGACGCAGCGCAGGCCCTTCTCGGGGGCGCCGATGCGGACCCCGGCCGGCCGCACCAGCAGATCGCAGGCGCCCTGCGGTGACCCCGCCGGCACCGGCACCTCGCCCCACTCCGTGTCCGCCGCCTCCCCCTCGACGGTCGCCTCGACGACGTTGTCGAAGCCCAGGAAGCGGGCCACGAAGGCGGAGGCGGGGCGCTGCCACACCTCCAGCGGGGTGCCCACCTGGGCGACGCGGCCCTCGCGCATCACGACGACCCGGTCGGCCAGCGCGAACGCCTCGCCCTGGTCGTGGGTGACGGCGAGCACGGTGGTGCCGAGGCGGCCGAAGAGGGCGCGCAGCTCCACGACGAGCCGTTCGCGCAGGCTGCGGTCCAGCTGGCCCAGGGGCTCGTCGAGCATCAGCAGCCGAGGGCTGGGGGCGAGCGCCCGGGCCAGGGCGACGCGCTGCTGCTCGCCGCCGGAGAGCGCGGCGACGGCGCGGCGTGCGGCGCCGGGGAGGCCCACGAGGTCGAGGAGTTCGGCGACCCGGCGGTCCTGTTCACCCCGGCCGACGCCGTGCATCCGCAGGCCGAAGGCGACGTTGGCGCCGACGTCGCGGTGCGGGAAGAGCTGGTGGTCCTGGAACATCAGGCCGAGGCCGCGCCGGTGGACCGGGATGCCGTCCTGGTCGGTGCCGTCGAGCAGGACCCGGCCGCCGTCCGGCTCCTGGAGCCCTGCGACCAGGCGCAGCAGGGTGGACTTGCCGCTGCCGCTCGGCCCGAGGACGCAGACGATCTCGTGGTCGGCGACCTCCAGGTCGACCCCGTCGAGCGCGGCCCGGTCGCCGAAGCGGACGGTGGCCGATTCGAGCGTCAGCATCTCTAGAACTCCCCGGATCGGTCGGTGCGGATGCGTTCGAGCAGCAGCAGCGACACCGCGCACACGAGCATCAGGATGGTGCTGAGGGCCATGGCCTGGCCGTAATTGAGCTCCCCGGACCGGCCTAGCAGCCGCGCCACGGCCACCGGCAGCGTCGGGTTGTCGGGCCGCGCGATGAACACGGTCGCGCCGAACTCCCCCAGCGACACGGCGAACGCGAACCCGGCGGCGACCAGCAGCGCCCGCCGTACGAGCGGGAAGTCCACCTCGCGCCAGGCCCGCAGCGGCGACGCCCCGAGCACCGCCGCCGCCTCCCGCAGCCGGGTGTCCACCGCGCGCAGGACCGGCAGCATCGTCCGTACGACGAAGGGCACCCCGACCAGCGCCTGGGCGAGCGGCACCAGGATCCAGGAGGTACGGAGGTCGAGCGGCGGCTTGTCCAGGGTGATCAGGAAGCCGAAGCCGACGGTGACCGCCGAGACCCCGAGCGGCAGCATCAGCAGCGCGTCGAAGCCCCGGACGAGCCGCCCCGCCCGCCGGGTGAGCGCGGCGGCGGCGAGCCCGCCGACGACGAGGGCGATCAGCGTCGCGACGACGGCGTAGCGCAGGGAGTTCCCGATCGCCTCGACCGGCGCCACCAGGAACGTACCGCTGTTGGCGTCCGCCGAGGTCAGCGCGCGGTAGTAGGCGAGACCGGAGCCGCCCAGCGAGCGTTCCACCAGGACGGCGAGCGGCAGCAGGACCAGCAGCAGCACGCTCAGCAGGACCCCGGCGAGCAGCATCCACTGGCCGGCCCCGCGCGGCCTGCGCGCGGTCGCCGAGGGGTCGACCAGCTTCAGCGCGCGCTCCCTGCGGCGTACGGTCCAGGCGTGCACGGCGAGGATCGCGCCGACGGCGGCGAACTGCACGAGCGTCAGCACGGCGGCCGTGGGCAGCGCGAGCAGTTGCGCGGTCTGCCGGTAGATCTCCACCTCCAGCGTGGAGAAGCCGGGGCCGCCGAGGATCTGTACGACTCCGAAGGAGGTGAAGGTGAAGAGGAAGACCATCAGCGCGGCGGCGGCCACGGCCGGGGCGAGCGCGGGCAGGGTCACGCGGCGCCAGGCGGCGAACCGGCTCGCGCCGAGCACCCGGGCGGCCTCCTCCTGGCGCGGGTCGAGCTGTGCCCAGAGCCCGCCGACGGTCCGGACGACGACCGCGTAGTTGAAGAAGACGTGCGCCAGCAGGATCGCCCACACGGTCGTGTCGAGCCGCACGCCCCACAGCTCGTCCAGCAGCCCACCGCGCCCGAGCAGCGCGAGGAACGCGGTGCCCACCACGACGGTCGGCAGCACGAACGGCACCGTGACCACGGCCCGCAGCACCTGCTTGCCGGGGAAGTCGAACCGGGCGAAGACATACGCGCCGGGCAGCGCGATCAGCAGGGTCAGCGCGGTCGAGGCGAGCGCCTGCCACAGCGTGAACCAGAGGACGTCCCGGATCTCCGGCCGGGCCAGCACCTCGCCGAACCTGCCGAACTGCCAGACGCCGTCCGCCTTGAGCCCCCGGCCCACGATCGCGGCGACCGGGTAGGCGAAGAACACGGCGAAGAACGCGACGGGCACGGCCATCAGGCCGAGCCGCACCGCGGCCCCGCGCCGGGCCCGGGCGCGTGCGGACCTCCCGCGCGCGCCCGGTCCGCGTACGGGGGTCTTCGCTACTTCACTACGAGCGAGGACCACGACTGGACCCACTGCTCACGGTTCTTGGCGATGGTGTCCGGGGCCACGGTCGCCGGCTTCTCCGCGGTGGCGCCGAACTTCGTGAAGAGCTCGGGCAACTCGGCGTCCTTGGCGACCGGGCTGACGAACATGGTGAGCGGCATGTCCTCCTGGAACTCCTTCCCGATCAGGAAGTCCAGCAGGGCCTTGCCGCCCGCCTCGTTCTTCGCACCGTCCAGCAGACCGGCGAACTCGATCTGGCGGAAGCACGTCCCGGTGGCGACCCCGGTCGGCGCGGTCTTCGGCCGCGGGTCCGCGTACAGCACCTCGACGGGCGGGCTGGAGGCGTAGCTGACGACGAGCGGCCGGTCGGCCTTGGCCTTCCTGCCGCCGGCCGAGCCGGAGAACTCCTCGTTGTACGCCTGTTCCCAGCCGTCCACGACCTTGACGCCGTTGTCCTTCAGCTTCTTCCAGTAGTCCTGGTAGCCGTCCTCGCCGAAGGTGGCGACGGTGCCGAGGAGGAAGCCGAGGCCGGGCGAGGAGGTCGCGGCGTTCTCGGTGACGAGCAGGTTCTTGTACGCGGGCTTCGCCAGGTCCGCGAAGGTCTTCGGCGGCGCGAGCTTCTTGTCGGCGAAGTACTTCTTGTCGTAGTTGACGCAGATGTCGCCGGTGTCGACCGGGGTGACGCGGTGCTTGTCCGCGTCCAGCTGGACATCGACCGGGACCCGGTCCAGGCCCTTGGCCTCGTACGGGGTGAACAGGCCGTTGTCCAGGGCGCGCGAGAGCAGGGTGTTGTCGACGCCGAAGAACACGTCGCCGCGCGGGGAACCCTTGGTCAGGATCTCCTGGTTCAGCGCGGCGCCCGCGTCCCCGCTCTTGAGGACCTTGACGGTGTAGCCGGTCTGCCGGGTGAACTCCTTCAGCACGCCCTTGGAGGCGTTGAAGGAGTCGTGGCTGACGAGGGTGACGGTCTTTGAACCGGCGCCCTGGGTGGAACCGGAACCGGAGCCCGAGTCGTCGGAACTTCCGCAGCCGGCCAGCGCGGTGACGCCGAGCGCGGCGGCGACGGCCGCCACCGCGGCCTTCTGGGTGGTGCTCATGTGTGATTCCTCCTGGAGTGACCAGGAAGAGACGCGGCCCCGCCCGCACACCGGCCGGAGCCGGAAGCGGGCAGGGCGCAACAGCTTGAGTATGGTCCGAACTTCCTACCCGGAATGACCCGGGCGAGGTTCAGAGGGTCTGCGGCCAACCTGTCCTTGGTGCCGCACTCTCAGCGCTGTGGCGCTCCCCTGTCGGAATATGCAGTTGACTTCGGCCCCAGGCTACACGGCCGTTTTCGGCCGTGGTCCCGGGCACCGACGGCCGCCCGCCTCAGCGCTCGGAGGCCGCCAGCTGTCCGCAGGCGCCGTCGATCTCCTGTCCCCGGGTGTCGCGGACGGTGACCGGCACCCCGTGGGACGCGATGGCCTCCACGAACGCCCGCTCGTCCTCGGGCCGCGAGGCGGTCCACTTGGAGCCGGGCGTCGGATTGAGCGGGATCAGGTTGACGTGGACCCGCTTGCCCTTGAGGAGGCGGCCCAGCAGGTCGCCGCGCCACGCCTGGTCGTTGATGTCGCGGATCAGGGCGTACTCGATGGAGATGCGACGGCCCGACTTCTCCGCGTACTCCCACGCGGCGTCCAGCACCTCGCGCACCTTCCACCGGGTGTTCACCGGCACGAGGGTGTCGCGCAGCTCGTCGTCCGGGGCGTGCAGCGAGACCGCGAGGCGGCACTTGAACCCCTCGTCGGCGAACCGCAGCATCGCGGGCACCAGGCCGACGGTGGAGACGGTGATCCCGCGCTGCGAGAGGCCGAGGCCGTCGGGCTCGGGGTCGGTGAGCCGGCGGATCGCGCCGACGACGCGGTTGTAGTTGGCCAGCGGCTCGCCCATGCCCATGAACACGATGTTGGAGAGCCGGGCGGGCCCGCCGGGAACCTCGCCGTCGCGCAGCGCGCGCATGCCGTCCACGATCTGGTGGACGATCTCCGCGGTCGACAGGTTGCGGTCGAGTCCGGCCTGCCCGGTCGCGCAGAACGGGCAGTTCATCCCGCAGCCGGCCTGCGAGGAGATGCACATCGTGACCCGCTCCGGGTAGCGCATCAGGACGGACTCGACCAGCGTCCCGTCGTGCAGCTTCCAGAGGGTCTTACGGGTGGTGTCGTCGTCGCAGCTGATGTGCCGGACGACGGACATCAGGTCGGGGAACATCGCCTCGGCGAGCTTGTCCCGCGATCCGGCCGGGATGTTGGTCCACTCGGCCGGGTCGTGCGCGTACCGCGCGAAGTAGTGCTGCGAGAGCTGCTGGGCGCGGAACGGCTTCTCGCCGATCGCGGCGACGGCCTCCCTGCGCTCGGCGGGCGTGAGGTCGGCGAGGTGCCGCGGCGGCTTCTTGGCTCCGCGGGGCGCGACGAAAGTGAGTTCTCCGGGCTTAGGCATGGTTCTTCCAGTGTCGCAGACAAGCCGAGGTGCCCCGCGTCGTCGCCCAGCTCAGCCCGGGTGACTGCTACGCGAACCCGGTCGTTACTGGTCGTGGTCGGTGGTCACTGGCGACCCTGGGACGGCCCACAGACGGCCCCGTGCCACGCTTCAGTCAGCAGGTCAGGCGCGCGAGACGGCATCGGGGCCCGGCTTCAGCAGGCGGCGGCCATCGTGCGCGCGCACCTGCGTCGCTCCTCCGTCGAGCGCATCCAGAACCCGGACCGCGTACGCCTCGGTCATGAGGGTTCGGACCTCCTCGCGAGTGAGCCACCGCACAGCCGTCGACTCGTCCGAGGTTCGCTCCCGGCCTCCCGTTGGCCGGCACAGGAAAACCAGGGCCACTACGCCGCGCGCCATGTTCTTGTACACGCCTGTCAGGCGGACCGGGTCCACCTCGATTCCGGTCTCTTCCATGACTTCTCGGCAGGCACCAACTTCCGGCCGCTCATCGAGTTCAAGAACGCCGCCCGGCGCCTCCCAGGCACCGTTGTCGGCCCGCCGGATGGCAAGGACCCGACCATCTTCACGAACGACTACGCCAGCCACTGAGACCGAGTGCAGCGACATTGACGCATCTTCCTGGGTAGCGTTACTCATGTATATGAGCATAGGAGAGCAGAAGGACATGGGCACAACAGCCGTAAGGGACTCTGGTCAGCCACGGTACCTACAGATCGCCGACGACCTCGCTCGGCAGATCAGGGAAGGGGTCCTTAAGCCTGGGCAGAAGGTGCCCAGCGAATCCGAGCTCATGACCCGCTACTCCGTTTCACAGGGCACGGCACGGAAGGCAGTCGCAGAGCTCCGACCGACCGGTCTCATCGACACCCTCCACGGCAAGGGTTCGTTCGTGAAGAGCCAGCCGCCCGTTCGCCGCAAGTCGTCGGACCGCTTCAGGCGCTCACACCGACGAGCCGGTAAGGCCGCGTACATCGCGGAGACGGAGCAGGCAGGCAAGAAGCCCGGGGTCACCGTGCTCTACATCGGCCCGACGGAAGCGGTGGGCGAGATCGCGGAGCGCCTGGGCGTACCGGAAGGAACCAAAGTCCTCGCGCGTCGGCGCCTCTACTTCAGTGATGGCACTCCGACCGAAGAGGCCACCTCCTACCTGCCCTGGGACATCGCGAAGGACATTCCAGAGCTGTTCGAGGAGAATCCCGGCGGCGGTGGCATCTACGCGCGACTGGAGGACAACGGTCACATCCTGGGGCAGTTCACCGAGACCGTCCGCGCCCGCCTGGCGACCAAGGCGGAGACGGGCGCTCTCACCCTCAGCCCGGGTTCGCCGGTCATCCACCTGACGCGAAGCGCGGAGACCGAAGAGGGTCGAGTGGTCGAGGTGTGCGACACGATCATGGCCGCTGACCAGTTCGTTCTCGATTACCGCATCCCCGCCGGCGACTGACCGGCAAGCACCTCCCGCAGCCCGTCGCGAAAGAAGTCCTCGCGGCGGGTTGACTCATGTACAGGAGTTGGGCACTCTGATGGACATAACTCCTGCACATGAGTACAGGAGTGTAGGAGCCCTCGGGTTCCGTGCATTGCGTGCCTTCCGGCACTACAACTCCACAGCGTGATCCACCGCAGTACGACGGCCGTGACCGCACCGGCCGAGGTGAGTGGAGACCAGTCGGCCGAGAAAGGGCCCCCGTCACACCGGGGCCCGACACCCCAGACGGGGGACACGCCACCGACTCGAAAGAACCGCGCGGCACACCTTGAAGCCGCCCCCTCAGACGTCCGGGACTTCGGATCTCCCCGGATCGAGCGGCGCCGTGCGAATCGGAGAACCGAACCCATCCGCCGTCCCTACAACCGAGGGGGCTCGATGCATCAACGAATACCTGGGGCGTCACCAGCGCTGGACCCGCGCTCGTGACAACGCCCGCCGCGTCGGTGGCCACGTTCGGCAGGCCGCCAGCTCGACCGAATCCCCGCGGCTATCGCGGGCCGGTTGCCTCCCCCGCCCGTCCGGCGCTGCCAAGTGCGGTGCTGTACGGGCGGGGTTGAGGGGAGCCGGATGGTCCGGAACCACGGCGGCACCCCGGGGGCAACCGGGGTGCCGCGATACAGGCACCTGATGGGAGGCACCTGTGATCAGCAGTCTGACAGAGCAGGAGCACAAGGAGCTGTCGGAGAAGGTCAGCGAGGCCAACCGACGTTCCTCCGGCGGCTCCGGCCGCTGAACCACCCCCGCCCCGGACCCGGCGTGATGCCGCCGGATCGAATCCGGCCCGGGGCACCGCCACCCCTCGGGTGGTCTTTCATCCAACGGCCAGCACCCCGGAGTGGCTGCTCCGGGGTGCTGTTGGGCCGTTCAACTGTGAGGAGACAACGACCCATGATCCCCATCGCTGCCCTTCAGGGCCTTGTTACGGCCGCGTCGCTCGACTTCGAGCCGTCGGCCGCCGAGCTGGACGCGATCGAGCACGAGATGCCGCTCATCCTCGCGGAGGTCGATCTGCTCGACGCGCAGATCACGACCATCGACCGCCCGGCCAGGGAGCTGGACGAGCGGCGCATCCGCCGGGCCCGCAAGCGGGTCATGGCCGCCCGCCGCGACCTGACCAACCGCACCGCCACGATGCAGCCGGGCGGTGCGGCATGAGCGGCTTCCCGCTGTCGCAGCGCGCCGCGCTGGTTCTCGTGTTCGCCGGTATCGGCCTGGCCGGCGTCGGGTCGATCCTGGCGGCTGTGCTGGACGAACCGGCATGGCGCTGCCTGGCCGCTGGTGCCATCGCCGTTCAGATCACCGGTTGGGTGCTCTACGGCCGTGCCCGTCGGGGCGGTAAAGCATGAGCGCGCCCGGCACGTTCCCCGCGCAGATGGCCATCGGGCAGAGCACGGGCCGGTGGCGCCTGTACGTGGCGATCTACGGCATCCCGGGCTCTCAGTGGCCTGAGTACGTCTTCGACGGCGCCGCGGTGCCGAGTGTTCAGGACCGTTCGCGGGCTCTGGACGCTCTCGGCTACACGTTCACCGACACCCCCGAGTGGGCCTGGTCCGAGGACTACGCCCCGGGCGACGACCCCGCCCAGCCCGTCTCTCTGATCGCGTCGGCACAGGTCCGGGAGGTGGCGTCGTGAACGATGTTCAGATCCGTTCAGCGGAGAAGGCGCTGTCAGTGGGGACGTGGCTGATCGTGGGCGGCGCGATGCTGTTCTCGATCCTCACGGTCACCCCGCTGATGGAGCGCCACACCCCCGAGGGCTGGACCTGGACCGCCCCGATCCTTCCGCTCGTCGTGGACGCCGCGGTCGTGATCGTCGTGCGGCTCGATTCTGTGCTGGCCCGGCTGGGCGGGCACGGCGGGCGCTGGCCGATCGCGCTGCGGTGGATGACCGGAGCGATGACCCTTGCCCTGAACGTCGCGGACTCCGCGCTGCGAAAAGAGCTGGTCGGCGTGGCCGTGCACGCAGTCGCACCCCTCCTGCTCATCGTCACGGCAGAGACCGGTCTCGCCTACCGCCAAGCCATCACCGCCGCCCAGCAGGCCCGCGAAGACCAACTCAAGGCCGAACGCAAAGAGCGCGAGCAGGAAGCCGCCGAACGCCGCGAGGCGCAGGAGCGGCGGGCCCGCGAGGAGCGCGAACACGCCGCCCAGTTGGCGCGCGAGCAGCGCGAGCACGAAGCCCTCCTGGCCCGTGAACAGACCGCCCGCGAGGAAGCGGCGCGGCGTGAGGAGCGCGAGCGGGCAGAGGCCCGGGAGCGGGCCGAGCGTGAGGCCCGTGAACGTCGTGAACGCGAGCGTGAACAGCAGCGCGTCGAGCGTGAACGCCTTGAACGCGAGGCCGCTCAGCGCCGCGAGCGCGAGCGGTTGGAGAGCGAGCAGACGGAGCACCGGCAGCAGCAGGAGCGGGCGGAGCGGGAGACCCGTGAACGCGAAGCGCTGCTGTCCGGCGGGCCGGTGAACACCAAACTGCCCGAGGACCGTGCCCGCCAGATCGTCACCGCCGCCCACGCCTCCGGGGTGCCCGTGCGCACGGCTGCGGAGCTGTGCGGCTGGTCGGTGGGCTGGGTCTCCACCCGCTACCAGGAACTGCGCGACACCAACCCTGCCGCTCTCGAAGGAGCCTCCGCATGATCGCGCTGATCCGGACCCGTACCCTCAACGCTCTGCGTGCCGACCTCGCCAAGGCCGAAGCGACCATCAAGGCCGCACGCGTCAAGGGCGAGCAGCACGAGCTGGAACGGGACCTCGCCAACGCTGCCACGGCCCGCGCTGAAGCCACGGCGGAAACCCTCCAAACCAAACTCACCCGGGCGAACGACGAACTGTGCCTGTTGAAGGGCGAGTTGGGGGCTCTGCGCGGCCAGTCGCTTCTGGACACTGAGGACCGGCAGGCGCTGCGGATGTTGCTGCGGACTGCGCGCAAGCAGTCCAACCGGGCCGACCACGTTTACCTGCTGTACCGCTCCGGTGACCTGCACAGCGTGCACGCCACCCGGGATGCGGCGCAGATCACGGCCGAGACCGAGGGTGCCCCGCAGGACGGGTGGGCTGCCCGCGCCGCTTCCCGCTCCCCCGAGCCGCCGCCCTCCGAGGTCCCCTGGCTCATCTGGCCCGTTCCGCTCGGTGGCGTCCGGTGAGCACGCTGCCCACCTACCGGTGGCGCCTGGCCCCCGACGGTTTGGCCACCCGGCGCCAGCTGCGCGCGATGGGGCTGCGACCGGGTGGTCAAGGCGTTGTCGCGGAGGTCTGCCGGCCCCGGCGCCGCCGCGACCCCCTGGTCGCCTACCTCTACCGCATCGACCTCGCACGCCCGGTACGGCCCATGACCCCGGGCCGTACCGCGGCGTTGGCCAAAGCCATGCGGGCTCGCCGTACCTGCCCGGTCTGCCGGCGGGATGCCGGGTACTGCATCCCGCGCTCGCTCGGCATGTGCGTGCCCTGCTCCGACTCCTCTTGCTGACCCGCCCACCACGGAGGTCTACGTGGAACAGACCCTTATCGCCGTGTTCGGCACCCTCGCCGGGACGCTGGTCGCGGGGTTCGTCCAGGCTCGTATCGCCCGCTCTGCCCGTGACGCTACTCGTGCCGATGACCGGCGCCGTGACTGCGTCAATGCCGTCATCGACCTCGCGGTCGCTCTCTCCGCTCACCGCCGGGCGATGTGGGAACTCGGCGACGCCAGGCTGACCGGCGCCGACGAGGAACGTATCCAGGCGCTGCGCGACGAGTCGCACCGCACCCGCGGCAGCATCACCGCCCCGGCTGCCCGCGTTCAGCTCCTCGCCCCCGTCGCCCAGGAGGCCGCCCGTCTCGCGGTGCAGGCCACCTACGCGATGCGCAACCCGACCGACGAGCACGAACTGGAAGCCCTCCGGCGCGGCGCGCTGGAGACCCATGACGCCCTGCTCGCGACTGCCGGGCGCCACTTCTCTGTGACCGAGGGGGCGTTACGTGTTCGCTGACATCGCGTTCCTGCTCTACCTCGGCCACCTGATCTCCGACTACCCGCTGCAGACCGACCACCAGGCCGGGCACAAGGACCAGCCTGGTTTGGCCGGTTGGCGGGCGAACATCGCCCACGCCGGGACGCACGTTGCCGTCTGCGGCCTGCTGCTCGCCCTGGGTGCGGCCGTGCTCGGGTGGCGGCTTCCGCTGCTGTCCGCGACGGCCGCGCTGGTGTGGATCGGTGGCACGCACGCGGTGATCGACCGGCGGTGGCCGGTGCGGTGGTGGATGACCCACACCGGCCAGTCCGCTTGGGCTGCTTCCGGTGGTGCCGCGCACGTCGATCAGACCGCCCACATCGCCGCGCTCGTTGCCGCGGCGCTCTTCCTCTCCGCCTGAGACAAGGGGTTCACCATGGCAAGCCACAACACCCGGACCACCCCGCCCCGCGCCCGCAGGGGCGGGGGCCCGGCGCCCGAGAGCAAGGGCGCCAAGTTCGCCAGCAACGTCGGCTCGATGGCCGGCGGGTTCGTCGGCTCGGTGGCCGGCGGATTCGTCCCGCCGATCAACGTCACCGTCAACAACAACAAGTCCGCCTCCGTCCCCGGCGCGCGCCGGCACGCGGAGAGCCTGCTGCCTCCGCCGGAGTTCGCGACGCCCGCGCAGATCCGGAACTACTGCAACAGCCTGCGGGCCGCGGCAGTGATGCTCTCCTTCGAGGTCGCGATGGGCGCCGAAATCCTCAAGGCCGTCCTCGCAACGGTCCCGGACCCCAACGGCCGCATGGGCGGCGCGAAGATCCGCGCGTTCAAGGTGTCCCGCAAGATGCAGCGGGCCGCCGACGAGCTGCGCAACGCCGCGAAGATGGCCGCGGCCTGCTACGCGCAGTTCCAGCAGGAGTACGAGGGCGAGCTCAACGCCCACCGCCACCGCGCCCAGCGCCCGCAGCAGCCCCGCATGAACTGGGGTGCCCAGTGAGCCGCCGATGGGTCGACCAGGACGGACGCGACATGGAACGGGAGCTGGACAGGATGGGAAGGCGGATGAGGAACCACGGCGAGCACGGCACGTCGGGCGGCGGGAGCATCGGGGCCTACCTGCTGCACCGGGCGAAGCCGCACCTGCCGCCGTGGCTGGGTGTCGCCGGGATCGGCGTCGCCGGGTCGGGGGCGCACCTGATGTGGGCGGACTCGGTCGGCGCCGGCGTCGGCCTCACCCTGTCTGCGGTCGCCCTAACCGGGGCGACCTGGTGGGCGGGGCGGGAAACCAGCCCGCAGCGGCGTCTGCACTCCGCGATCACCGTCGCCGCCGGGTCCGCATGGATGACCGGAGCTGCCCTCGCCGGTCCCTTGGCCGGCAGTCTTCCGGACGTCTACCTGATGGGCGGGGCGGTCCTCGCTCTGTCGTGGAACATCCGCATGGCGCTGCGTACCTCGGACGGCGAGGCGGCCGGGTCGGCGGACAAGGGTCTGCTGGAAAAGGTCGGTCTCGCGAAGGCGAAGATCGGGCGCACGCAGGTCGAACCGAACCGAGTCACCGCCGCGCTCGCACTGGAGCCCGGCGAGCAGACCACCGACGACGTCGCGAAAGCCCTGGCGCGGATCGCGTCCGCGCTGGACCTCCCGCAGTCGGCGGTACGGTTCCAGCCCGACCCGGACTCCGCCCGCCGCGGCGACCTCGTCATCGTCCCCAGAGACATGCTCACCGAGGCAGAACCGTGGGAGGGGCCCTCGAACCCGGGCGGGTCGATCATGGACCCGCTCGTCATCGGTCGGTACGACGACGGATCACCGCTGGTGGTGTGGCTGCCCGGTGACCCGAAGGCCGGGCGCAACGCCCAGCACTTCCTGATCGCCGGGGGCACCGGCTCCGGCAAGGGCGACGCGGCGCTGAACCTTCAGACGGAGATCCTGTCCCGCCGCGACGTCATCATGTGGCTCTCCGACCCCAAGGCGTTCCAGGACTTCCGCCCCCTGCTGCCCGCGTATGACTGGGCCGCGGAAGGCGGTTCCGGCACCGAAGCCATGGTGGAGGCACTTCAGCAGGTCATCCCCGCCCGGACGGGGTGGCTGGGCAAGCACTCCTACCGGCAGTGGACACCCCAGTCCGCCCAGCGGCAGACCGACCCGGCGCACTCCTGCCGCCCGGACAACACGCCCTGTGGGTGTGAGGGCATGCCGTACATGGTCGCCTGGATGGAAGAGGCCGCCAACACCCTCCGGGCCCTCGGCGACGACGCGTTCACCGGCATCGCCCAGGAAGCCCGTTCCGCCGGATGCTCGCTGATCGTCTCGCTCCAGCGGCCCTCGTACGACCAGATGTCCACCAGCACCCGGGCATCCCTGCCCTCGGTCATCGCGCTGGGCTGCGACCCCCGCGACGAGGGGTTCTCCCTCCCGGACGCGGTCATCGACGCCGGTGCCCACCCCGGAGCGTGGGGCAACCGTAAGCCGGGCTACTGCTACGTCGTCGCCGGGGGCATCGACCCCGACCGCTACGCCGCCCCCGCCCGCACACGGCAGTTCACCGCGGACGCCGCACCGGTCATGGAAATGCTCGCCCAGTGGGCGCTCCGCAACGGCGCCACCGCCGACCCCGTCACCACCGGTGCCGCGAAGGCGGTCGTCGGCAACGCCTACACCGGCCGAGCCACGGCCGACGACACGGAGACCACCATGGCCGACCAGGACGACGCCAGCACCCGGACCGGCACCCTGCTGGATCCCGAGGATGCCGCGATGGACCCGGAGGCCGACCTCCCCGCCCCGCAGCAGGGCGACGACACCCCGCTGTTCGGACAGGAGACCGGGCGCAAGCCGTCCCCCGACGAGGCACGGGAGCTGTTCGCCCGCGCCTTGGACGAGTTCGAGGCGGCCGGGCAGATGGTCATCGGCCCGAAGGACTTCATGGACTGGTGCGACCGCAACCATCTCGGCCGGTCCTGGGTGTCCAAGCGGCTCAAGGACGCCGCCATGGAGGGACGTCTCCAGCCGACCTCCCAGACCGGCCGGTGGCGCATCGTGCCCGTTCTCGCCGCCGCCTGACAGCCGTCACACGTGACGGGCCCGTCACACCCAAACCCCTAGGCGGGAGCGGGTGTGACGGGCCATCACAGAGGCCCGTCACACCCCCGTCACACCCACCCGCGCCCCTCGGCCGGGGCCCGCCGTCACACCCGACGCCGGGCCCCCGCCCGTCCGGGAGGACCCTCCCATGAACCGACCCGACCAGCCCCCGGCCAGTCGCCCGCTCACCCCCGCCGAAGCCGACCTCCACGCCCGCCGCCTCATCCACGAGGCATACGCACCGGCCTACGAGACGCCGACCGCGCACCGCGACGACACCCCGCTCCCCGCATACGGGCCCACCCCGCCCGTCACCCAGCCGGGCCGCCCCCCGATGTCCCAGAAGGCGACGGACGCCAGCGCCCTGATGCTCACCGGATCGGTCGCCACCCTGTCCCTGGGCGGGGCCACCTCTCTCGTCCTCTACACCCTCGGCCACGTCGACCCCGTCGCACTCGCCGTCGGCGCGGGCGGACCCGTCGCCCTGATCCTCGCCGTCGGCTCCCTGCTCCGCTCCGCCGGACGCGCCAAGGCCAACGCCCACACCGAGCACCACCACCACTACAAAGGCCCCGTCCACCAGGACCAGCGCACCACCCGCACCACCAACCGCGGCCTGTGGACCAAGACCATCAACCGGCACTAAGGGGCAGACACCTGTCCCAAGCAACACCGAGGGCGGCCCCTGTCTCGCCAAAGCCGGGGCCGCCCTCTTCTGCCAGTGCTTCTCACAGAACTGGAGACACCAGCATGACGCAATCAACCCTCATTCCGCGAGGCCCCAAGCCGGGGGCGCACTTGCGCACGGCCCTGTCGCTCGCGGCGGCCGATACGCCGGTCCTGCCGCTGCGGGCGGGAAAGATCCCGTTCGGGAACTGCCCGCCCTGCCACAACAACGCGTGCGGCGGGCGCCCCAACATGAAGGTTCCCGGCTCTTGCCTGTGCCCGCGTCCGTGCCACGCGTGGGCCGCCGCCACTCACGACCTCGCCGTGATCACCTCACCCGCGTGGGTGGCCGCGTGGCGTCAGGCGGAAGGTGTCGCCTACCACCCGGGCGGGGCCGGGCTGACCGTCGTAGACCTCGACAACTCCGACGCCATCACCTGGGCCCACCGCACGCTGCCCCTCACCCAGACCGTGTCCACCACGCGGGGCGAGCACTGGATCTACCGGGGCACCATGCAGTCCGCGAACGCCGTACGGCCCGGAGTCGACATCAAGTCCACGATGTCCTACGCCCGCTGGGTGAGCCCCGGAACCGGCACCATGGCCGACCTGCCCCACACCGTCCGCGCGCTGGTCGCCTCGAAGCCGTCTCCGGTCCGGCCCATCACCGCGCCCTTGCCGGCCGCGGGCGGGGAGTGCCGTCACCGCACACCCGTCTTCCTGGAACGCGGGATCGCGATGGCTGAGCAGCAGATCACCGCCGCCACGACCGCCGTGCACGCCACCGTGTACCGCACGTTCCTCGCCGTCCTCGCGACGCACGGCCGGTGCGGGTGCTTGACCAACGCCCACATGCAGCGCCTGTTCGCCGCCGCCCAGACCAAGGGCGAGTCCGAACGGCACTGCAGCGACGCCTGGGGCAACGCCCTGACCCGCTTGGGGATGTGAGCCGTGTCTGACGACGAGAAGAACCCGGCCCGCGAAGTCATTACCGAGTATGCGCAGTCCCACTTCCGGTACTTCCGCACCGCCGACGGCACCGTCTACGCCCAGAAGAACGGTCACCCCGTCGCCCGCCCCATCCGTTCCCAGGGCACAACGGGCAGTCACCGGCAGGAACTCATGGTCGGCATGTTCAAGGACGGGCGCGGCGTCTTCAACGGCACCGCCCTGAAGGAGGCACTCGACTTGATCGAAGCACTCGCGCTCACCGAGACCACGCAGCCCGTACATATTCGGGTCGCCCCCGGCTTCGACGGGGCGACGTGGCTGGACCTCGGCCGGGCCGACGGCAAGTCCGTCCGCATCCACCCCACCGGGTGGGACATCACCGTCCCCGACCCGCGCGAGGTCTGCTGGCGGCGCACCCAGCTCACCGGAGAACTCCCGCTGCCGGCCAAGGACACCGAGGACAAGGGCATCGACCTCCTGCTCAGGTTGTGCAACTTCGCCACCGCCGAGACCGAGTGCCTGGCCATCGCCTGGCTCGTCGGCTGCCTGGGCCCGTCCGTGCCGGTTCCCGCCCCGTTCCTCACCGGTCCGCAGGGGGCGGGGAAGTCGACCGGCGGGCGGATGCTCGTACGGATCGTGGAGGGCATGAGCGGGGACCTGCGCCGGGCCCCGAAGGATGAGGAGAACCTGATCGCCGCCGTCGCGGCGGGGTGGGTGACCGCGCTGGACAACCTCTCCCACATGACGCCGGACCTGTCCGACGCCATGTGCTGCATCGTCACCGGTGCCGAGTCCGTGAAGCGGGCCCTGTTCACCGACGGGGACGTTCACCGCGCCCGCTACCGCCGCCCCCTGCTCCTGACCGGCATCGACGTCGGCGTCATCCGCCCTGACCTCGCAGAACGCCTCCTGCCCCTGCGGCTGGAACGCCCCCGTGTCCGGCGCACCGAAGCCGAACTCTGGGGCGAGTTCGAAGACGCCCTGCCGGTCATCCTCGGCTCGCTCCTGGACCTGACCGTCAAGGTGCGGGCCGCTGAGGCGGAGACGCCGACCGATCTGCGGATGGCGGACTTCGCGCACCTGTGCGCCCAACTCGACACCGCCACCGGACTGGGGGCGCTCGCCGCGTACCGGGCGAGCCTGGACGACCTGAACGACGACGTGATTGAGGGGGACCTCCTCGCGCAGACCGTCCTCAAGCACGCTGAGGAAATCGCCCCCGGCAGTGAGCAGCGGATGACGTCCACCGAGTGGCTGCACCACCTCAGCCGCCTCTACAGCGGCGACGAACTCCGTCCCCTGCCCAAGGGGTGGCCGACCACGGGCAAGGTGCTCTCCGACCGGCTCAAGCGCCTTCAGCCCACCCTCGCCGCCCGGGGCGTCCTCATCGACTCCGGCCGCACCCGAGAGGGCCGCTACCTGGAGATGGCCCGTCCGGCCGCCGCACCGCCCGAGTACGAGCAGCCGGAGATGACCTGACCCGCACCGCCGCTTCGCTGGACAAGCAAGAAGAGCACGCCCCCGCGGGTGCTCTTCTTGCTGTTCGGCGGAACGCCGCCCAAGGGTCGCGCCGCGAAGCGGCCCCTCACTTCACGCCCTGAGAGCCACCGCCACCACTACAGACACCCCTTCCCCTTTTTCCTAAGTAGGGAAGCTCTGCGTCACAGCGTCACACGGACGGCAAAAACACCCCCTGGCCTGCGGCTAAGGGCGTGACGCAGACGGCAAAGCTCTGCGTCATCCTGCGTCACCTGCGTCACGCCGTGACGCACCCCGTGACGCACCGATGACGCACGCCCACACCCCCGCGTCACACAAAACCGCAGGTCAACCGCCCGCGTGACGCTCGTGACGCTGTGACGCAGAAATCCGCACCTAGGACAGGCACAGCCGCCCCTCCCCCAAGGAGTCGCCCCGTGGCCCCGAAACGTGCCCCCGAGACCGACCCGCAGACCACCCTGCGCGCCGGCCTCCCCGACCGCTACCTCACCCCCGACGACCTGAAGCACATGTTCGGCCTGCCGAGCGTCGAAACGGTCTACGCCTGGCGCAAGACCGGCGTAGGGCCGCCTGCCATCCGCATCGGCAAGTACCTGCGCTACAACCCCGCCGCAGTCCGGGCCTGGGTCGAGAGCAACACCGAAGCCGCCGCCTGACACCCACCGACCAGCAGGGGCACGACCACCCGGTCGTGCCCCTGCCCCATGCCCACAGGAGCACCCATTGGCCGGCCACATCCAAGACCGCTGGTACAAGACCGAGACCAACGCCGAGGGCAAGCCCGTACGGGTCAAGAGCGACCGCTACGGCATCGGGCTCCGCTACCGGGCCCGGTACATCGGCCCTGACGGCACCGAGAAGTCCAAGTCCTTCCCCGACCGGCAGAAGCGCCTCGCCGAGAACTGGCTCAGTCACATCGCTTCCGACATGTCCAGGGGGCAGTACATCGACCCTCGCGCGGCCCGAGTCACGTTCAAGGGCTACGCCGAGAAGTGGCTCAAGGCGCACAGCGCGGACCTGTCGAGCCAAATCGTCACCGAGCAACGCCTACGCCTGCACGCCTTCCCCGTCCTCGGCTCGCGCCCGCTCGACTCCTTTCGGCCGGAACACCTTCGAGAGCTGGTGAGCGCCCTTGAGGCCAACCCAGGGGTGAGCGGCGCTTACGCCCGCAACATTTACGGCGACGTTCGAGCAGTACTGAGCGCGGCCGTGGACGATGGACTCCTCCCCCGCAACCCATGCTCCGCTAAGTCCGTGCGCCCGCCATCGGTTGAACGGCGACGAGTCACCCCGTGGCTGGCCTCACAGGTGCAGGCAGTCCGCCAAGCCCTTCCCCAGCGCTACCGGACCATGGTGGACACGGGCGCTGGCTGCGGGCTCCGGCAGGGGGAGATCGTAGGACTCGCTGAAGACGCCATCGACTTCGAAGCAGGCATCCTTCGGGTCATTCGACAGGTGAAGCTCATTCAGGGCACGGCTGTATTCGCCCCACCGAAATGCAACAAGGAACGAGACGTTCCGCTTCCATCCTCGGTGGCAGAAGCCTTGCGGGTACACATGGACGCCTGCAAGCCGGTTGAGGTCACCCTGCCGTGGCGGAAGCCTGACGGCCCGAAGGTGACGGCTCGTCTCCTGTTCACGAACACAGCGGCTGGAGTGGTCTGGCGGAGCAACTTCAACATCCAGGAGTGGAAGCCCGCACTCGCTGCGGCCGGCCTCATCCCGGGCGCCCAAGAAGGGAAGTACGAGTCCGCCCGCGAACACGGCATGCACGCGCTTCGGCACTTCTACGCCTCAGTGTTGCTGGACGCTGGCGAGAGCATCAAGGCAGTCAGCCAGTACCTTGGGCACACCGACCCAGCGCTCACGCTGCGGGTGTACGCCCACCTGATGCCAGAGAGCCAAGAACGGACGCGTAAGGCCGTCGATATCGCCCTTCGGCGACGCCAGAAAGACGATGACCCTGGAAGTTAGGGGATCTACTCTTTGCCGCATGGGAGTATCAAGAACGTGCGGCTGGTGCAATGATCGATGCAATATGCGCAACGTCCACAGTGTTGATGTCGGCACTGTCATGTGGACGGAACCGCAGCGGGCAGACATGATCTTTCAGTGCGACGGATGCGGTCGCCTCAGCATCGCGACAGGCCGACGAGAAGTAGGCGGCCTAGAGTATGGCGGCAAGTCACGGCTAGTCGTTGACGGCCCCCATGCATGGATACCTCGGCAGGTCGGCAGTCGCACCTACGACGATGTCCCGTCTGCCATTGCCAGCATGGCGACAGAGGCGCACCAATGCCTATCGATTGACGCCAACAGGGCGGCAGTGGCACTGGCGCGCGCAGTCTTGGAAGCTACGGCGAAGGACCGGGGTATCAAAACCGGCAGCCTTGAAAAAAAGATCGACAAACTATTCGAAGGGCAACTAATCCGCGAGTACGTGCGAGACGCGGCCCACGAGGTTCGTTATGGCGGCAACGAAGTCGCCCATGGCGACCTTGTGGCCGAGCCGATGGATAGCGCCACAGCGGCGGAGATCTTGGGCCTCATGGACGAGATTCTGGACGAAGTGTTCCAGTCCCCCGCCAGGGTTAGACGCCGCAAAGCTCAGCGTCTTGAGCGGGAACAGCGGCTCAAGGACGGGGGCGCGGAAAACTCCCTCACAGCAGGGCCCGAGGTGCACGCGGTGGAGATCGTGAGCGAAGCCGCAGACAAGCCTCCGTTCTGACGCTCACGGCCCAGAGACGGCCCCATGGCATAGATCAGGCCCCTGACGAACACGAAAAGTGCTGGTCAGGGGCCGAGCGCGCCCAGATTGCTGCCAGTTCTCCGGGCTTAGGCATGGTTCTTCCAGTGTCGCAGACGTGCGGAGGTGCCCGCGTGCGTCGCGGTGAGGGGCGCATTACGGGGTAACCGGAAGAGCACAGAGAGTCTTCGGCCGCCGCAGGAGGTAGGTGCCGTGCACACCGTCAAACACTGGTTCAACGACAGCCTGATCGGGCAGGGCGTGGTGGTCTTCGGACTCGGCGTGGGCCTGAACGCGCTCTTACGCCACGACGAGCATCCGGCCGTGTGGCTGGTCCAGGGCGCCGTCTACACCGCCGTCGTGATGGTGGCCCTGGTCCTCCAGCGGAGGCGGACGAGCCGGGCGACGGGTGCGTCCCCGGACGCCATCGCCGGCCTCGACCGCAAGATCCGCCACCACGAGGTGCCGAACGACCCCGAGGAACGGGCCGTGATGCGGCGACTGGTCGACGAGCATCTGGGGAAGATCGAACGGGGCAAGCGGTGGCTCCCGTTCTGGATGGCGTTCATGGGCCTGATCGTCGTGGCCATGTTCGTCCTCGCTGCCACCAGCGGCGGCTCCCTGCTGTTCCCGCTGGCCTTCGCCGTGTTCATGGCGGCGTTCTGCGCCTGGATCCTGTGGATGCGCCGCCGGTCGCTGGCGATGAACCGCGGTATGCGGACGGCGCTGCGCGAGCGCGGCTGACGCCACATGGCTGAGGGGCCACCGCTCGCGAGCGGTGGCCCCTCAGCCATGTGCGGACGCCGGTCTCAGCCGGAGCCGACGAACAGCACCAGCAGCAGCCAGACCACCGGAGCGGTCGGCAGCAGCGAGTCCAGCCGGTCCATGATCCCGCCGTGACCCGGCAGCAGCGTGCCCATGTCCTTGATGCCGAGGTCCCGCTTGATCATGGACTCGCCCAGGTCGCCCAGGGTGGCGCTGGCCGCGACCGCGAGGCCCAGCAGCAGGCCCTGCCACCAGGAACCGTCGTCGATCAGGAACTGCATGCACAGCGCACCGGCCACCATGGCGAAGGCGACCGCTCCGAACAGGCCCTCGCGGGTCTTGCCGGGGCTGATGCGCGGAGCCAGCTTGTGCTTGCCGAACCGCCAGCCGACCGCGTACGCCCCCGTGTCGCTGACCACGGTCAGCAGCAGGAAGGTCAGCACCCGCTGCGGGCCGTCGTCGGCCTTCAGGAGCATGGCGACGAAGGTGGCCAGGAAGGGCACGTAGAACGCGGCGAAGATGCCCGCCGTGACATCCCTGAGGTAGTCCTCGGGCGGCTGCGCCATCCGCCACACGAGCACCGCCAGGGCGGTCAGGGCCATGGCGACCCAGGCACCCTCGGCCCCGCGCGCGTACCCCGCGACGACCATGGCGGCGCCGCCGACGGCGAGCGGCACGAGGGGCGCCTCGATGCTCTTGCGCTCCTCCAGCCGGGAAGTGAGCTCCCAGAGGCCGACCACCACGGCGAGCGCGATGACGCCGACGAAGACTTCCTTGACGAAGAAGAGCGAGACGACGACCAGGGCCCCGAGACCCAGGCCGACCCCTATGGCGGCCCCCAGGTCCCGGCCCGCGCGCTTCTTCTGCGGGGGCGGGGGCGGGGGCGGCGGCGCGGTCGGCATGGGCTCCTGCGGCTTCTCGTCGCGGAACAGGGGGCCGCCGCTCAGGCGTCCGGCCCCCTGTTCCCGGTGATCACGGTCTTCAGCGTCTCTACCTGCGTCGGGAACGTCCGGCACGATGGGCATGGGCCGAGTCTGCTGGGCGTCGTGCACATCGTAGGCAGGACCCGCCGCAGCACCCTGCATCTCCGGCGCGGCCCCTTGGCCGGCGCCCTGCGGAGCGCCCCAGGAAGAGTCGTTCATCAGACTTCGAGCAGCTCGGCTTCCTTGTGCTTCAGCAGCTCGTCCACCTGCGCGACGTACTTCGCGGTGGTGTCGTCGAGCTCCTTCTCGGCGCGGCGCACCTCGTCCTCGCCGGACTCCTTGTCCTTGACCAGCTTGTCGAGCGCTTCCTTGGCCTTGCGGCGCACGGCGCGGATCGAGATCTTGGAGTCCTCGGCCTTCGTCTTCGCGACCTTGATGTAGTCGCGGCGACGCTCCTCGGTCAGCTCCGGGAAGTTGACCCGGATGATATTGCCGTCGTTGCTCGGGTTGACGCCGAGGTCCGAGTCGCGGATGGCCTGCTCGATGTTGCGCAGCGCGGTCTTGTCGAACGGCGTCACGACGGCCATACGGGGCTCGGGCACCGAGAACGAGGCCAGCTGGTTGATCGGGGTCGGCGCACCGTAGTAGTCGGCGACGATCTTGTTGAACATCGCCGGGTGCGCACGGCCGGTACGGATCGCGGCGAAGTCCTCTTTCGCGACGACGACGGCCTTCTCCATCTTCTCCTCGGCCTCAAGGAGGGTTTCTTCGATCACCACGTGCTCCTGCGTGTCTTGAACGGGCCCGGCGGGCCCGGCGGGTCCTGCGTCGCGTCCTCACCTGCACGGTGTCCGACCGGCAGGCCGTTGTCCATCTTCCGGGGCGGTCCCGCGCCCCTGTTCCACCGGGCCTCACCGGTGGACGCGCCGGTGGTCAGGCGCGGGTGTCCTGGTCGCTCACGAGCGTGCCGATCTTCTCACCCTTGACGGCGCGGGCGATATTGCCCGCGGTGGTGAGCTCGAAGACGAGGATCGGCAGTTCGTTGTCACGGCAGAGCGTGATGGCGGTGGCGTCGGCGACCTTGAGGTCGCGGGCGAGCACCTCGCTGTACTCCAGCGCGTCGAACTTGACCGCGGCGGGGTTGGTCTTCGGGTCGGAGTCGTAGACCCCGTCCACGCCGTTCTTCCCCATGAGCAGCGCTTCGGCGTCGATCTCCAGGGCGCGCTGGGCGGCGGTGGTGTCGGTGGAGAAGTAAGGCATGCCCATGCCCGCGCCGAAGATCACGACGCGGCCCTTCTCCAGGTGCCGCACGGCGCGCAGCGGGATGTACGGCTCCGCGACCTGGCCCATGGTGATGGCGGTCTGGACGCGGGAGTCGATGCCCTCCTTCTCCAGGAAGTCCTGGAGGGCGAGGCAGTTCATCACGGTGCCGAGCATGCCCATGTAGTCGGAGCGCGCCCGGTCCATGCCCCGCTGCTGGAGCTCGGCGCCGCGGAAGAAGTTGCCGCCTCCGATGACGACCGCGATCTCCGCGCCGTCCCGGACGACGGCCGCGATCTCGCGGGCGATGGCGTGCACGACGTCGGGGTCGACACCGAGGCCCCCGCCGCCGGCGAATGCCTCTCCGGACAGCTTCAGCATGAAGCGTCCGCGCACCTTGCCGTCCTCGCGCTTGTCGTCGTCTTTGGCGGCGTCCGCGCCCTTGTTCATGGGGATTCTCCTCGTGCACATACGAAGAAGGCCATTGCCGGTGGGTCTGGTGTCCCTTGCGGCAATGGCCTCCTCGTCAGATCTGCGGTCGTACGGCGGTGTGCGGCCGTCGACTGCACCAGACCCTACCGGGTCCGCCGTTTTTCGCGGACGGACTCAGATGCCGACCTTGATGCGCGTGAAGCGCTTCAGGGTGACACCGGCCTCGTCCAGAACCTTCTGGACCGACTTCTTGTTGTCCAGCGCGTACGGCTGGCCGAGGAGGGTGGCCTCCTTGAAGAAGCCGTTGACGCGACCCTCGACGATCTTCGGGAGGGCGGCCTCGGGCTTGCCCTCGGCGCGGGTGGTCTCCTCGGCGACGCGGCGCTCGGCCTCGACGACCTCGGCCGGGACGTCCTCGCGGGAGAGGTACTTCGGCGCGAAGGCGGCGATGTGCTGGGCGAGGCCCTTGGCCAGGTCGGCGTCGGCCTTGTCCAGCTCGACCATCACACCGATCTGCGGGGGCAGGTCGGGCATGGTGCGGTGCATGTAGACCGAGACGAAGGCACCCTGGAACTGCGCGAAGCGGTCCAGGACGATCTTCTCGCCGAGGTTGGCGTTGGCCTCGTCCACGTACGCCTGGACGGTCTTGCCGGGCTCGATCTCGGAGGCGAGCAGCGCCTCCAGGTCGGCCGGGGAGGTCGCGGCGACGTGCGCGGCCAGCGCGTTGGCGACGGCCTGGAACTTGTCACCCTTGGCGACGAAGTCGGTCTCGCACTTCAGCTCGACGAGGACACCGGAGGTGTTGTCCTCGGAGACGAGGGAGACGACCGCGCCGTTCTCGGCGGAACGGCCCTCGCGCTTGGCGACGCCCTTCTGGCCCTTGATACGCAGCGCCTCGACGGCGCCGTCGACGTTGCCGTCGGCCTCGTCGAGCGCCTTCTTGCAGTCCATCATGCCGGCGCCGGTGAGCTCACGGAGCTTCTTGACGTCAGCGGCGGTGTAGTTCGCCATGAGTCTGTGTTCTCTCTCGAAGTCTGAAGATCTACGGGTGGACGGCGGGGGCGGTGCCAGCGCACCGGCCCCCGCCGTCTTCAGCCGTGACGGGTGTCAGGCCTGCTCGGCGTCCGCGGCCGGGGCCTCGGCCTGCTCGGCGGCGATGGCCTCCGGCTTCGCGTCGGCGTCGGCGTCCTTCTCGGTCTCGGCGGAGGACTGGACCTCGGCGTCGGCCTTCTTGTCGCCCTCGAGCAGGTCACGCTCCCACTCGGCGAGGGGCTCGCCGGCGGCCTTCTCGCCCGGCTTCGAGTCGCCGGTCGCGGCGCCGGAGCGGGCGATGAGGCCCTCGGCGACGGCGTCGGCGATCACGCGGGTGAGCAGGGTGACGGAGCGGATCGCGTCGTCGTTGCCCGGAATCTTGTAGTCGACCTCGTCGGGGTCGCAGTTGGTGTCGAGGATCGCGACGACCGGGATGTGGAGCTTGCGCGCCTCACCGACGGCGATGTGCTCCTTCTTGGTGTCGACGACCCAGACGGCGCTCGGCACCTTCTGCATCTCGCGGATACCACCGAGGGTCTTCTCCAGCTTGGCCTTCTCGCGGGAGAGGACCAGGAGCTCCTTCTTGGTGAGGCCGGAGGCGGCCACGTCCTCGAAGTCGATGAGCTCCAGCTCCTTCAGGCGCTGGAGGCGCTTGTAGACGGTGGAGAAGTTGGTGAGCATGCCACCGAGCCAGCGCTGGTTGACGTACGGCATGCCGACGCGCGTCGCCTGCTCGGCGATGGCCTCCTGGGCCTGCTTCTTCGTACCCACGAACATGATGGAGCCGCCGTGCGCGACGGTCTCCTTGACGAACTCGTAGGCGCGGTCGATGTACGACAGCGACTGGAGCAGGTCGATGATGTAGATGCCGTTGCGCTCGGTGAAGATGAAGCGCTTCATCTTCGGGTTCCAGCGACGGGTCTGGTGACCGAAGTGGACGCCGCTTTCCAGCAGCTCCCGCATCGTGACGACGGCCATGGCCGTACTCCTTGAGGTACTCGGTTATCGCGGCAGCAGGTTTGCTGTCGCGCCTGACGCCCCGGCGCGCCGTGCCACAAGGGACCGAGGGGCGCGGCCACCTCCGCTGAACGGGTGGTGGCGGGGCGTGCGAAGTCGACCCGGTGACCCGGGTCGCCTGAAGAAGTGTACGGGACCGTCCGGGTCCCGGGTGACGGCGCTGTCCACAACCGGCCGGTAGTCCACAGATCCGGTCCATGATCCCCACGCGGGTGGGGTCCGGGGGACGGTGGCGCCATGCGAATCACAAGCGAACGGGCGCGGTGGTGTGTGCCCTGGGCCGTGCTGCTCGCCGCGCTGACGGCGTGGGGCGGGTGGCCGGGTGCCGCCGTGGCGGCGGGCGGCGGGGCGCCGGTCTGGCCGCTGGCCGGGCGCCCCTCGGTGGTACGGGGATGGGAGCCGCCCGCCGGGCCCTACGGACCGGGCCACCGGGGCGTGGACCTGGCCGCCGCGCCGGGCACCGAGGTGCTGGCCGCCGCAGCGGGCCGGGTCTCGTTCGCGGGGGCGGTCGCCGGGCGCGGAGTGGTCGCCGTGGAGCTGGCGGGGACGGGCGACCCGCCGCTGCGGACGACGTACGAGCCGGTGCGGCCGCTGGTCGTGCAGGGCGACGAGGTCGCGGCGGGGCAGGTGGTGGCGGTGCTGGGGGCGGGGCCGTCCCATTGCGCGGCGGGCTGCCTGCACTGGGGGCTGCGCCGGGGTGAGGCGTATCTGGACCCGCTGTCGCTGCTGCCGCCGTCACTGCTGCGGCGCGGCCCCTCGCGCCTGCTGCCGGTGTACGGCGTGCCGCTGCCGGGGGCGCTGAGGGCAGGGGGCCCGGCCGGGGCCGTCGCGCCTGCCGTTCTGGTGGTGCTCGCCGTGCCGTGGCCGTGGTGGGCGTCCCGGCGGGGTGGTCGCGCCGGGGCCGGTCGGGCGTCGGCGCAAAGGGGTCAGTCGCGGGTGCCGGGGCCCCGGACGCCGTCGAGGATCATGGCGACGGCGGTGTCGGCGATGACGCCGGGCTCCTCCGCCACGGTCAGCTCGATACGCCGGACCGCAGCGTCCACGGAGCCCTGGAGCAGCATGGCCGCGAGGCGGGGTTCCGCGTGGCCGAGGTCGCCGAGCGCCTCCACGATCATGGCGATGAGCCCGCCGTGCGCGGCGCGGATCTTCTCGCGGGCGCCCGCGTCCAGCTCACTGGCGGAGATCGCGACCACGGCCCGGTGGCGCCGGTCACCGACCAGGTCGAGCTGGCGCCGTACGTACGCCTCGATCTTCTCCTCGGGCGTCCCGGCCCGCTCCATCGCGCTCTCCACCTCGGCCGCCCAGACGGGGAAGTCGACGGCGCAGAGCTCCTCCACGACGGCGGCGCGGGAGCGGAAGTACTCGTAGACGGAGGACCGGGCGAGGCCCGTGCGTTCGGCGAGGGCGGGGAAGGTCAGCGCTTCCGTGCCCCCTTCGGACAGCAGGGATCGCGCTGCGTCCAGGAGGGCGCCGCGCTGCATGGTCCGGTGCTCGGCCACGGAGGCCGCTCGAATCCTGGGCACGCCTCCACTCTACGGCGACGGCCGCCGAGAGGTACGCGCGCGGGCCGAGGTTCCCGGCCCGGGTGCCCGACGGGCCCGCTCAGCGCCCGGCGTCGGCCAGCTTCGCGCGGAGCTGGAGCACCGATTTGGTGTGGATCTGGCTGACCCGGCTCTCGGTGACCCCGAGGACGTTGCCGATCTCGGCGAGGGTCAGGCCTTCGTAGTAGTAGAGCGTGACGACCGTCTTCTCGCGGTCCGGGAGGGTGTTGATCGCCCGGGCGAGCAGCCGTCTCAGCTCCCGGTCCTCCGCCACCTCGACCGGGTCGTCGGCGGCGGTGTCCTCCAGCGTGTCCATCAGGCTCAGCCGGTCGCCGCCCTCGCCGCCCACGTGCAGCAGTTCTTCCAGCGCGACCACGTTGGCCAGGGACAACTGACTGAAGACGGCGTGCAGTTCGTCCAGTGTGACGCCCATCTCCGCCGCTACCTCCGGCTCGGACGGGGTACGGCGCAGCTGCGCCTCCAGGGTCGCGTAGGCGCGCTCGACGGCGCGCGCCTTCTGCCGCACCGAGCGCGGGATCCAGTCCAGCGCCCGGAGTTCGTCGATCATCGCGCCCCGGATGCGGGTGATCGCGTACGTCTCGAACTTGATGGCCCGCTCGATGTCGAACTTCTCGATGGCGTCGATCAGCCCGAACACCCCGGACGAGACGAAGTCCGCCTGCTCCACGTTGGACGGCAGGCCCACGCTCACCCGCCCGGCGACATATTTGACCAGGGGCGAGTAGTGCAGGATCAACTGCTCCCGCAGCCGTTCGTCGCCGGTCGTCTTGTACGAGCGCCACAACTCGTCGAGCGAGGACGGGGCGGGGGGGCGCACAGTGCCACGCGCAGCCGGTGGAACTGCCGCGCGGCCAGACCCGGAGGTGTGCTGGGGCATGTGGTGCCTTGAGCCGTTCTGCCGTGAAGTACTGGGACTTGTCTCTGGGGCGGAATCCTTGTGAGCGTAGCGTGACTGAGCTGTCGCGGTGCGCGCAGGATAGAGGATGCCGACCGGGCGCTCACCGGCCCCGGAGTCACCGTCGATGCGTCCGCCGAGGTCATCGGCATCACCTTTTCACCCGAATGCCCCAGGTCAAGAACCGCCTCGCCGCGCGTCGTCCCGGCAAGTCGGCCTCCGCGTCAACCTCCATCCCCCGCCCACGCGTTCGACGTATCCCAGTGAGTGCAGTTCGTACAGCTTGCCGAGGGCCTCGTCGGCGCTGGTCCCGGCGCCCCGCGCCACCTCCCGGGCATCGACGGCGGCGCGCGCCGGCAGCGCGTCCAGCACCCGCCCGGCGACGGCGTCCAACAGGTCCCGGGCCAGCACCGGGCCGCTCCTGGGCGGCGCCAGGTCCCCGATGTCGCCCACCAGCTCGGCCACTTCGGCGGCGTCCGTGACCAGCACGCAGTCTCCGCGCAGGAGTTCGTGGACACCGGCCGACAGACCGCTGGTCGCCGGTCCGGGAACCCCCATGGTGTAGCGCCCCAGCCGCTGCGCGACCCGCGCCGTCGCCAGCGAACCGCTGCGGTACTCCGCCTCCACGACCACCGTCCCCCGCGTCAGCGCGGCGATCACCCTGTTCCGCAGGACGAACCGGCTCCGCGTCGGGTGCTCGGACGGCGGCAGCTCACCGATGACGAGCCCCTGCGCGGCCACCCGCGCGATCAGTTCGGCGTGGCCCGGCGGATAGGCCACGTCCACCCCGCAGGCCAGCACCGCCATCGTCGCCCCGCCCGCCGCCAGCGCGCCCCGGTGCGCCGCGCCGTCCACCCCGAAGGCGGCGCCCGAGACCACCACCCAGCCGCGCTCCGCGAGCCCCGCGCCCAGCGTCGTCGCCATGTGCGCCCCGTACGGGGTGCAGGCGCGGGCGCCGACCACCGCGACCGAGCGCAGCGCCCAGAGCCGCAGATCGGGCCCGCCCCGCACCCACAGCCCGGTCGGCCGTGCGTCGCCCAGGTCGTCCAGCTGCGTCGGCCACTCGCGGTCGCCGGGGCAGACGAAGCGACCGCCGACCGCCGCGACGGCGGCGAGATCCCGCTCCGGGTCGGCCCGGGCCGCGCGGAGCCGGTAGCCGGCGAGCCGCCGCACCGTCATGCCGCGCAGCCGCTCCGCCTCGCCGGCCGGGTCCGTGATGCGGCGCCACAGCCCGACCGCGCCGTACTCCCGCAGCCACCGCCCGCCCCGCTCGTCGCCGGGTTCCAGCACCCGGGTCAGCGCCGCCCGGGCCAGCCGCTCCGCCGCGCCAGGGCCCGCGCCGACGCCGCCGCCCGGGCCCGGGCCGCCGGCCACCCGCGCGCCCGCGTATCCGCCCGCCCCGTCATCCGCGCCGTAAGCGACCCCGGCTCCTCCACACCCCGTCACGGCGCCCCCACCCCCAGCGGGACACCGCGCGGGATGCCGCTGCGCAGCTCCAGGGCGGCCGCCACGTCCGAGGCGTCGGGGCGGGCCCCGCCGCGCAGGTCCGCGACCGTCCAGGCCACCCGCAGCACCCGGTCCAGGCCCCGGGCCGTGAGCAGCCCACGCTCCATGTCCCGCTCGGCGGCCATCAGCGCGCCCGGGGCCGCGGCGAGCCGGGTCCGCAGCTCATGGCCCGGCACCTCGCTGTTGGTCCTCCAAGGGGTGCCGGCCAGCCGCTCGGCCGCGCGCTCCCGGGCCTCCCGCACCCGGGCGGCGACGGTCTTTGTGGACTCGCCCCGGCCGCCCCGCCCCATCAGGTCCTCCCGGGTGACCGGGGCGACGGTCACTCTGAGGTCCACCCGGTCGAGCAGCGGCCCGGAGAGCCTGGCCTGATACCGCCGCACCGCAGACGGCGGGCAGTCGCAGCCGTCACCGCTCAGGGTGTGCCGCCCGCAGGGGCACGGGTTGGCGGCGAGCACCATCAGGAACCGGGCCGGCAGCCGCACCACACCCGCGCTGCGCGCCACGACGACGTGCCCGGACTCCAGGGGCTGGCGCAGCGCGTCCAGCGTCTTCACGGAGAACTCGGGCGCCTCGTCCAGGAAGAGGATGCCGCGGTGGGCCAGCGAGACCGCTCCCGGCCTGGGCAGTCCGTTGCCCCCGCCCACCAGCGACTGCATCGTCGCCGAGTGGTGCGGTGCGCAGTACGGCGGCCGGGCGATCAGGGGCTCGCCCGGTGGCAGGATGCCGGCCACCGAGTGGACCGCGGTCACTTCGAGGGATTCCTGCCGGGTGAGCGGGGGCAGGATCGCGGGCATGCGCTCGGCCAGCATGGTCTTGCCCGCGCCCGGCGGACCGGTCAGCAGCAGGTGGTGACCGCCGGCCGCGGCGACCTCCAGGGCCTTGCGCGGCCGCTCCTGCCCCGCCACGTCCGCGAGGTCCGGCCGGGCGCCGTCCCCGGCCGCCGGGCCCCTGGCGAGGCCGGTGCCCAGTCCGGCGCCGGGCACCATCAGCCCGGCGAGCATCGGATCGGGGCGGCCCTCCCCCTCGGACCGCTGTTCGTCCGGCACCGGTTCGTCGCACAGCACCGCGATCAGCTGCCGCAGACTGCGCACCCCGAGCACGGAGACGCCGGGGACGAGCGCCGCCTCGCCCGCGGTCTGCTCCGGGACGACCACCTGGCGGTAACCGGCGTCGGCCGCCGCCAGGACCGCGGGGAGCACTCCCCGTACCGGGCGCACCCGGCCGTCGAGCCCCAGTTCCCCGATCATCACCACATCGGCGATCGACTCGGGATCGATCCGCTCCGCCGCGCCGAGAACCGCGCACGCCACGGCCAAATCGAAGCCCGAGCCGCCCTTGGGCACCGAGGCCGGGGAGAGTCCCACGGTGAGCTTCTTCTGCGGCCACTCCGCGCCGGAGTTGACCACGGCCGCCCTGACCCGGTCGCGGCTCTCCACCAGGCTCTTGTCGGGCAGCCCCACCAGCGTGAACGCCGCCACACCGGCCTCCAGGTCCGCCTGGACCTCCACCACCACGCCCTCGACGCCGACCAGGGCGACCGAGCAGGCACGTGCGAACCCCATCAGGCCACCCCCCGCGCGTGCTCGGCCAGGGGCGCGCCGCGCTCGGGCAGCACCACCCCGACCAGGTCGATGCGCACCCCGCCCGGGGGCGGGCCGCCGTGCCGCTCCAGCCAGAGCGCGGCCAGTCGGCGCAGCCGCTCGGCCTTGGCCGGGGTGACCGCGGCCATCGGATGCTCGTACGCGCCCGACCTGCGGGTCTTCACCTCGCAGATGACGAGCGCGTCCCCGTCCATCGCGACGATGTCGATCTCACCGGCGCGACAGCGCCAGTTCCGTTCCAGTACGGACATGCCGGCGTCGGCCAGCAGCCGCGCCGCCAAGTCCTCGCCGTACCGCCCGAGAGCCCCCCGTGCGTTCATATCGGCACCACCTCCGGCACCGACTCTGACGCGTCCGCCCTACTTCAGTGGATCTTGGTGGACAAGCGGGCGATTGTGGATAACTCATCCACTCGGAAGTTCGAGATCGCTCTTGTTGAGCTCCTCGATGTTGACGTCCTTGAACGTGAGCACCCGTACCTGCTTCACGAACCGGGCGGGCCGGTACATGTCCCAGACCCAGGCGTCCGCCATGGACACCTCGAAGAACACCTCGCCCTGGACCGAGTGCACCTGCATCTCGTAGTCGTTGGTGAGGTAGAAGCGCCGTTCGGTCTCGATCACGAATTTGAACAGACCGACGACATCGCGGTACTCCCGGTAGAGCTTCAGCTCCATCTCGGTCTCGTACTTCTCGAGGTCCTCGGCGCTCATTGGCATGTTCCCCTTCAGCCGTGCGTTTCCCCATTGTGCGCCGGGCTCCGGCGCCCCGGAGCTCAGCCGCTTCCGGGTGCCAGGTCCACCGGCGTACGCGGAGGGCCCTCGTCGAGCAGCCTCCGGAGCAGGTCGGCGAGCCCGGTGGGGTACACCGTCTCACGCGCCGCCGACAGTTCGGCGGAGGTCCACCACCTCAGCTCGGTGACACTGCGGCGTTCCAGCCATGTGTGGCCGCTGGTGTCCGTGGCGGTCTGTGCCGTACGGGCCAGGAAGTACCACTCGTCCTGGTCCCATCGCCGGCCGTCGAAGGTGAAGGAGCACCGGCGCCGCCAGATCACCGGACCCAGTGCGACGTCGGTGATCCCGGTCTCCTCGGCCAGCTCGCGCAGCGCGGCCCGCTCGCGGGTCTCGTCGCCCTCCAGGCCGCCGCCCGGGGTGAACCACCAGGTGCGGTCCGGGTCCTCCGGTTCGAAGCCGTGCATCAGCAGAATGCGGTCGTCCGGGTCGAGGAGCACCAGGCGGGCGACCCTGCGCACCTCAGCGGACACCGGCGGCCGCCTGCGGCTTCGCGCTCCGCTTCGGCCGGGCGGACCGGGCCGCGAGCGGACCGTACGCCGCACCGCCCAGGATGAGCACGATGCCCACCACCATCGCGGTCAGCTGGAGCCTGAGCGGCCCGGCCGACGAGACACCGCCCGGCAGCGCGGCGAACGCCTCGGGCCGGCCGATCATGGAGCCCAGCGGCCAGGCGACGGCGTCGACCCTGGACTCCACGGCGCCCCGGGGCACCGAGCCGTGTGTGGCGTCCTCCAGGTGGACCCGGGAGTCCAGCGAGACCGTGCGGTCGTCGCCCAGCAGGAAGAGCTGGCCCTTGGGCACCTCGGCGGTGAAGTCCTGGGCCGAGGCGCGGCCGGGCGAGCGCAGATACGGTTCGTCGATGGGTATGCCGTTGACCGTGAGACGGCCGTCCTTGCCGCAGCAGGCGATCTTGTCGCCGCCGACGCCGACGACCCGCTTCACCATGGGGGTGTTGCCCCACTCCGGGTCGTTGAAGACCACCACGTCACCGCGCCGGACCTCGCTGCCGTTCACGCGTTCCGCGAGGACCTTGTCGCCCGCGTCGACGGTCGGGGTCATCGACTCGGTGGGCACCGTGTACGGCTGGTAGACGAACGCGCCCCAGGCGAAGCCGCCGAGGAAGAGCAGGCAGCCGAGGGCCACCGCCACCCCGGACAGCCTGCTGCCGAGCCGGCCGCGGCCGTCGTCCGTACGACCTGTTGCACCCATACCGGCGTCCCCCATCGGAGATCGACAATCGCTGATCCGCGTGGGCACCCTACCCGGCAGTACGCCCGGCGGTCAGCCTCCGCCTGCGCCGGAGCACGAACGGGACCGCGCCCGCGAGTCCCAGGACGCCGGGGGCGGCACCGGCCGCGGCGCTGATCCCGGGCTGGTCGAAGGTGTCCGGGACGGACAGCACGGACCAGCGGTTCACCGGCCACGCGACGACCACGGCCCGGCCCACGACCTGGCTCACCGGCACGAAGCCCTTGTTGGCGTCGCTGGTGTGGTAGCGGGAGTCCGCCGAGTCCTGGCGGTGGTCGCCCATCACCCAGATCTTGCCGTCCGGCACCTTGAACGGCCCGAAGGGCATGTCGTCGCAGGCGCTGTTGCCGGGGAAGATGTACGGCTCGGTGAGCGCCTTGCCGTTGACCTGGACCGGGCCGCCCTTCTTGCACTCCACGGTGTCACCGGCGACCGCGATCGTCCGCTTGATCAGGTCCTTCTCCTCGGCGGACGGCATCAGCCCGACGAAGCTCAGGAACTTCTGCGCGGCGTTGGGCTTCGGGGTCGGCTCGTCGTCCAGCCAGCCGTCCGGGTCGTGGAAGACGACGACCTCGCCGCGCTCCGGCTCCGAACCGAACCACGGCGTCAGCTTGTCCACCAGGACCCGGTCACCCCGCTGCAAGGTGTTCTGCATCGAGTCCGAGGGAATCGAGAACGCCTGCACCAGAAACGTCTTGATGAACAGGGCCAGGACCAGCGCGATGCCGATGAGGAGCGGCAGCTCCTTCCAGAACGGCCGACCGCTCTTCTTCTTGCCGGACTCCGGCTCGGTGGACGAAGGCTCGGCGGCGGACGGCTCGTCGGCGGGAGACTCCGCGGACCGTGCCTGCTCGGACTGTGCTCCGTCTGCCAGGTCGCTCACGCGTCGTTCCTCACTGTGCCGGCGGTCGTGGTCCGGCGCCGCCGACGCCAGAGCACCAGGGGCACCGCGCCCGCGAGGCCGACCGCCCCGGGGGCCGCCGCGGCGGCGGCGTTGATACCGGGCTGGTCGAAGGTCTTCGGGATCGGGAGGGTCGCCCAGCGGCTGACCGGCCACGCGATCACGATGGCCCGGCCGACCACCTCGTCGTTGGAGACGGTGCCGTTGCCCGGCAGGTTCTGGTGGTAACGCGAGTCCAGGGAGTTCTGCCGGTGGTCGCCCATGACCCAGATCCGGCCCTTGGGCACCTTGATCGGCCCGAACGGCTCGTCGTCGCAGGCGCTGTTGCCCTCGAAGATGAAGGACTTGTCGTCCAGCGCCTTGCCGTTGACCTCGACGGGGCCGCCCTTCTTGCACTGCACGGTGTCACCGCCGATCGCGATGACCCGCTTGATCAGGTCCTTCTCCTCGGCCGATGGCATGAGGCCGATGAAACTGAGGAACTTCTGCACCGCGTTCGGCTCGGGGGCCTGGCTGTCCTCCAGCCAGCCGCCCGGGTCGTGGAAGACGACGACCTCGCCGCGCTCCGGCTCCGAACCGAACCACGGCGTCAGCTTGTCCACCAGGACCCGGTCACCCCGCTGCAGCGTGTTCTGCATCGAGTCCGAGGGAATCGAGAACGCCTGCACCAGAAACGTCTTGATCAGCAGCGCCAGGACCAGCGCGACGCCGATGAGGAGCGGCAGCTCCTTCCAGAACGGGCGGGGGTTCTTCTTCCGGGCCGTGCTGCCCCCGGACGCGCCGCCGTCACTGTCCGCCCCGCTCACCGTCGCCCCGTCCTCCGCCGCACCGGCGGGATCGGAATGCGCCGAGCGGCCCGGCCGGTCCTCGGGTTCGTCGTGTCCGGATCGTGCGCCGACCGCCAAATCCCCCACATCCACTCCTTACTCCGTGCCACCGCCCGCGTCCTAGCCGACGCAGGCCCACCACTCCCATAACGAGCGGGAGTTCCGCAGGGGTCGGGAGCCGGATCAATCCGCCTGGATCACTGGACACACTATTCGACGGCCAGGAGGCGGCCCCCGTACCGGCGCGCGCGTCCGGGACCGAGGCGAACGCCGAGCGTTGCTCCAGGCCGGCCCAGTGTCCGAAGGGCCAGACGATCCATTTCGCCCGCCCCACGACGGCGTCCTCGGAGATCGTGCCGTTCGCCGTCTTGTCCATGTGGAAGCGCGAATCCGCGGAATTGGAGCGGTGGTCCCCCATGACGAAGAGGCGACCCGCCGGAACCTTTACCTCGAATTTGATGGTGGAGGGTGAATCCCCGGGATAGACGTACGGTTCCTCGACCGCCACACCGTTGACGAGGAGCCTCCCGTCCGACGCGCAGCACTTCACGGTGTCGCCGCCGACCGCCACCACCCGCTTGATCAGGTCCTGCTCGTCGTCCGACGGCAGCAGCCCGACAAAGGTGAGCGCCTGCTTCACCTGCTTGACGACGACGGGCGACTCCCCGGTCCCGGAGCTCTCGGGATTCGGCGGCGGCCAGTCCGAGGGGTTGCGGAACACGACGACGTCCCCGCGCTGCGGCTTCGAGCCGAACCAGGGCGTCAGCTTGTCCACGAGCACCCGGTCGCCGATCCGGATGGTCTGCTCCATCGACCCGGACGGGATCACGAACGCCTGTACGAGAAAGGTCTTGAGGACGAGCGCTATCAGCAGCGCCACCGTGATCAGCAGCGGGATCTCCCGTACGGCCGATCTGCGCCGCTTCCGCTTCACCTTGCGGGCCAGCTTGCGCCGCTCGGCCCGGGTGGGCAGGGAGCGCGTGCCTCCGTCCGCCGCCGCGGGGGCACCGTGGCGCCCGTGGCTACCCATGGGACGGGCCGGGCGCCGGTACGGAGTCGAACGCGTCGGTCCCCGGCAGCGAGCCCAGCCGGCCGAGCGGCCAGCCGAACCAGTCGACCCGCCCGATCACCCGGTCCACCGGCACCACACCGCCGCCCGGCTCCCCCAGGTGGTCGCGGGAGTCCCGGGAACGGGAGCGGTGGTCGCCCATCATCCACAGGGTGTCCTCCGGCACCACGATGTCGAAGGGCACCGTCGAGGGCGCGTCCCCGGGATACAGGTAGTCCTCGTCCAGCGGCCGCCCGTTCACCTCGATCCGGCCCCGCGCGTCGCAGCAGACCACCCGGTCGCCCCCCACGCCCACCACCCGCTTCACGAAGTCGGTCTCGGCGGGCTCGGCGAGCCCGAGGGACGCGGCGGCCCCGTGCAGCAGCCCGGTGACGGGGTTCTGCGCCGCCCCCTCGCGCACGAACGAGCCGGTGCCGTCGAACACCACCACGTCGCCCCGACGGGGCTCTCCGCCGAAGCGGTAGGCCAGTTTGTTGACGAGCACCCGGTCGCCCACCCGGAGCGTCCGCTCCATCGAGCCGCTGGGGATCAGGAAGGGCTGCACCACGAAGGTGCTGAAGAGGAGCACGAACACCGCGCAGGCGGCACCGACCCCGAGCGTGCCCCGCCAGGACAGCCGTCCGGTGATCCGGTCCCGGACACGCGAAGAGCGCGACCCCTCCCCCGGACCCGTATCGGGTGCGGAGGAGAGATCGCGCTCCTGGAGTTCTGCTTGCGTGTCCATCGGGGCCAGAGCTTAACCGGACACCCTGTGGACCAGGCAGTCAGCTCAGCGGTCGCGCTTCTCCTTGATCTTCGCGGCCTTGCCGCGGAGCTCACGGAGGAAGTACAGCTTGGCGCGACGGACGTCACCGCGGGTCACGAGCTCGATCTTCTCGAAGATCGGGCTGTGCACCGGGAAGGTGCGCTCGACGCCGACGCTGAAGGAGACCTTGCGGACCGTGAAGGTCTCGCTGACGCCCGCGCCCTGGCGGCGGATGACGACGCCCTTGAACTGCTGGACACGGGAGCGGTTGCCCTCGATCACGCGGACGTGAACGTTGACCGTGTCACCCGGGCGGAAGGCCGGGATGTCGGTACGCAGCGACGCGGCATTGACGTCGTCGAGCAGGGAAGCCATGTTGTCTGCTTTCTTCGCCGATGCCACAGGTCATCGACGGGAGAGTGATGAATGCTAGGGGCCGATCGCGTCGGACGGGCGTCGTGTCCCCCTGTGGCAGGGGCGCACGCCGGACGGACAGCAGCGGCCTATTCTTCCACGGCCTCGGGCCTGCGCCAAAATCGGCCGCCCGGCTCCGGGGACCAGCCGAGGATGGACAGCATCTCCCGGTCCTTCTTGTCGAAGCCGGACGCCTCGCACCGCTCGATCAGATCGGGCCGGTTGGCTGCCGTACGACGCAGCGCCTCGTCCCTCCGCCAGCGGGCGATCCGCCCGTGGTGGCCGCTGAGCAGCACATCGGGGATGGTCCGGCCGCGCCACTCGGGCGGCTTGGTGTAGACCGGGCCCTCCAGCAGGTTGGCCATCGCGCCGGGGGCGAAGGAGTCGTCCTGGTGGGAGGCCGCGTTGCCGAGGACGCCGGGCAGCAGCCGGGCCACCGCCTCGGTGATCACCAGCACCGCGGCCTCCCCGCCTGCCAGCACGTAATCGCCGATGGACACCTCGACCACCCGCATCCGGGTGGCGTACTCCTCGGTGACCCGGCGGTCGATGCCCTCGTAGCGGGCCGGGGTGAAGATCAGCCAGGGCCGCTCGGACAGCTCGACGGCCAGCTCCTGCGTGAACGGCCGGCCGCTCGGCGTGGGCACCACGAGGACCGGGGCGTGCGCACCGGACTCGTAACCGTCCGCCAGGGCCTCGTCCAGCGCCTCGCCCCACGGCTCGGTCTTCATGACCATGCCCGGGCCGCCGCCGTACGGGGTGTCGTCCACGGTGTTGTGCCGGTCGTACGTCCAGTCGCGCAGGTCGTGCACGTGGACGTCGAGGCGGCCGGCCGTGCGGGCCTTGCCGACCAGGGAGACGTTCAGCGGTTCCAGGTACTCGGGGAAGATCGTGACGACGTCGAGCCGCATCAGTCGTCCTCGGCCTTCGGCGCGGAGCCCTCGGACCCCGACTCGGAGCCGGACTCGGCCTCGGCTTCGCGCGCGGACGCCACGACCGCCTCGCTCGCGTCGATCAGGCCGGGCGGCGGGGTGATCACCGCGCGCTGCTCCTCCAGATCGATCTCGGTGACGATCTCCTCCACGAACGGGATCATCACCTCGCTGCCGTCCGGCCGCTCCACGATGAAGAGGTCCTGCGAGGGCAGATGCGTGATCTCGGTGATCCGCCCGATCTCGGTGCCGTCGGCGAGGACCACGTCCAGGTCCATCAGCTGGTGGTCGTAGAACTCCTCGGGATCCTCCGGGAGCTCCGCCGGGTCCACGTCGGCGATCAGCAGGGTGTTGCGCAGCGCCTCGGCGCCCGTACGGTCCTTCACGCCCTCGAAGCGCAGCAGCAGCCTGCCGCTGTGCACCCGGCCGGTCTCGATCGTGAGCGGGCCCGCCGTGGCGGGGTCGGTGGCCAGGACGGCGCCGGGCGCGAGCCGCAGCTCCGGCTCGTCCGTGCGCACCTCGACGGTGACCTCGCCCTTGATGCCGTGGGCGCGACCGATCCGCGCGACTACCAACTGCACCTTGTGTCTCTCCTGTCGTACGACGACGGGCCGGGGCGGGCGCTTGGCCCTCCCCGGCCCGTGCCGGTGTTCAACTTCTGTCAGCGAACCTGGTCCACGTCGACGAGGTCGACGCGGATGCCACGGCCGCCGATGGCGCCCACGACGGTGCGCAGCGCGCGTGCAGTGCGGCCGTTGCGGCCGATCACCTTGCCGAGGTCGTCGGGGTGCACCCGGACCTCCAGCACACGGCCACGGCGCAGGTTGCGCGAGGCGACCTGCACATCATCGGGGTTGTCGACGATGCCTTTCACGAGGTGCTCGAGAGCCTCCTCGAGCATGCTCAGGCCTCGGTCGACTCGGCGGAGGAGGCAGCAGCCTCGTCCGCCTTCTTGTCGGCCTTCTTCGCCTTCGGCGTGATGGCCTCGCCCTTCGACTCCTCACCATCGCTGGAGAGGGCCTCGAACAGGGCGCGCTTGTCGGCCTTGGGCTCCGGCTGCAGCAGCGGCGCGGGGGCCGGGAGGCCCTTGTGCGCCTGCCAGTCGCCGGTGAGCTTCAGGATCGCGAGGACCGGCTCGGTCGGCTGGGCGCCGACGGACAGCCAGTACTGCGCACGCTCCGAGTTGACCTCGATGCGCGACGGGTTCTGCACCGGGTGGTACAGACCGATCTCCTCGATGGCCCGGCCGTCACGGCGGGTGCGGGAGTCGGCGACGACGATGCGGTAGTGAGGCGAACGGATCTTGCCCAGACGCTTCAGCTTGATCTTGACTGCCACGGAAGTGGTGTCTCCTGGTCTATGACGTGGTTGGGCACAACGAAGATGCCACGTGGGGTTGCGGTACTCGGGTGCCCGATGGACGCGTCAGCCGGAGGAGAGAGGGGTCCTGTGCGACTGTCGAGTACAGCTAGCCATTGTGCCACACCCCATCGGCTCACCCCACCGCGACCGCGGTCTCCGGAATCCGGAACGGCTTTCCGCAGCCGCCGCAGACGATCGGCGCCTGGGCGAGGACCGAGGGGACCACGCGCACATTGCGGCCGCAGTCGCAGACGGCCTTGACCCGCACGCCCCCTCCGGAGGAGCCGTGCCGGGCGGCCGGGCCGCGGAAGGAGCGCTTGGTGTCGGCGGCGGTGGCCACGGTGTGCGCCTTGAGGGCGCGCTGCAGCCGTTCCGTCGTCGGCCGGTAGCGGCGCTTGGCCTCGGGGTTGAGCGTGACCAGCGAGAAGCCGCTGCTGGGATGGGGCTCCTCGGCATGGTCGAGGCCCAGCTCCTCGGCGATCGCCAGGAATCGTCGGTTGTGATAGCGGCCGGCGCGCGAGGTGTCGCGGACACCTCTGGCGGCGGCGATGCCGTGGACTGCCTCGTGGAGCAGTCGCTCGAAGGAGAGCTCGGCGCCACAGGCGGACGAGGATTCTCCGATCAGGGACTCGGGTGCGGCGAGATCGGGCAGCTCGGGGTGGTACCGCTGAATGTCGGCCCACGCCTGCGCCAGCTCTGCGGCAAGTACAGGTGGTGTCGTGCTCACGTCGTGACCAACGAGCGCGGGGCCCTCGGTGTTCCGATTCCGGGCCATCCCAAATATTTTGCACGTACCAGTCGGTTGACCTTCATGCGTCGCGACGAGGGCGGGTGCGCTGATCTGCGGAGAAGCCTCACAGCTCGCACCAAGACGGTACGTAGCGGCGCGTACGCCTGCGCGCGTAGCCGCGGTACGCGCCCCCTCCGGGGACGGACGGCAGGGGCGAGGGTACCCGCACCGCCCTGACGTGCTCGACGTGCCCCCACCGGCGTGCCGGGTGAGACTGGACCGGCAGAGGACGGGACGGACCCTCCGGGGCGTCCCCGCCGTCCGGGTGCGCCGGTGCCGTCGTGCTCCGGACGGCAGTGCGGAGAACCACGCCCCGCAGACCTCTGGACGCGGCGGCGGATGCGCAGTTCTCTTGCATACGGGGGAGCGCGCGTCACCTGGACGGGACAGCCGTCCACTTCGGGCACGACCGATCGGCAGAACCGGCAACCTCGGCGGATTGGGGCGCATTCCATGACACCAACGCTCGTTCGGCACCACCGGCCCACGGAGCCGTCCGCCCTCGCGGACGGCGCCTCCCGCGCCCGCGACTGGGCGGAGATCCAGGAACGGATGCTGGCACCGCTGTACGAAGCGGTGTACACGCGCCTTGAGGTGGGGCCCGCCACACGGATGCTCTCGCTCGGCTGCGGCTCCGGTCTGGCGCTGCTGATGGCCGTGGGCCGGGGCGCCTCGGTCACCGGCGTGGACACCGACCCGGACCGCCTCGCCCTCGCCCGGACCCGGCTGCTCCCCGCACCGGAGGACCGCGGCGCACCGGCCACCGCCCCGCTGCTCACGGACAGCGTCGCCGCGGCGGCGGACGGCGGGCCGCACCACCTGATCACCGCGTTCACCCCGATCGGCTGCGAGGCGGGCGACGGCGAGGAGCTGGTACGGGCGCTGGAGACCGCCGTGCCGTCGGCGGACCGGCGCGCGACGGTCGTCCTGACCGGCTGGGGCCCGCCGGAGCGGTGCGCCACGGAGTCGGTGCTCCGGGTGGCCGGCCGGCTCGCCGACGACGGGCGCGGACCGGGTGGCGGCTGGCGCGGGCCGCGCCGCGACGATCTGGAGGACGTGGCCTTCCGGGCCGGGCTGCGGCCGGACGGCTCCGGGCGGGTGGCCTGCCCGTTCGGTTACGCGGACATGGACAGCGCGGTACGCGGTCTGCTGTCGACCCGGCTGTTCGAGGCGGCGGTCCGGGCGACGGACCGCTGGCAGGTGGAGAAGGAGCTCGCCGAGGCGCTGCACCCGCACCGGCGGCCGGACGGCACGGTGTGGATGTCCAACGTGTTCCGGTATCTGGTCTGCACGACGTGAACGTACGCCGGAGGGGCGCCCACCACGCGGGGTGAGCGCCCCTCCGGCACGACCTGACGCGGGCGTCAGCCCATGAACTTCTTGAACTCGTCCGGCAGCTCGAAGTTCTGGGCGTCCTGGCCGGCCGGGAGACCGGGGACGCCGTTCTGGGCGGCCTCGCGGCGGGCGGCCGCGGCCTGCTCCTCGGCCTTGCGCTTCATCGGGTTGCCGCTCTTGCGCTTGCCCTTGGCCTGCTTGACCTGCTTCTTCTGGCGGCCCGGACCGCCGCCCATGCCCGGCATCCCCGGCATCCCCGGCATGCCGCCGCCCTGCGCCATCTTCGACATCATCTTGCGGGCCTCGAAGAACCGCTCGACCAGGCCCTTGACGGCGGAGACCTCGGAGCCGGAACCCTTGGCGATACGGGCGCGGCGCGAGCCGTTGATGATCGTCGGGTCGGCGCGCTCCTTCGGGGTCATCGACTTGATGATCGCGGCCATGCGGTCGATGTCGCGCTCGTCGATGTTGTTGATCTGGTCCTTGATCTGACCCATGCCGGGCAGCATGCCGAGCAGCTTGGAGATGGAGCCCATCTTCCTGACCTGCTCCATCTGGGCCAGGAAGTCGTCGAAGGTGAAGTCCTTGCCCTTGCTGGACGCCAGCTTGGAGGCCATTTTGGCGGCCTCTTCCTGGCTGAAGGTCTTCTCCGCCTGCTCGATCAGGGTGAGCAGGTCACCCATGTCGAGGATGCGCGAGGCCATGCGGTCCGGGTGGAACGCGTCGAACTCGTCCAGCTTCTCGCCGTTCGAGGCGAACATGATCTGCTTGCCCGTGACGTGGGCGATCGACAGGGCGGCACCACCGCGGGCGTCACCGTCGAGCTTGGAGAGCACCACGCCGTCGAAGCCGACGCCGTCGCGGAACGCCTCGGCGGTGTTGACCGCGTCCTGGCCGATCATCGCGTCGACGACGAAGAGGATCTCGTCCGGGCTGACGGCGTCGCGGATGTCCGCGGCCTGCTGCATCAGCTCCTGGTCGATGCCGAGGCGGCCGGCGGTGTCCACGATCACGACGTCGTACTGCTTGGTCCGGGCGTGCTCGATGGAGTCCTTGGCGACCTGGACCGGGTCGCCGACGCCGTTGCCCGGCTCGGGGGCGTACACCGCGACACCGGCGCGGTCGGCGACGACGCTCAGCTGGTTGACGGCGTTGGGGCGCTGGAGGTCACAGGCGACGAGCAGCGGGGAGTGGCCCTGGCCCTTGAGCCAGAGTCCGAGCTTTCCGGCGAGGGTCGTCTTACCGGCACCCTGGAGACCGGCGAGCATGATCACGGTGGGCGGGTTCTTGGCGAACCGCAGCCGCCGGGTCTCGCCGCCGAGGATGGAGATGAGCTCCTCGTTGACGATCTTGACGACCTGCTGGGCGGGGTTGAGGGCCTGGGAGACCTCTACGCCGCGCGCCCGCTCCTTGACGTTGGCGATGAAGGACCGGACGACGGGCAGCGCCACGTCGGCTTCGAGCAGGGCGATACGGATCTCGCGAGCCGTGGCGTCGATGTCCGCCTCGGACAAGCGGCCCTTGCCCCGGAGGTTCTTGAAAGTCGCGGCAAGGCGGTCGGAGAGAGTATCGAACACGGCGCTCGTCGGTCCTCAGGGTCGGGGGCGGGTCGGGTCAGTAGGTTCCCAGGGTATCCGGACGCCGGAGAACGCCAAGACCTCGCCCGGTTCCGGCCTCAGCCGAGCGCCTTCTCGACCTCCTGGGCCAGCTCCGCCGCCCGCTTCGCCGGCAGCGGCTCGCCGTCCACGTCCGTGACGTAGAAGGCGTCGACGGCGTTGGCCCCCAGGGTGGACACATGCGCGCTCCGCACCCGTACCGCGCTCCGCTCCAGTGCCTGCCCGATGCGGTGCAGCAGCCCGGGGGCGTCCTGCGCGCGCACCTCGATCACCGTGGCGAGCCGGGAGCCCGCCGGGGCCACCGTCACCCGGGGCGGCGGCGCCTTCACGCCGCGCCGCCGGGGGTAGGCCGCCTCCCGCTCGGCGAGGCGGGCGGGGATGTCCAGGGTGCCGTCCAGGGCGCGTACGAGGTCGGCGCGCAGCCGGTCCGCCCGGGGCAGCGAGCCGTACTCGGCGGCGACGCGCCAGCTGAGCAGCAGCAGGTCCGCGGAGTCCCCCAGCTCCGTGGGCAGCTCCACGGCGCGCAGGTCGGCGGCGCGGACGGTGAGGCGGTGCAGGGCGAGGACCCCGGCGGCGGCGGGCAGCACGCCGGGCCGGTCGCGCAGCGCGATGAGGAGTTCGACGCCGACCGGTTCCGGGCCGTCCTCCTCGTGCGGGGTCTCGGGCCGGGTGTGCAGGGCGAGGACCGGGGTGCCGGTGCGCAGCGCCTCGATCGCGAGGCGCTCCTGCTCGGCGCTCGGCGCGGCCGGCTCGGGCTCCTCGGGGGCCTCCCCCGCCAGGACCTGGGCGACGCGTTTGACGAGTTCGGTGACGAGGGAGGCGCGCCAGGCGGACCAGGCGGCGGGCCCGGTGGCCAGCGCGTCGGCCTCGGTGAGGGCGTGCAGCAGCTCCAGGGTGGCCGTGGTGCCGACGGCGTCGGCGACGGCGCGGACGGTGGCCGGGTCGTCCAGGTCGCGCCGGGTGGCGGTCTCGATGAGCAGCAGGTGGTGGCGTACGAGGGCGGCGATGACGCCCACGTCGTGCTGGTCGAAGCCGATGCGGGCGGCCATGTCGCGGGCGATGACCTCACCGGCGACGGAGTGGTCGCCGGGCCAGCCCTTGCCGATGTCGTGCAGCAGGGCGGCGACGAGGAGGAGGTCGGGGCGGCCGACGCGGCGGGTGAGCGAGGCGGCGCGGACGGCCGTCTCGACCAGGTGGCGGTCGACGGTCCAGGTGTGGACGGGGTTGCGCTGGGGGCGGCAGTGGACGCGTTCCCAGTCGGGCAGCAGGCGGGTGACCAGGCCCTCGGCCTCCAGCGCCTCCCAGACGGGGATGGTGGCCTCGCCGGCGCCGAGCAGGGTGACGAGTTCCTCGCGGGCCTCGGCCGGCCAGGGCACCGGGAGCGGCTGGGCGGTGGTGGCGAGGTGGCGTACGACGTGGCGGGAGAGCGGCAGCCCGGACTGGGCGGCCGCGGCGGCGGCGCGCAGGACGAGCACCGGGTCGCGTTCGGGCCGGGCGGTGCGGGCGAGGACGGCCTCGCCGTCGGCCTCCACGACACCGTCGGCGAGCGGGGTCCGGTCCGGCGCGGGGGTCCGGCCGCCGCCGAGCAGGGCGCGCAGCCGGGGCCGGGCGGAGCGGGCGCGCAGGACCCGGCCGACCTCGCGCCAGGTGACGTCGGTGGCGTACGAGACGGTGCGGGCGGCCTCGTAGACCTGGCGGAGCAGGGCGTCGGCGTCGAGGAGGCCGAGGGCCTGGGCGACCTGGTCCTGTTCCTGGAGGGCGAGGCGGTCGGTGGCGCGGCCGGTGGTGAGGTGGAGGGCGTCGCGGGCGTCGAGGAGGACGCGGCGGGCCTCGGCGAGTCCTTCGCGGGGGGCGTCGGCGACCCAGGAGGCGGCGACGGCGCGCAGGGCGGTGACGTCGCGCAGGCCGCCCCGGGCCTCCTTGAGGTCGGGTTCGAGGAGGAACCGCAGTTCGCCGTGGCGTTCGGCGCGTTCGCGGCAGAGTTCGCGGAGGTCCGGCAGGCGCTTGGGGGCCTGGTTGCGCCAGTCGGCGAGGATCGCGGTGCGCAGGGACGCGACGAGGCCGAGGTCGCCGGCGACCGGGCGGGCGTCGAGCAGTCCGAGCTGGACCTTGAGGTCCTCGCCGGCGGTCTTGCGGGCCTCGGCGGGGGTGCGTACGGAGTGGTCGAGGGCGAGGCCCAGGTCCCAGACGGGGTACCAGATCCGGTCGGCGAGGGCGGCGACGGCCGCGGGGTCGGCGGTGCCGTCGTGCAGGAGGAGGAGGTCGAGGTCGCTGCGCGGGGAGAGTTCGCCGCGGCCGTAGCCGCCGACGGCGACGAGGGCGGCGCCCCGGATCCCGGCGTGCTGGGCCGCGCCGGTGAACAGACCGGTGAGCCAGTCGTCGGTGAGGGCGGCGAGGGCCGCACGGCGCGGCGGCCCGGGCCGCTCCTTCTCCTGGAGAAGGCGCAGCCGGGCCGCCGCATAGCCGCTGGGGCGCGAGTCCTCGGATTCGGTGGTCGCTTCGATGCTCGTCACCCAGCTGCCCTTTCCGTGTGCGTAACCGTGCGAAACAGTCGGCGGGGGCCGGTCAGAGGGCGTCCGGGCCGCGTTCGCCCGTACGGACCCGCACGGCCGTCTCGACGGGGACGGTCCAGACCTTGCCGTCACCGATCTTGCCGGTGCGGGCTGCCTTGACGACGACGTCGAGGAGCTGTTCGGCGTCCTCGTCCTCGACCAGGACCTCGATGCGGATCTTGGGGACGAGGTCGACGGTGTACTCGGCGCCCCGGTAGACCTCGGTGTGGCCACGCTGACGACCGTAGCCGCTGGCCTCGGTGACGGTGAGGCCCTGGACGCCGAACGCCTGGAGGGCTTCCTTGATCTCGTCGAGGCGGTGGGGCTTCACGACTGCGGTGATGAGCTTCATGCGTCCACCTTCTTGTTCGTCGGGGCGGCCGGGCCGGGGGCGGGGGCGGCGGTACGGGAGGCCGCGCCGCCGCCGGCGCCGCTGAAGTCGTACGCGGTCTCGGCGTGTTCGACCTGGTCGATGCCGGAGACCTCGTCGTCCTCGTCCACCCGCATCCCCAGGATCTTGTCGACGAGGAAGGCGAGGATCGCGGAGACGACGAGAGAGTACGCGAGGACCGCGAAGACCCCGACGGCCTGCTTGCCGAGCTGGTCGAGCCCGCCGCCGTAGAAGAGGCCCTTGGCGTCGGACTGGACGCCGCCGGTGGCGAAGAAGCCGATGAGCAGGGAGCCGATGATGCCGCCGACGAGGTGGACGCCGACGACGTCCAGGGAGTCGTCGTAGCCGAACTTGTACTTGAGGCCGACGGCCATGGCGCACAGGACGCCGGCGATGGCGCCGACCGCGATGGCGCCGAGCGGGCTGACCGCGCCGCCGGCCGGGGTGATGGCGACGAGTCCGGCGACCGCGCCGGAGGCGGCACCCAGGGTGGTGAAGGCGCCGTGGCGGATCTTCTCGTAGGCGAGCCAGGCGAGCATCGCGGCACCGGTGGCGACCTGCGTGTTGACGAACATGACCGCGCCCACGCCGTCGTCGTTGCCGAGCCAGGAGCCGGCGTTGAAGCCGAACCAGCCGAACCAGAGGAGACCGGCGCCGAGCATGACGAGCGGCAGGCTGTGCGGCCGCATCGGGTCCTTCTTGAAGCCGACGCGCTTGCCGATCACCAGGATCACGCCGAGCGCCGCCGCACCCGCGTTGATGTGGACGGCCGTACCCCCGGCGAAGTCGATGACGCCGAGCTCGAACAGCCAGCCGCCCGCGCCCCACACCCAGTGCGCGACCGGGAAGTAGACGACGGTGACCCACAGCGTGATGAACAGGGCCCAGGAGGTGAACTTGACCCGGTCGGCGAGGGCACCGCTTATCAGGGCGGGCGTGAGGACGGCGAACATCAGCTGGAACACGGCGAAGACGTAGACCGGGATGGTGTAGCCGTCCCAGAGTTCCGTGACGCCGATCCCGCTGAGGCCGACGAAGTCCTGGCTCCAGCCGATGACGGATCCGGCGTCGGTCCCGAAGGCGAGGCTGAAGCCGTACAGCACCCAGAGGATCGTGACGATCCCGAGGCTGATGAAGCTCATCATCAGCATGTTGAGGGTGCTCTTGACGCGGACCATGCCTCCGTAGAAGAAGGCGAGGGCCGGGGTCATGAGCATCACCAGGGCCGAGCAGATGAGCATGAAGCCGGTGTTGGCGGCAGACAGCGTCGGGGTGTCTGCGGCAAGCGTCGTGATGCCTGGGGGCATCGGCGTCTCCTCGTCGTCGGTGCGGCCGCGCGCGGGCGGTGGGGGCACAACCACTGCGGAACCACTGGGGAAAGTGCGGGCCGGTTATGAGCCACGAGGTTCGCCCAGCGCCGTTTCGGCCGGTGCGCCGCGATGTTTCGCGGCAGTGACGAAGGGAAGCGACGTGTTACGTCCCCATGAACCGCGCATGCCGTACCCACGCTCGCGCCCACTCTGCGGCCCGGGCCGCATACGGTGCGGTTACGACGCTCCGACGGGGGAACGACCACACGAACCGGCCACGGCGATCACCCGTTGACCTGGCAATGGGGGGAGCCGAAGTCGGTCCGTACTGGGTGATCGTCGTGGCCGGGGACTGCGGGCCCGGTGGACCGTCGCTAGACGGTTTCCACGGTTTCGGGCAGCTGTTCGATGAGGAGTTCGGTGAGCCGGGCGACCTCGGGCACGTCCCCGAAGTCCCTGGCGGCGGTGTCGACGGTCTTGCGGAGCCGGGTGTTGACCCGCTCGGAGCGCACCTTTTTGGCCACGCGCAGCGCCTGCTCGGCCGGCGCGGTGGACGCCTCGGGCTCGCCCTTGAGGAGGTGCACGGTGGCGAGGCCGATCAGGTTGAGCGCGTAGGAGCGCTGGTGCTCGTCGTCCTCGCCGAAGAGCTGGACCGCCCTCTGCATGACGGGCTCGGCGAGCGAGGCGTACGTGGGGCTGCGGCCGGCCACATAGGCGAGGTCCCGGTACGAGTGCGAGTTCTCGCCGTTCAGTTCGGCCTCGGAGAAGAAGCGGATCCAGTCGGGCTCCGGCTCGCCGTCGACACCGGCGTCGAGGAAGGTGTCCTCGGCCATGCGGACCGCCCGCTTGCACTTGCTGGGCTGGCCCATGTTCGCGTAGGCGCGGGCCTCCATCGCGTACAGCATCGCCTGGGTGCGCGGGGTCGCGCAGTCGCGGCTGCCGTACTGGGCGAGGTGGATCAGCTCCAGGGCGTCGTCCGGGCGGCCGAGGTGGATCATCTGGCGGCTCATGCTGGACAGGACGTACGAGCCGAGCGGCTTGTCGCCGGCCTCCTTGGCGGCGTGCAGGGCGAGCACGAAGTACTTCTGGGCGGTGGGCTGGAGGCCGACGTCGTAACTCATCCAGCCCGCCAGCTCGGCCAGTTCGGCGGCGCAGCGGAACAGCCGCCTGGAGGTGGCGGCGGGCTGGGGCTCCTGGAGCAGGTCGGTGACCTCGTGGAGCTGGCCGACGACGGCCTTGCGGCGCAGTCCGCCGCCGCACTGCGCGTCCCACTGGCGGAACATCGTGGTGGTCGACTCCAGCAGGTCCAGCTCGGGGCCGGAGAGCCGCGACGGGCGGCGGGCGGCGGCGGGTTCCGGTTCGGCGGCGGGGGCGGCCGCGACCGGGACCAGCCAGCGCTGCATGGGCTCGATGAGCGCGGGACCGGCGGCGAGGGCGAGCGAGCTGCCGAGGAAGCCCCGGCGGGCCAGCATCAGGTCGCTCCGGGAGAACTCGCTGAGCAGGGCGACGGTCTGCGGGCCCGCCCAGGGCAGGTCCACACCGGCCACGGAGGGAGCCTGGTGCGGGGTTCGCAGCCCCAGGTCCTCGACGGCCACGACGCTGCCGAAGCGCTCGGAGAACAGCTCGGACAGGATGCGCGGGATGGGCTCGCGCGGCTGCTCGCCGTCCAGCCAGCGCCGCACCCGGGAGGTGTCGGTGCTGATGTGGTGGGCGCCCATCTGGCGCGCCCGGCGGTTCACCTGCCTCGCCAGCTCGCCCTTCGACCAGCCGCTGCGCACGAACCATGACCCCAGTTGCCCGTTCGGGCGCTTGCCGGCATTCGTCTCGCCTGCGCCGCTGCCACTCACGGATAAGCCCCCATCCCGCCGAATACGTGTCGCGCGAAGCACCACCAGAATGCCTCGAACTCATGTCGCCCGTACGGGCGTTGGGCCCGATCGAACAGAGAACCGGGTTGCCTGCGGCATACCCACGGGCGCACATACTTCCATGGTTCGTGTACCGACGGTAATCCTGTGATCACGGGCCCGGCGAGGCCTTTGCGTAATCGCCACCATTCGCCACCCCTTCGATTGAACGCCACCCCCATGGGCCGCGATTCACTTGACAGGACGATTCGCACGGGCGCGAGGAAGCGCCCGGGGGCGCGCGGGCGGTTGCACGCTCCTCTTCGTAACCACCGGTGAACCGGACCCGTTGGAGGGGGCATGGGCTTCACGATCGGAATCCGCGAGATGCGCACCGGCGCACGGCGTCGCGCCCGTGCCGCCGCCGGCGGTACGGAGGTGGCCGAGTACACCGGGCTGTGGGGCTGGGCCGTGGTGCCCGGGGCCCGCGCGGCGGGCGGCGCCTGCTCCTGCGGGACCCCCGGCTGCGCCGCCCCGGGCGCGCATCCGCTGGAGTTCGCCCGTGAGGTGCCCGCCGGGGCGACGCTCGACGCGGCGGCGCGCGCCTGGGCCGAGGTGCCCGGCGCCTCGATGATGCTCCCCGTGGGCCGGAGCTTCGACGTGCTGGACGTGGCGGAGGGGGCCGGGCGCCGGGCCCTGGTGCGGATGGAGCGGATGGGGCTGCCGCTCGGCCCGGTCTCGGTGACCCCGCAGGGCCGGGCGCAGTTCTTCGTCGCGCCGGGCGCCGCCGCCGAGCTGCCCCGGCTGCTGTACCGGATGGGCTGGGACGACGCGGGGCTCGATCTGCGGGCGCTCGGCCCGGGCAGCCACATCACCGCTCCGCCCTCGGACCGGGGCGGGCTGGGGCCGGTCCGCTGGCTGCGGGCGCCCGGGCCCGACAGCGCGACGCCGCCGGAGGCCCGGCTGCTGCTGGGCACGCTGGCGTACCTCTGCCACCGGTGGGCGGCGCCCTGCGGCTGAGCCGCGTACCGTCCGGACGCCGAGAAGCCCGGCCGCGCGAAACGGCCGGGCTTCTCAGCTGTCGCGTGGGGGTCAGTCCCCGATCAGCGCGTCCACGAACGCCTCGGGCTCGAACGGGGCCAGATCGTCCGGGCCCTCGCCGAGTCCGACGAGCTTGACCGGGACGCCCAGCTCGCGCTGGACGGCGATGACGATGCCGCCCTTGGCGGTGCCGTCCAGCTTGGTGAGGACGATGCCGGTGATGTCGACCACCTCGGCGAAGACCCGCGCCTGCACCAGGCCGTTCTGCCCGGTGGTGGCGTCCAGGACGAGCAGCACCTCGTCCAGCGGGCCGTGCTTCTCGACGACCCGCTTGACCTTGCCCAGCTCGTCCATGAGCCCGGTCTTGGTGTGCAGCCGGCCTGCGGTGTCGATGAGCACCACGTCGGCGCCCTCGGCGATGCCCTCCTTGACCGCGTCGTAGGCGATGGAGGCCGGGTCGCCGCCCTCCGGACCGCGCACGGTACGGGCGCCGACGCGCTCGCCCCAGGTCTGGAGCTGGTCGGCGGCGGCGGCACGGAAGGTGTCGGCCGCGCCGAGCACCACGCTGCGGCCATCGGCGACGAGCACCCGGGCCAGCTTGCCGGTGGTGGTGGTCTTGCCGGTGCCGTTGACCCCGACGACCATCACGACGCCGGGGGTCTCCAGACCGCCCTCCGTCTTCACGGCGCGGTCGAAGTCGGTGCCGAGCAGGGTGAGCAGTTCCTCACGGAGCAGGGCGCGCAGCTCCTCGGGGGTGCGGGTGCCGAGCACCCGGACGCGCTCGCGCAGGCGCTCGACCAGCTCCTGGGTGGGGGCGACGCCGACGTCGGCGGTGAGGAGGGTGTCCTCGATCTCCTCCCAGGTGTCCTCGTCCAGATTGTCCCGGGACAGCAGGGCGAGGAGCCCCTTGCCGAGGGTGTTCTGCGAGCGGGCGAGGCGGGCGCGCAGCCGGACGAGCCGGCCGGCGGTGGGCTCGGGGACGTCGAGCGCGGGGGCTTCCGGCTCCACGGTCTCCGGCGCGGCCTCGGCGGGCGGGGCCGCGACGTCCTCGATGGTGCGGCGCGATTCCTCGCGCGGCTCTTCGGCCTCCTCGCCGACACGGGGCTCGGCGGGAGGTGTGATGGTCGGCGTGCTCGACGGTGCCGGGGGCAGCTGCTTCTTCTTGCGGCTGCTGACCACGAGCCCGCTGATCACGCCGACCGCGACCAGGGCGATGACTACAGCAAGGATGACGAATTCCATAACCCTCCCAGTATCGGTCACCCGGGCCGGCAATCCAGGGAGGGACCGGTCCGGCGCAGGATCGCGGGCCCGTGCGACCTCGCGGTCGTCACGCCCGGTATGCCGGAAAGGTACGATCCTGGCCGTGGAGACCCGTGGCCTGGACCCCGTGCCCGACGAGGAGCGCACCGGCCGGGTCCGGTCCCTCTTCCCCACCTGGGCCACGGCCAATATGACCGTGCTGCTCCTCACCGTGGGCGCGGGGCTCGTGGTGCTGAACGGGCTGAGCTTCTGGCAGGTGCTGGTGGCGGCCCTGTTGGCGCCGCTGATCTCGTTCGGCCTGGTCGGCTTCGTCTCGCTGGCCGGGAAGCGCGGCGGCGCCCCCGGCATGGCGCTGTCGCGCGCGGTCTTCGGCGTCCGGGGCAATCTGGCGCCGGGGACGCTGATCTGGATGGCGCGGTGGGGCTGGGAGACGATGAACGCGGTCACCGGCGCGTACGCCCTGCTGACCGTGGGCCAGGTCCTGTTCGGGGTCCGGAGCACGACCGCGCTGATCATGGCGACGCTGATCGCCTTCGTGGCGGGCAGCTTTCTGCTGTCGGGGCTCGGGCTGCGGGCGCTGCGGGTGTGCTGCGTCTGGTCGGCGTATCTCTTCGGCGCCTTCAGCGTCCTGGTGCTGGCGCATCTTGCGGTGACGGTGCCGTGGCGCGCGGTGCTCGACCGGCCGCCGGGCGCGGTGTCGATGGTGATCGCGGGCATCGGCACGCTGACGGCCGGGGGGATCAGCTGGGCGCCGTCCGGTCCGGACTTCGCCCGCTATCTGCCGCGCTCCTCCTCGGGCCGGGCGACGGTCGCGGCGACGGTGGGCGGGGCGCTGGTGGTGCTGGTGCCGCTGGTGGTGATGGGGGCGGTGATGGCGGTGCGGACGCCGGAGCTGGCGCTGACCCGCGATCCGGTCTCCTTCATCGGGATCCTGCTGCCGACCTGGCTCTCCGTCCCGTATCTGGTGGTGGCGGTCACGGGGATGGTGCTGGTCAACGCGCTGTCGATGTACTCGGCCGGGTTCACCGCGCAGAGCCTCGGCATCACCGTGCCGCGCGCCTGGGCCGTCGGGGTGAACGCGGCGATCAGCCTGTTCCTGGGCTCGCTCCTGATGATGGTGGCGAGCAGCTTCATCGACGCCTTCGTGTCGTTCCTGCGGCTGCTCGCGGTGACGTTCTCGGCGTGGATCGGGGTCTTCGCCACGGACATGCTGCGCGGCCGGGCCTACGACCCGGTGGCGCTCATGGACACCGGCCGGGGCGGTGCGTACTGGTACACGGGAGGCATCGCGTGGCCCGCCGTGGCCGCCTGGGGCGCGGGGCTCGTGGTGGGGCTGCTGTTCACCGGCGTGGAGTGGTTCACCGGTCCGCTCGCCGGGACCTGGACGGGCCGCAGCGGCCTGGGCTGGGCGGTCACGGCGCTCGTCTCGGGCGGCCTGTACGCGGTGCTGCCGCGCCCGGGCCGCCCGGACGAAGGGCCCTAGCCCATCTCCTCCAGCGCCTTGCCCTTGGTCTCCTTCACGAACTTGAGGACGAAGGGGATCGAGAGCGTGGCGAAGCAGGCGTAGATGATGTACGTGCCCGAGAGGTTCCAGTCCGCGAGGCTCGGGAAGCTGGCGGTGATCGCCCAGTTGGCGATCCACTGCGCGGACGCGGCGACGCCGAGCGCGGCGGCGCGGATGCGGTTGGGGAACATCTCGCCGAGGAAGACCCAGACCACCACACCCCACGACAGGGCGAAGAAGAGCACGAAGATGTGGGCGGCGGCGAGGGCCACCGCGCCCTGGGCGGTCGGGAGCTTGCCGTCGACCAGGTCGGCGGAGAAGGCCCACGCCTCGAAGGCGAGGGCGACGGCCATGCCGCAGGAGCCGACGAGGGCGAGCGGGCGGCGGCCGACGCGGTCCACCAGGATCATCGCGATGACGGTACCGATGATGTTGACGATCGACGTGGTGAACGACCAGAAGAAGGAGTCGGTCGGGTCGATGCCGACGGACTGCCACAGCGTCGCGGAGTAGTAGAACGCCACGTTGATGCCGACGAGCTGCTGGAACACCGAGAGGCCGATGCCGACCCAGACGATCGGCAGGAAGCCGAAGCGGCTGCCGAGCAGGTCCCTGAAGGACGACTTGTGCTCGCGGCGCATCGCGGTCTCGATCTCGTCGACCCGCGCGTCCAGGTCGACGTTCTTGCCCTCGACCTCTTCGAGGATCTTCCGGGCCCGCTCCCGCTTGCCGATGGAGAGCAGGAAGCGCGGCGACTCGGGGATCGCGAAGGAGAGCAGCCCGTAGAGGACGGCGGGAACCACCATCACGCCGAGCATCCACTGCCAGGCTTCCAGCCCGCCGATCTTGCCGCGCTGGTCGCCGTCCGCGATCTGCAGGATGCCGTAGTTGACGAGCTGGGAGATGGCGATGCCAATGACGATCGCGGCCTGCTGGAAGGAGCCGAGCCGGCCCCGGTAGGCGGGCGGCGAGACCTCGGCGATGTAGGCCGGGCCGATCACCGAGGCCATGCCGATGGCGAAGCCGCCGATGATGCGCCACATCGCCAGGTCCCAGAGCGCGAACGGGAGCGCGGAGCCCACGGCGCTGATCGTGAAGAGGACGGCGGCGATCTGCATGCAGCGGATGCGTCCGATGCGGTCGGCGATCCGGCCGGCCGTGGCGGCGCCGATCGCGCAGCCGATCAGCGCGATGGCGATGACCTGGGCGAGCGTGCCGGAGCCGATGTCGTAACGGTGGCGGATCGCCTCGACGGCACCGTTGATCACGGAGCTGTCGTAGCCGAACAGGAAGCCGCCCATCGCGGCGGCGGCGGTGATGAAGATGACATGGCCGAGGTGGTCCGGATGGGCCGAACGGGCCCCGGACTCCGGTCCGGATCCTGGCGACGTACTGGTCACGTAAGTCCTCCCTGGGGCGGGGCCACGGCATCGGACATGGGTAAGTGGATCTCAAGTGGCGCACATCTTCGGCCCCGCCACCACTCGGGTTCCCCCGCGCTCAGCGAAGACGCTGGCTGATCACCTTCGATACGCCGTCGCCCTGCATCGAGACGCCGTACAGCGCGTCGGCGACCTCCATCGTCCGCTTCTGGTGCGTGATGACGATGAGCTGTGAGCTCTCCTGGAGCTCCTCCATGATCCGGATCAGCCGCTGGAGGTTGGTGTCGTCCAGCGCCGCCTCGACCTCGTCCATGACGTAGAACGGGCTGGGCCTCGCCTTGAAGATCGAGACCAGCAACGCCACCGCCGTGAGGGACCTTTCCCCGCCGGACAGCAGGGAGAGCCGCTTGACCTTCTTGCCCGGCGGCCGGGCCTCGACGTCCACCCCGGTGGTGAGCATGTGGTCGGGATCGGTCAGGATCAGCCGCCCGTCACCGCCCGGGAAGAGGCGCGAGAAGACACCCTCGAACTCGCGCGCGGTGTCCCGGTACGCCTCGGTGAACACCTGCTCGACCCGCTCGTCGACCTCCTTGACGACCTGGAGCAGATCGGCCCGGGTCTTCTTCAGGTCCTCCAACTGCTCGGAGAGGAACTTGTGCCGCTCCTCCAGCGCGGAGAACTCCTCGAGGGCGAGCGGATTCACCTTCCCGAGTTGCTGATACGCCCGTTCGGCCGACCTGAGCCGCTTCTCCTGCTCGGCCCTGACGAACGGCCGGGGCTGGTTACGGGGATGCTCCGGGTCCTCCGGCAGCTCCTCCCCCTCGGCGGGCGGCGACGGCGGGACCGGCTGGTCGGGTCCGTAGTCCGCCACCAGACCGGCCGGCTCGACGCCCAGCTCCTCCAGCGCCCTGGTCTCCAGCTGCTCCATCCGCAGCCGCTTCTCGGCCCCCAGCACCTCGCCCCGGTGCACCGAGTCCGTCAGCTTGTCCAGCTCCCCCTTGAGGTCCCGGCCGCGCAGCCGCTCCGCCGCCAGCTCGCGCTCCCGCTCCCCCTTGGACGCCTCGGCCGCCGCCCGCTCCCGCTCCGCCCGCACGACGGACACCTCGACGTGCGCGAGGAGCTGCCGGGCCCCCGACGCCACGGCCGCCGCCACCTCCGCCTCGTGGCGCAGCCGGGCGCGCCGCCGCTCGGCCCGGGCCCGCGCCTCGCGCTCGGCGCGCGCGGCCCGGTCCAGCGAGTCGGCGCGTCCGGCGAGGGCCTTGACGCGTTCCTCGTGTGTACGGACCTGGAGGCGGGCCTCCATCTCGGTCTGGCGGGCGTTGGCACCGTCGGCCGCGAGCCGGTCGCGCACGCCGGTGTCCGGTTCGTCGTCGGCACCGTCCCCGGCCGCCTCCTCGGCGACGAGCAGCCGTTCGGCCAGCTCCTCCGCCTCCTCGGTGGCCCGCTCCAGCGCCTCCTGGGCCCGGGCTGCGGAGGCGTCCATGCGCTCGGCCTCACCGGCGGCTCCCCGTGCCTGTCCGGCCAGGCGGCCGAGTTGCTGGGCGACCCCGGAGCGCTCCCGCTCGACGGCCCTGCGCCGCTCCCCCAGCTCCTCGACCAGGGCCGCCGCCTCGGTGCGCCGCCCGGCCGCGAGCCGCTGGGCCCCGGCCAGTTCGGTGCAGCGCACGGCGAGCCCGGCGAGTTCGGCGGCGGCCTCGTCCACGGACGCCTGCACTTCGAGGAGGCTGGGCGCCCCGGCGGAGCCGCCGTGCGCGAAGTGGGCGGAGAGGAGGTCGCCCTCCCCCGTCACCGCGGTCAGCTCCGGGTGCGCGGCGACCAGGTCCTCGGCGTCCTCCAGGGTCGCGACGACCACCATGTCCCGCACCAGCCTGCGGACGGCGGCCACCAGTTCGACGGGACCGCTGACGAGATCGGCGACGTGGGCGCCGGTGCCGCCCGTGGGGGCGAGGGCCTGTGCGGTGTGCACGGGGTCCGGCGCCCGCGTCGCCGGTCCGGACTCCACCGCTCCGCCGCCCTCCGCGCCCTGGCCGGGAAGCGCGAGGTGCGCGGCGGCGCCGTGGTGCGGCGGGTGTGCCGAGGTGCCCTGACCGGGTACGTGCCCGGTGGCGTCGCCGTCCCCGGTGGCGGACCGCGCCGGGGCGCCCAGAAGCAGCGCCGCGCGCCCCGCGTCCTGCTTGCGCAGCAGCCGGATCGCCTCGGCCGCGGTGGCCGGGTCCGTGACCGCGACCGCGTCCGCCGCCGCGCCCAGCGCCGCCGCCACCGCGACCTCGTGGCCCGGGGCCACCGTGAGCAGTTCGGCGGCGGGCCCGAGCAGGCCGGTGAGCCGGTCGCGGGCCCCGAGCAGCGCCCCCGTGCCGTCCTTGCGCCGCAGCCCGAGGGCGAGCGCGTCGTGCCGGGCCGCGACCGCGGCGCGCTGCCGTTCGGCGGCGGTGGCCTCCTCGCGGGCCCGGGAGTGCGCCGCCTCGGCATCCTTCAGCGCGTGGCGGGCGGCCTCGTGCTGTGCGCCGAGTTCGGTGTCCCCGGCGTCCAGGCCGTCGACCTCGGCCTTCAGCTCCTCGTACTCCTCCTGCGCGGCGACCGCCCGCTCCCGGGCCTCGTCGCGCGAGGCGGAGAGCCGGTCGATCTCCGCCTGGGCCGAACCGGCGCGGCTGCGGGCGGCGTTGACCTGGCCGTGCAGCCGGGCGAGCCCTTCGCGGCGGTCGGCGAGGGCGCGGGCGGCGTCCTTGAGGCGGCGCTCCTCGGCCGCCAACTCGCGCTCCAGCTCATGGCGGTGGGATGCCGTGTCGTCCAGGGCGTGTTCGGCCGCCTCCAGGGCGGCGGTCAGCTCGGCCTCCTGCTCGCGGATGCGGGCGGCCTCGCGCTCCATGTCCTCGGGGTCGCGGCCCCGGCGCTCCTCCTCGGGCGGGGCGGTGGCGCTCTTCACCCGGGCGTCGGCCAGCGAGATCGTGCCGCGCACCCGTTCGGCGAGCTGCGAGAGCTCGTACCAGGTCTGCTGGGCGCGCTGGAGCCGTGGCGTCAGCCGCCTTACCTGGTCCTCCAGTTCGGCCTCGCGGGCGAGGGCGGCCTTGAGCTCCGCCTCGGCGGCCTCCCGGCGCTGCTTGAGCGCGGCCTCGTCGGCGATCTCGCTGCGCAGGGCGGTGCGCAGCGTCACGAGGTCGTCGGCGAGGAGGCGCAGCCGGGCGTCGCGCAGGTCGGCCTGGATGACGGCGGCGCGGCGGGCCACGGCCGCCTGCCGGCCGAGGGGCTTCAGCTGTCTGCGCAGTTCGTCGGTGAGGTCCTGGACCCTGGCGAGGTTCGCGCCCATCGCGTCCAGCTTCCGCAGCGCCTTCTCCTTGCGCTTGCGGTGCTTGAGGACGCCGGCCGCCTCCTCGATGAAGGCGCGGCGGCCCATCGGGTCGGCGTGCAGGACGGAGTCCAGCTGTCCCTGGCCGACGATGACGTGCATCTCGCGGCCGATGCCGGAGTCGGAGAGGAGTTCCTGGATGTCCAGCAGCCGGCAGGTGTCGCCGTTGATCTGGTATTCGCTGCCGCCGTTCCGGAACATGATCCGCGTAATGGTGACTTCGGCGTATTCGATCGGCAGGGCACCGTCGGAATTGTCGATCGTCAGCGAGACCTCGGCCCGGCCCAGCGGCGGCCGGCCGGTGGTCCCGGCAAAGATCACGTCCTCCATCTTGCCGCCGCGCAGGGATTTCGCGCCCTGTTCACCCATGACCCAGGAGAGCGCGTCCACCACATTGGATTTGCCCGACCCATTGGGCCCGACGACACAGGTGATGCCGGGTTCGAACCGCAGCGTCGTGGCGGAGGCGAACGACTTGAAACCGCGCAGGGTCAGGGCCTTGAGGTGCACGCCGCCGGACTCTACCTTTCACTCTCGGTTTCGCTGATGAAGGTGCAGGGCACATCAGACGGTAAGGGAAGGGGTGTACGTCCGGGGCGGGACCTGCGCGAGGCTGGGGGAAAAGAAAGAAGGGACGCCGAAGCGTCCCCTGTGATTCTGCGGATCAGGCGGTACCGCACACGTGCCCGCGGCCTGACGGAAATGCGGGCGTGGCGTGCGGATCAGGTCGCCGTGCGGGTCAGGTCAGTGCCGGCTCCGCCTGGGGTACGTCGATGTCGATGCTGTCGAGCAGCGACTGGTGCTGGGCGGCGGCGTTGAGCGCGTCGTTCTCCTCCTGAATCCGTACGAGCTCGGATTCGAGGTCCTGGACGCGCTGCTGGAGCCGTCGCATCTCGGCGAGGAGTCGCGGGTCGGAACCGCCGACGTAACCGAGAAGCGCCTTTGCCATGATGGATGGTCCTCCACAATGAGTGACCGACCGATGCGGTGTGGGTCGTGAGGGATCGCACCCGCGGTGTTCGGCAGTGCTCGCTGTCACTGCTGTCCTGCTGCCTACCAGCTCTGCCGAACAGCTGAGGTGCGCGGGGATTTCAGAGTCTCACCAAAAAGTTTGACGGTCAACACGATCACACCCCACAGAGGCGGGCGTCCCGGGGGCGCGCGGCAAGACGATCATGCGGCGCGACTCTCCGACGGGGCCCTCAGGGGTACGGAGATCATCCTTAGGGCGGCAGCCTGGCATGCCAACCGAATCTTGGCAACCATCGGAACATTCCGCAGGTCATTTCATGTGTACGCGCGACGGGGCCGCCGGCCGTCACCACCCGCCGCGCATCGAACACGGGCCGAACACGAGCCCCTTTCGGGAGCCTTTCGGGGGCGCTCTCAGCGGATCGCGAATCCCTCGTATCCGCCGCGCGGCGTGTCCCATATCTCAGTGACGCCGTCAACGCGGCCGGGTGTGTCGTCGGAGCGGAGCCAGTCGAGAAGACGGTGGCAATTCTCACGCGGCCCCTCCGCCACGACCTGTACCCGGCCGTCGTCCAGATTGAGGGCGAATCCGGTGAGGCCGCCGATCTCCAAAGCGTTTGCCCTGGTGAACCAGCGGAAGCCTACTTGCTGTACTCGGCCGCGTACCCACGCGGTGAGCCGTGCATCTTCGTTCATGCCCGAACGCTATCGGTCACATTGCTTTCGGAGCACGTCCCGGCGAATCGCCATGGCGTACAGTCCCCTCGCAAAAGCTTCACTCGATCGGGTGAGCACGGGCGCCGAAAACGGCGTCCGCGTCGTCAGAAGGGCACAGCAGATGGGACGCCATCGTCGCAGCGCCGCAGCCCCCGCCGCTGAGGAACACGCGGACGGGGCCTCGGCCCGGCACCGCGGGACGGGCCGCAGAAAGCGGTCCGCGATCCCCGTGCGCACCGGACTCATAGGCGTCTCGGCGGCCGTGGCCGTCGGCGCCGTCGCCGTGGCGTCGGGGCTGCTGCCCGGCGGGGACAGCTACACCGTGGGCGGCGGTCCGGCCGCCGACCAGGTGCGCTCCCAGGCCGCCCCGGACCTGCTCACCCAGGGGGGCATCACCGCGTCGCCCTCCGATCGGTCCTCCGCTTCCGCACCGGCGAGCCGCGGGACCGACCGGCCCTCCGCGCCCAAGAAGTCGCACTCCGCGACGTCGAAGCCCTCCGATTCGGCCTCGCCCAGCGCTTCGCACTCGCCCTCCGCTTCGGCTTCCGCTTCTGCCTCGCCCTCGAAGACGGCCGCGGCTTCCACGTCCGCGTCGCCGTCCAAGACCGCGTCGCCGTCCAAGACCGCCTCGCCCTCGAAGACCGCGTCGCCGTCGAAGGCCACGTCGGGCAGGAAGGGGTCGGCCGCGCCCTCCTCCTCGTCCTCGAAGGCCCCCGCCGCCAAGGCCGCGAAGCCCTCCGCGCCGGCCCCGTCGAAGAGCAGCGCTCCGACGAGCACCGCCGCCTCGGCCCAGGCCGCGATCCTGGCGCTCGTCAACGAGGAGCGCGGCAAGGTGGGATGCAGCCCGGTCACCGCGAGCGCCTCGCTCAACTCGCTCGCCCAGGACTTCAGCGACGACATGGCGGCGCGCGGCTTCTTCGACCACACCGACCCCGACGGCAAGAGCCCCTGGGACCGGGCGGACGCGGCCGGTGTCTCGGGTCTCGGCGGCGAGAACATCGCCCGCGGACAGGCCGACGCACAGGCCGTGATGGACGCCTGGATGAACAGCGACGGCCACCGCGCAAACATTCTCAACTGCGATTACAAGACGCTCGGCGTCGGCGTCCACTACGGGGCCGGCGGCCCCTGGTGGACCCAGGACTTCGGCTTCTGACCCGCACCACCGCCGCACCCACCGCCTCGTACGCCCCACTCGCCTCCCGCGAATCACACTGACTCAGGGAAAGCGCTGTGCGGGCGTACGCTGGTTTCATGGACCAGAGCACCGCACCGGAGACGTCGGCGACGGACGACCTGCCCTTCGACGTGTTCTCGAAGCAGTGCCCCTCGCGCGGCCTGCTCGAACACGCCACCGGCCGCTGGGGCGCCCTCACGCTCGGCGCCCTGTACGAGGAGAGCCTGCGTTTCAACGCGCTGCGCCGCCGGGTCGACGGGGTGAGCGAGAAGATGCTGTCCCAGACGCTGCACGCGCTGGAGCGGGACGGCCTGGTGCACCGCGAGGCCCAGCTCGTCAATCCGCCCCGGGTGGACTACGAGCTCACCCCGCTGGGCCGGGAGGTCGCGGAGCGGCTGCTCGGCCTGATCCACTTCGTGGAGGGCAGGATGCCCGAGGTCTTGGCGGCCCGGGCTCGCTACGACGCCCGCGAGAACTAGGAGGTGACGCGCGGAGGTCGCTGGCAGCGGGGGCAGTAGTAGCTGGACCGGTTCATCCAGGGGCGTCGCGCCATCGGCGTACCGCAGCGGTGGCAGGGCTCGCCCTCGCGGCCGTAGGCGTCGAGCGAGCGGTCGAAGTAGCCCGACTCGCCGTTCACGTTCACATAGAGGCTGTCGAAGCTGGTGCCGCCCTGGGCGAGGGCCGCGTTCATCACGTCGCGGACGTGGCCGAGCAGCTCGGCGGACTTGGGGCGGGTCAGCGTCGCGGTCGGCCGGTCGTAGTGCAGCCGGGCGCGCCACAGCGCCTCGTCCGCGTAGATGTTGCCCACCCCGCTGATCAGCGACTGGTCGAGCAGCGCGCGCTTGACCGTCGTACGGCGCAGCCGCAGCGCCGTGTGGAAGGCGGCGTCGTCGAACGCCGGGTCCAGGGGGTCGCGGGCGATGTGCGCGATGATGTCGGGCAGCCCGTCCGGAGTGTTCTCGTGGAGCGAGAGACCGCCGAAGGTGCGCTGGTCCACGAAGCGCAGCTCGGTGCCGACCGCGTCGGCGAACCTGATCCTGACCCGCAGATGCTTCTCGTCCGGCGCCCCCTCGGGCTGGACGAGCAGCTGACCGCTCATGCCCAGGTGGCCGAGGAGCGAGCCGGCGGCCGCGGCCTCGTCCAGCGGCACCCACAGGTACTTGCCCCGGCGCATCGCCGTCCCGAACCGCGCCCCCGTGAGCCGGGCCGCGAAGTCCACGCCGCCCGCGAGGTGGCGGCGGACCGCGCGCGGGTGCAGGACTTCGACCTCACCGGCCGTCCGCCCGGCGACCCAGCGCTCCAGACCTCGGCGGACGACTTCGACCTCGGGCAGTTCGGGCACGGGGAGGCTCCTGGGGCGAGAAAGCGTACAGAGAAAAGGGAGAACCCCCCGGCGCGCGGTGGCGTCGGGGGGTTCTCCACAGGTCAGGCCGGAGCGACGTCCGTGGACGGCGCGGGGTCGGCAGGGGTGTCGGCGGCCCCTCCGTCGGCGGCGGCCTTCGCCTCCGCCTCCCGCGCCTCGGCGGCGGCGGTGATCTCCCGCCAGGCGGACTCGGCCGCCTGCTGCTCCGCTTCCTTCTTGCTACGGCCGGTGCCGGTGCCGTACGAGACACCACCGACGCGGGCGGCAGCAGTGAAGGTCTTCTCGTGGTCCGGGCCGGTCTCCGTGACGAGGTACTCGGGGACCCCGAGGCTCTCGCTCGCGGTGAGCTCCTGGAGGCTGGTCTTCCAGTCCAGGCCGGCGCCGAGGTTCGAGGACCTGTCGATCAGCGGGTCGAAGAGCCGGTGGACCAGCTCGGACGCCGCGTCGAGGCCCTGATCGAGATAGACCGCACCGATCACCGCTTCCAGGGTGTCGGCGAGGATGGATGCCTTGTCCCGGCCTCCCGTGCCCTCTTCACCGCGGCCGAGCCGGATGAAGGAGCCGAGTTCGAGGCCGCGGCCCACCTCAGCAAGCGCACGCGAGTTGACCACCGCGGCCCGCAGCTTGGCCAGCTGGCCTTCGGGCAGGTCGGGGTGGGTGCGGTACAGCGTGTCCGTGACCACCAGGCCGAGCACGGAGTCCCCGAGGAACTCCAGCCGCTCGTTGGTGGGCAGACCGCCGTTCTCGTACGCGTACGAACGGTGGGTCAGCGCACGCACCAGAAGGGCGGACTCGAGTTGGTACCCGAGCCGCCCTTCCAGAAGCGTGTGGGACGAGGCTGTGTTGACGTTGTCTGCCTGCTTCTTGGCGTGGGACAACTCAGACATCGGGCCTCTCACCAGCCGCTCAGACCTCGAGGACCTGGCGCTTGTTGTACGTGCCGCAGCTGGGGCACGCGATGTGCTGCAGCTTCGGCTCCTGGCAGCGCTCGCACGAAACCAGGGTGGGGACCGCAGCCTTCCACTGCGACCGGCGGTGGCGCGTGTTGCTGCGCGACATCTTCCGCTTCGGAACAGCCACGGCTACTTCTCCTGCTTCTTGTCGACGCCGGGTGCGGCGCCGCCCATGTTGTCCTTCTCGCCGTCCTGAATGGTCTCGGCGAGTCCTTGCAGTGCCGCCCAACGAGCGTCGACGGCATCGTGGTGGTGGCCGGGATTCTCGTCCAGCCTGACTCCGCACTCGGAGCACAGACCGGCACAGGATTCCTTGCACACCGGCTGCATCGGCAGTGCGAGCACCACCGCATCACGCAGCACCGGCTCGAGGTCGAACAGGCCGTCCTCGAGAAAAAGCCTGTCCTCGTCGTCCTCGGCGTCGTCGGCCGGATCCGCGGGCTTGCCGTGGTTCCGGTCATCGGCGTCAGGGTACGAGAACATCTCCTGGAAGTCCGCCTCGACCTCTCGGCTCAGCGGCTCCAGACACCTTACGCACTCCCCCTCGACCGTCGCACGGGCGGTCCCGGTGACGAGCACGCCCTCCATGACGGATTCGAGCCGGAGGTCCAGCTCCACCGGGGCGCCTTCCGGCACTCCGATGACATCGCCGATCCCGAGGTCGGCGGGGGCGTCCGCCGTGCGGGTCAGCCGCTTCATGGCACCCGGACGCCGGCCCAGCTCGTGCGTGTCGAACACGAGGGGGTTTCGGTGGTCGAGCTGGCCGTTCAGGGCTTCTCCTGCTTTCGGATCGAACGCGTCACGCGCTGGTGGGAGGGGCCGGCCCGTCCGGAGTCGAAGCGGGCAGCCGGGATCGCGGACATACGCGCGACCGAAGAGCCAGGATACTGGACACACCGCCCAGCTCCCAATCCGGGTCCTTCGGGGGTCAGCGCTCCTGCTCGTAGCGGCGCAGCTGGTCCAGGTCGATCATGCTGGTGTCGAAGAGGCTGGTCTCGTCCAGGGCGGCGTCGCCGTGCTGCGGAAGGGGCTGCTGGGGCTGGGCCTGCTGCTGCCAGGCGTCGTAGCCGCCCTGTGCCTGCATCGCGTCCTGCGCCTGGCCCTGGTCGTAGCCCTGCTGCTGGTAGGCCGCGTACGGGTCGGGCTGCTGCTGGTAGCCGTAGACGTCCTGCTGCGCCTGGTACGCGTCCTGCTGCTGGTCCTGGTAGCCGTAGCCCTGCGCGTACTGCGGTTCCGGCCGGCCGTACTGCGGCTCCGCCTGGTGCGGGATCTGGAGCGGCTGCGGGGCCGCGACCTCGGCCAGTCCGGCCCAGTGGTCCTCGTCGCTGGTGTGCCCCTGCTCGCCGGCCGCGTCCTGGGCGGCGATGTGCGCGCCCAGCTCGTCGGTGGCGACCCGGCCGTGCAGCTTCTGCCGGCCCCGGCCGACCGCCTCCAGGGTCTTGGCGAGCACCGCCTCGAAGGCGCCGAGCTTGGTGTCCACGTACTCGTCGGCGCGCCGGCGGAGCGTCTCCGGGTCGGCGCTGCGCTCGGGGGCCTCGGCGAAGTCCGGGTCCTCGTAGCCCTGGGCGTCGAAGCCCTGGCCGCGGCCGAGGAGCTTCTCGCGGCCCCGGTCGACGGAGCCGATGGTCTTGGTGAGGACGACCTCGAAGTTGGCGAGCTTGCTGTCGACGTACTCGTCGGCCTCGGCGCGGACCTCGTCGGCCTCCTTGCGGGCCTCGGCGAGGATGCGGTCGGCCTCGGCCTGGGAGCGCCGGGCGATCTCGGTGTCGGAGATCAGGGCGGTGCGCTCGGCGTGGGCGTTCTCGATGATGCGGCCGGCCTCCTGGCGGGCCTGCTCCACCAGCTGCTCGTGGCCGCCGATGACCTCGGCGGCCTGGGCGAGCGAGCCGGGCAGGGCCTCGCGCACCTCTTCGAGCATCGCGAGCAGTTCGGCGCGGTTGACCACGCAGGACGCCGACATGGGCATGGACCGGGCGTTCCCGACCGTCGCGACGATCTCGTCCAGCTTCTTCTGCACGTCCACCGTGTGCTCGCCACTCTCTACTGCCGGTTGGAGACGGACGGGACGACTGTACGGCCAGTCGGCTCCCGCCCGACACCTGCGGTGCGTGACGCTGACGCGCTGTCAGTGGCTCAGCGCTGTGCGAGGCGTTCGGTCAGGGCCCGCTGGACGACCGGCGGCAGCAGGTGGGAGACGTCGCCGCCCCAGGTCGCGACCTCCTTGACCAGGGAGGATGACAGGAAGCTGTAGGTGGGGTTGGTCGGCACGAAGAGCGTCTCGACGCCGGAGAGCCCGTTGTTCATCTGGGCCATCTGGAGTTCGTAGTCGAAGTCGCTGACGGCCCGCAGGCCCTTCACGATCGCCGGGATGTCGCGCTGCTTGCAGAAGTCCACGAGCAGGCCGTGGAAGGACTCGACCTCGACGTTGCCGAACTCGGCGGTGACCTCGCGGATGAGCTCGATCCGCTCCTCGACCGTGAACAGGCCCTTCTTGGACTGGTTGATCATCACCGCGACGTGCACGACGTCGTACAGCTTCGAGGCTCGGCCGATGATGTCGAGATGTCCGTTGGTGATGGGGTCGAACGACCCCGGGCATACGGCGCGGCGCAACTTGATTCCCTCGCTCTCCGGTCCGGTCATCGTGCGTCTTCGCACGTGGCGGCGGCGCGACCGTACCAAAGCGTTCCCTCGCCGTAGCGACGGGATCGCAACGGCTCGAAACCCTTGGGCCAGCTGAATTCTCCGCCTCTGGTGCTGCGTTCCACGGTGACGAGTGCGTCGCTCGTGAGCCACCCCTGCGTACGGAGTGTGAGGAGGATCTCCCCAAGATCGTCGTCGGTGACGGCGTACGGCGGGTCCAGGAAGACCACGTCGTACGGCTCCGCGGGTGCCGGACCCGTCACGATCTGCTCGGCTTTGCCGCCCCGGACCTCGGCGCCGGGCAGGCCGAGGGTGCGGGCGTTCTCCTTGACGGTGCGCAGGGCCTTGGCGTCGGCCTCCACGAGCAGGGCGTGGGCGGCGCCCCGGGAGAGCGCTTCGAGGCCGACGGCGCCGGAGCCGGCGTAGAGATCGGCGACCCGGATGGAGTCGAGGGTGCCCAGGAGCGCCTGCCAGGTGGAGAACAGGCCCTCGCGCGCGCGGTCGGATGTGGGCCGGGTGCCGGTGCCGGGCGGGACGGCCAGGCGGCGTCCGCCGGCCACGCCTGCGATCACGCGGGTCATGGGTGACTGGTCCTCGGGTCGGGGCGGCGCGCGGGATGCCGCGGGCGCCGTACCTCCCACGATATGGCGTCGGGGAGGGCCGGGCTCCCCGGGGCGGACGGGCTCACCCCTTGTCCAGGTACTCCTCGCGCTCCTTGTCGAGCAGGGCGTCCAGGGCGGTGCGCAGCTCCGGCAGGTGCTCCAGGCCTGGGTCGTCGGCGACGACGGCGACGGCCTCCTGGCGGGCGGCGGCGATGACTTCCTCGTCGTCGATGACGTTCAGGACGCGCAGCGAGGAGCGCACCCCGGACTGGGCCTGGCCGAGGACGTCGCCCTCGCGGCGCTGTTCGAGGTCGATACGGGAGAGCTCGAACCCGTCCAGGGTCGCGGCGACGGCGGAGAGCCGGGCGCGGGCCGGGCTCGCCTCGTGGGCCTCGGTGACCAGCAGGCAGAGTCCGGGGGCGGAGCCGCGGCCGACCCGGCCGCGCAGCTGGTGCAGCTGGGAGACGCCGAAGCGGTCGGCGTCCATGATGACCATGGCGGTGGCGTTGGGGACGTTGACGCCGACCTCGATGACGGTGGTGGCGACCAGGACGTCGACGTCGCCGGCGGCGAAGCGGCGCATCACGTCGTCCTTGTCGTCGGGCTGCATCCTGCCGTGCAGCACCTCGACGCGCAGGCCGTTCAGGGGGCCCTCGGCGAGTTGTCCGGCGATCTCCAGGACGGCGAGCGGCGGGCGCTTGTCGGCCGTCGCTTCCTCCTCGGCCGTCTTCTTCCCCTTCTTCTTGCCGGGGTCGTCCTCGTCGTCCCCGATGCGGGGGCAGACGACGTACGCCTGGTGGCCGTTCTCCACCTCCTCGCGGACCCGTTCCCAGGCGCGGCTGAGGAAGTGCGGCTTGTCCTTGGCGGGGACGACATGGCTGGCGATGGGCGAGCGGCCGGCCGGAAGCTGGTCGAGGACGGAGGTCTCCAGGTCCCCGAAGACCGTCATGGCGACGGTACGGGGAATGGGCGTCGCGGTCATGACGAGGAGGTGGGGCGGTTGCTTCCCCTTGGACCTGAGGGCGTCGCGCTGCTCGACCCCGAAGCGGTGCTGTTCGTCCACGACGACCAGGCCCAGGTCGTGGAACTTGACCTTGTCCTCGATCAGGGCGTGCGTCCCGATGACGATGCCGGCCTCGCCGGTGACCAGGTCGAGCAGGGCCTGCCGGCGGGTGGCGGTGCCCATGGACCCGGTGAGCAGCACGACCTTGGTGCCCTGGTCGGAGCCGCCCAGCATGCCGCCCTCGGCCAGCTCCCCCATCATCTCGGTGATCGACCGGTGGTGCTGCTGGGCCAGGACCTCGGTGGGCGCGAGCATGGCGGCCTGGCCGCCCGCGTCGACCACGGCGAGCATGGCGCGCAGGGCCACCATCGTCTTGCCGGAACCGACCTCGCCCTGGAGGAGGCGGTGCATCGGGTGTTCGGTGGCGAGGTCGTCGAAGATCTCCTTGGAGACCTTCTGCTGGCCGTCGGTGAGGGTGAACGGCAGCTTCGCGTCGAAGGCGTCGAGCAGGCCGCCGGGCGCGGGCCTGCGGGCGACGGCCGGGAGCTGGGTGTCGGCGTACCTGCGGCGGGCCAGGGCGACCTGGAGGACGAACGCCTCGTCCCACTTCAGCCGGTCCCGGGCCGCGGCCACGTCGGCCTTGGTGGCCGGGCGGTGGATCTTCAGCAGGGCCTCGGGCAGCGAGGTGAAGCCGCGTCCCTCGCGCAGGGCTTCGGGGAGCGGGTCGACGGCCTCCCGGGCGCTGGGCAGCACCGCGTCGACCGCCTTGGCGATCCGCCAGGAGTCGAGCTGCTTGCAGGCCGGGTAGATCGGCAGCAGCTTGCCCGCGAAGGCGTCGACGGCCTCGGTCGCCCCGGCGTCGTCCGCGGAGTCGGCGTCGAGCAGCTGGTACGTGGGGTGGGCGAGCTGCATCTTGCGGTTGAAGACGGAGACCTTGCCGGCGAACATCGCGCGCCGGCCGGGCAGCAGGTCCTTGTGCGGCTTGTGGACGCCGTGGCCGAAGAAGACGAGCTGGAGGCGGCCGTGGCCGTCGGTGAGGGTCACTTCGAGGCGCCTGCCGCGTCCGCCGTTGAAGGTGAGCACGCGGGCGTCGGCGACCTGGGCGACGACGGTGACGTGCTCGTCCAGCGGGAGGTCGGTCAGCGCCGTGAGCCGGCCGCGCTCCTCGTACCGGCGCGGGTAGTGATGGAGGAGGTCACCGACGGTGTGCAGGTCGAGGTGGTCGGCCATCACCTTCGCGGTGGGCCCGCCGAGGAGCTTCTTGAGGGGTTCTTCGAACGCAGACACGCGATCCATTGCACACCACGGCAGTGACAGTTGTCCGTCGGGCGCCGCCCGGGCCGGTCGTCGCGCCGGGTGCTACTCGACGCCGATCAGCAGCGGCGCGCCCTGGTGGCCGCCCCGGTAGGTGGTGGTGTCCACCGCCAGGTGCCCGTCGCGGACGTGCTGTTCCAGGGCCTCGGCCAGCGTGGGCGGGGTGTTCTCGCCCAGGACGAGGGTGACCAGTTCGCCGCCGGCCGCGAGCATCCGGTCCAGCACCTTGCGGGCCGTGCCGGGGACGTCCTGGCCGATGACCGCCACATCGCCGTCGATGAGCCCGAGGATGTCCCCGGCCTGGCAGATGCCGGCCGTGGTCCAGGACTGCCGTTCGGCGACGGCCAGTTCGGCGTAGCGGGTGGCGCCGGCCGCCGAGGTCATCGCGACCACGTCCTCGTCGAAGCTGCGTTCCGGCTCGTGGACGGCGAGGGCCGCGATGCCCTGGACGGCGGCCCGGGTCGGGATGACGGCGACCCGGACGCCCTGGGCCCTGGCCTGTTCGGCGGCGGCGGCCGCGGTGTGCCGCAGGTCCGCGTCGTTCGGGAGGAGCACGACCTCGCGGGCGTGGGCGCGGCGGACGGCGTCGGCCAGTTCGCCGCTGGCGGGCGGTTCGCCGGGCCGGGCGAGCACGGTCGTCGCGCCGGCCTCCCGGCAGAGGGCGGCGAGACCGTCACCCGGGACGACCACGACGACCGCGCGCCGGGCGGGCTCGGGGCGGCCGTGGGCGCGGTCGGCGGCGAAGTGGGTGATGCGGATGCGGTACGGGCGGCCGGCCTCGACGCCCGCCTCGACCGCGGCGCCGGCGTCGTCCACATGCACGTGGACGTTCCACAACCCGTCGCCGCCGACCACCACCAGCGAGTCGCCGAGGGCGTCCAGCCGGCCGCGCAGCCGCTCGACGGCCTCGTCACCCGCTTCCAGGAGGTAGATCACCTCGAATGCGGGGCCGCCCCCGTCCCCGTCGTCGCCCGCCGGGCACTCCGCGTCCCCGCCGCCCACCGGGACGAACGGGACGGGCGCCTCGTACGGCCGCTCCGGGCCCCGCCCCGAGACGGCCTCGACCAGGGCGCCGAGCAGGGTGACCAGGCCGCGCCCGCCGGCGTCGACGACTCCGGCCCTGGCGAGGGCGGGGAGCTGTCCGGGCGTCGCGTCCAGGGCGGCGCGGGCGCCCTCGTAGGCGGCCCGGGCCACCTCAGCCGTGTCCGCGCCGGGGGCGGCCTGCGCGGCGGCGGCCGCGGCCCGGTCCGCGACGGTGAGGACGGTGCCCTCGACGGGGTGGCCGACGGCCTCGCGGGCCCAGGCGGCGGCCCGGTCGAGGGCGAGGCGCATCCGGTCGCCGCCGGTGCCCTCCGCGAGGACGCCGGCCATGCCGCGCAGGAGCTGGGCGAGGATCGTGCCGGAGTTGCCGCGGGCGCCGATGAGGGCGCCGTGGGCCATGGCCCGTACCGCGTCGGCGGCGGAGGGGACCGAGGTGCCGGTCTCGTGGGCGGCGAAGACCGCTTCGACGGCGGCCGCCGCGGATTCCACGGTCAGGTAGAGGTTGGTGCCGGTGTCCCCGTCGGCGACGGGATAGACGTTGATCGCGTCGATCGCCTCCCGTTCCCGGCCGAGCGCTTCGAGGGCCAGGGAGCACCAGCTCCGTACCGCGACGGCATCCGGTTCGTCGGCGGTCTGCGGCACCTCGGGTCCTCCTCGGACGGGACTCGGAACGGGGACTCGTGACGGGGGCGGGGCGGCTGGCTGCACCGCAGGTTAGCCCCGGTCGGAGCGTGCGGGCGGTCCGGGGGCCGGGAGGGCGGGGGTGGAAGACATGGTAGTTTCGTATCTCCGGAGCAGGCGTTGTATGCTGCTTCGGTTGCCCGACGAGAGTCGGGACATTCCCCCGGTACCGCCACTTCAGTCCTTGAATCCGGCGTACCGGAATTCACTGTAAGTGCATCTGAAGTCTTTGGAGTGACCCGTGGCTGCCAACTGCGACGTTTGCGGCAAGGGGCCGAGCTTCGGCAACAACATTTCGCACTCGCACCGCCGTACGTCCCGTCGCTGGAACCCCAACATCCAGCGCGTGCGTGCCGTGGTCGGTCGGACGCCGAAGCGGCTCAACGTCTGCACCTCGTGCATCAAGGCCGGCAAGGTCGCGCGCTGACGTTCCCGTCGTAGCGCAGCCCTACCGGTTGCCCGAAAAGCCGGTCCACCTCGGTGGACCGGCTTTTTGCTGTGCCCGTACGGGGGCACGCCTCGTGGTCAGTCCGCTGCGCGCAGCCGCCAGCCGTGGCGGACCGGGCCGATGCCCGCGCCCAGCGGGAAGCCCGCCTCGATCGCCCCGGTGACGTAGGCCTTCGCGGCCCGGACCGCCTCCGGCACCCCGGCGCCCCGCGCCAGGTGGCTCGCGATGGCGGAGGCGAGGGTGCAGCCGGTGCCGTGGGTGTGACGGTTGTCGTGGCGGGGGGCGCGCAGCCAGTGCTCCTCGCTGCCGTCGGTGAGCAGGTCGACGGGCTCGCCGGGCAGGTGGCCGCCCTTGACCACGACCCAGCGGGGTCCGAAGGCGAGCAGCGCGCCGGCGGCCCGGCGCATCCCGGCCTCGTCGGTGACGGCGATGCCCGTGAGCTGCGCCACCTCGTCCAGGTTGGGCGTCGCCACGGTCGCGACGGGGAGCAGCTTCGTACGGACGGATTCCAGGGCGTCGGCGGCGAGGAGCGGGTCGCCGTGCTTGGAGACGCCGACGGGGTCCACGACGACGGGCGCCCCGGTGTCCGCGAGGAGTTCCGCGACGGTCTCCACGAGCGGGGCGGACGCCAGCATCCCGGTCTTGACGGCGTCGACGCCGATGTCGTCCACGACGCTGCGGTACTGGGCGCGGACCGCCTCGGGGGGCAGCTCCCAGGCGCCCTGGACGCCGAGGGAGTTCTGCGCGGTGACGGCGGTGAGCACGCTCATCCCGTGCGTGCCGAGGGCGAGCATCGTCTTGAGGTCGGCCTGGATGCCCGCACCGCCGCCGGAGTCGGATCCGGCGACGGTGAGCACGCGGGGCGGTATGGAGGTGGTGGTCGGCATAGCCGCAATCTACTGGGAGTCCTCGATGTCGCCGAAGTGGTCCCAGCCGTTCTTGCTGGTCCAGGGCGCTCCGTCGACCGTCACCTGGGGCAGCGCCGAGGGGTTGAGGACCTCGCCGATGACCTTCCAGCGGGCCGGGAGCTTCACGTCGGGCGGGAAGGTCGCGACGATGGCGTGGTCCTCGCCGCCGGTGAGTACCCACTGCATGGGGTCGACGCCGACGGCCTGCCCGATGTCCGACATCTGGGACGGCACGTCGATGAGCCCGGACCGCAGGTCGATGCGGACCTTGCTGGCCTCGGCGATGTGGCCGAGGTCGGCGACGAGCCCGTCGCTGACGTCGGTCATGGCGGTGGCGCCGAGCCCGGCCGCCGCGGGGCCCGCGTGGTACGGCGGTTCGGGGCGGCGGTGGGCCTCCACGAAGGCGCGCGGCGAGCGGAAGCCCCGGGAGAGCACGGCGTACCCGGCGGCGGACCAGCCGAGCCAGCCGGTGACGGCGACGACGTCGCCGGGCTGGGCGCCGGCCCGGGTGACGGGTTCGTGGTTGCGCAGGTCGCCGAGCGCGGTGATCGAGACGGTGATGAGGTCGCCGCGCACGACGTCCCCGCCGACCACGGCCGCCCCCGCGACCTGGCACTCGTCGCGCAGTCCGTCCATCAGCTCGGCGGCCCAGGTGACCGGGAGTTCGGCGGGGACGACGAGGCCGAGCAGGAGCGCGGTGGGCACGGCGCCCATGGCCGCGATGTCGGCGAGGTTCTGCGCGGCGGCCTTGCGGCCCACGTCGTACGCCGTCGACCAGTCGCGCCGGAAGTGCCGTCCCTCCAGCAGGATGTCCGTACTGGCCACGACCCTGCGGTCGGGGGCGGTCACGACCGCGGCGTCGTCGCCCGGGCCGAGCCGGACCGCCGGAGTGGTGGTGAGCCGGGACGTGAGCTCCCTGATGAGCCCGAACTCCCCCAACTCGCCCACGGTTGCCTTCACCGAGTGTCACCTCTCATTTGTCGGGCCGGACGCTCCGGCCTGTCCCCCGTGCGCGCCGCCCCACTCGCGGTCGCGTGCCGTCCTGGCTGTCGGTACTGTCAAGAGTTACGTCAACTTGCGCGTTCTGTGCGCCACGCTGAGGACGTCATCCGGCCCGCGGGTCTCCCCGCTCCGCGCGGCGACGCGATAACGTGGCGTCCCTTTCCCCCACATGATCCTCGTGGCCGCCCTGGAGGTTCCGTGGTACAGGCGTACATCCTCATTCAGACCGAGGTGGGCAAGGCGTCGATCGTCGCCGAGGCCATCTCCAAGCTCCCGGGAGTCATCCAGGCAGAAGACGTCACCGGTCCCTACGACGTGATCGTGCGCGCCCAGGCCGACACGGTGGACGAGCTCGGGCGCATGGTGGTCGCGCGGGTCCAGCAAGTGGACGGCATCACCCGAACCCTGACCTGCCCGGTCGTTCACCTGTAGCCCCCGTCTACGCTGGGCCGGTGACGTCCTTCGGCCGCCGGCTCCTCCGCCCCGTGTTCCTCGGTCCGTCCGCCGCCCTGGTGCTGCTGGCGGCGGGCTGTTCCGGGGGCGACGCGACGGCGTCGGTCCCGGTGCCCTCCCCGTCCCCGGAAGCCGCAGCCTACTGCCGCGCGCTCGACGGGGAACTGCCGGACACCGTCGGCGGTCTGGAGCGGAGCGACCCCGAACCCACGTCGGTGCTGACCGCCGGGTGGGGGGACGGGGCGATCGTACTGCGCTGCGGTGTGGAGCGCCCCGCGAAGATGGACGACGACCAGTCGAAGGGCATCACCGCGAGCGGCGTCAACTGGATGCTGGAGCAGCGGGAGAACGACGGGCCCCGGCTGACGACGACCCTGCGCAAGGCGTATGTCGAGGTGTCGCTGTCGGAGGCGTACGCGCACGACACGACGCCGCTCGCGGCGTTCGCCCCGGCGGTGCGGAAGACGGTCCCGAACCGGTTCTAGGGTGTGCGCCCGCGCGGAGCTCTTGAGCGCACACCCTTCGCCGTGTCCCGGTGTCGTCAGCGCAGTCCGGTCGGCCGGTTCAGCGCGGCCTGGATGAGGCGGTCCACCAGCTGCGGGTAGCTGACGCCGCTCTCCTGCCACATGCGCGGGTACATGGAGATCGGGGTGAAGCCCGGCAGGGTGTTGATCTCGTTGATGACGAAGCGGCCCTCCTCGGTGAGGAAGAAGTCGGCGCGCACCAGGCCCTCGCAGGAGCAGGCGTCGAAGGCTTCGACGGCGAGACGCTGGACCTCGGCGGTCTGCTCCTCGGTCAGCGGCGCCGGCACGATCCCGGAGGCGGCGTCGATGTACTTGGCCTCGAAGTCGTAGAAGTCGTGCGCGGTGACCGGCGGGATCTCGGCCGGCACGCTGGCGCGGGGGCCGTCCTCGAACTCCAGGACGCCGCACTCGATCTCGCGGCCCCGCAGCAGTGACTCGACCAGGAACTTCGGGTCGTGGCGGCGGGCCTCCTCGATGGCCGCGTCGAGACCGGAGGCGTCCTCGACCTTGGTGATGCCGATGGACGAGCCGGCCCGGGCGGGCTTGATGAAGAGCGGCCAGCCGTGCTCGTCGGCGAAGCCGGTGATGCGCTTGCGGACGGCGGCCGGGTCGCCCTCCCATTCGCGGGGGCGGACCACCAGGTAGGGGCCGACCGCGAGGCCGAAGGAGGTGAAGACGCGCTTCATGTACTCCTTGTCCTGGCCGACGGCGGAGGCGAGGACCCCGGCGCCGACGTACGGCACGCCGGACAGTTCCAGGAGTCCCTGGAGGGTGCCGTCCTCGCCGTACGGGCCGTGCAGGACGGGGAAGACGACGTCAACCTCGCCGAGCGCCTTGGGCACCGCGCCGGGCTCGGTGTAGACCACTTCGCGGCTGCCGGGGTCGACGGAGAGCACGACCCCGCCCTCCTCGGACTCGGCGAGCTGCGCCACGTCCGGCATGGACCGGTCGGCGATGGCCATGCGTTCGGGTTCGTCGGCGGTGAGCGCCCAGCGGCCGTCCGTCGTGATGCCGATCGGCAGGACATCGTACATGGTCCGGTCGATGGCGTTCAGGACGGCGCCGGCCGTGACCACCGAAATGCCGTGTTCGGAGCTGCGGCCGCCGAACACGACGGCCACGCGCGGCTTGCGGAGCTGCTGCTCCGGGCTCTGGGGGAGGTTCTCGCTGCTCATATCGCGATGAGCGTACCTGCTGGTACCGGTCGCGTCAGCGCGGCACGGGCCGCCCGGGGCGGGTGGGCCCCGGGTGGCGTCAGTGCCGTTCGGCCTTGGCGCTGCGCGACATGAGCTCCTTGACCGCGACCTTCGGCGGCTTGCCCTCGTGCACGATGCTGACGATGGTCTCGGTCAGCGGCATCTCCACGCCGTGCCTGCGGGCCAGGTCGAGCACCGATTCGCAGGACTTGACGCCCTCGGCGGTCTGCTTGGTGGCGGCGATGGTCTCCTGGAGCGTCATGCCGCGGCCGAGGTTGGTGCCGAAGGTGTGGTTGCGCGAGAGCGGCGACGAGCAGGTCGCCACCAGGTCGCCGAGACCGGCGAGTCCGGAGAAGGTCAGCGGGTCGGCCCCCATGGCCGCGCCCAGCCGGATCGTCTCGGCGAGGCCCCGGGTGATGAGGGAGCCCTTGGTGTTGTCGCCGAGGCCCATGCCGTCCGCGATGCCGACGGCGAGGCCGATGACGTTCTTGACGGCGCCGCCGAGTTCGCAGCCGACCACGTCGGTGCTGGTGTACGGGCGGAAGTACGGGGTGTGGCAGGCGGTCTGGAGGCGCTGGGCGACCGACTCGTCCCGGCAGGCGACGACGGCCGCGGCGGGGCGGCGTTCGGCGATCTCCTTGGCCAGGTTGGGGCCGGTGACGACGGCGACGCGGTCCGGGGAGACCCCGGTGACGTCCTCGATGACCTCGCTCATCCGCTTGGCGGTGCCGAGTTCGACGCCCTTCATCAGGGAGACGAGCACCGTCTGCGGCTCCAGGTGCGGGGCCCAGTCGGCGAGGTTGGCGCGCAGCGTCTGGGAGGGCACGACGAGCACCGCGTAGTCGGCGCCGCGCAGCGCCTCGGCCGCGTCCGTGGTGGCCCGGACCGATGCGGGCAGCTCGATGCCCGGCAGGTACTCGGGGTTGGTACGGGTGGTGTTGATGGCCTCCGCGACCTCGGCCCGGCGGCCCCAGAGCGTCACTTCGCAGCCCGCGTCCGCGAGGACGACGGCGAAGGCGGTACCCCAGGAGCCGGTTCCGAAGATGGCGGCCTTGGCGGGGTGCGTCACGTGAGTCCCTCTCCTTGGGCCCTGCGCCGCTGTTCGGCGCGGGCCTTGCGGTGATCGTAGGGCTCGGCGGGTGCCTGCTGCCCGCGGATCTCCTCCAGCTGCGCGGTGACCGCGCGCATGATGACCTCGGTTGCCTCGCGCAGCACCTCGGGCGTCGGCTCCTGGTCGTAGAACCGGGAGAGGTCGACGGGCGGCCCGGCCTTGACCCGCAGGGTCTTGCGGGGCAGGAGGCGCAGCTTCTTCTCGGTGGCGTAGGGCGGCATCGCCTCGTTGGCACCCCACTGCGCGACCGGGATGACGGGGGCCCGGGTCATCAACGCGACGCGGGCGGCGCCGGTCTTGCCGGCCATCGGCCACATGTCCGGGTCGCGGGTGAGGGTGCCCTCGGGGTAGAAGCAGACGCACTCGCCGCGCTCGATGGCGCCGACGGCGGCCCGGAAGGCGTCCATCGCGTTGGTGGTCTCGCGGTAGACGGGGATCTGGCCGGTGCCGCGCAGCATCGTGCCGATGAAGGCGCCCTTGAAGAGCCCCGCCTTGGCCAGAAATCGCGGCACGCGGCCGGTGTTGTACTGGAAGTGCCCGTACGAGAGCGGGTCCAGGTACGAGTTGTGGTTGACCGCTGTGATGAATCCGCCGTCGGCCGGAATGTGTTCCGTTCCCCGCCAGTCGCGCTTGAACAGAACCACCAGCGGCGGTTTCGCGATGACCGCCGCCAGGCGGTACCAGAAGCCGATTCTGCGGCGGGACACTCGGACACCTTTCCTCTGTGAACAAGACCGTGGAGCTGTCTGCTGTCTGACTACCGAGGGTCAAGTCTCGCCCCAGGCCCCTGCTCTGTCGAGAACACCGTACGCCTCGCCCCGGGGAGCGACCCTCCGGGTCGGCGCACCGGCAGGCGAGAATAGGCGGCGATGCGTATCGAGGGAGGGACCGCCACGAACACCGACCCGGCCGGCCGCTGGTCCCTGGTCGTCCCCCTCAAGCCCCTGACGCGGGCCAAGAGCAGGCTGGCGCCCGCCTCCGGCGCGCTGTTGCGCCCCCGGTTCGCCCTCGCCTTCGCCCGTGACACGGTGGCCGCCGCGCTGTCCTGCCCGGAGGTGGCGGATGTGGTGGTCGTCACGGACGACACGGCGGCGGGGGCGGCGCTGGCCGCGCTCGGTGCCCTGGTCGTGCCCGATGCGCCGGGGGCGGGGCTCAACGCGGCCCTCGCGCACGGTGAGCGGACGGCCAGGTCGGCCAGGCCGGGGGCGCCGCTGGCCGCGCTCAACGCGGATCTGCCCGCACTGCGTCCGGCGGAATTGTCCCGGGTCCTCGAATTCTCTGCCGCTTTTCCCCGCGCATTTGTTCCCGATGCGGCGGGAATCGGGACGACATTTCTGTCGGCCGCTCCGGGAGTGGAATTGCGGCCCGCATTCGGCGGCCCGTCGCGGGTACGCCATCTGGCCTCGGGCGCGGTGGAAATCACGCTGCCGGGCATCGATTCGGTGCGCCGGGACGTGGACACCGGCGAGGATCTGCGGGTGGCGCTGGACCTGGGCGTGGGCCCGTTCACGGCGGGGCGCTGGGCCGCCGGGGCGGTCGGCCGGGACCGCTAGTCTGCTTGCATGCAGGCGACCTCGTACACGTACGACCCCGAGACGCGGAGCGGCAGTGTGCTGCTCGACGACGGCACCCCGGTGGACTTCGACGCGGCGGCCTTCGACGCGGGCGGCCTGCGGCTGCTGCGGCCGGGGCAGCGGGTGCGGATCGAGGGCGAGGGCGAGGGGGCCGGGCTGCGGATCAGCCTGGTGACGCTGCAGACGTTCTGAGCCGTCCGAGGGGGATGCCCTCCGGACAGCCCGCGGGCCGGGCTCCCCGGAGGGAGCCCGGCCCGGCGCGTGTGGGGGCCTGTGCGGCCCGGTCTCACTTCTTGCGCGCGGTGGCCTTCTTGGCCGTGGTCTTGCGCGCGGTGGTCTTCTTCGCGGGCGCCTTCTTCGCCGTGGTCTTCTTGGCGGGCGCGGTCTTGGCGGCGGTGGTCTTCTTGGCCGCCGTCGACTTCGCCGCCGCCGGGGTGGCCTTCTTCGCGGCGGCCGTCGTCTTCTTCGCCGGCGACGTCTTCTTCGCGGTGGTCTTCTTGGCCGCGGCGGTGGTCTTCTTCGCCGGGGCAGCCTTCTTGGCGGTGGCCTTCTTCGCCACGGCCTTCTTCGCGGTGGCCTTCTTGGCGGCGGCCTTGGCCGTCGTACGGGCGGAAGAACCGCCGGAGAGGCTGCCCTTGGGGGCCTTCTTCACGGCCACGTCGTTCTTGGGGAGCTTCTTGGAACCGCTGACCAGGTCCTTGAAGCCCTGGCCCGCGCGGAAGCGGGGCACCGAGGTCTTCTTGACCCGCACGCGCTCACCCGTCTGGGGGTTACGGGCGTAGCGGGCGGGGCGGTCGACCTTCTCGAACGAGCCGAAGCCGGTGACCGAGACCCGGTCCCCCGCGACAACCGCACGGACGATCGCGTCGAGCACCGCGTCGACGGCGTCCGCGGCCTGCTGCCGGCCGCCGACCTTGTCGGCAATCGCTTCTACGAGCTGCGCCTTGTTCACGTCTTCCCCTTCGGAGACATTGCCGGAACGAATCTGTCCGGCTTTTTCGCACGTTAGGCAGATATATACCGCAAATCAAACACGAAACGGGCTAATCACCCTAGTGCCGCAACGAAGTCGACCGCCGCGCAGTTCTGCGGAGTCAGTCACCTTCGGGGAATCGGCCCTCGTCGAGGTCCTTCATCAACCGGTCCAGACGCCTTGCCGCGCCCGGGAGATCGTGCTTCGCCGTGGCCGTGACGACCAACAGCTTCCGGTTCAACGCCATCCTTACGCCGTCCGGGACTTGCAGTGCGCGCACCCGGGAGTGCGCTTCCTTCAATTGGTCGGCGACTTGGCCGTAAATCTTGAGTTGGCTGTCGCGTTCCATGCACCGATTGTGCCATCTGGGGCGAGTTGTCGCCCGACGGGGTCCCAACAAACGGCTGCGCCCCCTACCAGAAGGCAGGGGGCGCAGTCCTGAAAACGCGCTGATCAGGCCGGAATTGTGCGGGGCTTGTAGGCCGGCCGGGCCGCCTCGTAAGCCGCGATGTCGGCTTCGTTCTGAAGGGTGAGGCTGATGTCGTCCAGGCCGTTCAGCAGCCGCCAGCGGGCGTTCTCGTCCAGCTCGAAGTCGGCGGTGATGCCCTCGGCGCGGACCTGCCGGGCCTCCAGGTCGACCGTCACCTCGGCCGTCGGGTCCGCCTCCGTCAGCTCCCAGAGGGCGTCGACGGTCTTCTGGTCCAGGACCACGGTCAGCAGACCGTTCTTCAGCGAGTTGCCGCGGAAGATGTCGGCGAACCGGGAGGAGATGACGGTCTTGAAGCCGTAGTTCTGCAGCGCCCAGACGGCGTGCTCGCGGGAGGAGCCGGTGCCGAAGTCGGGGCCGGCCACCAGGACGGACGCGCCCTGGCGCTCGGGGCGGTTGAGGACGAAGGACTCGTCCTTGCGCCACGCCTCGAAGAGGCCGTCCTCGAAGCCGTCCCGGGTGACCTTCTTGAGCCAGTGGGCGGGGATGATCTGGTCGGTGTCCACGTTGCTGCGGCGCAGCGGAACGGCCCGGCCGGTGTGTGCGGTGAAAGCTTCCATGGTTATCGGACTCCGGCGGGCGTGCGGTCGTCGGACAGGTCGGCGGGCGAGGCCAGGTGGCCCAGCACCGCGGTGGCGGCGGCCACCTGCGGGGAGACCAGGTGTGTACGGCCGCCCTTGCCCTGCCGCCCCTCGAAGTTGCGGTTCGAGGTGGAGGCGGAGCGCTCGCCGGGGGCCAGCTGGTCGGGGTTCATGCCGAGGCACATCGAGCAGCCCGCGTGCCGCCATTCGGCGCCGGCGGCGGTGAAGACCTTGTCCAGGCCCTCGTCGACCGCCTGGAGGGCGACCCGGACGGAGCCCGGGACGACCAGCATGCGTACGCCGTCGGCGACTTTGCGGCCGTCCAGGATCGCGGCGGCGTTGCGCAGGTCCTCGATGCGGCCGTTGGTGCAGGAGCCTACGAAGACGGTGTCCACGCTGATCTCGCGCAGCGGCTGGCCGGCGGTCAACCCCATGTACTCCAGGGCCTTTTCGGCGGCGTTGCGCTCCGAGGCGTCCTCGTACGAAGCCGGGTCGGGGACGTTGGCCGACAGGGGCGCGCCCTGACCGGGGTTGGTGCCCCAGGTGACGAACGGCGCCAGCTCGGCGGCCTCGATGACCACCTCGGCGTCGAAGACCGCGTCGTCGTCGGTGCGCAGCGTCTTCCAGTACGCGACGGCGGCGTCCCAGTCCTCGCCCTGCGGGGCGTGGTCGCGGCCCCGCAGGTAGTCGAAGGTGGTCTGGTCGGGGGCGATCATGCCCGCCCGCGCGCCGGCCTCGATCGACATGTTGCAGATGGTCATCCGGGCCTCCATCGAGAGCTTCTCGATGGCGGAGCCGCGGTATTCGAGGATGTAGCCCTGGCCGCCGCCGGTGCCGATCCGGGCGATGATCGCCAGGATCAGGTCCTTGGCGGTGACGCCGTCGGGCAGTTCGCCGTCGACGGTGATCGCCATCGTCTTCGGGCGGGCCATCGGCAGCGTCTGGGTGGCCAGCACGTGCTCGACCTGGCTGGTGCCGATGCCGAACGCGAGGGCACCGAACGCGCCGTGCGTGGAGGTGTGGGAGTCACCGCAGACCACGGTGGTGCCCGGCTGGGTCAGGCCCAGTTGCGGACCGACCACGTGCACGACGCCCTGCTCGACGTCGCCCAGCGGGTGCAGCCGGACGCCGAACTCCGCGCAGTTCTTCCGCAGCGTCTCCAGCTGGGCGCGGGAGACCGGGTCGGCGATCGGCTTGTCGATGTCGAGGGTCGGGGTGTTGTGGTCCTCGGTGGCGATGGTGAGGTCGAGTCGCCGCACCGGGCGCCCGGCCTGCCGCAGGCCGTCGAACGCCTGGGGACTGGTCACCTCGTGCAGCAGGTGCAGATCGATGAAGAGGAGGTCGGGCTCGCCCTCGGCGCGCCGGACGACATGGTCGTCCCAAACCTTCTCCGCGAGTGTCCTACCCATCGCTTTCCCTCCGGCCGGCGTCATCGCCGGCCCAACTAGAGATTCGGTGCGCCCCCGTCCGGACCCCCGTACGGGGCGGTGGCTACGGGCCGTTGTGGGGCCGCCGGTACAGGTTCGCAACTTCCCGGGAAAATTGAACTTGCGTTTCACAGAGTGAGACGCGAGTATCGTCGTATGGACAACTCTAGCGGCGTCGGCGTTCTCGACAAGGCGGCTCTGGTATTGAGCGCCCTGGAGTCCGGGCCGGCCACCCTCGCCGGGCTGGTCGCGGCGACCGGGCTCGCACGACCCACGGCCCACCGGCTGGCCGTGGCACTGGAACACCACCGGATGGTGGCGAGGGACATGCAGGGCCGGTTCATTCTCGGCCCCCGGCTCTCCGAGCTGGCGGCGGCGGCCGGTGAGGACCGCCTGCTGGCCACGGCGGGGCCGGTGCTCACGCATCTGCGCGACATCACCGGCGAGAGCGCCCAGCTCTACCGGCGCCAGGGCGACATGCGCATCTGCGTGGCGGCGGCGGAGCGGCTGTCCGGACTGCGGGACACCGTGCCGGTCGGCTCCACGCTGACCATGAAGGCCGGCTCGTCCGCGCAGATCCTGATGGCCTGGGAGGAGCCGGAGCGGCTGCACCGCGGCCTCCAGGGCGCCCGCTTCACGGCGACGGCGCTCTCCGGCGTACGGCGGCGCGGCTGGGCCCAGTCGATCGGCGAGCGCGAGCCGGGCGTGGCCTCGGTCTCCGCCCCGGTGCGTGGCCCGTCGAATCGCGTGGTCGCCGCCGTCTCGGTCTCCGGACCGATCGAGCGGCTGACCCGTCACCCGGGCCGGATGCACGCCCAGGCGGTCATCGACTCGGCCGCCCGGCTGAGCGAGGCGCTGCGCCGCAGCGGCTGAGCCCCGGCCGCGCCTCCCCTCCCCCGAGGCCGCCCCAGCGTCGTGGCGGCCCCCTTCTCAACGGCTCCTTCTCAGCCCCTCACCGCTTCACTCGGCGCCCGAAGCGCCGGATCGATGCGCGAGCCGGTCCGCAGCACTGCGGCCCCGCCCCTCGATCGGCAGCGACCCCGTCGCCCCGGCCAGCCCGTACGCGGGCATGTCGGCGTAGATGGCCTCGTAGCCGCCCTCGGGCACGATGTAGGTCTCGTGCCACAGCCCCACGTGCTGCCGGGACTTCTTCTCCTTGCGGTTGAGCATCGCCCACGCCTTGCGGTGGAACATGTCGGGCGACGAGGCGTACGCGTACAGCTTCTCCTTCGACTCCCAGTACTGGACGACGTAGTACGTCCTCGGTGAGCCGGAGAGCAGGACGTGGCCGAGCAGCCCCCGGGCCCTGTCCGCCTTCAGCTCCCGCAGCATGCGCAGCATCGCCAGCATGACCGGCAGCCAGTGGTGCACACCCCTGAAGTGGTTGATCCGCATGCCGATCAGCAGGACGACGACGTCGCCCTCGGCTGCGGCGGTCGTCCGTCCCGGCATGATGTTCGTGAACACAGGGCCCCCTGACAGGCGTTGGATAGCGACACTGTCCAATGATTGGATAGTGACACTGTCCAAGGGTGGACGCAAGGGAAGGACGGCATGCGCCTCTCGGAGCTGAGCGAGCGGAGCGGCATCGCGACCGCGACGATCAAGTACTACCTGCGCGAGGGCCTGTTGCCGCCGGGTGAGCGGGTGAGCGCCACACAGGCCGAGTACGGCGAGAGCCATCTGCGGCGGCTGCGCCTGGTCCGGGCGCTGGTCCAGGTCGGCCGGCTGCCCATCGCGACGGCCCGCGAGGTACTGGCCCATGTGGACGACGAGTCGCTGGGCCGTACGATCCGGCTGGGCGCGGCCCTCTGGGCGCTCCCGCACGGGCCGGAGCCGGACGAGGAGGCTCCGGAGACGGCGGCGGCGCGGGCGGAAGTCGACGCGCTGCTCGACCGGTTGGGGTGGACGGGCGCCCGCGAGATCGGCGAGCTGTCGCCCGTCTACCGCTCGCTCGTCGCGGGTCTGGCCACGCTCGCCCGCCTCGGCTATCCGTACGAGAGTGCGCAGCTGGAGGAGCACGCGCGGCTGATGCACGAGGTGGCCGTCCGGGACCTGGACCAGATGGAGACCTGTCCGACGCGCTCCCAGCAGGTGGAGATGGCGGTGGCGTCGGCGGTGCTGCACGAGCCGTTGCTGGCGTCGCTGCGCAGGCTGGCCCAGGAGGAGGAGTCGGCCCGGCGGTACGGGTATTGAGCGGGACGGCCCCGTGCCGCGTACAAGCGAAAGGCCCTTCACCGGAGTGAAGGGCCTTCGCCTCTTGCCTGTTGTACCCCCGACCGGATTCGAACCGGCGCTACTGCCGTGAGAGGGCAGCGTGCTAGGCCGCTACACAACGGGGGCTTGTCCTGCAACTTGCTCTGTACTGCGCTGGGCTACCAGGACTCGAACCTAGAATGACGGTACCAGAAACCGTAGTGTTGCCAATTACACCATAGCCCATGGTGTTGCAAGTACCCCCGACCGGATTCGAACCGGCGCTACTGCCGTGAGAGGGCAGCGTGCTAGGCCGCTACACAACGGGGGCCCTAGCGATCCTGCATCGAGACCGTGGGTGCGACCCAGATGATCTCGCGGGAAGGATCTGTACCCCCGACCGGATTCGAACCGGCGCTACTGCCGTGAGAGGGCAGCGTGCTAGGCCGCTACACAACGGGGGCTTGTCCTGCAACTTGCTCTG
>NZ_JBIBHG010000016.1:0-16228 GCF_042956885.1 Streptomyces sp. NPDC008163 | reverse complement strand
TACTGCGCTGGGCTACCAGGACTCGAACCTAGAATGACGGTACCAGAAACCGTAGTGTTGCCAATTACACCATAGCCCACTGAAACGCAACCCCTGGGGGCCTTGTCTCTGTCTGCGCTCCCGGCCGGATCTTTCGGCCCGCTCGGGCGGCGCAGGAAGAACATTACCCGAAGGTGTCCGGCGCTCCAAAACGGGTATCGCCCGCGAGCAGCCCCGGAAGCTGGTCGAGCCCCGTGATCCGGACCAGTTCGGGCCGCCCTCCCCTGCCCCGCCGGTCCAGCCAGACGCCCGCGAGGCCGGCGGCGGTGGCTCCGGCGGCGTCGATGTCGGGTTCGTCCCCGACGTAGAGCACCTCTTGCGCGTCGAGTCCCAGCGCCTGGCAGGAGGCGAGGAAGGCCCCGGGGTCCGGCTTGGAGACGCCCAGTTCCGCCGCGCACAGCAGGGACTCGAAGCGGTCGCGCACCCCGAGCACGGTGAGCTTCTGGTGCTGCGACTCCTGGGCCGAGTTGGAGAGCACGGCGTGCCGGTACGTCCCCGCCAGCGCGTCGAGCGCCGGGACGGCGTCCGGGAAGAGCGCCCAGGCGGACTCGTAGTGCGCGACGTGGCGGGTGAACCACGCGTCGGCCTCGTCGTCGTCCATGGCCCGCCCCAGGAACTCCCTGGCCCGGTCCCGCCGCTGCCCCGGCCAGTCGGTCTCCCCGGCGGAGAACCGCGCCCAGTGGCGGCGCGTGAGCCGCTGCCACGCCTCGACGGCCTGCTCGGCCGAGGCGTACCCCGGGGGCAGCCCCTCCGCCGCGATGTGCCGGGCCATGCCGGTCGCGGCGGCCGCCGTGTGATCGAAGAGTGTGTCGTCGATGTCCCAGAGGACGGCTCTGATGGGCATGGCCCGACTCTACGCGTGGCCACCGCGCAGCGGGACGGGCCCGGCGGCCGCGCTGTGCGGCCGCCGGGCCCGTCCCGTACGTCGGTGCAGCGTTACGCGGTCAGCTTGGCCAGGGCCGCGTCGATGCGGGCGATCGTCTTCTCGCGGCCCAGGATCTCCAGGGACTCGAAGAGGGGAAGGCCGACCGTGCGGCCGGTGACGGCCACCCGGACCGGGGCCTGGGCCTTGCCGAGCTTCAGGCCGTGCTGCTCGCCGGCGGCGAGGACGGCGGCCTTGAGGGCGTCCGCGTTCCAGTCGGCGGCGATGAGCTCGGCGCGGGCGGTGACGAGAAGGGCGTCGGAGCCCTCCTTCATCGCCTTGGTCCAGGACGCCTCGTCGTGCACCGGCTCGTCCAGGAACAGGAAGTCCACGTTGGCGGTGATCTCGGAGAGCACCGTCACCCGGGTCTGGGCGTGCGGGGCGATCTCGGCGAAGACCGCCGCGTCGAAGGAGTCCGGGGCCCAGGGGGCGAACGGCGCCCGGAGCCACGGGCCGCACGCCTCGGTGAAGGTCTTCACGTCGAGGCGGCGGATGTGCTCCGCGTTGATGTGCTCGCACTTCTTGAGGTCGAAGCGGGCCGGGTTGGCGTTGACGTCCTTGATGTCGAAGGCGGCGACCATCTCGTCGATGTCGAAGATGTCGCGGTCCTCGGCGATCGACCAGCCCAGCAGCGAGAGGTAGTTGAGCAGCCCCTCGCGGACGAAGCCGCGCTCGCGGTAGAGGTTGAGCGAAGCCTGCGGGTCGCGCTTGGAGAGCTTCTTGTTGCCCTCGCCCATCACGTACGGCAGGTGCCCGAAGGCGGGGGTGTCCTTGGCGATGCCCAGCTCGATGAGCGCCCGGTACAGGGCGATCTGGCGCGGGGTGGAGGAGAGCAGGTCCTCGCCGCGCAGGACGTGGGTGATCTCCATCAGCGCGTCGTCCACCGGGTTGACCAGCGTGTAGAGCGGGGCGCCGTTGGCGCGGACGATGCCGTAGTCCGGAACGTTCTCCGGCTGGACGGTGATGTCGCCGCGGACCAGGTCCGTGAAGGTGATCGCCTCGTCGGGCATCCGGAAGCGGACGATCGACGCGCGGCCCTCGGCCTCGTACGCGGCCTTCTGCGCGTCGGTCAGCTCGCGGCAGTGGCCGTCGTAGCCGGACGGGCGGCCGGCGGCGCGGGCGGCGTCGCGGCGGGTGTCCAGCTCCTCCGTGGTGCAGTAGCAGGGGTACGCGTAGCCGCCGGCGAGCAGCTTCTCCGCGACGTCCTTGTAGAGGTCCATCCGCTGCGACTGGCGGTACGGGGCGTGCGGGCCGCCCACCTCGGGGCCCTCGTCCCAGTCCAGGCCGAGCCAGCGCATCGCGTCGAGGAGCTGCTCGTACGACTCCTCGGAGTCGCGCGCCGCGTCGGTGTCCTCGATGCGGAAGACCAGGGTGCCCTGGTGGTGCCGGGCGAAGGCCCAGTTGAAGAGGGCCGTCCGGACCAGGCCGACGTGCGGGTTGCCGGTCGGGGAGGGACAGAAACGTACACGTACGGGTGCGTTAGCCACGCTTGATCACCTTGTTGGTGAGAGTGCCGATGCCTTCGATGGTGACGGCGACCTCGTCGCCGACATGGAGGGGTCCGACCCCCGCGGGAGTGCCGGTGAGGATCACATCGCCCGGAAGCAGCGTCATGGCTTCCGTGATGTGGACGACCAGGTCCTCGATGGACCGGATCATGTCGCTCGTCCGGCCGAGCTGGCGTTGCTCGCCGTTGACCGTGGCCTGGATGGCGAGGTCGGTGGGGTCGAGGTCGGTCTCCACCCAGGGGCCGAGCGGGCAGGAGGTGTCGAAGCCCTTGGCCCGGGCCCACTGCTTCTCCCGCTTCTGGGCGTCGCGGGCGGTGACGTCGTTGGCGCAGGTGTAGCCGAAGACGACGTCCTTGACCCGCTCGCGCGGCACTTCGCGGCACATCCGGCCGATGACCACGGCCAGCTCGGCCTCGTGGTGGACCTCGTCGGAGAAGGAGGGGTACTCGATGGCGTCGCCGGAGCCGATCACCGAGGTGGTGGGTTTGAAGAAGGCGACGGGGACGTCGGGGACCTCGTTGCCGAGTTCGGCGGCGTGCTCCGCGTAGTTGCGGCCGATGGCCACGACCTTGTTGGGGAGCACGGGCGGCAGCAGCCGCACCTTGTTCAGCGGGACCTTGGTCCCGGAGAGCTCGAACTCGGAGTACGGGATGCCCTTGATGATGTCGAGGACGAGACCGTCGGGCCCGTCGCCCTCGACCGCGCCGAAGGCGACATTGCCGTCGATGGAGAACCTGGCGATGCGCACGGGTTGCTGTCGCCCCTCACTGCTTGCTGGGTGCCTGAAAAGACTGACGCTCCAGGCTAGCGCTTCGCCCGGCGGGTATCGCCCGTAAAGGAGCGTCGTCCGGCGCGTGCGATCGCAAGGCGGCCGGAAGTCCTTGTAACGGAGCTACCAGGGCTTTTGGCCAACGCGGCGAGCGCGCGTGCCGGGCGGCGCGACGGGGCAAGACCCGCCGGGCGAAGCGCCCACGCGCATGAGGGGCGCTCCCGTGCGGGATTACTCCGCGGCGGCGGGGACGGCGGCGGGGGCCGTCATCAGGATCGTGCGGCGCGGGTTGGCGGTCTGCGTCGGCAGCTGGACCGCGTGCTCCGGGAGTTCCGCCGTCTGCAGCGCCTCGGCGTCCTTGAGGTGCGCCAGCGTGGTGCGGCGGGGGTTGGCGAGGTGACGGAGCGTCGTCGTGTTCATCTGCCGTACGGCCCTGTCGTCGGGGCGCCGCCCGTACGAGGGGGCGCCGGTTGTCGGTTCTGCCATCCCAGTAAAGCGTCAGGCTAAACATGCGATTCCCTCCGGCGGCCCGGAAAAGACGGCGATCTTCATGTGAGTTTGCTCACGAGCACCGGGACAATCGCCTCAATACGGGCGCACCGCCCGGGTCTTCGAATCGGACATGTCACACCTGAACCATCCATTCCGCTCCTGATCATGGCGACTGGGACACCCCTCGCCCCGGTCGGACTCACCCTCAATGGTCCGGATTGTCCGCGAACCGCCTCCACCGCTTGTTACGCATCCATCACACGGTGTCACGCAGGTCACAGCCCGGTACCTGGCCCTTGTTGGAGATCCAGCACTGTGCTGAAATTCCACGCACCGCCGCGGGTTTCAAGCCGGCGCGCAGGGGCGCAACGCAGCGCCGAGTGGCGGCGGGAAGGGGAAGGGCGCCGGTCACTCACGACCACCATGGGGCGGGACAACGCCCCACCACGCCGACACCGTTTTCTCCGTTCACGACGGAGGAACGCCTGGTCCAGAGGTTGCGACGCTAGTGCAGGGACGTTTCAAGAGGGATGGCAGCGCTGCGGCGGAACAGGAGCCGCGCGGCGGGACCGACCGCGGTTCCTCGCCCCAGCACGCCCAGAACCCCGGATCGGCCGCGGCCGGTGACCAAGGTGACCGCGACCGCCGCCCCGGCGCCGCTCCGACCGGCGGCGAGCCCGAGCAGGCCGCCGCACCGAAGCCCCGGGGCCCCGTCAACACGGGTTCGCGGGTCGCTCTCCGCAACTGGCGCATCAGCACGCGCCTCGTGTCCCTGCTCGCCCTCCCCGTGGTCGCGGCGACCACGCTGGGTGGTCTGCGCATCAACGACTCCCTGAACGACATCCAGCAGCTGGAACACATGCAGCTGCTGACCGAGATGACGAAGCAGGCGACCTCCCTGGCGCAGGCGCTCCAGGAGGAGCGCGACCAGACGGCCGGTCCGCTGTCCAACGGCGTGCCCGAGACCGACTTCAAGATCACCACGCCCCGGCAGAAGACCGACCGGGCGCAGCTGGCGTTCCTCGCGAGCACCAACGAGATCGGCGACACCACGGGTGACGACACCCTGGAGAGCATCCACACCAGCATCCAGCAGATCGCCACGCGGCTCAGTTCCGTCCGTGACACCCGCAAGCACGCGTACGAGAAGGGCAGTCCGGCCCTCCAGACGGTCGACGCCTACAGCCAGCTGATCACCTCGCTGCTGAGCCTGTCCCAGGACATGGCCCAGGCGACCAGCAGCCCCGAGATGATCAAGCGGACCCGTGCGCTGGCGGCGTTCTCCTCCGCCAAGGAGTACGCCTCGATCCAGCGCGCGATCATCGCCGCCGCGCTGCCCACCAGCGACGACAAGAAGCCCGACCTCGACCGCAACGACCAGCAGTTCGGCCTGGCCGCGAAGAGCAAGGAAGACGCGGCCCTCACGTCGTTCGAGGCGATCTACACCTCCACCGGCGGTGACGCCGCGGAGCTGACCTCGACGCTGGACGAGGGCAACCCGGACATCAAGGCCGCGAACACGTACGCGCAGAAGCTGCTGGAGAACCCGCTCGCCATGGGCGGCTCCAAGGCGCGCCGGTCGTACATGAACTGGTACGACCAGGACACCATCAAGATCAACACCATGAAGCGCATCGAGGAGACCCTCCTCAGCGACATGGAGGGCAAGGCGCGCGAGCTGCGTGAGGAGTCGCAGCGCGAGGCGATCATCTCCGGTGCGCTGATCCTCCTGGTGCTCGGTGTCTCGCTGGTCGGCGCCTTCGTCGTCGCCCGGTCCATGATCCGCTCGCTGCGCCGGCTCCAGGACACCGCGACCCGCGTCGCCCAGGACCGTCTGCCCGAGCTCGTCAAGCAGCTCTCCGAGTCCGACCCGCAGGACGTCGACACCTCGGTGGAGTCCGTCGGTGTGCACTCCCGCGACGAGATCGGCAAGGTGGCCGCGGCCTTCGACGACGTGCACCGCGAGGCGGTCCGTCTCGCCGCCGAGCAGGCCCTTCTGCGGGGCAACGTCAACGCGATGTTCACCAACCTCTCGCGCCGTTCGCAGGGCCTGATCCAGCGTCAGCTCTCGCTCATCTCCGAGCTGGAGTCGCGCGAGGCCGACCCGGACCAGCTGTCCTCGCTCTTCAAGCTCGACCACCTCGCGACCCGTATGCGCCGGAACGGCGAGAACCTCCTCGTCCTCGCCGGTGAGGAGCCGGGCCGCCGGTGGACCCGCCCCGTGCCGCTGGTCGACGTGCTCCGCGCCGCCGCGTCCGAGGTGGAGCAGTACGAGCGCATCGAACTGGCTGCGGTGCCCGCCACCGAGGTCGCGGGCCGGGTCGTCAACGACCTCGTGCACCTGCTCGCCGAGCTGCTGGAGAACGCCACCTCGTTCTCCTCGCCGCAGACGAAGGTCCGGGTCACCGGTCACGCCCTGCCCGACGGCCGGGTGCTCGTCGAGATCCACGACACCGGCATCGGGCTCTCCCCGGAGGACCTGGCCGCGATCAACGAGCGGCTGGCGTCGCCGCCCACCGTGGACGTCTCGGTCTCCCGCCGCATGGGCCTGTTCGTGGTCGGCCGGCTCTCCCTGCGCCACGGCATCCGCATCCAGCTGCGCCCGTCGGACTCCGGCGGCACCACCGCGCTGGTCATGCTCCCGGTGGACGTCGCGCACGGCGGCCGGCAGCCGGCCCCGAAGCAGGCGCCCGGTCAGCAGTCCCCCGGCGGCCTGCTCTCCGGCGGCAACGACGCCCAGGGCGGACGCCCCGCCGCGGGCCCCGGTCCCCAGCGCGGCCAGGTCGGCGCCGGCACCGGTCCCCGGGCCGCGCTGCCCGCCCGCGACGCCAACCGCCCGCAGAACCCGCAGGGCGGACCCGGCGCGCAGGACTCGGCGTTCCAGAATCCGCAGGGCCGCCCGGCCCAGGACGGCCCCCGTCAGGGCGGCGGCCTGGCCGGTGCGTTCGGCGGTGCCCGGCTCGGCGCCCGGGGCGACGGCGGTGCGGACACGAACCGGCCCAGCCTCTTCGACCAGCGGCGCCCCGAGCAGAACGGCCCCGGAGCACCGCAGGCCCCGCAGCCCCAGCAGGCCCGGTTCGACCAGGCGGGGCAGGGCGGCCAGGACGGGCGCAACGCCTTCGAGCCGCCGCGCGGTCCGGGGCGCGGCGAGCGTCAGCTGCCGCCGGTCGGCGGTCCCCGCGCCGAGCTGCCCGGTGGCTCCCCGGCCCCGAACCAGGGCCCGAACCAGGGCCAGGGCGGCGGTTTCCCCGCCCCGCAGCGTCCGCAGACGACGAGCTGGGGCACCGACGAGCCGGCCGCGCCCCGGCGCACCCCGCTCGACGCGCCGCGCGGCCACGAGGAGTCGGAGACCACGGGCCGCTTCCCGCAGCCGCAGGCTCCGCGCTTTCCGGCCGACGACCGCCAGGGGCCCGGCTCCACGGCGGAGTTCGCCCGGCCCGACTTCTCGGCGCCCGCGCCGAACGGACAGCAGCCCGGTCTGCCGCAGGGCAACGGCCCGCAGTACAACGCACCGCAGGGCAACGCGCCGCAGTACAACGGACCGCAGCACAACGCGCCGCTGCCCGGACTGCCGCAGCGCGGCGTACCGCAGCCGAACGGCCCCCAGCACAACGGCGCGTACGGCAACGGCCCGCAGAACCCGGACGTGACGAGCACCTCGCAGTTCGCCCGCCCGGACTTCGGCGGACCGCAGCAGCCGGCGCCCCGGCAGCGCGACCACCAGGACTTCGGCGCCCCGCGCCCGCCCATGGGCGGCCAGGCACCCGAAGCCCCGTACCGCCCGGTCCTGCCCCAGCAGCCGCAGCAGCCCGAGGCGCTGCCGCCGGCCGGGCCCGGCGACGGCCGCACCCCGCTGTACGACACGCTGGAGACCAACTGGTTCCGCGGGCCGCAGCCGGGTGCCCCGCAGCAGCCTCCGGCCACCCCGGCGCAGGGCTTCCCGCAGCAGCCGGCGGCCCAGGAGCCGGCGGCTCCCGCGCCGCAGCGGACCCTCGGCGACACCGGTGCGCAGAGCGCCTGGCGGGCCTCGCCGAACGATGAGATCGTGCGGCAGGCGGAGCGGGTGAAGAAGCCCGCGGCGGGCGGTATCACCACGTCCGGTCTGCCGCGCCGGGTCCCGCGCGCCAACCTGGTGCCGGGTACCGCCCAGCAGCAGAACAACCAGTCCGGTCCGCAGGTCTCGCGCGCGCCCGATGACGTGCGCGGGCGTCTGACCAATCTCCGCCGGGGCATCCAGCAGGGGCGTCAGGCAGGCAGCGGTCAGACCGGAAGCTTCCCCCTCGGCCCCACTCACCAGCAGGAGCGTTAGTTGAGCCCGATGAGTCAGGCCGCACAGAATCTGAACTGGCTGATCACCAACTTCGTGGACAACACCCCAGGGGTGTCGCACACGGTGGTGGTCTCGGCGGACGGGCTGCTGCTGGCGATGTCCGAAGGTTTCCCGCGCGACCGCGCCGACCAGCTGGCGGCCGTCGCCTCCGGGCTGACCTCGCTGACCGCCGGCGCCTCCCGGATCTTCGAGGGCGGCGCCGTCAGCCAGACCGTGGTGGAGATGGAGCGGGGCTTCCTGTTCCTCATGTCCATCTCGGACGGCTCCTCGCTGGCCGTGCTGGCCCACCCGGACGCCGACATCGGTCTGGTCGGCTACGAGATGGCCCTGCTGGTGGACCGGGCGGGCACCGTCCTGACCCCGGACCTCCGTGCGGAGCTCCAGGGCAGCCTGCTCCACTAGGCGGCCGTGAACCAGTGACACAGATGATCAACCCGAAAACCGACCCTCGACCGTCCGGCCGCTTACAGCCCCCCACCGGCCCCTTCAGACGGCAAGCCGACACCCTGCTGTCACGCCCGGAGGATTCATGACCCCGCCACCCGCCTCACCCGATCCGTACGGCGCGTCCAGCCACGCGTCGTACGAAGGTGAGGGCGACCAGCCGCTGGTCCGCCCGTACGCCATGACCGGTGGACGTACCCGGCCGCGCTATCAGCTGGCGATAGAAGCACTGGTCAGCACCACGGCCGATCCCGCGCATCTCGGAACCCTGCTTCCCGAGCATCAGCGGATCTGCCATCTGTGCCGCGAGGTCAAGTCGGTGGCCGAGGTCTCGGCCCTGCTGTCGATGCCCCTCGGTGTGGCGCGGATTCTCGTCGCGGACCTGGCGGAAGCCGGCATGGTGGCCATCCACCAGCCGGGCAATGGAGAGGCCGGCGGCGCGCCGGATGTGACACTGCTCGAAAGGGTGCTCAGTGGACTTCGCAAGCTCTAACGGCGGCGCGGCGACCCGGGCCACCACCTCGGCGAAGATCGTCGTGGCCGGTGGGTTCGGCGTGGGCAAGACCACGTTCGTCGGTGCCGTCTCGGAGATCAATCCGCTGCGCACCGAAGCCGTGATGACGTCCGCCTCGGCGGGCATCGACGACCTCACGCACACCGGCGGGAAGACCACCACGACGGTGGCGATGGACTTCGGCCGCATCACCCTGGACCAGGACCTGATCCTGTACCTCTTCGGTACACCGGGCCAGGACCGCTTCTGGTTCATGTGGGACGACCTGGTGCGCGGCGCCATCGGTGCCGTCGTGCTGGTGGACACGCGCCGTCTCGCCGACTGCTTCCCGGCGGTCGACTACTTCGAGAACAGCGGGCTGCCGTTCGTCATCGCCCTCAACGGCTTCGACGGCCACCAGCCGTACACGCCGGACGAGGTGCGCGAGGCCCTGCAGATCGGGCCGGACACGCCGATCATCACCACGGACGCGCGGCACCGCGCGGACGCGAAGAGCGGTCTGATCACGCTGGTGGAGCACGCTCTGATGGCCCGGCTCAAGTAGTCACAAGTCGGAAGTGGCATACGGCAGTTACCGTAGTCACACGGGGGCGGGCTGTGTCCTTTGACACGATCCGCCCCCGCCTTCATAACGTTTCGAAAGAGAATTGCCCCGCGACCGACACCGGATGCGCACGAGCGGTGTCGCTGCGCTCACATGAGCCTCGCCTTTTGGCGGGGCTCGCTCTTTATGCCCGATTTATCTGAGGCGTGAGCCACTCGGAATCGCCCATTCCGACTGTTTGGAACGCGGCCGTCAGCCGTGCTGCAATTCGACCAACTCCCGAGTAGTACGGCCCTGAACAAACCCGGCACAGCGTAGGTGCCGACGCCGAGAGGTTGTTGGTCGAGTGAGGCGTAACAACGAGGGCTCCACGGCGCAGACGGAGCGGGGCAACTTCACCCCGCCGTCGCGTGCCGCGGCGCCGTCCGCCGACGTGTCCGATGGGGCACCGGCCGGTGGCAGCACCAGCCGGCTGTCGCCGCGCAACTGGCGGGTGCCCACCCGGCTGAACGCGATCCTCCTGATCCCGGTGCTGGTCGGCCTGGTCATGGGCGGCTTCCAGGTGAAGGGCTCGGTCGACACCTGGCAGGAGGCCCAGGACGCGGAGAAGACCGCGCTGATCGTGCGGGCCGCCGCCGAGTACGGGCAGGCGCTGCTCAACGAGCGCGACCTCACCGCGCAGCCGCTGCTGTCGAACAAGCGCGAGGACGAGGTCGTCTCCCAGACCCGCGCCACCACCGACGCGGCCGCCGCCAAGTTCGCCGAGGCCGTCAAGGACATGCCGGCCAAGGAGGGTCTCCAGCGCCGCCTCAAGCTGTTCAAGCTGGAGGAGCCGAAGCTCCCGCAGCTGCGCAAGGCGGCCTACACCGCGGCCATGGACCCGGTGAAGACCGAGGAGGGCTACGTCCAGGTCCAGCACTCCCTGATGGAGTTCTGCAACGAACTGGGCCTCGGCACCGGCAACATCACCAGCTACGGCCGTACCGTCTACGCGATCGAGCTGGCCAAGGCTGCAGAATCGCTTCAGCGCTCCATCGGCGTGCACCTCCTCGTCCGTCCCAGCAAGGAGGAGGGCAAGTTCAACGACCAGGTCAAGGCGTTCGGCTCCTACAACTACCTGGAGCAGATCGCCCTCGGTGAGTTCACTTCCGGCGGTACGGAGGCCGACGCGGCCCGGCTCCGCAAGGTCATGGAGGCCAAGGCGGCCGCGGGCGCGGCCGAGCTGAAGGAGGCCAAGGAGAAGGCCGCCGCGGCCGGTGCGCCGTTCGTGGCACCGCCCTCCATCGACGGCTCGGTCTACGACGGCATGGCCAAGGAGATCGGCCTCGGCAAGGACCCGGCCGAGCTGAAGGCCAAGGGGATCACCGCCGACACCTGGACGGCCGCCGCCACCGCCAAGTTCGACGGCTACACCACGGTCGAGAACGAGCTGGTCGAGAAGGCCGTGACCGAGGCGGCGGACATCTCGTCCGAGGCCCGGACCGACGCCATCGTCAACGCATCGATCGTCATCGTCGCCCTGCTGGCCGCGTTCATCCTGGCCGGGCTCATGGCCCGGCAGATGAGCCGCTCGATGCGCCGGCTGCGTACCGCCGCCTTCGGGATCGCCGAGCAGCGGCTGCCCTCGCTGGTCGACCAGCTCTCGCGCACCGACCCGGGCCGGGTCGACACCCGGGTGCAGCCCATCCCGATCAACTCGCAGGACGAGATCGGCGAGGTCGCCCGCGCCTTCGACCAGGTCCACCAGGAAGCGGTCCGGCTCGCCGCCGAGCAGGCCATGCTCCGGGGCAACGTCAATGCGATCTTCACCAACCTCTCGCGCCGCAACCAGTCGCTCATCGAGGGCCAGCTGACCCTGATCACCGACCTGGAGAACAATGAGGCCGACCCGGACCAGTTGGAGAGCCTGTTCCGGCTCGACCACCTGGCGACCCGCATGCGGCGCAACGGCGAGAACCTCCTCGTCCTCGCCGGCGAGGAGCCCGGCCGCCGCTGGAACCAGCCGGTGCCGCTGGTGGACGTGTTGCGCGCCGCCTCCTCCGAGGTGGAGTCGTACGAGCGCATCGAGCTCTCCGGTGTCCCGGAGACCGAGATCCACGGCCAGTCCGTCACCGACCTCGTGCACCTGCTGGCCGAGTTGCTGGAGAACGCCACGACGTTCTCCTCGCCGCAGACCAAGGTCCGCGTCACCGCGACCCGGCTGCCCGACGGCCGGGTGATGATCGAGATCCACGACAAGGGCATCGGTCTCACCGCCGAGGACTTCGCCGACATCAACCACAAGCTGGCCAACCCGCCGACGGTGGACGCCGCGGTCTCGCAGCGCATGGGCCTGTTCGTGGTCGGCCGGCTCGCCGACCGGCACGGCATCCGCGTCCAGCTGCGCCCCTCGGGCGAGCAGGCCGGCACGACCTCGCTGGTCATGCTGCCGGACGCGATCACCCACGGTGGCGGCGGCGACGCGCCGGAGCAGGACGACTTCACCGTCTCCTCGATCATCCCGCAGCAGCAGGCGTTCGACGCGCTGCCGCACCAGCCGCAGCTGCGTACGGCCGCCGAACTCGGCTTCGACGACTCGCGTTACGACGAGGGCTCCGCGGACTCCGCCCAGCTCGACCCGGTGGGCCGCTCCCTGATGCGCGAGGAGCGCCGCGCGGCGCTGGAGGCCCAGGCCACCGGCGGCGAGCGCCAGGCGTTCCCGGAACAGCAGGACCCGGCCCGGCAGGCGCAGCCCGAGCAGGTCTACGCCGAGGGCGCGTACGGCCAGGACGCCTACGCCGGGAACGGTCGGGACGCCTACGCCGCGCAGCAGTACGAGGGCGGCTACGACCCGTACGCAGGTGCCGGCGGTTATGCCGCCCAACCCCCCTACGACGGCGCCCAGGGCGGCTATCCGGAGGCGGCTTACGCGGCCCCCGAGGCGCCCGTGCAGGGCTACGACGAGCAGTATGCCGCCCAGCCCCAGCAGGAAGAGTGGGCAGATCAGGGCACGTACCAGGGCGGGTTCGAACCGGTCGCCCAGCCGGAACCGGAATCTGCCGTGAGCGCTCCCGCCGAGCCGCAGGAGCGCGTAGGCTTCGAGCGTTCGGGCCCCGTCCCGAACACCGGCCACGAGCTGACCGAAGCCGGTCTGCCGCGCCGGGGCGGCCAGCAGCACTGGCAGCCCACGGGCCGCGGGAACGGCCGGTCCGGTGGAGCGCAGGAGCGTCCGCAGCAGCAAGAACTGCCGCAGCGGCCGGTCCAGGCGCAGCAGGCCGCCGATGGAAACGCCGGAAACGACGGCTCCGACGACTGGCGCTCGGCCAACGACGAGCGCTGGGAGCGGGCCGAGAAGCTCCGGGAGCCGAAAGCGGGCGGGATAACCCCGTCCGGTCTTCCCCGGCGCGTGCCCAAGGCCAACCTGGTCGAGGGCACCGCCGAACAGACCCAGCAGGGCGGCCCCCAGGTCTCCCGCGCTCCGGAAGACGTGCGCGGCAGGCTGAGCAACCTGCGGCGCGGTGTCCTCCGGGGACGCAACGCGGGTACGGACACAAGTAATACCTACAACCAGGAGCGTTAGTGTGAGCCCGATGAGCCAGGCGGCGCAGAATCTCAACTGGTTGATCACCAACTTCGTGGACAACACCCCCGGGGTGTCGCACACGGTGGTGGTCTCCGCCGACGGACTCCTGCTGGCGATGTCCGAGGGATTCCCCCGGGACCGCGCGGACCAGCTGGCGGCGGTCGCCTCCGGTCTGACCTCGCTGACCGCCGGTGCCTCGCGGATCTTCGAGGGCGGCGCGGTGAATCAGACGGTTGTGGAGATGGAGCGAGGATTCCTCTTCATCATGTCCGTTTCCGACGGGTCGTCCTTGGCCGTTCTCGCACACCCGGATGCCGACATCGGCCTCATCGGGTACGAAATGGCCCTTCTGGTCGACCGCGCGGGCAGTGTCCTCACCCCGGACCTCCGCGCCGAACTTCAGGGAAGTCTTCTTAACTAGTCTTATCCAGTAACCAGACAGTGCGTTTCGCGTCACCGCGCCATAGGGTGCGGTGGCGCGGTCCACTGGGATCGGGACCGGCAGGCGGAGGAGGAATCGTGGGTACACCCCCAGGCGGGCACCAGTACGACGGTGACCGGCACGTGCCGGGTGAGCACGGGGACGATCGTTTCAACTTCCCCTCCGCACCCGGCAGACAGGGCGCGCAGCAGCCCTACCAGCCGTACGGGCAGGGCCAGTACGGCCAGTCGGGGCCCGGCTGGCCGCAGCAGGAGCCCCAGCAGCCCGCGCAGCAGCCGCACCATCCCCGGCGTCCCCACCGCCTCGACGGGCCGCAGCAGCCGCGGATCCAGCCCGTGCAGCCGCGGCGGGCTCCCGAGCCGGCGGCTCCGGCCGCGCACAATCCGCTGGTCCGTCCGTACGCCATGACAGGTGGACGGACCCGACCGCGCTACCAACTCGCCATTGAGGCGTTGGTCAGTACCACGGCTGATCCGTCCCGGCTGCAAGGGCAGTTGCCCGAGCACCAGCGGATCTGCCGGCTGTGCTTCGAGATCAAGTCGGTGGCCGAGATCTCGGCCCTCCTCTCGATCCCCCTCGGCGTGGCCCGGATCCTCGTAGCCGACCTGGCCGAGGCGGGACTCGTCGCTATCCACCAGCCCGGCGGCGACGAGTCCGCCGGCGGCCAGCCAGATGTGACACTGCTCGAAAGGGTGCTCAGTGGACTTCGCAAGCTCTAGCGGCGGAGCGGCCCGCTCCACTACCTCGGCGAAGATCGTGGTGGCAGGGGGCTTCGGCGTGGGTAAGACCACGTTTGTCGGTGCCGTCTCGGAGATCAATCCGCTGCGCACCGAAGCCGTGATGACGTCCGCCTCGGCGGGCATCGACGACCTGACGCACACGGGGGACAAGACCACCACGACGGTGGCGATGGACTTCGGCCGCATCACCCTGGACCAGGACCTGATCCTGTACCTCTTCGGTACACCGGGCCAGGACCGCTTCTGGTTCATGTGGGACGACCTGGTGCGCGGCGCGATCGGTGCCGTCGTGCTGGTGGACACGCGCCGTCTCGCCGACTGCTTCCCGGCGGTCGACTACTTCGAGAACAGCGGGCTGCCGTTCGTCATCGCCCTCAACGGCTTCGACGGCCACCAGCCGTACACCCCCGACGAGGTGCGCGAGGCCCTGCAGATCGGGCCGGACACGCCGATTCTGACGACGGACGCGCGGCATCGGGCGGATGCGAAGAGCGCGTTGATCACGCTGGTGGAGCATGCGCTTATGGCGCGCCTGCGGTAGGTGTTTCCGGTACGCGTGAGGGCCCCGCACTCCTGGGAGTGCGGGGCCCTCACGCGTTTTGCCGCTCGGCCTGGCGGCCTTGCTTGTCCTCGATCGCCGGACGGGCTCGATGTGGCCCGCCCGGCCTTGGCGGGCTTGGGGTGAGCCTGAACGGGCCTTTTGGGGGTCAGCCCTGCCAGCTGTGCGGGGCGCGGAAGCCCGGGGTGCGTTCCAGGCGGCGCCAGCCGGCCGTGTTGCGGACGCGGACCGGGGTGGTGGTGGGCTGGGCGGCGGCGCGGGCGAGGAGGACCGCGGTGATCGCGGCCAGTTCCTCGGGGTCCGCGAGGCCCTTCTCGACGCGCAGCACGGATTCGGCGGTGGCAGTGGTCATGAGTGGTGTCTCCGTCTTCTACTGCGGGGGGTTGCCGTGCTTGCGGGCCGGCAGGTCGGCGTGCTTGGTGCGGAGCATCGCAAGCGAGGCGATCAGGACCTCGCGCGTCTCGGCCGGGTCGATGACGTCGTCGACCAGGCCGCGCTCGGCGGCGTAGTAGGGGTGCATCAGCTCGGTCTTGTACTCCTTGACCATGCGGGTCCGCATGGCCTCGGGGTCCTCGGCCTCCGCGATCTGCCGGCGGAAGATGACGTTGGCGGCGCCCTCCGCGCCCATCACGGCGATCTCGTTGGTGGGCCAGGCGTAGGTGAGGTCCGCACCGATGGACTGGCTGTCCATGACGATGTAGGCGCCGCCGTACGCCTTGCGCAGGATCAGGGAGATCCGCGGCACCGTCGCGTTGCAGTACGCGTAGAGCAGCTTCGCGCCGTGCCGGATGATCCCACCGTGCTCCTGATCGACGCCGGGCAGGAAGCCGGGTACGTCCAGAAGAGTGATGATGGGGATGTTGAAGGCGTCACACATCTGGACGAATCGCGCGGCCTTCTCGGACGCCTCGATGTCCAGCACCCCGGCCAGGGCCTGGGGCTGGTTGGCGACGATGCCGACGACCTGGCCGTCCATCCGGGCCAGCGCGCAGATGATGTTGCGGGCCCAGCGCTCGTGGATCTCCAGGTAGTCGCCGTCGTCGACGAGTTCCTCGATGACCTTGTGCATGTCGTACGGGCGGTTGCCGTCGGCCGGGACCAGGTCCAGGAGGGCGTCGCCGCGCCGGTCCGCCGGGTCGTCGCTCTCCGCGGTGGGCGGGTTCTCCCGGTTGTTGGAGGGCAGCATCCCGATGAGGTACCGGACCTCGGCGATGCAGGTCTCCTCGTCGTCGTACGCGAAGTGCGCGACGCCCGAGGTCTCCGCGTGGACGTCCGCGCCGCCCAGGCCGTTCTGGGTGATCTCCTCGCCGGTGACCGCCTTCACGACGTCCGGACCGGTGATGAACATCTGCGAGGTCTCACG
>NZ_JBIBHG010000015.1:16276-189030 GCF_042956885.1 Streptomyces sp. NPDC008163 | reverse complement strand
CGCCGATGGTACTGCAGGGGGGACCCTGTGGGAGAGTAGGACGCCGCCGAACTCCTTTTAGGAAGAGCCCCGTGCCCTTGTGGCACGGGGCTCTTCCGCGTTTCTGGGGGCTCTCGGTATCCCCGTTCAAGCCACCTGGAACCGCTGTGCACCCGCCGGCTCAGGCGGTTTTGCATAACCCCTGGATCAGGGTATGCTTTAGCTCGTTGCCGCAGGGCAGCAAGGCCCCAATAGCTCAGTCGGTAGAGCGTCTCCATGGTAAGGAGAAGGTCTGCGGTTCGATTCCGCATTGGGGCTCAGAATAAGAAAGGCCCCGCCAGATGGCGGGGCCTTTTGTCATGCCCGGGGGCCTACTGGGGTTCCGGGACCCTCATCGTCAGGATGGCCATGTCGTCCGAGGGCGGTTCGGCGGCGAAGCGTTCGACGGCGCGGAGGATGCGTGCGGCGACCGCGCCCGCCGTAAGCCCCGTGCAGTGGGAGAGCACGTCCGCCAGGCCGTCGTCGCCGAGCATCCGCGTGCCCTCACGGCGCTCCGTCACGCCGTCCGTCACGCACAACAGGACATCGCCCGGCTCCAGCGTGAACTCCTGCTCGTACAGCTCCAGGTCCTCCATGACGCCCAGGAGCGGCTGCGGGTCCGCCGCCGGCTCCACCGAGCCGTCCTGGCGCAGACGCAGCGGCAGCGGATGGCCCGCGCAGACGACCTTCAGAAGGGCGCTGCCGTCCTCCTGCGGCCACAGCTCGCCATAGAGCAGCGTGAGAAAGCGGCTTCGGGTCCCCTCGTCCAGGATCGCGGCGTTGAGCCGCTCCAGGACCGCGGGGCCGCCGAAGCCCTCGCGGGCCAGCAGGCGCAGCGCGTGGCGGGCCAGGCCCGTGACGGCCGCCGCCTCCGGCCCCGTACCGCACACATCGCCGATGGCGAACCCGTACGCGCCGTCCCGGATCGGGAAGACGTCGTAGAAGTCGCCACCGACCTCATTGCCCTCGCCGGCCGCGCGGTAGATGACGTCCACCTCGACGTTGGGCACGGCGGGCAGGCCCGGGGGAAGCAGGCTGCGCTGGAGGGACTGGCTGATCGCCGTGCGCTCCGAGTACAGGCGGGCGTTGTCCAGGGCCAGGGCGGCCCGGCGGGACAGGTCCTCGGCCAGCTCCAGGATCTCCTGGCGGAAGTGGTCGTCGGACGGCTTGCCGAGTGTCAGCATGCCGATGACGCGGTTACGGGCGACCAGGGGCAGTACGACGGTCTCGCCGCCCACCGCCGCCGCGGTCGCCAGCGTCGTACGCGTGGTCGAGCCGAGACCGCCGGGGTCGCCGATCCCAATGCTCCGCATCGAGGTCCGCAGCGCCGCTTCGTGGGCGGCCTGGGAAGGAGCCGCCCACACCCGCGCCCCGGGGGTCCGTACGGGCTCCGGCGGGGAGATTCTGGTGAGCAGGCCCTTGAGCCCGTCGATGCGCTCCTCGTCCTCGTGCAGCACGTAGGAGAGCTCCGGGTCCGAGGCGGGGTCGGCGATCGTGTAGACGGCGCACCACGTCGCCAGCGTCGGCACCGTCATCTGGGCCATCAGGGCCAGCGTCTGGTTCCGGTCCAGGGTGCCCGCCAGCAGGTCCGAGGCCTCGACGAGGAAGGACAGCGAGCCGCGGCGCAGCCGCTCCAGCTCACCGAGGCGCGCCGACTCGACGGCGAGGGCGATCCGGTCCGCGGCGAACTGGAGGCGCAGCGCCTCCTCGTTGGAATAGCGGCCGGCGGCCTCGGCCGCGACGCCCAGAGAGCCCGTGAGGCGTCCCTCGACCTTCAGCGGGACCGTGACCACCGAGCGCATGCCGGTGTTGCCGAGCAGCGGGACCGCCCCGGGGACGGCGTCCAGGTCCTCGTGGACGGCGGGCATCCGGGCGGAGCCGTACCGGCCGGTTCCGGCCTCCACGGGGACGCGGGCGAAGCGCTGGCGGGCGGAGGGCAGGCCCGTCGTGGCGCGCACCTCCAGCTCGGTCTCGTCGTCCGTGGCCAGCAGGAGGAAGGCGGCGTCGGCGTCCAGCATGTCCCGCGCCCGCTCGACGGTGCGCTGGAGCAGGCCGTCGAGGTCGTCGGGGGCGGGAGAGCCGATGAAGACCTCGAAGGGGTCCGTCTTGCGGCTCTCGGCGGCGTCCGAGACGGGAGCGCGCACCGGGGTCTGGAGGACCGCGCGTTCGTAGTCGCGGACCAGCAGGCAGACCGTGGACGGTTCGCCCTGGGGGTCCCTCACGCGCAGGTGGGAGCCGTAGACCGGGATGGTGCGGCCGTCGGCGCCCCGGATGCCGTAACTGCCCTCCCAGCGGGAGAGCCGCAGGGCGTCCGCGATGCCGGTGCTGGTGCCGGGGGTCTGCGGCCAGGCGGTGAAGTCGGTGAGCTGCTTGCCGACGACCTGGTCCGACGTGTATCCGAAGAGGTACGTGGCGTCGTCGTTCCACGCGGCGACGGCGCCCTCGCTGTCGATCTGGACGACGGCGACCCTGACCCGCTCGTCGGTGACCGGGAGCAGTCCCACGGGAAGCATCGGACCGGCCGAGCGGACGCCCACCGGGCGGTCCGGAAGATCGAGCTGGAACCAGACATGTTTGCGCGTGGGGGAGTATTCGACGCCCCACCGGGAAGCGAGAGCCGCGCACAGCAGCAGACCGCGGCCGTTCTCGCTGTCCAGGCTGCCGAGATCGAGGGCGGCCGGCTGGAGTGGGATCTCCCGCTCCGGGTAGTGATCGGCGATCTCCACCCGTACGCCGTCCTCCGTGCGCAGACACAGCACGTCTGCGGCGGTGCCGGCGTGGATCACGGCATTGGTGACGAGCTCGCTGGTCAGGACGACGGCGTCGTCGACGACGTCCGTGTACCCCCAGCCCTGGAGCGTGTCGCGGACAAAGGCACGGGCCGTCGCGACGGAGCGCGCCACCGGGTCGAAGGTGGCAGCCGCACGCGCCGTGATCACAGCACTCCCCATATGGTGTCTCGTCGCTTCCCCGAGTCCGTGCCCGTATCTCGCCGCTTCGATTCGCCTGCCAGGCTAGACGCTCCCCCCGTGCACCGGGTACACGAGGGCGGACTTCGGACAGGCCCGGGCGGGAACGGACGGATGACCGCACAGTATGGGCTTCCCCTCGGAGGGATGTGGGACAACCATGGGAGGTTCCACCCCGACCGGTTCCCGCCTGGTACGTTTCAACGATTTGACGTCCGCATGGTCACCCGTCGACGGTGGGCTGTGGCGATGAGCCGTGGAAGATCTGGGCAGGCTCTCGGGCGAGGTTCTAGCTAGATGGTCAACCCCTGCGGGAGGGACACGGTGGAGTCTGACGTGGCGGCGCGGGGTTCGGGTACGCGCAGTAAGGGCGGGCAGTCCGTGAAGAAGCAGCGCAATGGAACCGTCGAGGTAGACGCGGCGGCGCTCCACAGACTGCTGACCGGTCTGGTCGCCATGCGCGACGGGAACTTCCGCAGGCGCGTCACGGTCTCCGGCGAAGGCGTGATGGCGGAGCTCGCCGCGGTCTTCAACGAGGTCGCCGACCGCAATGTGCACCTCACCGGCGAGCTGGCCCGGGTGCGGCGCGTCGTCGGGCGGGAGGGCAAGCTCACCGAGCGCCTGGAGACCGGTGCCTGCGAGGGCTCCTGGGCCGCCGCGATCGACGCCTCCAACGAGCTGGTGGACGATCTCGCGCGTCCGGTCTCGGAGGTCGGGCGGGTGCTGTCGGCGGTGGCCGACGGCGATCTCGAACAGCGGATGGAGCTGCGCTCACACACGACGGACGACACGGTACGGCCGCTGCGCGGCGAGTTCCTGAAGGTCGCCCGTACCGTCAACAACCTGGTCGACCAGCTGTCGGCGTTCACCGAGCAGGTGACGCGGGTCGCGGTCGAGGTGGGCACCGAGGGCAAGCTGGGCGGGCAGGCGCAGGTGCGCGGGATGTCCGGGTCCTGGAAGGACCTCACGGACTCCGTCAACACCATGGCGTACCGGCTGACCGCACAGGTGCGCGACATCGCGCTGGTGACGACGGCCGTGGCCAAGGGTGACCTGTCGCGGAAGGTCACCGTCCATGTGGCCGGCGAGATGCTCCAGCTGAAGAACACCGTCAACACGATGGTGGACCAGCTGTCCTCGTTCTCCTCGGAAGTGACCCGGGTCGCCCGTGAGGTGGGCACGGAGGGGGAGCTCGGCGGCCAGGCGGTGGTGCCGGGCGTGGCCGGGGTGTGGAAGGACCTGACGGACTCCGTCAACACGATGGCCGGCAACCTCACCTCCCAGGTGCGCGGCATCGCGGAGGTGACGACGGCGGTCGCCAACGGAGACCTGTCGCAGAAGGTGCAGGTCAGCGCGCGGGGCGAGGTCGCCCAGCTCGCCGAGACGATCAACCAGATGACCGAGACGCTGCGCACCTTCGCTGACGAGGTCACCCGCGTGGCCAGCGAGGTCGGCGGGCAGGGTGTGCTCGGCGGCCAGGCACAGGTACCGGGCGCTGCCGGGACCTGGAAGGACCTCACCGACTCGGTGAACACGGTCTTCCGGAACCTGACGACCCAGGTGCGCGACATCGCCCAGGTGACGACGGCGGTGGCCAGCGGTGACATGACGCAGAAGGTCACCGTCGACGTGGCCGGCGAGATGCTGGAGCTGAAGAACACCGTCAACACGATGGTGGACCAGCTCCAGTCCTTCGGCTCGGAAGTGACCCGGGTCGCCCGGGAGGTCGGCGTCGAGGGCCGGCTCGGCGGGCAGGCCGAGGTGCCGGGCGCTGCCGGGACCTGGAAGGACCTCACGGACTCCGTGAACACGGCCTTCCGCAACCTGACCGGTCAGGTGCGCGACATCGCGCAGGTCACGACGGCCGTCGCCAACGGCGACCTGTCGCAGAAGGTCACCGTCGACGTGGCCGGCGAGATGCTGGAGCTGAAGAACACCGTCAACACGATGGTGGCGCAGCTCTCCTCATTCGCCGACCAGGTCACGCGGATGGCGCGTGACGTGGGCACCGAGGGCCGCCTCGGCGGTCAGGCGCGGGTGGACGGCGTCTCCGGTACGTGGAAGGAGCTCACCGACTCCGTCAACTTCATGGCGGGGAACCTGACCTCCCAGGTGCGCCAGATCGCGCAGGTCACGACGGCGGTGGCGCGGGGCGACCTGTCGCAGAAGATCGACGTGGACGCGCGGGGCGAGATCCTGGAGCTGAAGAACACCATCAACACGATGGTCGACCAGCTCTCCGCCTTCGCCGAGCAGGTGACCAGGGTCGCCCGCGAGGTGGGTACGGACGGGCGCCTCGGCGGTCAGGCGCAGGTGCCCGGCGTGGCCGGTGTGTGGCGTGATCTGACGGACTCCGTGAACGGGATGGCGGGGAACCTGACCGCTCAGGTCCGTAACATCGCGCAGGTCGCCACGGCGGTGGCGCGCGGAGACCTGTCGCAGAAGATCGACGTGGACGCGCGGGGCGAGATCCTGGAACTCAAGAACACCCTCAACACCATGGTCGACCAGCTCTCGAACTTCGCGGAGCAGGTGACGCGGGTGGCCCGCGAGGTGGGTACCGAGGGCATCCTGGGCGGTCAGGCCGAGGTGCAGGGGGTCTCCGGTACGTGGAAGGACCTCACCCAGTCCGTCAACGGCATGGCGAACAACCTCACCCTCCAGGTGCGGAACATCGCCGAGGTGACGACGGCGGTCGCCAACGGTGACCTGTCCAAGAAGATCACCGTCGATGCCAAGGGCGAGATCCTCGAACTGGTGACGACGGTCAACACGATGGTCGACCAGCTGCTCAACTTCGCCGACGAGGTGACCCGCGTCGCGCGCGAGGTGGGCACCGAGGGCATCCTCGGCGGCCAGGCGCGCGTTCGCGGGGCGACGGGCATCTGGAAGGACCTCAGCGACAACGTCAACCTGATGGCCAACAACCTGACCAGCCAGGTGCGCAACATCTCCCGCGTCTCGTCCGCCGTCGCCAACGGCGACCTGACGAAGAAGGTCACCGTCGAGGCGCGCGGCGAGGTCGCCGAGCTGGCCGACACCGTCAACACGATGGTGACGACCCTGTCCTCGTTCGCGGACGAGGTGACCCGCGTCGCCCGCGAGGTGGGCACCGAGGGCGAGCTGGGCGGCCAGGCGCGCGTCCCGGGCGTCTCCGGTACGTGGAAGGACCTCACCGAGTCCGTGAACTCGATGGCGTCCAACCTGACGGGCCAGGTGCGCCAGATCGCCGCCGTCACGACGGCCATCGCCAAGGGCGACCTGACCAAGAAGATCGACATCGACGCACGCGGCGAGATCCAGCAGCTGAAGAACACCATCAACACGATGGTCGACCAGCTGTCGTCGTTCGCCGAGCAGGTGACCCGGGTCGCTCGCGAGGTGGGCACCGAGGGCCAGCTGGGCGGCCAGGCGCGGGTGCGCGACGTGGACGGCACCTGGCGCGACCTCACCGAGTCCGTGAACGAGATGGCCGGGAACCTCACCCGTCAGGTGCGCGCCATCGCGGCCGTCGCCACGGCGGTGACGCGCGGCGACCTGAACCTGAAGATCGACGTGGACGCGGCGGGCGAGATCCAGGCGCTCCAGGACAACATCAACACGATGATCGCGAACCTGCGCGACACCACGGCCACCAACAAGGAGCAGGACTGGCTGAAGGGCAATCTCGCCCGGATCTCCGGTCTGATGCAGGGGCGGCGCGACCTGGACGACGTGGCCTCGCTGATCATGAGCGAGCTGACCCCCGTCGTCTCCGCACAGCACGGCGCCTTCTTCCTGGCCACGCCCACCGGCGAGACCGACGCGCTGGGCGCCGAGGCCGAGGGGGCGTACGAGCTGCGGATGCGGGGAAGCTACGGCTACTCCGCCGGCTCCATGCCGACGTCCTTCCGGCCGGGCGAGACGCTCATCGGTACGGCCGCCGAGGAGAAGCGGACGATCCAGGTGGACAACGTGCCGCCGGGGTACCTGAAGATCTCCTCCGGGCTCGGCGAGGCGCCGCCCGCCCATGTGATCGTGCTTCCGGTGCTGTTCGAGGGCAAGGTCCTCGGAGTCATCGAGCTGGCCTCGTTCCAGCCGTTCACGCACATCCAGCGCGACTTCCTGAACCAGCTCGCGGAAATGATCGCCACGAGCGTCAACACCATCAGTGTCAACACGACGACCGAGAAGCTGCTGGAACAGTCGCAGGAGCTCACCGAGCAATTGCGCGACCGCTCGCAGGAATTGGAGAACCGGCAGAAGGCGCTCCAGGCCTCCAACGCCGAACTTGAGGAGAAGGCCGAGCTGCTGGCCAGGCAGAACCGCGACATCGAGGTCAAGAACACCGAGATCGAGGAGGCGCGGCAGGTCCTGGAGGAGCGCGCCGAACAGCTCGCCGTCTCGATGCGCTACAAGTCCGAGTTCCTGGCGAACATGTCCCACGAGCTGCGCACGCCGCTCAACTCGCTGCTCATTCTGGCCAAGCTGCTCGCGGACAACGCCGAGGGCAATCTCTCGCCGAAGCAGGTGGAATTCGCCGAGACGATCCACGGGGCCGGTTCCGATCTGCTCCAGCTGATCAACGACATCCTCGACCTTTCGAAGGTCGAGGCGGGCAAGATGGACGTCAGCCCGACGCGGATCGCCCTGGTGCAGCTCGTGGACTATGTGGAGGCGACGTTCCGGCCGCTCACCGCGGAAAAGGGGCTGGACTTCTCCGTACGGGTGTCGCCGGAGCTGCCGGCCACGCTGCACACGGACGAGCAGCGGCTGCTCCAGGTGTTGCGCAACCTGCTCTCCAACGCCGTGAAGTTCACCGACAGCGGGGCCGTCGAGCTGGTGATCAGGCATGCGGGCCAGGAGGTGCCGGACGCCATCCGCGAGCAGCTGCTGGAGGCCGGTTCGCTGCGGGACGCGGACGCCGAGCTGATCGCCTTCTCGGTGACCGACACGGGCATCGGCATCGCGGCCAGCAAGATGCGGGTCATCTTCGAGGCGTTCAAGCAGGCGGACGGGACGACCAGCCGGAAGTACGGTGGCACGGGCCTCGGCCTCTCCATCAGCCGCGAGATCGCGCGGCTGCTGGGCGGCGAGATCCACGCGGCGAGCGAGCCCGGCCGCGGCTCCACCTTCACCCTGTACCTGCCGCTGCACCCGAGCGAACTCCCGCCGCAGGGCTACCCGCAGCTCGCACCGGGGCAGGCTGACGACCAGACCGCCGCGATCGACGGCGGCCGGACGCCGGAGGCCGGACAGGTGTACGTACCCGAGGCCGCCCCGCGCCGCCGGCGCAAGGCTCTGGGAGGCGCCCAGCAGCAGCCCGCGCTGCCGCCCCGTCCGGTGCCCGCCCCCGCTCCGCAGCCGGTTCCGGCCGTCGAGCCGGAGGCGTGGACCGTGGGCGGCGAGGAGGAGCCCGAACAGCCGCGCAGGACGTTCCGGTTCGGCGGCGAGAAGGTGCTGATCGTCGACGACGACGTCCGTAACGTCTTCGCGCTCACCAGCGTGCTGGAACAGCACGGACTGACGGTCCTCTACGCCGAGAACGGGCGCGAGGGCATCGAAGTCCTGGAGCAGCACGACGATGTGACGGTCGTACTGATGGACATCATGATGCCGGAGATGGACGGCTACGCGACGACCTCGGCGATCCGCAGGATGCCGCAGTTCGCCGAGCTGCCGATCGTGGCCCTGACCGCCAAGGCGATGAAGGGCGACAAGGAGAAGGCGCTCGAATCGGGTGCGTCCGACTATGTCACCAAGCCGGTCGATCCCGACCATCTTCTTTCGGTCATGGAAGGGTACGTGCGCGGTGAGTGACCGCCCACTGAGAGAATCCATGAAGATTTGTTGACCGGTGGTGTCCGAAGGAGTGTGGGAACGCGGATTGCGGGGAACCTTCTGGTCCCCCGCCACGTTTCCGGTACGTGCACAGTGACATCACGGTGACAGGGTGTGGTGACCGCCGGGGTGCGGCTACCATGACCGGCACAGGGACGGGCGGCGTAAGGGAGTCGTCCCCCGGGGCGGCGCCCGGTGCAATTCCGGGGCGAGGAGGACGGGCCATGGTGCAGAAGGCCAAGATCCTCCTGGTCGATGACCGGCCGGAGAATCTGCTGGCGCTGGAGGCCATCCTCTCTGCGCTCGATCAGACACTGGTACGGGCATCGTCAGGGGAGGAGGCGCTCAAAGCGCTGCTCACGGACGACTTCGCGGTGATTCTGCTGGACGTCCAGATGCCGGGCATGGACGGTTTCGAAACCGCCGCGCACATCAAGCGGCGGGAACGGACCCGGGACATCCCGATCATCTTCCTCACCGCGATCAATCACGGTCCGCACCACACCTTCCGGGGTTACGCGGCCGGCGCGGTGGACTACATCTCGAAGCCGTTCGACCCATGGGTGCTCCGCGCCAAGGTCTCGGTCTTCGTCGAGCTGTACATGAAGAACTGCCAGCTGCGGGAGCAGGCGGCGCTGCTGCGGCTCCAGCTGGAGGGCGGCGGCCAGACCAACGCCCAGCAGGAGCGGGAGCCCGCCGGTCTGCTGGCCGAGCTCTCCGCGCGGCTCGCGGCCGTCGAGGAGCAGGCGGAGGCGCTGTCGAAGCAGCTCGACGACGAGTCCGCCGACGCGGGCGCGGTGGCGACGGCCGCTCATCTCGAACGGAAGCTGACCGGGCTGCGCCGCGCGCTCGACGCGCTGGAGCCGGGCACCGGCGGGGCGTCGGCGGCTGTTCCCACGTAACGGCGTACCCGCCTTCTGCCCGGGGCCTCTTCGGGCGTGACCGGGGCAACTGGCGGGCGGCTGCGGGGTTTCCGTGCGCGCCCGCCGGTGAGGGCGCGTCAGTTTCCGGCTCGCGCAGGGCGACACGGACGGGTGAACCGGTACGCGCACGTGTTCACAGGCGTCGACACCGGTAACCTCGGCCCCATGGCCTCACGTACGTCCGGCAAGGGTTCCCAGGGCACGGCGGGCACCGCGAAGCGCGTCGGCGGTGGCCCGGGTCCGGCGAAGAAAGCCGCGCCCGCCAAGAAGACCGCAGCGAAGAGGGCGCCCGCGAAGAAGGCCCCGGCCAAGAGGACCGCGGCGAAGAAGGCCGCCCCGCCTCGGCCGGTACCTTCGCCCACGAACGGGGTGTACCGGCTGGCGCGGGCTCTCTGGCTGGGCGCGGCCCACGGTGTCGGCGCGATGTTCCGCGGCATAGGGCGCGGCGCCAAGGGCCTCGACCCCGCCCATCGCAAGGACGGCGTCGCGCTGCTGCTGCTCGGCCTCGCGCTGATCGTCGCCGCGGGCACCTGGTCGAATCTGCGCGGCCCGGTGGGCGATCTGGTGGAGATGCTGGTCACCGGGGCGTTCGGCCGCCTCGACCTCCTCGTACCGATACTGCTGGGCGCCGTCGCGGTGCGGCTGATCCTCTATCCCCAGCGGCCCGAGGCCAACGGCCGCATCGTCATCGGCCTCTCCGCCCTGGTCGTCGGCGTGCTCGGGCAGGTCCACATCGCGTGCGGTGCGCCGGGGCGCGACGAGGGAACCGAGGCCATGCAGGACGCGGGCGGCCTCATCGGCTGGGCCGCTTCCAAGCCACTGATCTTCGCCATGGGCGAGGTGCTGGCCGTGCCGCTGCTCCTGCTGCTCACCGTCTTCGGGCTGCTGGTCGTCACGGCGACCCCGGTGAACGCCATCCCGCAGCGGCTGCGGCTGCTCGGCGTCAAGCTGGGCATCGTGGAGCCGGCCTACGACCCCGATGCCCAGGACGGCGAGGACGACGAGCGGTACGACGAGCAGTGGCGCGAGACGCTCCCGCCCCGCTCCCGCCGCTCCCAGGCCCCCGACGCGTACGACCCGGACCTCGCGGAGACCGAGGCGCTGACCAAGCGCCGCAGGCCGCGCAGGCCGTCGGTGCAGCCGGCGATGAACCGCACGATGGACGCGGTGGACGTCGCGGCCGCCGCTGCCGCCGCGCTGGACGGGGCCGTGCTCAACGGCATGCCGCCCTCGCCGGTCGTCGCCGACCTGACCCAGGGCGTCTCGGTGGACCGCGAGCGGACGGGCACCCCGGTGCCGGGCGCCCGGGAGGCGGAGACGGGCGGCAAGTCCGCCGGGAAGCGCACGGAGGCCACGCCCGGGGCCGGGGTGCCCGATCTGACCAAGCCGGCCCCCGAGCCCCCCGAGCCGCAGTCGCTGCCCGCCCGGGCCGAGCAGCTCCAGCTCTCCGGCGACATCACGTACTCGCTGCCCTCGCTCGACCTGCTGGAGCGCGGCGGACCCGGCAAGACCCGGAGCGCCGCCAACGACGCGATCGTCGCCTCGCTGACCAACGTGTTCACCGAGTTCAAGGTGGACGCCGCCGTCACCGGCTTCACCCGCGGGCCGACGGTGACGCGGTACGAGGTGGAGCTCGGCCCGGCCGTGAAGGTCGAGCGGATCACGGCGCTCACCAAGAACATCGCGTACGCCGTCGCCAGCCCCGATGTCCGCATCATCTCGCCGATCCCGGGCAAGTCCGCGGTCGGCATCGAGATCCCCAACTCCGACCGGGAGATGGTCAACCTCGGCGACGTGCTGCGGCTGGCGGACGCGGCCGAGGACGACCACCCCATGCTCGTCGCGCTCGGCAAGAACGTCGAGGGCGGCTATGAGATGGCCAACCTCGCGAAGATGCCGCACGTCCTGGTGGCCGGTGCGACCGGTTCCGGCAAGTCGTCCTGCATCAACTGCCTGATCACCTCGATCATGGTGCGGGCCACTCCGGAGGACGTCCGGATGGTCCTGGTCGACCCGAAGCGCGTCGAGCTCACCGCGTACGAGGGCATCCCGCACCTGATCACGCCGATCATCACCAACCCCAAGAAGGCCGCCGAGGCGCTCCAGTGGGTCGTACGGGAGATGGACCTTCGCTACGACGACCTCGCGGCCTTCGGCTACCGGCACATCGACGACTTCAACCACGCGGTGCGCACCGGCAAGCTCAAGACGCCCGAGGGCAGCGAACGGGAGCTCGCGCCGTACCCGTATCTGCTGGTGATCGTCGACGAGCTGGCCGACCTGATGATGGTCGCCCCGCGCGACGTCGAGGACTCGATCGTCCGCATCACCCAGCTGGCCCGCGCCGCCGGCATCCACCTGGTGCTCGCCACACAGCGGCCCTCGGTGGACGTCGTCACCGGTCTGATCAAGGCGAACGTGCCCTCGCGGCTCGCCTTCGCCACCTCCTCGCTCGCCGACAGCCGCGTCATCCTGGACCAGCCCGGCGCCGAGAAGCTCATCGGAAAGGGTGACGGTCTGTTCCTGCCGATGGGGGCGAACAAGCCGACCCGTATGCAGGGTGCCTTCGTCACCGAGGACGAGGTCGCGGCCGTCGTCCAGCACTGCAAGGACCAGATGGCCCCGGTCTTCCGCGACGACGTCGTGGTCGGCACGAAGCAGAAGAAGGAGATCGACGAGGACATCGGCGACGACCTCGACCTGCTGTGCCAGGCGGCCGAGCTGGTCGTCTCCACCCAGTTCGGATCGACCTCGATGCTCCAGCGCAAGCTGCGGGTCGGCTTCGCCAAGGCCGGGCGGCTCATGGACCTGATGGAGTCGCGCAACATCGTCGGACCGAGCGAGGGCTCCAAGGCGCGCGACGTCCTGGTGAAACCCGACGAGCTCGACGGGGTGTTGGCACAGATTCGTGGGGAAACCGCTTCGTAAGAGTTTTGCGGGCAACCGTTTCGCCGGGCCGTACGTCAAGTTGAAGGGAAGGACGGAACGTCCTTCCCCGGGGCGTCCCGACGAAACCGGCTCTGTTCGAATCTGATGGCGTACAAAGTCCACCCGCCCGGTTGCCCCACCCTTTCGTACCCCCCCTAGACTGAACACCCAGCAGGTGGCTCACGCTCGAAAGGCGCCCCCGTGTCCATCGGCAACTCCCCCGAAGACGACCGGCCTTCGATCGGCCGAGTGCTTCAGCAGGCTCGTCTGGCCGCAGGTCTCACGGTCGAAGAGGTCAGCACGTCCACCCGGGTGCGCATCCCCATCGTGCACGCGATCGAGCAGGACGACTTCTCCCGCTGCGGCGGCGACGTGTACGCCCGCGGCCACATCCGTACGTTCGCCCGTGCCGTCGGCACCGATCCGGAACCGCTGATCGCGCAGTACGACGCCGAGCACGGCGGCCGTCCCGCGCCCACACCGGCGGCGCCGCTGTTCGAGGCCGAACGCATCCGCTCCGAACCCCGCAGGCCCAACTGGACGGCGGCCATGGTCGCGGCGATCGTCGCCGTGATCGGCTTCGTCGGCTTCACCTTCTTCAAGGGCGGCGACGACGGGCCGTCGACCGCCGGCCGTGTGGCCGAGGGGCCGACCTCCGACAAGATCGCCCCGAAGCCCTCCGCCAGCAAGCCCGCCGACCCCAAGCCGGCCCCGTCCGAGAGCGCCATCGCCGCGGCGCCCCAGGACAAGGTCACCGTCAAGCTCAGCGCCACCCAGGGCAAGAGCTGGATCTCGGCCAAGGACCACAACGGCCGGGCCCTCTTCGACGGCACCCTCCAGCAGGGCGAGTCGAAGACCTTCCAGGACAAGGAGCGCGTCGACCTCATCCTCGGCAACGCGGGCTCGATCGAGCTCTTCGTGAACGGGAAGAAGGTCGAGGACCAGTTCAAGCCCGGACAGGTCGAACGCCTCTCGTACACCAAGGGCGACCCCGAGGTCGGCTGACCGGTCACCCGGAGACATCGCGGCGCGGCGAGCGCCCGGCCACCGTGCCGGGCGCTCGCCGTCTTTGTCACCGTGGGTAACGGCGCAACCCTCCGCGGCGGGGTCGGTGCCGGGACAAAGTAGTCTTGAGTCCATGCCCGAACGCCGTACCGTCGCCCTTGTCACTCTTGGCTGCGCCCGTAACGAGGTGGACTCGGAGGAGCTCGCAGGCCGCCTGGCAGCGGACGGCTGGGAGCTCGTCGAGGATGCCTCCGATGCCGATGTCGCCGTCGTCAACACCTGTGGGTTCGTCGAGGCCGCCAAGAAGGACTCCGTCGACGCCCTCCTCGAAGCCAATGATCTGAAGGACCACGGCCGCACCCAGGCCGTCGTCGCCGTCGGCTGCATGGCCGAGCGCTACGGCAAGGACCTCGCCGAGGCCCTGCCGGAAGCGGACGGCGTCCTCGGCTTCGACGACTACGCCGACATCTCCGACCGCCTCCAGACCATCCTCAACGGCGGCATCCACGCCTCCCACACCCCCCGCGACCGCCGCAAGCTGCTGCCGATCAGCCCCGCCGAGCGGCAGGACGCCGCCGTGTCCCTGCCCGGCCACGCGCAGGAGATCGCCCCGGCCCCCGCCGACCTGCCGGAGGGCGTCGCCCCGGTCTCCGGGCCGCGCGCGCCCCTGCGCCGCCGGCTGGGCACCAGCCCCGTCGCCTCGGTCAAGCTGGCCTCCGGCTGCGACCGGCGCTGCTCCTTCTGCGCCATCCCGTCCTTCCGCGGCTCCTTCATCTCCCGCCGCCCCTCGGACGTGCTGGGCGAGACCCGCTGGCTCGCCGAGCAGGGGGTGAAGGAGGTCATGCTGGTCTCCGAGAACAACACCTCGTACGGCAAGGACCTCGGGGACATCCGTCTCCTGGAGACCCTGCTGCCCGAGCTCGCGGACGTCGACGGCATCGAGCGCATCCGCGTCAGCTACCTCCAGCCCGCCGAGATGCGGCCCGGCCTGATCGACGTCCTCACGTCGACCCCGAAGGTCGCGCCCTACTTCGACCTGTCCTTCCAGCACTCCGCGCCCGGCGTGCTGCGGGCGATGCGCCGCTTCGGCGACACCGACCGCTTCCTGGAGCTGTTGGACACGATCAGGGGCAAGGCGCCGCAGGCCGGTGCCCGGTCCAACTTCATCGTCGGCTTCCCCGGTGAGACCGAGGACGACCTCGCGGAGCTGGAACGCTTCCTCACGGGCGCCCGTCTGGACGCCATCGGCGTCTTCGGCTACTCCGACGAGGACGGCACCGAGGCGGTCGGCTACGACAACAAGCTCGACGCCGACGTCATCGCGGAGCGCCTCGCGCACATCTCGCAGCTCGCCGAGGAACTGACCTCGCAGCGCGCCGAGGAGCGCATGGGCGAAACGCTCCAGGTGCTCGTCGAGTCCGTCGAGCCCACCGACGACGAGCCGCGCGCCTTCGGCCGCGCCGCGCACCAGGCGCCCGAAACGGATGGCCAGGTGCTCTTCACCACACGCGAGGGCCTGGTCCCGGGCCGTATGGTCGAGGCAAAGGTCGTGGGCACCGAAGGCGTGGACCTGATCGCCGAGTGCAGTGAGCTTGGGGAGGTAGCCAGATGACCGGAGTCCCGGCATCCGCGGCAGGCGGTTCCGGCGCGACGCCGGTCCGCGGCGGAAAGCTGGGCGCCGCTGCGGTCAATCAGGCCAGTCTGTGGAACATCGCCAACCTCCTGACGATGGCCCGGCTCGTGCTCGTCCCCGGCTTCGTGGTGCTGCTGCTCCACAACGGCGGGTACGACCCGGCCTGGCGCTCCTTCGCCTGGGCCGCCTTCGCCATCGCCATGATCACCGACCTGTTCGACGGGCATCTGGCGCGCACGTACAACCTGGTCACCGACTTCGGGAAGATCGCCGACCCGATCGCCGACAAGGCGATCATGGGCGCCGCGCTGATCTGTCTGTCGTACCTGGGCGACCTGCCCTGGTGGGTCACGGGCGTCATTCTCTTCCGCGAGCTGGGCATCACGCTGATGCGGTTCTGGGTGATCCGGCACGGGGTCATTCCGGCCAGCCGTGGCGGCAAGATGAAGACGCTCGCGCAGGGGACGGCCGTCGGGATGTACGTCCTGGCGCTGACCGGTCCGCTGGCCACCTTGCGCTTCTGGGTGATGGCCGTGGCCGTCGTGTTGACGGTCGTCACCGGTCTCGACTACGTCCGCCAGGCCGTCGTGCTGCGGCGCCAGGGCCTCGCCGCGGAACGGGCGGCAGAGGAGGCGCCCGAGGCCGTCTCCGAGGAGACCGGCGCGGTCACCGAGGCCGCGGGGGCCCGGGGCCCGGCGGAGGCCGAGCGGTGACTACGGCGGGCCGGGTGCTGCGGCTCCTCGTCGAGCGGGGGGAGACCCTCGCCGTCGCGGAGTCGCTGACCGGCGGCCTGGTCGCGGCCGAACTGACGTCCGTACCGGGTGCCTCCCAAGCCTTCAGGGGCTCGGTGACGGCTTACGCGACCCCCCTCAAGAGTGAAGTCCTGGGGGTGGACGCCGGGCTCCTGGCGGAGCGCGGGGCGGTCGACGCGGACGTCGCGCGTCAGATGGCGACAGGCGTACGGCGGACTCTGGGCGCAGACTGGGGAGTGGCGACCACCGGTGTCGCCGGCCCCGAACCACAGGACGGCCGGCCCGTCGGAACGGTCTTCGTCGCGGTCAGCGGCCCGGACGGCACCGAGAAAGTGTCCGCGCTGAGGTTGAACGGCGACCGGGCGGACATCCGTAAGAAGAGCGTACGAAGCGCGCTCGACCTGCTCTCAGGCGAACTCCACGAGAATGCGAGCGCACAGGATACGGAAGAGAACGGGGGGAATTGATGTTTGCAGCCCTGAGTGAACACGACATCGCTCCCCGCACGGCCGCAGCGCTAGGCGGTACGGTGGGGCGTGAAGGATGCGGCTACGCGGTCCGAGGAGGGAGCCACCGATGATTCTGCTCCGTCGCCTGCTTGGTGACGTGCTGCGTCGGCAGCGCCAGCGCCAAGGCCGTACTCTGCGCGAAGTCTCCTCGTCCGCCCGAGTTTCGCTCGGCTATCTCTCCGAGGTGGAGCGGGGGCAGAAGGAGGCATCCTCCGAACTGCTCTCCGCCATTTGCGACGCGCTTGACGTACGGATGTCCGAGCTCATGCGTGAAGTGAGCGATGAGCTGTCCCTGGCCGAACTGGCCGAGTCGGCAGCGGCCAGCGATCCGGTACCTGTACCGGTGCGCCCCATGCTCAACTCCGTCTCCGTTACCTCGGTGGCGGGTGTACCGACGGGGCGGGTGACCATCAAGGCGCCCGCGGAAGCGGTGGATGTCGTCGCCGCCTGACCGATCGGTTCGGTGTGAAGCCGAGGCCCCGGTTCTCCCCCTCTTGTGGGGGGAGAACCGGGGCTTTCGCGTGCATGGATGTGGTTTTGGTGTGTCTGTGCGTGTGTCAGCGGGGCGATGGGGGGCAGGCGCGTGGATGAGAGACCGAGAGACCTTCCGAACGGACTTGTCGAAGTCATCGGACGCTTTCTCGAATGACCGTTTTGCTTCGTTTGTGCCATCGTGGGTGGTGCTGAACGGAACGGATTCCAGATCGGAGACGTGCATGTCTGTGGTGAAGAGCCCACTGTCCGAGACCGACCTCAAGACCGTCGGAGACGCCCTCCAGGGCGCTCTGGTGGATCTCCTCGACCTTTCTCTGGTGGCCAAGCAGGTCCACTGGAACGTGGTCGGGCCGCGGTTCAGGTCCGTGCACCTCCAGCTCGACGATGTCGTGGACACCGCCCGCCAGCACTCCGACACGGTCGCGGAGCGCGCGTCGGCGATCGGCGTCAACCCGGACGGCCGAGCCGCGACGATCGCCAAGAGCACGGCCATCGCTTCCGTGTCCGAGGGCTGGATCAAGGACGTGGACGCGGTGAAGACCCTGGTCGACGCCCTGGGCGTGGTGATCGGGCGGATGCGCGAGCGCATCGAGGTGACCGAGTCGCCGGACCCGGTCAGCCAGGATCTCCTGATCACGCTGACCGCCGAGCTCGAGAAGCACGCGTGGATGTTCCAGGCCGAAAGCGCCTGAGCGCGCGTCGGCACCCATCAGATTTCACCAACGGAGGTAAGAGCATGAGGAACGAAGGCGCGAAGGACAAGGTCACCGGCAAGGCGAAGGAAGCCATGGGCAAGATGACCGGCGACCGTCGCAAGGAGGCCGAGGGCAAGGCGGACCAGGCCAAGGGCTCGGCCAAGGACGCGATGGACGGTGCGCGCGACCGCGCGGACGGTGTCAAGGACTCTCTGAAGAACGACAAGGACTGACCCGTCCTCGGCGAGCCCCCACCCGCGCGGTGGGGGCTCCGCGCTGAGAGGGGTCGGTGGGGGAGTGCGACCACGCCGTGCGCGCCGGAGGCGCAACGGTGCGCTCTCGCCCCGGAGGGACGGGCGCGACTAGGGTCCTTCGTTTGGATCAAGCCGGAGGAGGCAGCCATGGTTCGGCGATGGGTGCCCGCGCTCGTTCTCTGCGGCGCGTGGTGGTGGGCGGTGCTGCGACTGATAGTGGCCCCGGGGCACGCGGGGGCGGTCGAGGGAGCGGTGGTGGCGGGCGGCTGGGGGCTCAGCCTCCTGCCGGTGCACGTGGCCGCGACCGCCAGACCCCTCGGGATCTTCGACGCGGGCACGGGCCTGCTGCGGCGCGGCACGGCATGGGCCCGGAGGCGGGCGGGCGCGTGGCGGCGCTGGGTGGTCAGGTAGGGGCTGGGACGGATCGGGCCGTGTGGACTGCCCGGGCTGATCCTTCGACAGCAGGGGTACGTCAGGTGGGTCCCGGGCCGGTCTGGCAGCTGGGACACCAGTAGGCGGGGCGGTCGTCCTGTTCGGCCGCGCGGATGGGGGTTCCACAGCGCAGACAGGGGCGGCGCGTCCGGCCGTAGACCCAGAGGTTCTCGCTCGGCCTGCGCGTACGGGCGGCGTTCGCGAGGGTACGGGAACGGCCCCCGGCCGTCGTGACACGGTTCGGGCGGTCGCGGTTGGCGTCGAGCAACTGGTGCGCCGTGCTGACCAGCAGGGGCGCCGTCCGGGCGGGCAGCTCGCCGATGGGGAGCCAGGGGGTGGCCCGGGCCAGGAAGCAGAGCTCGGCCTTGTAGATGTTCCCGATGCCCGCCAGGTTGCGCTGGTCGAGCAGCGCCTCGCCGAGGGGGCGGGCGGGGTCGCTCAGGAGATTCCGCAGCGCCGCGTCGGCGTCCCAGTCCGGCCCGAGCAGATCGGGGCCGAGATGGCCGACCGCCTGCTCCTCGTCCTGGCTGCGCATGAGCTCCAGGACCGGGAGGCGGTAGCCGACGGCGGTGTGGGCCGCGTTGCCCAGGACGGCCCGGATCTGATGGGCGGGGCCGCCGCGCCAGCGCTCGCCCGGTGCGTAGATCCGCCAGGCGCCGTCCATCCGGAGGTGGCTGTGCAGGGTGAGACCGCCCTCGATCCGGGTCAGCAGGTGCTTGCCCCGGGCGGTGACGTCGAGGACGGCCCGGCCGGTGAGGTCGGCGGTGGCGAACCGGGGGACGCGCAGGTCGGACGTGGTCAGGACCTGACCGGCCAGCGCGTGATGCAGCCGCGCGGCGGTCTGCAGGACGGTGTCTCCTTCGGGCATGCCTCCATGATGCGTGGGGCGGAGTGCTGTGGTGCGAAAGGTGGCGTTACGCGCGCAGGCGCAGGCCCCTCGGGGTGGCGAGGAAGCCGGCCGCCTCCAGGGCGCGCCCCAGGGGCGAGGTCAGGGACGAGGCGCCGTTGGTGCGCTCGACGGTCACCGTGCCGAGGGCCCCCGCCCGGGCGGCCGAGGCCAGCGCCCCGGCCGCCGCCCGGAGCGCGGGGTCGTCCGGGTCGGTCGGCCAGGCCAGCAGCGTCTTGCCGCCGCGCTCCATGTACAGCGTCAGCTCACCGTCGACCAGGACCACGAGGGAGCCCGCCTTGCGGCCCGGCTTGTGCCCGGCCCCGTCCGGCGGCTCCGGCCACGGCAGAGCGGCCCCGTACGCGTTGGCCGGGTCGGACGCCGCGAGGACGAGGGCGCGGGGGTCGGCGCCCGGCTCCGTACGGTCCCGGGCCGTGGACACCGCGCGGAGCCGGTCGACCGCGCCGTCCATCGCGAACTGGGCGGCCCCCAGCCCCTCCACGACGTACCCCCGGCGCGCCTGCCCGTTGTCCTCGAAGGCCGACAGCACCCGGTAGGCCGCCGAGAAGCCGCCCTCGACGCCCTCGGCCTGCACCGCGCCCCGGGTCACCACCCCGTGGCGGTCGAGCAGCGCGCGCGCCAGGGCGTGGGCGCGGTGGGTGGGCTCGGGCTCGATGTCCGGCAGCAGGGACCAGCGGCCCGAGACGGTGGGCGGCCCGGTGCGCGAGGCCGGGCGGGCGGCGGCGGTGAGGGTGCCGTAGCGGCCGCGCGGTACGTTCCGGCGGGCGCGGTGCGCGGTCGAGCCGGCCGTGCGGCCCGAGCCCAGGAGGGAGCGCAGTGGCGCCAGGGTGTCGTTGGTGAGCCGGCCGGACCAGGCGAGGTCCCACAGGGCGTCCGCCAGCTGCGGATCGGTGCAGTCGGGGTGGGTGGTGGCGCGGACCTGGTCGGCGATCTGGCGGAAGAACAGGCCGTAGCCGCCGCCGAGCGCGGTCAGCACTGACTCGTGCAGCGCGGTCAGCTCCAGCGGGCGCGGCGGGGGGAGGAGCAGCGGTGCGCTGTCGGCGAGGTAGAGGGAGATCCAGCCGTCCTTGCCGGGGAGGGCGCCCGCACCGGCCCAGACGACCTCGCCGGTGGTGGTCAGCTCGTCCAGGAGCGCGGGGGTGTATCCCGTGACCCGGCCGGGCAGGACGAGCCGTTCCAGCGCGGAGGCGGGCACGGGCGCCCCCTGGAGCTGCTCGACGGCGCGGGCCAGTCCGTCGATGCCGCGCAGGCTGTTGCCGCCGAGATGCTGCCACTGCGGCAGGAACCCGGCCAGGGCGGCGGGCGGGACCGGCTCCAGCTCATGGCGGAGGGCGGCCAGCGAACGGCGCCGCAGCCGCCGCAGCACCGTGGCGTCGCACCACTCCTGGCCGATGCCCGCGGGGTGGAACTCGCCCTGGACGATGCGGTCGGACGCCGCGAGCCGTTGCAGCGCCCCGTCGGTGACGGCCGTGCCGAGGCCGAACCGGGCCGCCGCCGCGGTGGAGGTGAACGGGCCGTGCGTACGGGCGTACCGGGCGAGGAGGTCGCCCAGGGGGTCCTTCACCGGCTCGGTGAACGCCTCGGGGACGCCGACCGGGAGTGCCGTGCCCAGGGCGTCGCGCAGCCGGCCCGCGTCCTCGATCGCCGCCCAGTGGGCCGCGCCGGCGATCCGGACGCGGATGGCGCGGCGGGCGGACTCCAGCTCCTTCGCCCAGCCGGCCTCGGCCCCGCGCCCGGCCAGCTCCTCGTCGGTGAGCGGGCCGAGGACCCGCAGCAGGTCCGCGACGCCCTCGGCGTCCTTGACCCGGCGGTCGTCCGTCAGCCACTGGAGCTCCCGCTCCAGCTCGGTCAGCACATCCGCGTCGAGCAGTTCGCGCAGCTCCGCCCGGCCCAGCAGCTCGGCGAGGAGCCGGGAGTCCAGGGAGAGCGCGGCGGCGCGCCGTTCGGCGAGCGGCGAGTCGCCCTCGTACAGGAACTGGGCGACGTAGCCGAAGAGGAGGGAGCGGGCGAACGGGGAGGGCTCCGGGGTGGTGACCTCGACCAGGCGGATGCGCCGGGCCTCCAGGTCGCCCATCACCTCCGTGAGTCCCGGGACGTCGAAGACGTCCTGGAGGCATTCGCGGACCGCTTCGAGAACGATGGGGAAGGAGCCGAACTCGGAGGCGACCTGGAGGAGCTGTGCGGCCCGCTGGCGCTGCTGCCAGAGCGGGGTGCGTTTGCCGGGGCTGCGGCGCGGAAGCAGCAGCGCTCTGGCGGCGCACTCGCGGAACCGCGAGGCGAACAGGGCGGAGCCGCCGACCTGGTCGGTGACGATCTGCTCGATCTCGCCCTTGTCGAAGGCCACATCGGCGGCGCCGACCGGGGGCTGGTCGCTGTCGAAGGCGGTGTCGGCCGGGGCGAGCGGTGCGGAGGCGCCCCGGCCCGGCTCCTGTACCGGGTCGTTCGCCGGGTCGAAGTCCAGGAGGTCGAGGCCCATCATGTCGGCGTCGGGCAGCCGCAGCACGATGCCGTCGTCGGCGTGCATGACCTGGGCGTCCATTCCGTACCGCTCGGCGAGGCGGGCGCTCAGCGCCAGCGCCCACGGGGCGTGCACCTGCGCGCCGAACGGGGAGTGCACGACGACCCGCCAGTCGCCGAGCTCGTCCCGGAAGCGCTCGACCAGGATGGTCCGGTCGTCCGGGACATGACCGCAGGCCCGGCGCTGCTCGTCGAGATACGCCAGGACGTTGTCGACGGCCCAGGTGTCCAGGCCGGCGGAGAGCAGGCGGTCGCGGGCGTCCTCCGGGGAGAGCCCGCCGAGTTCGCGCAGGAAGGCTCCCAGGGCGCGGCCCAGCTCCAGCGGGCGGCCCAGCTGGTCGCCCTTCCAGAACGGCAGCCGCCCGGGGACACCGGGCGCGGGGGAGACGAGGACCCGGTCACGGGTGATGTCCTCGATGCGCCAGGAGGTCGTGCCCAGCGTGAAGACGTCGCCGACCCGGGACTCGTAGACCATCTCCTCGTCCAGCTCACCGACCCGGCCGCCGCCCTTCTTGGGGTCCGATCCGGCGAGGAACACCCCGAAGAGGCCGCGGTCCGGGATGGTCCCGCCCGAGGTGACGGCGAGGCGCTGGGCACCGGGCCGGCCGGTGACCGTCCCGGCGACGCGGTCCCAGACGACGCGGGGCCGCAGCTCCGCGAAGGCGTCGGACGGATAGCGGCCGGCGAGCATGTCGAGGACCGCGGTGAACGCCGACTCGGGCAGCGAGGCGAAGGGTGCGGCCCGGCGGACCACCGCGAGCAGGTCGTCCGCCTGCCAGCTGTCCAGGGCGACCATCGCGACCAGTTGCTGGGCCAGCACGTCCAGTGGATTGGCCGGAACGCGCAGCGCCTCGATGGAGCCCGTCCGCATCCGTTCGGTGACCACGGCCGCCTGCACCAGGTCGCCGCGGTACTTCGGGAAGACGACACCGGTGGAGACCGCGCCCACCTGGTGGCCGGCTCGGCCGACCCGCTGGAGGCCGGAGGCGACGGAGGGCGGCGACTCGACCTGGATCACCAGGTCGACCGCTCCCATGTCGATGCCCAGCTCCAGGCTGGAGGTCGCGACCACGGCGGGCAGCCTTCCCGCCTTCAGGTCCTCCTCGACCTGGGCGCGCTGCTCCTTGGAGACCGAGCCGTGGTGGGCGCGGGCGAGCAGGGCGGGAGCGCCCTTGGCCGCGCCGGACTCCGCCATGATCTCGGCGGGGGAGTGGGCCTCGGGCATCGTCTCGCCGGTGGCTCTCTCGTACGCGATCTCGTTGAGCCGGTTGCACAGGCGCTCCGCGAGGCGGCGGGAGTTGGCGAAGACGATCGTGGAGCGGTGCGCCTGGACGAGATCGGCGATCCGCTCCTCCACATGCGGCCAGATCGACGGCTTCTCGGCCTCCCCCGAGGTGTCGTCGGTGGCGGGGGAGCCGCCCAGCTCGCCCAGGTCCTCGACGGGCACGACCACGGACAGGTCGAACTGCTTGCTGGACGGCGGCTGGACGATCTCCACCTTGCGCCGTGGGGAGAGGAAACGCGCCACCTCGTCGACCGGCCGGACGGTGGCCGACAGACCGATGCGCCGGGCGGGCCGGGGCAGCAGCTCGTCCAGGCGCTCCAGCGATACGGCGAGGTGGGCGCCGCGCTTGGTGCCCGCGACCGCGTGCACCTCGTCCAGGATCACCGTCTCGATGCCGGACAGGGCCTCGCGGGCCGAGGAGGTCAGCATCAGGAACAGCGACTCGGGCGTCGTGATCAGGATGTCCGGGGGGCGGGTCGCCATCGAGCGGCGCTCGGCGGCCGGGGTGTCGCCCGACCGGATGCCCACCCTGACCTCGGGCTCCGGCAGCCCCTGACGCACCGACTCCTGGCGGATTCCGGTCAGCGGTGAGCGCAGATTGCGCTCCACGTCGACCGCGAGCGCCTTGAGCGGCGACACGTACAGCACGCGGCAGCGCTTCTTCGCCTCGGCCGGCGGGGGGACGGCCGCCAGCCGGTCCAGGGCGGCGAGGAAGGCGGCCAGCGTCTTGCCCGAGCCGGTCGGCGCTACGACCAGCACGTCCGATCCCTCGCCGATCGCCCGCCAGGCGCCTTCCTGGGCGGCGGTCGGCGCGCTGAAGGCCCCCGTGAACCAGCTGCGAGTGGCGGGGGAGAAGGAGTCGAGCGCGGAGCCGGTCATGCCCCCATCGTGCACCCCGCCACTGACAACGGCCCCGACAACCGGCGGGCGGGGTGCGGGACCGGCGGCCGGACCGCCCGCGAGCTGGGAGAATCCCCCCATGGCAGGAGCACAGCAACCGGGGGAGTGGGCGCGGCACTGGAGTTACGCGGAGCTGCCCGACCTCGACCTGCTGCGGGCCCGCTACATCCGGCACACCTTCCCGCGCCACAGCCACGAGGGCTATGTCGTCGCCACGGTGAGCCATGGCGTCGAGGACATCGGAACGCCCTCCGGGACGCTGCACGCGGGCCCCGGGACCGTCGTCATGATCAATCCGGAGGTGCCGCACACCGCCCGCGCGGGCGTCCCCGAGGGCTGGGTGTACGACACGCTCTACCCGTCCGCGCAGGTGATCAACGACATCGCCGCCGATACGACGCGTCTGCGCGGCACCGTCGGCTTCGCCGAGACCGGGGTGGCCGATCCGTACGCGGCCCGACTGATAGCCGAGGTCCACCGTGCGGCCGAGGAGGGCAACGCCCTGGCCGCCGACAGCGTGCTGCGGGTCGTCGTCACCCGCCTCCTCGCCCGGCACGGCACCGCGTTCCCCGTCTCGGCCCCCCGCGCCGCCGGTGCCCGAGACGCGGCACGCGCCCGGGCCCTCCTGGAATCCCGGATGGCCGAACCGCCGACCCTGGAGGCGCTGGCCGCCGAGCTGGGTACGAGCCCGTTCGCGCTGCTGCGCGCGTTCAAGAAGCAGTACGGGATGCCCCCGCACACCTGGCTCACCGACGCCCGGGTGCGGCGTGCGCGCCGGATGCTCGACGCGGGCACGGCCCCCTCGGCAGCGGCGGTGGAAGTCGGCTTCACCGACCAGCCGCATCTCAACCGTCACTTCACCCGGATCGTGGGAGTGCCCCCCGGCGCCTACCAGCGCGAACGTGCAAGAACGTACAAGACCGGTCCGGACCGGCCCCGGTAGCGTGCGGGACGTGGCAAAACAGACAGCACCCCTCTGCACCACCGCCGGCCCGCCCGGCGGCAGCACGCTCGACGCCGGAACCAAGCCGGACTCGGCCGTCGTACGCGACGCGCTCGGCGTCGGCATAGCCGTCGGCCTCTCCGGCTTCGCCTTCGGCGTCACCTCGGCGGGCTCCGGCCTGAGCCTGGTCCAGACGTGCGCGCTCAGCCTGCTCGTGTTCACCGGCGCCTCCCAGTTCGCCCTGGTCGGCGCGCTCGCCGCCGGCGGCAACCCGTACACCGCGGCCGCCGGGGCCTTCTTCCTCGGCGTACGCAACGCCTTCTACGGTCTGCGGCTCTCCCAGCTCCTCGCCCTGCCGCGTGCCCTGCGCCCGCTCGCCGCCCAGTGGGTCATCGACGAGACCACTGCCGTGACGCTGCCCCAGCCCACCCGGCGGGCCGCGCGGATCGGCTTCACCGTCACCGGGCTCACCCTCTACGTGCTGTGGAACCTGACCACTCTGGTGGGTGCCATGGGCGCCGAGGCGCTCGGCGACACCGACGCCTGGGGGCTCGACGCGGCCAGCCCGGCCGTCTTCCTCGCGCTGCTCGCCCCGATGCTGAAGTCCACGACGGAGCGCGTGACGGCGGCGCTCGCCGTCCTGCTCGCCCTCGGCCTCCTGCCGGTGCTGCCGGCCGGGGTGCCCGTCCTGCTGTCCGCGCTGGCCGCGCCCGTCGTCCTGTTCCTGATGGGGCGGGCCAAGCGGGACGGCACGGGCGGAACAGGGGCCGATGACGCCGGTGCGACCGGTGCGGAGGGCGGCCGATGAACGTCTGGATCGCCATCGCACTGACCTTCGTCGGCTGCTACCTGGCCAAACTCCTCGGCCTCCTGGTGCCGGCCGGCGCGCTGGAACGCCCGCTGGTGCAGCGCCTGGCCGCCCTGCTCCCAGTGGCCCTGCTCGCGGCTCTCACCGCCCAGCAGACCTTCGGCGACGGGCAGCACCTGGCCCTGGACGCCAGGGGCGCGGGCCTCGCCGCCGCGGCGCTCGCCCTTGTCCTGCGCGCACCCTTCCTGGTGGTCGTGGGCGCTGCCGTGGTCGTCACGGCGGGGGTCCGGGCGATGGGCTAGGTGGCGCCCGCCCGGGAACGTAAGGGGCACGCCTCCTGGGGCTTGCCCCTTACCGGCGCGCTGTTCACGGCCGTGTGCCCTTCGGGCCGGGACGCGGCCGTCGGGCCGGGACGCGCCCCTCACGCCAGGACGGCCGTCAGGCCAGGGCGCGGCCGTGCGCCCTCAGCGTTTCCAGCGCCCTGAGGGTCACCAGGGGGCGCCCCTCCAGTGCCGTCCCGGGTGCCCACTGCCGCCAAGTGACCGGCCAGCCGCCGTCCGGCTCCTGCGCGGCGGCGAGATGGTCGAGCGAGTGCTCCATCTCTGTGTCGGAGAACCATCGCCGGGCGAGCGACGCGGGTGTACGGGCGTAGTCGTACGGGAAGTGCTGCTCGCCCGGTGCGTATCCGGGCGCCACCGGGTACTCCGCGCGCCGGTCCGGATCGAGCACGGCGAGCCGCTGGTCGCGTACCAGCCGCCCCAGCCGTTCAGCGGCGGCCTCCGCCCGGGGCTGGTCCGGCACCCCGTCGAGAAAGGCGACGGCCGCCTCGATCTCGTACGGATGCGACACCTCCAGGGCCTCCACGGCCGCCCAGCAGAAGTCGGTCGCCCGGAAGAGCCAGGCGTGCCACACCTCATTGCGGTGCAGCAGCCCGACGACGGGGCCGGTGGCCAGCAACTCGGCCGGCGGGTCGTCCACGATCGGGATGAAGGGCGCCGCCGGATAGTCGCGCTGGGAGGGCAGCAGCGCGGGCAGGGCGCCCTCCTTGGTGGACACCTCCGTCAGATAACGGCAGATCCGCTCCACCCGCAGCCCGCCGCACCGGCCGATGGAGTCCAGGACGCTCAGCGCGTGGGCGGTGTGCAGGGGCTGACTGACGGGGCCCCGCAGATCCGGTTCGAGCGCGTGGCCGTAACCGCCGTCCTCATTGGCATACGCGGTGAGGGCCGTCTCCACCGCGTCCGCGCCTCCCTCCAGGTATTGATGGGCGAACCGTCGCTGTTCGAGTACACGGGCCGTGAGCCAGATGAACTGTTCGGCCCGGTCGAGGGGATTTGTTCCAGTTGCAGCCATGGACCGACCGTAGGGCTTCGGGCCCCCGAGCAGGGCGGATGCGGCCCGGCTGCACTCTCAGGAGCGGGATACTGAGGGCATGCGGTTGACGATTTTCTGGGAACGGATGGCGGACCACTTCGGCGCGGCCTACGCGGACTCCTTCGCACGCGACCATGTGATGGCCGAGCTGGGCGGGCGTACGGTCCATGAGGCGCTGGCGGCCGGCTGGGAGGCGAAGGACGTCTGGCGCGGGGTGTGCGCCGCGATGGACATCCCCGCCGACCGGCGCTGACGCCGGGGGCGGTAAGGCCGCCTTCCAGGGTGCGCGAGGGATTGTCACCCACATAGGCGAGACTTGCTCCGTGGCCCCCACAGACGAGACCGCTCAGATCCAGCCGCCGCGCACGCCGCCCGTACCACCGGCCGCGCCACCGGCCCCGCCGTCCGGCGCCGGACCCGCCCGCATGCCCGCCTGGCTGCCGCGTGCCATGGTCCTCGCCCTCGCGCTCTACGCCTGCTTCCGGCTCGGCAGCTGGGCTTTTCACCAGCTCATCGGCCTGCTGATCAACGTGCTGATCGCCTTCTTCCTGGCGCTCGCCATCGAACCCGCCGTGAGCCGGATGTCCGCCCGCGGCATGCGCCGGGGCCTCGCCACCTTCCTCGTCTTCCTCCTCGTGATGATCGCCGGGGCCGGCTTCGTCGTCCTGCTCGGTTCGATGCTCGCGGGCCAGATCGTCGACATGGTGGAGGACTTCCCGAAGTACCTCGACTCGGTGATCAACTGGGTCAACCAGACCTTCCACACGGAACTCTCCCGTGTCGAGGTCCAGGACAGCCTGCTGCACTCCGACTGGCTGCAGAAGTACGTGCAGAACAGCGCGACCGGCGTGCTCGACGTCTCGGCGACCGTCCTCGGCGGCCTCTTCCGGCTGCTGACGATCTTCCTGTTCTCCTTCTACTTCGCCGCGGACGGCCCCCGGCTGCGCCGCGGGCTGTGCTCCGTGCTGCCCCCCGCCCGCCAGGCGGAGGTGCTGCGGGCCTGGGAGATCGCCGTCGACAAGACCGGCGGCTACCTCTACTCGCGCGGCCTGATGGCGCTCATCTCCGGCGTCGCGCACTACATCCTGCTGGCCGCCCTCGATGTGCCGTACGCGCCGGCGCTCGCGGTCTGGGTCGGCCTCGTCTCGCAGTTCATCCCCACGATCGGCACGTACCTCGCGGGCGCCCTGCCGATGCTGATCGCCTTCACCGTCGATCCCTGGTACGCGCTGTGGGTCCTCGGCTTCGTCGTGGTGTACCAGCAGTTCGAGAACTACATGCTCCAGCCCAAACTCACGGCGAAGACGGTGGACATCCACCCCGCCGTGGCCTTCGGCTCGGTCATCGCGGGCACGGCGCTCATGGGCGCCGTCGGCGCGCTGATCGCCATCCCGGCCGTGGCCACGCTCCAGGCGTTCCTCGGTGCGTACGTGAAGCGCTACGACGTCACGGACGACCCGCGCGTCCACGGCAGCCGACCGGGCGTGCGGGGCGAGCCTCTGTGGACGCGCCTGAGACGGATGCGTGCCGCCCTGGCGGGCGAGGACGGCCGGGAGGGCGACGGCGAGGCGGACGGCGGCGGGCCGGAGGGGCCTTCAGGGCCGACCGGCACCTGATTCGCGCTCTTCGGCTACCGGCGGCAGCGTCGCCTGCGGTCCCGGGAGGCGCGACCGCATGGACCGGTACGGCGACCGGACCGGCCCTCCGGCCCGGCCGTGGAGGGGCGGCGTGGTGCGCTTGACACTAAAATCGAACATCCATTCTCATGGGATTCCGGCCGGGTTTTCCCGGGCCCGACCGTGGAGTTGTCCACAGGCCGGGAGGACGTCGAGGCCCATTGTCAGTGGCAGGGGTTAGCGTCTTTGACGTGAAGCGATCGACTCAAGCAAATCGGGTGGAACCCATGGCAGGAACCGACCGCGAGAAGGCGCTGGACGCCGCACTCGCACAGATTGAACGGCAATTCGGCAAGGGCGCGGTGATGCGCCTCGGCGAGCGGCCGAACGAGCCCATCGAGGTGATTCCCACCGGGTCCACCGCGCTCGACGTCGCGCTCGGCGTCGGAGGTCTGCCGCGCGGCCGTGTGGTGGAGGTGTACGGACCGGAGTCCTCCGGTAAGACGACGCTGACGCTGCACGCCGTGGCGAACGCGCAGAAGCTCGGCGGTTCGGTGGCCTTCATCGACGCGGAGCACGCCCTCGACCCCGAGTACGCGAAGAAGCTCGGCGTCGACATCGACAGCCTCATCCTGTCCCAGCCGGACAACGGTGAGCAGGCCCTCGAGATCGTGGACATGCTGGTCCGCTCGGGCGCCCTCGACCTCATCGTCATCGACTCCGTCGCGGCCCTGGTGCCGCGCGCGGAGATCGAGGGCGAGATGGGTGACTCGCACGTGGGTCTCCAGGCCCGCCTGATGAGCCAGGCGCTCCGGAAGATCACCAGCGCGCTCAACCAGTCCAAGACCACCGCGATCTTCATCAACCAGCTCCGCGAGAAGATCGGTGTGATGTTCGGCTCGCCGGAGACCACCACCGGTGGCCGGGCGCTCAAGTTCTACGCCTCGGTGCGCCTCGACATCCGTCGGATCGAGACGCTCAAGGACGGCACCGACGCGGTCGGCAACCGCACCCGCGTCAAGATCGTCAAGAACAAGGTCGCGCCGCCCTTCAAGCAGGCCGAGTTCGACATCCTCTACGGCCAGGGCATCAGCCGCGAGGGCGGCCTGATCGACATGGGCGTGGAGCACGGCTTCGTCCGCAAGGCCGGCGCCTGGTACACGTACGAGGGCGACCAGCTCGGCCAGGGCAAGGAGAACGCGCGCAACTTCCTCAAGGACAATCCCGACCTCGCCAACGAGATCGAGAAGAAGATCCTGGTGAAGCTGGGCGTCGGGGTCCGGCCCGAGGACGCCGCCGCCGAGACGGGGGCGGACGCGGCGGGCGCGGCGGCTCCGGCCGACGCCGCGGCGAAGCCGGCGACGGCGGCCGGCAAGACCAAGCCGGCCAAGGCGGCCGCGGCCAAGAGCTGATCCGTGACGCGTCGTACTGAGTGGCCGGCCGGCGCCGCCGACCCCGGCGTGGCCTCCGGATCCGGTGAGGGAGCGGGACGCCGTTCCCGCTCCCGGTCCAGTGACAGCGGTTCCCCCTCCTCGTCGAGGGCCGAGAAGGGGGAACCGCGCGACCCGGTCGAGCAGGCCCGCAACATCTGTCTGCGCCTGCTCACCGGCACACCGCGCACCCGCAAGCAGCTCGCGGACGCCCTCCGCAAGCGAGAGATCCCGGACGAGGCGGCCGAAGAGGTGCTGTCCCGCTTCGAGGACGTCGGGCTGATCGATGACGCCGCATTCGCCGACGCCTGGGTGGAGTCACGGCACCACGGCCGGGGGCTCGCCCGCCGGGCGCTGGTCCGTGAGCTGCGGACCAAGGGCGTGGACGCCGTCGTGATCGACGAAGCCGTCGGGCAGCTCGACTCCGAGCAGGAGGAGGAGACCGCGCGGGAGCTCGTCGCCCGCAAGCTCCGGTCCACCCGTGGACTGGACCGCGACAAACGCCTGCGCCGCCTCGCGGGCATGCTCGCCCGCAAGGGGTACGGCGAGGGGATGGCCCTGCGCGTGGTGCGCCGGGCGCTGGAGGAAGAGGGGGAGGACACGGAGGGGCTGGACGAGCCCTTCTGAGCCGGCGGCCGCTACTGGCCCGCGCGGGCCGCGCGGCTGATGGTGGCGTCGATCAGTGCGAGGGCGTCCGCGGCGGTACGCCCCGGGTAGCGGTTCCAGGGGCCGATCAGCCCGGTCCAGCCCCGGAAGCGCAGCTCCGCGATCATCCAGGCCCCGGCCCGGTCGACCGTCTCGGCGGAGCCGTAGCCCAGGCGGTGCGCGGTGAGCATGGCGCCGCAGACGCAGCGGGCGCCCCGGATGTTGCGCAGCCGGTACGGGGTGTTCTGCCAGCCCCACTCGGTCAGGACCAGCCGGGCGTGGGCGAGATGGACGGACGGCCGCACATCGGGCCGCCCGACGCGCCGCCACGCGTGGAGCCGGTCGGGCAGGATCGCGCCGATGCGCCCGGGGAGCGGACGCTCGCGCGGTGCGGCGGGGGGCAGCGCCCGGACGGTGTCGGCGATCAGCCGGTCCACCGGCACGGAGAGCAGGGTGCGCCAGTCGGCAGCGGGGACCGGCTCGGCCGGCGCGGTCAGGTCCCAGCCGGTGACGATTTGCCGCCAGGCGTCCGTGTCATGGAGGCGCGCGGCCTGGGCGTCGAGTTCGTCGGGGGTGAGGGCGGTGGTCGGCATCGGTGCGTGCTCCCCGTCGTAGCGGCGTACCGGCTCCCCTGATGGCGTTCCGGCGAGCGGGCCGGGCCGGAACGGCCGCGCCCGCCGTGAGGCGAATGTCCGCCCGCCCTCCGGACCGCTCCACCTGAGCGACGCCATACGGGTGTGTCACGCGGCATTCCGGTGGCGAACGGCACCGCACGCGGGGTTGCTGAGGCGCCGGTGCCCGCAGGTTCCCGCACCCGGTGCGGCTGATGCCGCGATCTGCGCCGCACCGCTGCGCGCCCGGCCCTCGCGGGATGAGCGGTGAGCCGTCGGCGTGGGCACGGCTGCACCGATGCCCCGTATCGCGCCTGCGCCCGCGCTTCCGGTGCGGCCTCAGGCCGGGCTTGGCGGCGCACCGCCCTCGCCGCGAGCCGTGCCGTGCCGTGCCCATCCGGGTCCGGCAGGCAGCCGGCCCGGATCGGCGCGGCTGCAGAGGCGCTGCGCCCGGACCGGGCAGGACCCGGCGGTGAGCCGCTACCCGGCTCAGTCGGCCCGTACGGGCGGCTGCGTTTCGTACCCGCGCACCGCGCGGGGTTCCGTCGGTCGGTGCCGTGCCCCGCGGTCAGCCGACCTCCGCGTGCGACGGGCGCCGGCCCAGCGCTCGGCCCGCCTCCGACGGTGAGCTTCACGTCGCCTCGCCCGTGCGGCGGGGCGCACGTCCCCCGTCCTCGCCCGCGCGGCCGGGCGCGCGGCCCCCGTCCGGCGGGGAACTTCCCCTCGCCCCGCGCGGAAGCGCGCCCACGCAGCCGTACCCACCCCGCCCCCTTCCGGGGGACAACCCCCCTACGGAGACGCCGGGATGCTCCAGTGCACAGGTATCTGTGCACAGAGCAGTGTGTGACGCATGCCAAAGAACCCCGGTGGTACCGAGATCACGGAGTTGGCAGCGCTCAAAGCGCTTGCCCAGCCGCGACGTCAGCAGATTCTTCAGCACCTCGGTCTGCACGGCCCCGCGACCTCCGCGATCCTCGCCCGGGCGCTGGGGCTGAACACCGGGGCAACCAGCTATCACCTGCGTGAACTGGCCCGCTACGGCTTCGTGGCGGACACCGAGCCGCAGGAGCCGGACGGGCGTCGCGGCAGGTGGTGGCGGGCCGTCCCCGGGGACCGGCGCTTCCCGCCGCCGTCCCGCCGCACGCCCGAACTGCGCCTCGTCATCGACGAGCTGAACCGGCACGCGTACGCCGCCGACCTCGCCCTCTTCGAACGGCTCCAGCGCGAGAGCGCCGACGCGGCGCCGGACGAGTGGGCCGACGCCTTCGCCTACTCGCGGGGCGCGTTGAGCCTCACCCTCCCCGAACTCCGCGCGTTCTTCGAGGAGTACATCGCCCTGATGAACCGCTACCGGCGCCCCGGCGCCGACACCGCACCGGGTGCCCGGACGGTCCACACCCGCCTGCTCGCCTTCCCGGACCCCGGACGATCAGAGATGGACGCCTCATGATGCTGCGCTATGCCCTGCGGACGATCCGGCACCGCAAGGCGGGATTCCTCGGGGCGTTCCTCGCCCTCATGTGTGCCGCGGCGCTCGTCACCGCCTGCGGCACCCTGCTGGAGACAGGCCTGCGCGGCCGGATCGCCACCGAGCGGTACGCGGCCACGCCACTGATCGTCTCCGCCGACCAGAACGTCCACCGCACGACCGTCAAGCACAAGGGCAACGGCAAGACGAAGATCAAGCACAAGGCGAAGCCCGTCGCCGAACGTGCCTGGCTGCCCGCCGCCACCGCGGACCGGCTGCGCCATCTGCCGGGTGTCCGCACGGTCGTCCCCGAACTGACCTTCCTCGCCCAGCCGCTCGGGCTCCCCGCCCACGCAGCGGACGACGACGTCCCCTTCCGCGGGCACGCCTGGTCGTCCGCCCCGCTGACCCCCTTCGCGCTGACCGCCGGCCGCGCCCCGGCGTCCGCCGACGACGTGGTGATCGACCGGACCCTCGCCGTACGGGCGGGCCTCGCGACCGGTGACCGGGTCACCGTGCAGTCGACCCGCGCCCCGCGCACGTACCGCATCAGCGGCATTGCCACGCCCCGGGACAGGGGCGAACTCCGGCAGCAGCGCTCGCTTTTCTTCTCCGACGCGGAGGCCCAGCGGCTCGCGGACCGCGCCGGCCGGGTCAGCGCGATCGGCGTCCTCCCCGAGCCCGGGACCGACACGGGCACGCTCAAGGAGCAGGTCACGGCCGCCCTCAAGGGCACCACCGCCCAGGTGGCGACGGGTGACGGCCGCGGACCGGTCGAATTCCTCGACGCGGCGGGGGCCCGCGTCAAGCTGGTCTCGATGGGCGGGGCCATGGGCGGCACCTCGCTGCTGGTCTCGGTGCTCGTCGCGGTCGGGACGTTCGCCCTCTCCATCCAGCAGCGCCACCGCGAGCTGGCCCTGCTCCGTACCATCGCCGCCACCTCGCGTCAGGTCCGCCGGCTGCTCGGCCGGGAGGCCCTGGTCGTCGGAGCCTTCGCCGGGGTCCTGGGCGCCCTCGCCGGACTGCCGCTCGCCGCCTGGCTGCACGCCCGGTTCACCGGTATGGGCGTGATCCCGCCGACTCTGGAACGCACGGCCGGAGCCCTCCCCGCCTGCGCGGCCGTCGCCGTCACCCTGTTCGGCGCCTGGGCGGCCGCCCGGATCTCCGGCCGCCGGATCGCCGGGCTGCGTCCGGCCGAGGCGATGGCCGAGTCCGCGGTCGAGCGCCGCCGCCCGGCCCGGATGCGCGTCCTCGTGGGGCTGCTCCTGCTCGCCGGCGGCGGCACGCTGGTGGGTGTCCTGAGCGTGCTGCGAACCGAGGCCGCCTCGACCCCCGTGACCTTCCTGGCCGTGGTGGTGCTGGCCACGGCGGTCTCGCTGCTGGGGCCCCTCCTCGTGCGGGCCGCCGCCTTCCTGACGGCCGGCGTGCTCCGGCGGACGGGTCCGATGAGCACCCTGGCCACCGCCAACGTCCGGGGAAACTCCACCCGGATGGCCTCCGTCGTCACCCCGCTCACCCTGCTCATCGGCATGACCTGCACGGTCCTCTTCCTCCAGCCGACCGTCGGCGACGCAGCCCGCGCCCAGGCCAGGGAGGGCACCCGCGCCACCTGGGTGCTCGGCGCGCAGGGACCCGGCGTGCCGTCGGCGGCCACCGAGGCGGTCCGTGCGACGCCCGGCGTCACCGCCGCCACGGAGGTCGTACGGACCACCGTGCGGGTGGGCCTGGAGAAGTACGCCGCACAGGGCGTCACCGGCCAGGGGCTCACCCGCACCTGGGACCCGGGCGTGACGAGCGGTTCCCTCGCGAAGTTCGCCGCAGACGGGCGGGCCGCCGCGATCAGTGAACTCGCCGCCGACCGGCTCGGGCTGCACGTCGGCAGCGAACTCGCCCTGCACCTCGGGGACGGCACCCCCACCACCCTCACCGTCGCCGCCGTCTACCGGCGGGGCCTCGGCTTCGGGGACCTCACGCTGCCGCACGACCTGGTCGCACGGCACATGGACAACCCGCTCGCCGCGACGGTCCTGGTGGCCGGGAACGCCCCTGGGGACGAACTGGCCGACGCCGTGCAGAAGTTCCCCGGCGTCGAGGTCGTCACTCCGGCGGTCGCCGACCGGCTCCAGGCCGACCGGGGGCAGGAGAACGCCGAGGTCAACCTCCTCGCCATGGGCCTGGTGCTCGCCTTCACCGCCATCGCCGTCGTCAACACGCTGGCCATGTCGGTGTCGGAACGCTTCAGGGAGTTCGCCCTGCTGCGCCTCGCGGGCGCCACACGCCGTCAGGTGCTGCGGATGCTCCGCACCGAGACCCTGTCGGTCCTGGTGATCTCCGCGGCCCTCGGTACCGGTATCGCGCTCGCCGTACTGACCGCGTTCAGCGTCGGCATGACGGGGAGCGCGGCGCCCGGTGTGCTGCCCCTGGTGTACGGGACCGTGGTCGGCGTCGCCGGGCTGCTCGCCCTGGCCGCGACGGCACTGCCCGGCCGGTTCGCGCTGCGGACCCGCCCGGTGGAGGTGGCCGCGGGCCGGTGACGAGGGGGACATGAGGGGGCGGCCCGGGCGGGCCGCCCCCTCGTCTCACGTCTCGACCGGAAGCCCTGCCGCGCGCCACGCCTGGAAGCCGCCCACCAGGTCCGTCGCCCGGTACAGGCCGAGCCGGTGCAGCGACTCGGCCGCCAGGCTCGACGCGTAACCCTCGTTGCAGATCACCACCACCCGCAGACCGTGGTCCACCGCCTCCGGTACCCGGTGGCTTCCCCGCGGGTCGAGCCGCCATTCCAGCTCGTTGCGTTCGATGACCAGGGCCCCCGGGATGAGCCCGTCCCGCTCGCGCAGCTCCGCGTAGCGGATGTCCACCAGCAGGGCGCCCCCGGCGGCCGCCGTGGACGCCTCCTGCGGGCCGAGCCGTTCGTAACCGGACCTGACCCGCTCCAGCAACTCGTCGATGCCGATGGGCTCGTCGCTCACTGCCAGTCCTCCGGTCCTTCGGTCTGCTCCAGGCGCAGCACCGCGCCGGTGCGGCTGTAGCGGCGGATGCGCGGCAGCGGCGGGTAGTACGCGTGCACGGAGACGGCGTGCTCCGTGGGGGACTCGTTCAGCACCTCGTGGACGTGATGCCGGCCGAAGGCCCTGCCCCGGCCGGGGGTCAGCTCCCGGGTGCGGTCGATGTCCTCGGCCAGTTCCAGGGTCTTCCAGCCGTCGGTCGGCAGCCGGGCGGCCAGCGAGTGCTCCCTGAGCGTGCCGGCCGCGGTGAGGAAGGCGCCGACCGAGTCGGCGTGATCGTGCCAGCCGGTACCGGTACCGGGCGGCCAGCCGATCAGCCATGCCTCGCTGCCACCGGGACCGTCGAGCCGGATCCAGGTCCGGCCCCCGGGGTCGAGGGGAAGGGAGGCGATGAGTGCGGTGTCCTCGGCGGTGCGGCGGACGAAGTCGAGCAGTTCCGCGGCGGTCGGGGCCGGCGCGGACGTGTGCGTGGGCACGGGTGCGGTGGGGAAGGGTGAGGCAGACACGGAGACCGTCCTGAGAGTTCGCGCGGACGCCCCGCCGCGCGGCACAGCGCACGGCGAGGGCAGGTGAAGGCGATTCAGCAGGACGGGCGACACACGCAGCCCGCATAGCGGAGCAGGTCCATATGGACCCTCCGCCACAGGCGCACATCGGTGTCGGTCATGACCGGGAGTAGACCACGCACGCCCGCGAGGGTCAATTGACGTCCGCGGTCCTGTCGGCACGCACCGACGTCCGGGCCGCGCCGCCGCGCGCCGCGTCCGCCGCCGCGAACAGCTCGGCCGGACGCACCCCGCCGAACGCCTCCACGAGATGTCCGTCCGGCCTGACCAGCAGGACCGTGTGCGCGGAGGCCCCCGGATAGCTCTCGGCCACCAGCAGTTCGGCCTTCACCGGCAGCGCCGCGACGGCCTCCACCAGCCGGGGCATCACTCCGGCGCGCATCCAGTGGCGCCGGTCCCATACTCCGGTTCCGGGCGCCACCAGCACCACGAGCAGCTGCCCCTGCCCCAGCCGCTCCCGCAGCCGCACCGGGGTGCCGTCCGGCGCCGTGACCCGTACGTCGGCCACTGGCGCACCGGGGGGCGTGCCCACCGAGGTGTGCGCCTCGCCGCGCGCGGGCGCAAGGGGGGACAGCGCGTAGGAAGGGGGCGCACCGAGAGGGCCGCAGCCCAGATGCCCGTCCATGAGCAGGGTGTCGTGCCCCCGTGCGCTGCCCGGTACGAGCGTCCGCAGACCTCCGCCGCCCCGCAGTATCGGCAGCGACTGGTCGGCGGCGCGCAGCCGTGCGGCGACGGCGGCCCGGCGCTCGGCCTGGTAGCTGTCGAGGAGCGCGTCGGACGCCCCGTGGTGCCAGGCCAGAGCCAGCTTCCAGGCCAGGTTCTCCGCGTCCCGCAGCCCTTCGTCGAGCCCTTGGGTACCGAGGGCGCCGAGCAGATGGGCGGCGTCCCCGGCCAGGAAGGAACGCTTCACCCGCCACCGTCGGGCCAGCCGGTGGTGCAGCGTGTAGACCCCGGTGTCCAACAGCTCGTACGGAGGTGTCTCGCCGCACCAGCCGGCCAGGGTGTCCCGGACCCGGGTGACGAGCGCGTCCGGCGTGACCAGTTCGCCGCGCGCGGGCAGGAGCCAGTCCAGCCGCCACACGTCGTCGGGCAGGGGCCTGGCGGTGACCTCGGCGCCACCGGTGCGCCAGGGCGGCGACCGGTGCAGCACGGCCTCACCGGGCCGGGGCAGCTCGGCGCGCAGCGCGGCCACGGCGTGCCGTTCCACCGCCGTACGTCCGGGAAACCGGATGTCGAGGAGTTTGCGCACGGTGGACCGGGCGCCGTCGCAGCCGACCAGGTAGCTCCCTCGCCACCAGGTCGATCCGGGCTCCCTGGTGTGCACGGTGACCCCGGCCGGGTCCTGCTCCAGGGTGTCGATCCGGCTGGGCCCGGCGGTCTGCACCAGCTCCTGCGCGGCCACCGCGTCCCGCAGGCCCCGGACGAGCGCGTGCTGCGGTACGTGGACGGGGGCGGCGGGCACGTCGTCGCCCGGGACCGGGTCGTCGCCGAGCGGCAGCTCGCGCACCAGCTGCCTGCGCCGTACCGATCGCCAGCCGGACCAGCGCAGTCCCTCGTCCCGTAGTGCCTTGCAGCCCAGCCGCTCCAGGAAGGCCGCGGTGTCCTCGCGCAGCACGACCGTACGGGCGGGGCGCGTCTCGTCGTTGTCGGGGTCCTCGTCGAGCAGCACGGACGGCACGCCCTGCGCGGCGAGGGCGAGCGAGAGCGCCAGACCGACCGGCCCGGCACCGACGACGATCACCGGGTCCACGGTGCGTCCCCCGTCGGAAGCGCGGCGGAACGGAACGGTCCGGTGGAACGGAACGGAAGGTGCGCGGGCGTCGAAGGGGGTGCTGCGGCGTCGGGGACTCGGTGCGCGATCACAGAACGTATGCAACCTACTGCCGGTGCTTGCGTCAAGCGACGCCGGAACGCGGCGAGGGGCGGTGGCAGGTGTGCCACCGCCCCTCGCGGGCGTCGTTACGACGAGCCGTCAGACGGCGCGTCCGTCGTCCACGTTGAGCGACGGCGCACCGATCGTCTCCAGTTCGCCCCCCGGTCCGGTGCCCACGACCGCGCCCGTGCTCTTCTTGCCGCGCCGGAGCCACCGCTCCAGCCAGCTCGCGAAGGATGTCAGGGCGAAGTTGAGCGCCAGGTAGACCACCGCGACGATCGTGAAGCACGCGATGGTGTTCGCCCCGTAGTTCGCGGACATCGGCCGCACCGAGGCCAGCAGCTCCGGGTAGCTCAGTACCGCGCCGCCGAGAGCGGTGTCCTTCACGATCACCACGAGCTGGCTGACGATGGCCGGCAGCATCGCGGTGACCGCCTGCGGGAGCAGCACGAAGACCATCGTCTGGCCCTTGCGCATGCCGATCGCCTTGGCCGCGTCCGTCTGCCCGCGGGGGAGCGTCAGGATGCCGGCTCGCACGATCTCGGCGAGGACCGAGGCGTTGTAGAGCACCAGACCCGTCACGACGGCGTACAGCAGACGCGTGTCCGGTTCGAGGTCGGCGTACTCGGAGTACATCGCGTTGGCGATGATCATCAGGAGCAGTACGGGAATGGCGCGGAAGAACTCCACGACCACCCCGCCCGGAACACGCACCCAGCGGTGGTCCGAGAGCCGGCCGATCCCGAAGAGCGCGCCCAGCGGCAACGCGATGAGCAGCGCGAAGAACGCCGCCTTGATCGTGTTCTGGAAGCCCGGCCAGATGTAGGTCTCCCAGGCCTGGGTGCCGGCGAAGAACGGCTTCCACTTGACCCAGTCGAGCTGGTGCTTGTCGGCGAGGCCGTTGTACACCCACCACACCACCGCTGCGGCGGCCAGTACGAAGACGACGGTGTACAGGATGTTGCGCCGCTTGGCGCGGGGTCCCTGCGCGTCGTAGAGGACGGAACTCATCGCTTCACCGCCACCTTCTTGGCCACCCATCCGAGGATGAGACCGGTCGGGAGGGTCAGGACGATGAAGCCGAGGATGAACACACCCGCGATCAGCAGCAACTGGGCTTCGTTCTCGATCATTTCCTTCATGAGGTACGAGGCTTCCGCGACCCCGATCGCCGCTGCGACGGTGGTGTTCTTCGTCAGTGCGATGAGCACGTTGGACAGCGGGTTGACCACCGACCGGAAAGCCTGCGGGAGCACGATCAGCCTGAGTACCTGGGTGAAGCTGAGCCCGAGTGCACGCGCCGCCTCGGCCTGGCCGACGGGCACCGTGTTGATGCCCGAGCGGAGGGCCTCGCACACGAACGACGCGGTGTAGGCGGTGAAGGCGAGCACCGCGAGGCGGAAGTTGATGACCTTGAAGTCGCCTCCGCCCCCCAGCGTGATCTGGAGGGTCTGGAAGAGGCCCAGCGAGGCGAAGACGATGATCACGGTCAGCGGAATGTTCCGGACCACATTCACGTAGGCGGTAGCGAAACCGCGCATCAGGGGGACCGGGCTGACCCTCATGCCGGCCAGCAGCGTTCCCCATATGAGGGAGCCGAGGGCGGAGAACACGGTGAGCTTCACCGTGACCCAGAAGGCCCCCAACAGGTCATAACCATCAAGAAAGTCGAACACGATCTCCCGTGCTTCCGCGTGTAGGAGGGCGCGGCGCGCCGCCGTTCAGCGGCGGCGCACCCGGTCAACCCTGCTTCACTTGACGACGTTGCCGATCTTCGGGGCGGGCTCGTTCTTGTAGCCGGCCGGACCGAAGTTGGCCTCGACCGCCTTGTCCCACGAACCGTCCTTGACCATCTTGGTCAGCGCGTCGTTGATCTTCTTCTTGAGATCGGCGTCGCCCTTCTTCAGGCCGATGCCGTAGTTCTCGTTGGTCATCTTGAAGCCGGCCAGCTTGAACTTGCCCTTGTTGACGTCCTGCGAGGCGTAGCCGGCGAGGATGCTGTCGTCCGTGGTCAGCGCGTCGACGGCCTTGTTCTCGAGGCCGGTCAGGCACTCCGAGTAGCCGCCGTATTCCTGCAGCTGCGCCTTCGGGGCCAGCTTGTCCTTGACGTTCTGCGCCGAGGTCGAGCCGGTGACCGAGCAGAGCTTCTTGTTGTTCAGGTCCTCGGGCTTCTTGATCGAGGCGTCGTCCGCGCGGACCAGGATGTCCTGGTGGGCGAGGAGGTACGGACCGGCGAAGTCGACCTTCTGCAGACGCTCGTCGTTGATCGAGTAGGAGGCGACGATGAACTTCACGTCACCGCGCGAGATGGCCGTCTCGCGGTCGGCGCTCTTCGTCTCCTTGAACTCGATGTTCTTGGCGTCGTAGCCGAGTTCCTTGGCGACGTACGTGGCGACGTCGACGTCGAAGCCGGTGAACTTGCCGTCCGGCGTCTTGAGGCCGATACCCGGCTGGTCGATCTTGATGCCGATGGTGATCTTCTTGCCGCCACCCGAACCGGCCGAGTCGTCCTTGTCGTCGGAACCACAGGCGGTAGCGGTGAGGGCGAGGGCGAGCACGGCGGCCGAGGCGGCGGTGACCTTACGAAGCTGCATGGTGAGATTCCCTAGAATTGACGTGATGCGAGTGATCAGCAGATACGGATACCGGTGCTGAAGGCTCCATCAGTGGTGAAGGATCTTCGACAGGAAGTCCTTGGCACGGTCACTGCGCGGGTTGCTGAAGAACTGGTCGGGCGTGGCCTCTTCGACGATCTTCCCGTCCGCCATGAAGACGACCCGGTTCGCCGCGGAGCGCGCGAAGCCCATCTCGTGGGTGACGACGACCATCGTCATGCCCTCGCGGGCGAGCTGCTGCATGACCTCAAGCACCTCGTTGATCATCTCCGGGTCGAGGGCCGAGGTCGGCTCGTCGAAGAGCATGACCTTCGGGTCCATCGCCAGGGCCCGGGCGATCGCGACGCGCTGCTGCTGGCCGCCGGACAGCTGGGAGGGGTACTTGTCGGCCTGGGTTCCGACGCCCACCCGGTCGAGCAGCGAACGCGCCTTGTCCTCGGCCGCCTTCTTGTCCGTCTTGCGGACCTTCAGCTGGCCGAGCATCACGTTTTCCAGGACCGTCTTGTGGGCGAAGAGGTTGAACGACTGGAAGACCATGCCGACGTCGGCACGCAGTCGCGCCAGCTCCTTGCCCTCCGCGGGCAGCGGCTTCCCGTCGATCGTGATCGCGCCCGAGTCGATCGTCTCCAAGCGGTTGATCGTGCGGCACAGCGTGGACTTACCGGACCCGGACGGCCCGATGACGACCACGACCTCGCCGCGGGCGATCGTCAGGTCGATGTCCTGGAGCACATGCAGCGCGCCGAAGTGCTTGTTGACGTTGCTCAGCACAACCAGATCGCCGGCGGGCGCGGGTGCAGCGTCCTCGGCGCCCTTGGTCACTGAAACTCCGCTCATCGGCTTCTTGCTCCGTCCTCCTCGGTTGGGAAGGACCCTAGTGACGCAGTGCTACGAACGTCATTACATCTGAGCGGAAATTGAGCATAACGATCCGGCCGCAACCGGACACTCCGCGTGAACGGGACGTCACGCCGGTCGTACCGGCCGTACCGGGTGCATAACGGATACCCGGATACACAGCGAAGGCCCTTGACTGTCCACCGCACATCGGCGTGGATTCCCTGGTACACCCCTACGTGAAACACCCCGGAACGGGGAAGTGACCGGGGGCGTACGCGACCGTACGGACCGACCGCCGACACACGCCGCTGCCAGAGGGGGGCCATGAGACTGCTGCTCGTCGAGGACGACAACCATGTCGCCGCCGCCCTGTCCGCGATCCTCGCCCGGCACGGCTTCCAGGTGGTCCACGCCCGCAGCGGCGACGAGGCCCTGCAGGCGCTCCTGCCGACCGACACCGAGCCCTTCGGTGTCGTCCTCCTCGATCTCGGCCTTCCCGACCAGGACGGCTACGAGGTGTGCGGCAAGATCCGCAAGCGCAGCTCCGTGCCGGTGATCATGGTCACCGCCCGTGCCGACGTACGTTCCCGCATCCACGGACTCAACCTCGGCGCCGACGACTACGTGACCAAGCCGTACGACACCGGGGAGCTGCTGGCCCGTATCCACGCCGTCAGCCGGCGCAACGCGAGCAACGAGGACACCGTGTCCACGCCCGTCGCGGCCCTGCGCCTCGGGCACGTCAGCATCGAGCTGCCCACCCGCCGGGTCAGCGTGGACGGCACGGAAGTGCAGCTCACCCGCAAGGAGTTCGACCTGCTCGCGCTGCTCGCCCAGCGCCCCGGCGTGGTCTTCCGCCGCGAACAGATCATCAGCGAGGTGTGGCGCACCAGCTGGGAGGGAACGGGCCGCACGTTGGAGGTGCACGTCGCCTCGCTCCGCTCCAAGCTGCGGCTGCCCGCACTGATCGAGACGGTGCGCGGGGTCGGCTACCGCCTCGTCTCCCCGTCCGCGTAAAGGCGTACGTCCCCGGTGCGTACCCGGCTGCTCCCGCTGCTCATCATCCTGATGGCGAGTGTCCTGCTCGCCCTCGGCTTCCCGCTCGCCGTCAGCGTGGCCGCCGCAGAACAGCAGCGCGTCGTGATCGACCGCATCGACGACACGGCGCGCTTCGCCGCCCTCGCCCAGTTCATCACCGAGCGCACCCGCGGCTACGACGAACGGCGCCGTACCCTCCAGACCGAGCTGGAAACGTACAACTCGGTGTACGGGATCCGCGCCGGCGTCTTCTATCGTGACGACTCCGCCATGGCGAAGGCACCGGACGCCTGGCGGCTGCCCGTCGAGGGGGAGGGGCGAGCCGCGTTCAACGAGGCGCTGCTCGGCCGCCGCAGCCACGACCCGCCGCAGGTCTGGCCCTGGCAGAACGGCCGTGTCGTCGTCGCCTCGCCCGTCGTGCGCGACGGCGACGTCATCGCCGTCGTCGTCATCGACTCGCCGACGGGCCAGATGCGCGGCGACACGATCCGCGGCTGGCTGCTGATCGCGGCGGGCGAGGCGGTCGCCATGCTGGTCGCCGTCGGCGCCGCGATCCGGCTCACCGGCTGGGTCCTGCTGCCCGTCCAGACCCTGGACGCGGCGGCCCACGACATCGCCAGCGGCCGGATGCGCTCCCGGGTCGCCGCATCCGGTGGCCCCCCGGAACTCAGGCGGCTGGCACGCTCGTTCAACGAGATGGCCGACAACGTCGAGGACGTGCTGGAACAGCAGCGCGCCTTCGTCGCCGACGCCTCCCACCAGCTGCGCAACCCGCTGGCCGCCCTGCTCCTGCGCATCGAACTGCTCGCCCTCGAACTGCCGGAGGGCAACGAGGAGATCGCCTCCGTGCGCACCGAGGGCCGCCGCCTCGGCCAGGTCCTGGACGACCTCCTCGACCTCGCGCTCGCCGAGCACGCCGAGAGCGACCTCCAGCTCACCGACATCGGCGCCCTCACCGCCGAACGGGTCGCGTCCTGGCGCCCGGTGGCCGAGGGGAAGGGCGTACGGCTCCGAGCCGAAGGACCGCCCGCCGTCACCGCCTGGGCCGACCCCATCGCCCTGTCCAGTGCCCTCGACGCCATCATCGACAACGCCCTCAAGTTCACGCCCGCCGGGGAGGAGGTCCGCGTCACCGTCGCCTCCGGCAGCCAGGACGTCACGGTGGTCGTCACGGACGGCGGGCCCGGCCTCACCGACCAGGAGCTGGAACGGGTCGGGGACCGCTTCTGGCGGAGCTCCCAGCACCAGAACATCCAGGGCTCGGGCCTCGGCCTCTCCATCTCCCAGGCGCTCCTGGCGGCGGGCGGCGGCTCGCTCTCGTACGCGCGCGAGGAGCCGTACGGGCTCAGCGTGACGGTCTCCGTGCCGCGCCACGACCCCAAGGGCTGAGGGGCCCGGCCGCTACGGCTTGACCGAGCGGTAGTAGCGCTTCGCCCCTTCGTGCAGCGGGAGCGGATCCGTGTAGATGGCCGTCCGCAGGTCCACCAGCTGCGCCGCGTGCACCTCGCGCCCGATGCGGTCCCGGCTGTCGATCACGGTCCTCGTGAACGCCTCGGTCATCGCCGCGCCCGTGCGGTCCGTCGTGACCAGCACGTTGGCGACCGCCACCGTGGGCACGGCCTGGCCCTGCTGCGCGTCGCGGTACGCGTCGGCGGGCATCACGGCCGACCGGTAATAGCGGGTGGGACCGCCCGCCGCCTGGAGCTGCTTGATCAGCGGCTCCTCCAGCGGGACCAGCCGGATCGGGAACCGCTCCGACAGATCGGTCACCGCCGTCGTGGGCAGCCCGCCCGACCAGAAGAACGCGTCGAGCTTGCCCTCCTCCAGGAGCTTCGGCATCGTGTCGATGCCCACCGGCAACGGCGTCACGTCATGGACCGGGTCGAGACCGGCGGCCGTCATCAGCCGGTCCGCGACCAGCTTCACCCCGGACCCCGGCTGCCCCACCGCGACCGTACGGCCGCGCAGATCGGCCACGCTGTCGATGTCCGAGTCCCGCTTCACGATCAGCTGTATGTAGTCGTCGTACAGCCGGACGCAGCCGCGCAGCCGCTCGTAGCCGGGCTTGCGGGCGCGCAGATAGGTGGCGACGGCATCGGTGGTGGCGATGGTGAAGTCCGCCTCGCCCGCCGCGACCCTGGCCAGGTTCTGCTGCGAACCCTCGCTCGTCTGGAGATTTATCGACACATTGGGCAGATCCTTGGCCAGGGCCCCCTTCAGCCGCTCCCCGTAGCGCTGGTAGACGCCGCTGCGCACCCCCGTACTGAAGGACAGCGTGCCGGTGGGTGCCGGGTCGCCGAGCGGGAGCAGCCACCAGAGCAGCAGCCCGAGCACGACGGCGAGGGCGGCGCCCGCCCGCAGGGAGCGACGCCGGCCGATTCGGGACAGGGCCGGGAGCATGGCGGCGATCCTGCCAGGTCGTTCCCGGCCGTGGCCAGGGGCGCCGTCGGATCACCCGCCCGAGACGGAGAGAGCCGGGACACCACCTACCCTTGTCACATGAGCAGCGGCAACCGGAGCGAAGCAGTGGACGTCAGAAAAAGCTATGAGGTGCGCACCTACGGGTGCCAGATGAACGTCCACGACTCCGAGCGCTTGTCGGGGCTCCTGGAGGACGCCGGCTACGTGCGCGCGCCCGAGGGCTCCGACGGTGACGCCGACGTCGTCGTCTTCAACACCTGCGCGGTCCGCGAGAACGCCGACAACAAGCTCTACGGCAACCTCGGCCGGCTCGCCCCGATGAAGACCAGGCGCCCCGGCATGCAGATCGCCGTCGGCGGCTGCCTCGCCCAGAAGGACCGCGACACCATCGTCCAGCGGGCGCCCTGGGTCGACGTCGTCTTCGGCACGCACAACATCGGCAAGCTGCCCGTACTGCTGGAGCGCGCCCGCGTCCAGGAGGAGGCTCAGGTCGAGATCGCCGAATCCCTGGAAGCCTTCCCCTCCACGCTCCCCACCCGCCGCGAGTCCGCCTACGCCGCGTGGGTCTCCATCTCCGTGGGCTGCAACAACACCTGCACGTTCTGCATCGTCCCGGCCCTGCGCGGGAAGGAGAAGGACCGCCGCACCGGCGACATCCTCGCCGAGATCGAGGCCCTGGTCGCCGAGGGCGTCTCCGAGATCACCCTGCTCGGCCAGAACGTCAACGCGTACGGCTCCGACATCGGTGACCGCGAGGCGTTCTCCAAGCTGCTGCGCGCCTGCGGGAAGATCGAGGGCCTGGAGCGCGTCCGCTTCACCTCGCCGCACCCGCGCGACTTCACCGACGACGTCATCGCCGCCATGGCCGAGACGCCGAACGTGATGCCGCAGCTGCACATGCCGATGCAGTCCGGTTCGGACCAGGTCCTCAAGGCGATGCGCCGCTCCTACCGGCAGGAACGCTTCCTCGGGATCATCGAGAAGGTGCGGGCCGCGATGCCCGACGCCGCGATCTCCACCGACATCATCGTCGGCTTCCCCGGCGAGACCGAGGAGGACTTCGAGCAGACGATGCACGCGGTCCGCGAGGCGCGCTTCGCGAACGCCTTCACCTTCCAGTACTCCAAGCGGCCCGGCACCCCCGCCGCCGACATGGACGGCCAGATCCCCAAGGAGGTCGTCCAGGAGCGCTACATGCGCCTCTCCGCCCTCCAGGAGGACATCTCCTGGGAGGAGAACAAGAAGCAGGTCGGCCGCACCCTGGAGGTCATGGTGGCCGAGGGCGAGGGCCGCAAGGACGGTGCCACCCACCGGCTCTCCGGCCGCGCCCCCGACAACCGCCTGGTCCACTTCACCAAGCCGGACCAGGACGTCCGCCCCGGCGACGTGGTGACGGTCGAGATCACCTACGCCGCCCCGCACCACCTGCTCGCCGAGGGCACCCCGGTCGCCGTGCGCCGGACCCGCTCGGGCGACGCCTGGGAGAAGCGGAACGCCGCCCCGGCCGCCGCGCCGGCCGGTGTCATGCTCGGCCTGCCCGGCATCGGCGCCCCGGCGCCCCTGCCCGCGACGGCGGCCCCTGGCTGCGGCTGCGACTGAGATACGGGGGAGGGGTCGACCGGGCCGGCTGACCGGGTCGCCCGGCCGGCCCGGGGGAGGGGGCGCAGTACGCTGCCGACCATGCTTGTCGCCGCCGCTGTCTGCCCCTGTCCGCCGCTGCTCGTCCCCGACGTGGCCGCCGGTGCCGCACCCGAGCTGGACGCCGCCAGGACGGCGTGCACCGACGCCCTGGGCGTCCTCGCCGCCTCCCGGCCCGACCTGCTCGTGGTGATCGGCCCGTCCGGGCCCGCCGGACGCGGCGTCCACCCCGAGGGCGCCGTCGGGGCTTTCCGGGAGTTCGGCGTCGACCTGGAGGTTCGGCTCGGCCGGGACCGGGGGACGCGCGACGCCCGCCCCCTCCCGCCCTCGCTCGCCGTGGGCGCCTGGCTCCTGGCCCGTACGGGATGGGCCGACGCCCCCGTGGAGGGCCTGGGCGTGGGCGAGCCGCTGGAGACCGCGCGCTGCACGGAGAGCGGGCGGGAGCTGGCCCGCCGGGCGGACCGGGTCGCCCTGCTGGTGATGGGCGACGGCAGCGCCTGCCGCACGGTGAAGGCCCCCGGCTATCTGGACGAGCGCGCGGCAGCCTTCGACGCGGAGGCCGCGCGGGCGCTGGGCGCCGCCGACCCGGAGGCGCTGGCCGCGCTGGACGAGGCACTCGCCTCCGAGCTCAAGGTCGCGGGGCGCGCGCCCTGGCAGGTGCTGGCGGGCGCGGCCGAGGGAGCCGGTCTGGCCGGGCGGCTGCTGTACGAGGACGCGCCGTACGGCGTCGGCTACCTGGTCGCCACCTGGGCTTGACGGCCGACGGACGTACGGAGGGCCCCGGAGCGATCGCCGCTCCGGGGCCCTCCATACGTTCCGCCTCAGGCTGCCGGCGGAGGCGGCGGAGGTGTGCCGCCGTCCTTGTTCGCCAGCTTGTCCACCGCGTCCTTGGCCTTCTGCCGGCCCGTCACGATCTTGTCGCTGTACTTGCCCTTGGTCTTCTCGTCCACCGTCCGGGCGGCCTTCTCAAGCCCCTGGTCGATCTTGTCCCCGTGCTGCTGCGCGAGGTCGCTGACCTTCTCCTTCGCCGGGGCCAGCTTCGCCTTCACATTGTCCATGAAGCCCATCGGGCACCTTCTCCGCTCGGAAACTGTGAGAAATAACCCATATGTACAACCACTGTACGGGGAAGTCCGCACTGTCGCGTCACCTTCCCCGCGCGGGCTTCCCTCATTCGGGATACGCGGCGCAGGTTTGAGGGAGACTGAGCCGGTGACAAGCTCAGCTCCCGCACCTCGGGTCATCACCGTCGTCGGTCCCACCGCAGCAGGAAAGTCCGACCTGGGGGTGTACCTCGCCCAGCAGCTCGGCGGCGAAGTGATCAACGCGGACTCCATGCAGCTCTACCGGGGGATGGACATCGGCACCGCCAAGCTGACGCTCGCCGAGCGCGCCGCCGTACCGCACCGGCTGCTGGACATCTGGGACGTCACCGAGACCGCCAGCGTCGCCGAGTACCAGCGCCTCGCCCGGGCCGAGATCGACCGGCTCCTCGCCGAGGGCCGCACCCCGATCCTGGTCGGCGGCTCCGGCCTGTACGTGAAGGGCGCGATCGACGCCCTGGAGTTCCCCGGCACGGACCCCGGCGTCCGGGCCGCGCTGGAGGCCGAGCTGGACCAGCACGGCTCCGGTGCACTGCACGCCCGGCTCGCCGCCGCCGACCCCGAGGCCGGCCGTGCGATCCTCCCGAGCAACGGCCGCCGCATCGTCCGCGCCCTGGAGGTCATCGAGATCACCGGCAAGCCGTTCACCGCGAACCTCCCCGGCGACGACGCGGTCTACGACGCCGTCCAGATCGGCGTCGACGTGGAGCGCCCCGAACTCGACGAGCGCATCGCCCTGCGCGTCGACCGCATGTGGGAGGCGGGCCTCGTGGACGAGGTGCGCACCCTGGAGGCGCAGGGTCTGCGCGAAGGGCGTACCGCGTCACGCGCCCTCGGCTACCAGCAGGTGCTGTCCGCGCTCGCCGGCGAGTGCACCGAGGACCAGGCGCGCGCCGAGACCGTGCGCGCCACCAAACGCTTCGCGCGCCGTCAGGACTCCTGGTTCCGCCGCGACCCGCGCGTCCAATGGCTCAGTGGCGCCGTGGAGCACCGCGGGGAACTCCCCAGCCAGGCGCTGGCGTTGGTCGAACGAGCGGTTACAGCCTGATCACGTGATGGCATCGGGACGCTCCGCCCGTCATTTCGGCGACCGCGGGCGTGCCATCATCGAGCATCGATCGACTGGAGTCCGAGTTGGGAGGGCGCGTGGCGATGGAGGCCGGCCCTCGCGACACGGAACAAGACGCACCGGAACACGGCGCACCGGGCGCCGGGCGTGAGGCGGACAGCCTCAGCCCGGACGGGCCCGACGAACTCGACGTGACCCCCGAGGTCGAGGTCGAGCTGCGGCCCGCCCGCCGGCTGCGCATCTGGCAGCTCGCGCCCATCGTCGTACTCGCCGCGGTGGGCTCGCTGATGTTCGCCTTCCCGCTGGCCTTCGAGTTCGGCGACGGCGGCGCGGTCGTCGCCATGCTGGGCCTCCTGATCAGCTGCTGCGCCGCCGGATGGTCCGTGATGGCCGCCCGCCGCGTCGGCTACGCCTGGCCCGGTCTGCCCTCCAAGGGCTCGACGCAGCGACCGGACTGGCGCGTGATCGCGCTCTACGCCGGCGTCTGCGCCGTGCTCGTCGCACTCGCCGTCTGGCGCGTGGCCCGGCTGCGCTGACGGCCGGGAGCCAGGGGGCCGAGGAACGCCCCCGGACCCCGTCCGCGCACCGGACCGTTTTCCGGCTGTCGGCACAGCCTCGTACAGTTGTCCCGTGACCACCTCGCAGATCGCCTTCCTCAAGGGCCACGGCACCGAGAACGACTTCGTGATCGTTCCCGACCCGGCGAACGCCCTCGACCTGCCCGCCTCCCTCGTCGCCCGGCTCTGCGACCGTCGCGCCGGTATCGGCGGCGACGGGCTGCTGCACGTCGTGCGCTCCGCCGCGCACCCGGAGGCGAAGGCGATGGCCGAGGACGCCGAGTGGTTCATGGACTACCGCAACTCCGACGGCTCGGTCGCCGAGATGTGCGGCAACGGGGTACGGGTCTTCGCCCGCTACCTCCAGCGCGCCGGCCTGGTCGAGGCGGGCGACCTCGCCGTCGCCACCCGGGGCGGGGTCAAGAAGGTCCACGTCGCCAAGAACGGCGACGTCACCGTGTCCATGGGACGCGCCCTGCTCCCCGCCGACGGCGTCACCGTCACCGTGGGCGGCCGCGCCTGGGACGCCCGCAACGTCAACATGGGCAACCCGCACGCCGTCGCCTTCGTGGACGACCTGGACCACGCCGGTGACCTGCTCACCGAGCCCTCCTTCGCCCCCGCCGCCGTATACCCCGAGGGCGTCAACATCGAGTTCGTCGTGGACCGCGGCCCCCGCCACGTCGCCATGCGGGTCCACGAGCGCGGCTCCGGCGAGACCCGCTCCTGCGGCACCGGCGCCTGCGCGGTGGCCGTCGCGGCCGCCCGCCGGGACCAGGCCGACCCCGCGCGGACCGGCGAGCCCGTCACGTACACCGTCGACCTCCCCGGCGGCAGCCTCGCCATCACGGAGCACCCGGACGGCGGCATCGACATGACCGGACCGGCCGTCATCGTCGCCGAGGGCATGATCGATCCCGCCTGGCTCGAAACGCCGAGCGAGTAACGCTTCGCTCGAATGGGTGATCCGTTTCACGCTGGGCGAGAGCGGGACTCCGCCACGTGGTGGGCTCGGTAGCATCAAGCACCGGCCCGGAGGCGCGCCGCGCCTCCCCACCGCCGGTCGACGTCGCCGGAGGTGCCCCCATGAGTGCAGAGGCCACCAGCCCAGGTGCTCCCATCCGCAGGCGGGGCCGTCCCCGGATCGACCTCCGCAGGCTCGGCAGAGCCGCGCTCTTCGGTCCGGTCTCCCGCGACCGGCTCCCCGACGCCATCGCGCATGTCGCCGAGGTGCACCGGGTCCACCATCCCGACGCCGACCTCTCGGTCCTGCAACGCGCCTATCTGCTCGCCGAGACCTCGCACCGGGGGCAGATGCGCAAGAGCGGTGAGCCCTTCATCACCCATCCGCTCGCCGTCACCCTCATCCTCGCCGAGCTGGGCGCCGAGACCACCACACTGACCGCGTCCCTCCTCCACGACACGGTCGAGGACACCGAGGTGACCCTCGACCAGGTGCGGGAGGAGTTCGGCGAGGAGGTCTGCTACCTCGTCGACGGCGTCACCAAACTCGAAAAGGTCGACTACGGGGCCGCCGCCGAACCCGAGACCTTCCGCAAGATGCTGGTCGCCACCGGGGACGACGTCCGCGTCATGTCGATCAAGCTCGCCGACCGGCTGCACAACATGCGCACCCTCGGCGTGATGCGGCCCGAGAAGCAGGCCCGGATCGCCAAGGTCACCCGTGACGTGCTGATCCCCCTCGCCGAACGGCTCGGGGTCCAGGCGCTCAAGACCGAGCTGGAGGACCTGGTCTTCGCCATCCTCCACCCCGAGGAGTACGCCCGCACCGACGCGCTGATCACCGAGGCGGCCGAAGGCCCCGACCCGCTCGACGCCATGGCGGGGAACGTGGCATCGGTGCTCCGCGAGGCCGGAATCTCCGCGGAGGTACTGGTCAGGCCCCGCCACTTCGTCTCCGTCCACCGCGTGCGGATCAAACGCGGCGAACTGCGCGGCAGCGACTTCGGACGCGTCCTGGTGCTCGTCGGCGAGGACGCCGACTGCTACGCCGTCCTCGGTGAACTGCACACCTGCTTCACCCCGGTGATCTCCGAGTTCAAGGACTTCATCGCCGCTCCCAAGTTCAACCTGTACCAGTCGCTGCACACCGCGGTGGTCGGCCCGGACGGCGAGGTGGCCGAGATCCTCATCCGCACCCACCGCATGCACAAGGTCGCCGAGGCCGGCGTCGTCGCCCTCGGTAATCCGTACGCCTCCGAGGGCGCCCCCCAGACCGCCGAGCCGGCCGACGACGGCGAACGCGCCGACCCCACCCGGCCCGGCTGGCTCTCCCGCCTCCTCCAGTGGCAGCAGTCCGCGCCCGACCCCGACACCTTCTGGACCACCCTGCGCGCCGACCTCGCCCAGGACCGCGAGATCACCGTCTTTCGCACGGACGGCGGCACGCTCGGCCTGCCCGCCGGAGCCAGCTGCGTCGACGCGGCCTACGCCCAGCACGGCGACGCCGCCCACGCCTGCATCGGAGCCCGGGTGAACGGCCGCCTGGCCACGCTGAGCACCATGCTGAAGGACGGCGACACCGTGCAGCCGCTGCTGGCCGAGGACGCCGCGTCCGGCCCCTCGCCGGACTGGCTCGACCATGTGCGCACGCCCGCCGCCCGCATCGCCATCACCGGCTGGCTCGACGCCCACCCGCAGACGGCGGAGACCGGGCAGCCCGGTCCGCCGGCCCACCCCGACCCGCTGCCGGTCCCGCCCTCGGCGCCCCGGACCGCCCGCGCCCGCACCGCGACCGCGGTGGCCGAACGGCCGGACGCCGCAGTACGGCTCGCCGGGTGCTGTACGCCGGTGCCCCCCGACGAGGTCACCGGCATCCCCGTACGCGGCGGCGCGGCCGTCACGGTGCACCGGCTGGAGTGCCCCGCCGTGGCCCGCATGGAGGCGGTCGGCCGGACACCGGTCGCGGTGAGCTGGGGCGACGAGCAGGCGTGCCGGGTGACGCTGGTCGCCGAATCGTTCGGCCGTCCCCGCCTCCTGGCCGACCTCACCGAGGCGATCGCGGGGGCCGACGCCGCGGTGATCTCCGCGACCGTCGAGCCCCCGAGCGAACAGCGCGTGCGGCACACCTACACGCTGCGGCTCCCGGACGCGGCCGGTCTGCCCGCGCTGATGCGCGCGATGCGCGAGGTGCCCGGCGTGTACGACGTGAGCCGCGCCCAGCATCCGGCCGGGGCGCTCTGAGGTACCGGGCGGTCATCCGCGCCCTCGTGGGTACCGGGCCGTCAACCGCGTTCTCATTCGGGTGGCGCGGCGCGCGCCGCGCCCGTCCGGCGGGGCGGCGCTGATAGCCGTAGTCCATGCCGTTCCTCTCCCGCCGCTCGCGGGCCGCCGTGCTGGCCGCCGCGTCGGCCGCCCTCGTCGCCGCCGCCCTGCCCGCCGAACCGGTGCCCCTCGGCATCGGCGACCCGCTCTTCCCGCACCTCGGCAACCCCGGGTACGACGTGCTCGCGTACGACATCGGCCTCACCTACAAGGGCCGCAACGACGAGCCGCTGGACGCCGTCACCACCATCGACGCCCGGACGACCGAGCCGCTGGACCGGATCAACCTCGACTTCACCCGGGGCACTGTGCGCTCGGTCGCCGTCAACGGGCTGCGCGCGGGCTTCGAGACCGCGGGCGAGGACCTCGTCGTGCGGCCGGCGGGCCGCATCCCGGCCGGAGTGCCCCTGCGCATCACCGTCCGCCACACCAGCGACCCCACCGGCGAACAGGACAGCGGCGGCTGGGTGCGCACCGCCGACGGGCTCGCGATGGCCAACCAGGCGGACGCGGGACACCGGGTCTTCCCCAGCAACGACCACCCCGCCGACAAGGCGTACTTCACCTTCCGCGTCACCGCGCCGAACGACAGCACCGTCGTCGCCAACGGCGTCCCCGCCGGCCGCAGCCGCAACGGCGACAGCACCACCTGGACCTATCGCACCGAGCACCCCATGGCGACCGAACTGGCCCAGGTCAGCATCGGCGACACGACCGTCGTGCGGCGGACCGGACCGCACGGACTGCCCGTGCGCGACGTCGTGCCGACCGCGGACCGCGACCGCGTGGAAACCTGGCTGAAGAGGACCCCCGCCCAGCTGGAATGGATGGAGCGGCAGGTCGGGCGCTACCCCTTCGAGAACTACGGAATCCTCGTCGCCGACACCGAGACCGGATTCGAGCTGGAGACCCAGACCCTCTCCCTCTTCGAGAAGCGCCTCTTCACCGATACGCGCTTCCCCGCCTGGTACGTCGAGTCGGTCATGGTCCACGAACTGGCCCACCAGTGGTTCGGTGACAGCGTCTCCCCGCAGTCCTGGTCCGACCTCTGGCTGAACGAGGGGCACGCCTCCTGGTACGAGGCGCGGTACACCGAGGACCACATGGACGCCCCGCTGGAGGCGCGGATGCGTAATGCCTACATCCGCTCGGACACCTGGCGCGCCGCCGGTGGGCCGCCCGCCCGGCCCGCGGCCCCGAAGCCCGGCCAGAAGATCAGCCTGTTCCGGCCCGTCGTCTACGACGGCAGCGCCCTCGTCCTCTACGCGCTGCGCCAGGAGATCGGGCACGACGCCTTCGACCGGCTGGAACGGCGCTGGGTCCACAAGCACCGCGACTCCAACGCGGCCACGGCCGACTTCGTGCGGCTTGCCTCGCAGGTGGCGGGGCGCGATCTGACCGCCTTCTTCGACGGCTGGCTGTACGGGACGAAGACACCGCCCATGCCGGGGCACCCGGACTGGCGGAGCACCGCGCCGTCCGCCTCGTAAACCCGCGTGACGCCCCGGGCCCGCCGTGCCACTATCGACGGGTCGCCGAGGCGGCCGGAGCGGAGGATCCCCCCCTCGGGAATCTTCCGCACAGGTCACGCGTTGTGACTGATGCAACCACTTCTATCGACGTAAGGATCCAATGACCTCCTCTTCTTCCCTTCCCCAGGACGCGCACAACGCGCAGAGTGCCACGGAGAACGCGACCGAGAGCCTCACCGAGGGCCTGCGGGCCGACGCCCTGATGGAAGAGGACGTCGCCTGGAGCTTCGAGATCGACGGAGAGCGGGACGGCGACCAGCTGGACCGTTCGGAGCGTGCCGCGCTGCGACGTGTGGCCGGCCTCTCCACCGAACTCGAGGACGTCACCGAGGTCGAGTACCGGCAGCTGCGCCTGGAGCGCGTCGTGCTCGTCGGTGTCTGGACCTCGGGCACCGTGCAGGACGCGGAGAATTCGCTGGCCGAGCTTGCGGCCCTCGCCGAGACGGCGGGAGCCCAGGTGCTCGACGCCGTCTTCCAGCGTCGCGACAAGCCCGACCCGGCCACGTACATCGGTTCCGGCAAGGCGCGCGAACTGCGTGACCTCGTCGTCGAAACCGGGGCCGACACCGTCGTCTGCGACGGTGAGCTGTCCCCGGGCCAGCTGATCCACCTCGAAGACGTCGTCAAGGTCAAGGTGGTCGACCGGACCGCCCTGATCCTCGACATCTTCGCCCAGCACGCCAAGTCCCGAGAGGGCAAGGCGCAGGTCTCCCTGGCGCAGATGCAGTACATGCTGCCCAGGCTCCGCGGCTGGGGTCAGTCGCTGTCCCGTCAGATGGGCGGTGGCGGTACCAGCGGCGGTGGCGGCATGGCGACCCGTGGTCCCGGTGAGACCAAGATCGAGACCGACCGGCGCCGTATCCGCGAGAAGATGGCGAAGATGCGCCGGGAGATCGCGGAGATGAAGACCGGCCGTGACCTCAAGCGCCAGGAACGCCGGCGCAACAAGGTGCCCTCGGTCGCCATCGCCGGCTACACCAACGCCGGAAAGTCCTCCCTGCTCAACCGCCTGACCGGGGCGGGAGTACTGGTGGAGAACGCCCTGTTCGCCACCCTCGACCCGACCGTGCGCCGGGCCGAGACGCCGAGCGGCCGGGTGTACACCCTCGCCGACACCGTCGGGTTCGTACGGCATCTGCCGCACCACCTGGTCGAGGCGTTCCGCTCCACCATGGAGGAGGTCGGCGACTCCGACCTCATCCTGCACGTGGTGGACGGCGCGCACCCGGTGCCGGAGGAGCAGCTCGCCGCGGTGCGCGAGGTGATCCGCGAGGTCGGCGCCACGGACGTGCCCGAGATCGTCGTGATCAACAAGGCGGACGCGGCGGACCCGCTGGTCCTCCAGCGCCTCCTGCGCAACGAGAAGCACGCCATCGCGGTCTCCGCCCGCACCGGTGCCGGTATCGACGAGCTGCTCGCGCTGATCGACAGCGAGCTGCCCCGTCCGTCGGTCGCGGTCGAGGCGCTCGTGCCGTACACCCAGGGCGGACTCGTCTCCCGGGTGCACGCCGAGGGCGAAGTGGTCTCCGAGGAGCACACCTCGGAGGGCACGCTGATCAAGGCGCGGGTCAACGAGGAGCTGGCCGCGGAGCTCGCCTCGTTCATCCCCGCCGTGCACTGAGCCGTACCGCACCCGGAACGACCGGAAGGCCCGTCCCCTCGCGAGGGGACGGGCCTTCCGGCTTTCGTACGGGCGCCGCCGCTACTGGGCGCCGTACTTCTCGCTCATCATCGTGAAGATCTGCTCGGCGCCCTCGCCGAGGTGCGGTCCGGCCAGCCAGCCCGACGTCACCGGGCCGATGGACGTGTTGGACACCAGCGCCAGCTTTCCGTCGCTGCCCTCGCTGAACCATCCGCCACCGGACGAACCACCGGTCATCGAGCAGCCGATGCGGTACATCGTGGGCGTGGCGGGGCTGATCGAGAGCCGGCCCGGGCGGTCGACGCACTTGTGCATGATCAGACCGTCGTACGGCGGGGCCGCCGGGTAACCCCAGGCGCCCATCGCGCTGATCTGCGAGACCTCGGGGGCGTCGAAGTTCACCGCGAGGGCGTTGCCCACGGTCTCTTCCAGGGACTTGGTGCCGTGCTCCGGCTTCACGTGCAGCACCGCGTAGTCGTACGGGGCGCCCTCGCCGCCGGTGGGACCGCCGTCCTTGATCCACTCACCGGAGGTGCTGGCCCAGTCGGCCCAGTACGCGCCGTACGGGGCGATCTCCTGCGGCTGCGCGTTCTCCAGCGCCGCGGCGCTCTTGCCCTGGTCGTTGTACGCGGGCACGAAGACGATGTTGCGGTACCAGCCGCCGGCGGATCCGGCGTGCACACAGTGGCCGGCGGTCCACACGAGGTTGGACTTCCCCGGGTGCTTCGGGTCCTTGACGACGGTGCCCGAGCAGACCATGTGGCCCTTGGGGGAGTCGAAGAAGACCTTTCCGACCGGGGCCGCGTAGTTGTGGTACGGCGTCTTCTCGCGCTCGGCGGTGACCGGCTTGGGCTCCGGGTCCGAGACGCCCTGGTCGCCGGAGAAGTCACCGGCGGACATGGTCTTGGCCGGGTCCTTCGCCGACTTCATCCGGTCCGGCTTCCACAGCCCCTCGATGACCGGGTTGACGAAGTCCTTGGCCTCACGCAGCCACTTGTCCTTGTCCCAGTTCTTCCACTCGCCGTCGCGCCACTTGTCCGGGTCGATCCCGTGCTTCTTGAGTTTGTCGGCGAGCCCGGCGGGAAGGCCGCTGCCCTTGTCGGTGCCACCGGCGGCCGAGGCGGATGCGGATGCGGCCGGCTTGTCGGCGCCCTCGTCCTCGGTGGGCCCGCAGGCCGTGGCGGTCAGCGCGAGCGCGGCGACCAGACCGGTCGTGGCGAGCAGCGGACGTATGGATCGCATGAAAAGGAATCCCCCTGAAATCTGCACACTTGCTGTCCGTGTGCCAGGGGCCTTCGGAGCGGACTCTTCCGCTCCGAAGGCCCCTGGGCTTCCGTCGTGCGCGCCCGTATGGGCGCGGTCCTGCCTGTTACTTGTCCGCGTACTTGTCGCTGACCGCGTCGTAGACGCCCTTGGCCTCCGGGCCGAGGCGCGGTCCGGCGAGCCAGCCGGCCGTCACCGGGCCGATGGAGGTGTTCGAGACCAGTGCGGGCTTGCCGTCCTGGCCCTTGGCGACCCAGCCGCCACCGGAGGAACCGCCGGTCATCGAGCAGCCGATGCGGTACATCGTCGGGTCGTCCTGCGCGAGCGACAGACGGCCCGGCTTGTCCTTGCACTGGAACATCTTCTGGCCGTCGTACGGCGCCGCGGCCGGGAAGCCGGTGGCCGTCATGTCGGTGATCTTGGGCACCGCCGGGGCGTTGAACTCGACCGGCAGGGCGGAACCGACCGTCTCCTCCAGGGACTTGCCGCCCGAACCCTCCTCGGGCGTCACGTGCAGCACGGCGAAGTCGTACGGGGCGCCGAGGCCGCCGACCGAAGCGCCCTGGTCGATCCACTGCTGGGAGGTCTGCGCCCAGGTGCCCCACCAGATGCCGTAGGGGGCGACCTTCTCCTTCGGCGGGTTGTTCCGCAGCTCGGCCGTCGACAGGCCGCTGTTGTTGTACGAGGGGACGAAGGCGATGTTGCGGTACCAGCCGCCCTTCTTGCCCGCGTGCACACAGTGGCCGGCGGTCCACACCATGTTGGACTTGCCGGGGTGCGCCGGGTCCTTCACCACGGTCGCCGAGCAGACCATCGAGCCCTCGGGGCCGTCGAAGAACAGCTTGCCCGACTCCGGCGCGTTGTCGTGGTACTGCGTCTGCACGCCCACGGCCCGGACCGGAGAGGGCGTCGGGTCCGTCACGCCCTCGTCGCCCGAGATGTCGTTGTCGACCGGCTTCTCCGGCGGCTTGTCGGCGTCCTGCATGCGGTCCGGGTCCCAGAGACCCGCGATGATCGGGTTGATGTAGTCCTTGGCCTCACGCAGCCATGTGTCCTTGTCCCAGTTCTTCCACTCGCCGTTCTTCCACTTGTCGATGTCGATCCCGTGTTCCTTGAGCCGGTCCTTCAGATCGTCCGGGACGGCGATCTTGCTGTCCGACGTCGCACCGGCCGACGCACTGCTGCTCGGCTCGGAGTTCGCGTCGTCCTCGGTCGGCCCGCAGGCGGTCGCCGTGAGCGCGAGGACGGCGGTGAACGCGGCGGTGACGAGCACGGGGGAGGAGGCGCGACGCGCACTCCTGCCACGGCGTGTGGTGGTTCCTGGTCGAACGAGACGCATCTGCTGATCCCCCTGGGACTTCGTAACTCAACGCTTCGGTACTGCACTTGTGTCCGGCGCGCCGCAAGGTCCGCCGAACGGGCAGGGAGCAGCGCGGTCTTCGGGACGTGCCCGAGCCCGGCGCGGCCCCCACTATGCCGGTGCCGCTGTCGGCGGTGCGCGGCAGGGTTGCGCTCCGCAAGGATCTTCGGATTACCCGTGATCCTTTGCCCCCTCGATCGTTGGTACGCGTGGGGGGCACGGAGACAGCGTTCACCCTCGCAGGCCGTCCTTGCGAAATCGTACTGACGTGCAACGCAACTGTTACAGCGGGAGGATCAAGAGCCGTGGCCGTGACCGAACCAGCTCCGGCGCCACCCCTGGCCGCCCACGAAGGCATCCTGCGCCGTCAGTCGCTGCGTGAATCGGCCGCCCGCACCTACGCCAGGTCGCTGCCGATCGTGCCGGTGCGGGCCCGGGGACTGACCATCGAGGGTGCGGACGGGCGGCGCTACCTCGACTGCCTTTCCGGAGCGGGAACGTTGGCGCTCGGCCACAACCACCCCGTTGTCCTGGAGGCGATCAAGAAGGTCCTCGACTCCGGGGCCCCGCTGCACGTGCTGGATCTGGCCACCCCGGTCAAGGACGCCTTCGTCACCGAGCTGTTCAGCACGCTGCCGCGGCAGTTCGCCGACAACGCCCGGGTCCAGTTCTGCGGACCCGCCGGTACGGACGCGGTCGAGGCGGCGTTCAAGCTGGTCCGCGCCGCCACCGGCCGCAGCGGCCTGCTCGCCTTCACCGGCGCCTACCACGGCATGACGGCGGGCGCCCTCGCGGCGTCGGGCGGCGCCGAGGACGTACGGGTGACCAGGCTGCCCTTCCCGCAGGACTACCGCTGCCCCTTCGGCATCGGCGGCGAGGCCGGTGCGCGGACCGCCGCCCACTGGACCGAGAACCTGCTGGACGACCCCAAGAGCGGCACGCCCGCACCCGCCGGGATGATCCTCGAACCGGTCCAGGGCGAGGGCGGGGTCAACCCCGCGCCGGACGGCTGGATGCGCCGGATGCGCGAGATCACCGAGACCAGGTCCATCCCGCTGATCGCCGACGAGGTCCAGACCGGCGTCGGCCGGACCGGCGCCTTCTGGGCCGTCGAGCACAGCGGCATCGCGCCCGACGTCATGGTGCTCTCCAAGGCCATCGGCGGCTCCCTCCCACTCGCCGTGATCGTCTACCGCTCGGAGCTCGACACCTGGCAGCCCGGCGCCCACGCGGGCACCTTCCGCGGCAACCAGCTCGCCATGGCGGCCGGCACGGCCACCCTCGCGTACGTCCGCGAGAACGGCCTCGCCGAAAGGGCCGGCGTCCTCGGCGGCCGCATGCTGGCGAGCCTCAGGTCGCTCGCCGCCGACCATCCGTGCGTCGGGGACGTCCGGGGGAGGGGCCTCATGATCGGTGTCGAGATCGTGGACCCCGAAGCCCGCCCCCAGGGCACCGGCACCGAACCGCCGCCGGACCCGGTCCTCGCCGCCGCCGTCCAGCAGGAGTGCCTGAGCCGAGGGCTCATCGTCGAACTCGGCGGCCGGTACTCCACCGTCGTACGCCTGCTGCCGCCCCTCACGCTCACCGACGAACAGGCGACAGCGGTGGTCGACCGCCTCGCCGACGCCCTGGCAGCGGCAGAGCGCTCACCGCACCGCCGCCTGCCGACCGGATCGCTCCGCTGACCACGGACACCAGCACAGGAAGACCGCCGTGAACCCCACCCCCGCGCCCGAGGCCGACGGCCCTCCCCCCAGCCACCTCCCCGAGTCGGACGCCCCCGGCGGGCTCGCCGTCGAGGAGACGACGACCGTGCCGCGCCAGAAGGAGACCCCGCACGACCTGTGGCACGCGTCGCGGTCCGCTTCCCCGGCGCGGACCGACGTACACCAGCAGGACCCGGCGGCAGCCGCCCCCGACGACCCGGCCGCCGACCCCCTCGACCATCCCGATCCGCTCCGCGCCGCCGACGCGGCCGGCATCGAGAACCTGCTGCGCTGCTGGGTCCGGGAGAACGACCTGCCCCAGCCGGCCGGGGAGACCCTGCGCGTCCCGCTCCCCGCGAGCGGCACCGCCCTGCTCGTCCCCGTCCGCCACTGGTCCGCCACCGGCTGGCACCGCTTCGCGCCCCCCTCCCTGGAACAGGCACCGGCCGCCGCGCCCACCGCCGACGCGGTCACCGTGGCCGTCCTGCTCGGCCGGGAGGCCGGCCACCACGACGGAGCCGACATGGCCGGCCGGGTCGCCGACTCGGTACGGCGCACCGCCGCGTTCATCGAGGAGCGGCGCCACCGGCCCGTCGCGCCCGATGAGGCGGACCTCTTCCTCACCGCGGAACAGTCACTCCTCCTCGGCCACCCCCTGCATCCTTCGCCCAAGAGCAGGGAAGGGCTCACCGACGCCGAAGCGCGCCTCTACTCGCCCGAGCTCCACGGTTCGTTCCCACTCCACTGGATGGCCGCCGACCGCTCCGTGCTGGTCACCGACTCCGCGTGGACCGACCAGGGCCGCCCCGTGCCCGCCGCCGACCTCGTCGCCCGGCACGCCCCGGGTCTGGCCTTCCCCGAACACACCGCGCCCCTTCCCCTCCACCCCTGGCAGGCCCGCGAGCTGCGGAGCAGGCCCGAGGTCGCCGCCCTGCTCGACGCCGGCCTCCTGCACGACCTCGGCCCGTACGGCGCCCCCTGGCACCCCACCTCGTCGGTGCGCACCGTGCACCGGCCGGACACCGACCTGATGCTGAAGCTCTCCCTCGGCGTCCGGATCACCAACTCCCGCCGGGAGAACCTCCGTAAGGAGCTCCACCGGGGCGTCGAGGTCCACCGGCTGCTCCGAACCGGCCTCGCCCGCGAGTGGCACGCGGCGCACCCCGGCTTCGACATCGTGCGCGACCCCGCCTGGCTCGCCGTGGACACCCCGGACGGCGCGCCCGTGCAGGGCCTCGACGTCATGCTCCGGCACAACCCCTTCAGCCGGTACGACGACGCCGTCTGCATCGCCGGACTCACCGCTCCACGCCCCTGGCCCGGCCGGACCGGGCTGTACTCGCGCCTCGCCGACGTGGTCCACCGCCTCGCCGCGGCCACCGGGCGGACGACGACCGCGGTGGCCGCCGAGTGGTTCCTGCGCTACCTGGAGCGCGTCGTCCACCCGGTGCTCTGGCTCGACGCCCACGCCGGGGTCGCGCTCGAAGCCCACCAGCAGAACACCCTCGTACTGCTGGACGCGGACGGCTGGCCCACCGGCGGCCGTTACCGTGACAATCAGGGCTACTACTTCCGGGACTCGCACCGCGCCGCGCTCGACCAGAGGCTCCCCGGCATCGGATCGGTCAGCGACACCTTCGTCTCCGACGCCGTCACCGACGAACGCTTCGCCTACTACCTCGGCATCAACAACGTATTCGGACTCATCGGGGCGTTCGGCTCCCAGGGGCTCGCCGACGAGCAGATGCTCATCGACGCCTTCCGGCGCTTCCTGAAGTCGGCGTGCGAACTGGGCTCGCCGTTCCCCGTCCACCTGCTCGAAAACCCGCGCCTGCGCTGCAAGGCGAACATGCTGACCCGCCTGCACGGACTGGACGAACTCGTCGGCCCGGTCGACACCCAGTCCGTCTACGTCACCATCACCAACCCCCTGCACGGCTGAGGGCCGGGGGCGAAGAGCCGATCGCCGAAAGCGCTACCGAACGTGCCGCCGAAGGCGCCGCCGGGAGCATCGCCGAAAGCTGAGAGAGGAGCGCCACCCGTGTCTCCCTCCGACGCGCCCGCCGGTCCCGGCCTCCGGGCGGACTGGGCCCCCGTCCCCACACCGGCCGGGGAGTTCCAGCTCGTGCCCGTCCGCCCGGAGCGCGATCTTCCGGTCCTCACCCGCTGGATGAACGACCCGGTCGTCGCCGCCTTCTGGGAGCTGGCCGGCGACGAGAGCGTCACCGCCCGGCACCTCGCCCCGCAGCTCGCCGACGACAGCCACAGCACCCCGTGCATCGGGGTGCTGTCCGGCATGCCCATGAGCTACTGGGAGCTGTACCGCGCCGACCTCGACCCGCTCGCCCGTCACTACCCGGCCCGGCCGCACGACATGGGCGTCCACCTCCTCATCGGTGAGGGCCGCGACCGGGGCCGGGGCACCGGCACGACGCTGCTGCGCGCCGTGACCGGTCTGGTGCTCGACCACGTCCCCCTCTGCACACGGGTCGTGGCCGAGCCCGACGTCCGTAACGCCCCGTCCGTCTCCGCGTTCCTCCGCGCCGGATTCCGCATCTCCGCCGAGATCGAACTCCCGGAGAAGCGGGCCGCGCTGATGGTCCGCGACCGAGCCCACGGCAGCCGGCCATGACCGCACCCCCGACCCGTCCGCACCGCTCGAACCCCATCGGTTCCCACCCGAGGAGTCCCCGTGCCCACATACCCCGCGCACCACGACGCAACGGAGCCGCCCGCACTGCTCACCACCCCGGAGCTCAACCGGGACGCCTGGGACCGGGCCGCCTCCCGGATGCTCGCGAAGATGCTCGGTGAATTCGCTTACGAAGAAGTCATCGAGCCGGCTCCGCGAACCGCCGGCGGCAGCACGTACACCCTCCCGCTGGACGACGGCGGCAGCCTCTCCTTCACCGCCCGGCGCGGCGTGTACGGGAGCTGGCGCGTCGATCCCGGATCGATCCGCGCGCAGGGCCCCGACCCCTCGACGGGCAGCGTCCCGTTCCGTGACCCACTGCTTTTCGTGACCCGGGCCCGCCGCCTCCTCGGCCTGGACGGCGCCACCCTCGGCCACCTCCTCCGCGAGCTGACCACCACGCTCGCCGCGGACGCCCGCCTCGACCACACCGCGCTCACCGCCGCCGAACTCGCCGGTCTCGGCTACGCGGAGCTGGAGGGCCACCAGACCGGCCATCCCTGGATCGTCGCCAACAAGGGACGGCTGGGCTTCTCCGCCACCGACGCCGCCCGCTACACCCCCGAGGCCCGCGAGCCCGTCCGGCTGCCCTGGCTCGCCGTCTCCCACCGGATCGCCGAGTACCGGGGCGTCCCCGCGCTTTCCACCCCGGACAAGCTCTACACCCAGGAGCTCGACCCGCCCGTCCGCGCGGCCTTCGCCGACAGCCTGCGGGCACGCGGCCTGGACCCGGACGGCTATCACTACCTGCCGGTCCACCCCTGGCAGTGGGACGAGTGGATCCTGCCGCTGTTCGCGCCGGCCATCGCCGCCGGAGACATCGTGCCGCTGCCCGCCGACCCGGACGTACGGCTGCCGCAGCAGTCCATCCGCACCTTCGCCAACCTCGCACGGCCCGACCGGCACACGGTCAAGCTGCCGCTGTCGGTCCTCAACACCCTGGTCTGGCGCGGGCTGCCCACCGAGCGCACCATCGCCGCGCCCGCCGTCACCGGCTGGGTGCTGGGACTGCGCGACAACGACCCGTTCCTGCGCGACACCTGCGGCGTGATCCTCCTCGGTGAGGTCGCCTCGGTCACTGTCGAGCACCCGCTGTACGACCACCTCCCCGAGGCGCCGTACCAGTTCAAGGAGATCCTCGGGGCGATCTGGCGCGAGCCGCTGCCGCCGCGCCTGGCCCCGGGGGAGCGGGCCCGTACCCTCGCCTCCCTGCTCCACACCGACCCGGAGGGACGCGCCTTCACCGCAGAGCTGGTCGAACGCTCCGGTCTGGCCCCCACCGTCTGGCTGACCCGGCTCTTCGCCGCCCTGCTGCCACCGCTGCTGCACTTCCTCTACCGCTACGGCACCGTCTTCTCCCCGCACGGCGAGAACGCGATCGTGGTCTTCGACGAGCAGAACGTGCCCGTCCGCCTCGCGATCAAGGACTTCGTGGACGACGTCAACGTCAGCGCGCAGCCGCTGCCCGAGCACGACACCATGCCGGCGGACGTGCGCCACGTCCTGCTGACCGAGGAACCGGCCTTCCTCACCCAGTTCATCCACTCCGGGCTCTTCACCGGGGTCTTCAGGTTTCTCTCCCCGCTCTGCGAGGAACAGCTCGGCGTCCCCGAGGGCGAATTCTGGTCACTCGTCCGGGCGGAGATCCTCCGCTACCACGCCCGCTTCCCCGAGCTGAAGGAGCGGTTCGAGATGTTCGACATGCTCACCCCGCGCATCGACCGCCTCTGTCTGAACCGGAACCGCCTGCATCTGGACGGCTACCGCGACCGGCCCGTACGCCCGCATGCGGCGGTTCACGGCAGTGTGGCCAACCCGCTCCACCTCCCCGAGTGAGGCCGGGAGTGCCCGTCGATGTCACTGGCGCCCCGTAGGCTGGCCCGGCTATGACGAAGCCATCCCTCCCCGAGCTCCTGCACGCCGCCGTCACCGCCGTCGGCGGTACGGAGAGGCCCGGCCAGGCCGCCATGGCCGCCGCCGTCGCCGAGGCCGTAGACGACCAATCCCACCTGCTCGTCCAGGCCGGCACGGGGACGGGCAAGTCGCTCGGCTACCTGGTGCCGGCCCTGGCGCACGGCGAGCGCGTCGTCGTGGCCACGGCGACGCTGGCCCTCCAGCGCCAGCTCGTGGAACGCGATCTGCCGCGTACGGTCGCCGCGCTGCATCCGCTGCTGCGCCGCCGCCCCCAGTTCGCCATGCTCAAGGGCCGGTCGAACTACCTCTGCCTGCACCGGCTCCACGAGGGCGTGCCGCAGGACGAGGAGGAGGGCCTGTTCGACCAGTTCGAGGCCGCCGCCCCGTCCAGCAGGCTCGGGCAGGACCTGCTGCGCATGCGCGACTGGGCCGACGAGACGGAGACCGGCGACCGGGACGACCTCACGCCCGGGGTCTCGGACCGGGCCTGGGCACAGATCTCGGTCTCCTCGCGGGAGTGCCTGGGCGCGAGCAAGTGCGCGTACGGGGCGGAGTGCTTCGCCGAGCAGGCCAGGGAGCGCGCCAAGCTCGCCGATGTGGTGGTCACCAATCACGCGCTCCTCGCGATCGACGCCATCGAGGGCGCCCCGGTGCTCCCGCAGCACGAGGTGCTGATCGTGGACGAGGCCCACGAGCTGGTCTCGCGGGTCACCGGCGTGGCCACCGGCGAGCTCACCCCCGGCCAGGTCAACCGCGCGGTGCGCCGTGCCGCGAAGCTGGTCAACGAGAAGGCGGCCGACGCGCTGCAGACCGCTTCCGAGGGCTTCGAGCGGGTCATGGAGCTGGCGCTCCCCGGCCGCCTGGAGGAGGTGCCGGAAGACCTGGGGTACGCGCTGATGGCCCTGCGGGACGCCGCGCGCACGGTGATCTCGGCGATCGGCGCCACGCGGGACAAGTCCGTCCAGGACGAGGACGCGGTCCGCAAACAGGCGCTGGCCTCGGTGGAGTCCGTCCACGCCGTCGCCGAGCGCATCACGGAGGGCTCCGAGTACGACGTCGTCTGGTACGAGCGCCACGACCGGTTCGGCGCCTCGGTGCGCGTCGCCCCGCTCTCCGTCTCCGGGCTGCTGCGCGAGAAGCTGTTCGCCGAGCGCTCCGTCGTGCTCACCTCCGCCACGCTCAAGCTGGGCGGCGACTTCAACGGCGTGGGTGCCTCCCTGGGCCTCGCTCCGGAGGGGACGGCCGGCGAGGACGTCCCGCAGTGGAAGGGCCTGGACGTCGGCTCCCCGTTCGACTACCCGAAGCAGGGCATCCTCTACGTCGCACGGCATCTGGCGACTCCCGGCCGCGAGGGCTCCCGCACGGACATGCTGGACGAGCTGTCCGAGCTCATCGAGGCGGCCGGCGGGCGCACGCTGGGGCTGTTCTCCTCCATGCGGGCGGCCAAGGCGGCGGCCGAGGAACTGCGCGAACGGCTGGACAAGCCGATCCTGCTCCAGGGCGAGGAGACCCTGGGCGAGCTGATCAAGAATTTCGCCGCCGACCCGGAGACCTGCCTCTTCGGCACGCTGTCGCTGTGGCAGGGCGTGGACGTGCCGGGGACGAGCTGCCAGCTGGTGGTCATGGACCGGATTCCGTTCCCCCGGCCGGACGACCCGCTGATGAGCGCGCGCCAGAAGGCGGTCGAGGAGGCCGGGGGCAACGGCTTCATGGCGGTGGCGGCCACCCATGCCGCGCTGCTGATGGCGCAGGGCGCCGGCCGTCTCGTGCGGGCCACGGGGGACAAGGGTGTCGTCGCGGTGCTCGACCCGCGCCTGGCCAACGCGCGCTACGGCAGCTATCTGCGGGCCTCGCTCCCCGACTTCTGGTACACCACCGACCGTAACCAGGCCCGCCGCTCGCTCGCCGCGATCGACGCGGCGGCCAAGGCGGACGGGCGGTAGCCCCTCGGGGGCGTACGGACAGGTATACGAAAAGGGGCCCCTGGGCCGACGCGAAGCCGGACCGGGGCCCCTTCTCCCAGAGAGTGTGAGGTGCGGGTCTCAGACCCTGCGCAGCACCGCGACCACCTTGCCGAGGATCGTCGCCTCGTCACCGGGGATCGGCTGGTACGCGGCGTTGTGCGGGAGCAGCCAGACGTGGCCGTCCTCGCGCTTGAAGCGCTTCACCGTGGCCTCGCCGTCGAGCATGGCGGCCACGATGTCGCCGTTCTCCGCGACGGGCTGGCGGCGCACGGTGACCCAGTCGCCGTCACAGATCGCCGCCTCGATCATCGAGTCACCGACGACCTTCAGCACGAAGAGCTCGCCATCCCCCACCAGCTGCCGGGGGAGCGGGAAGACGTCCTCGACGGACTCCTCGGCGAGGATCGGCCCACCGGCGGCGATCCGGCCCACCAGCGGCACGTACGAGGCGGCGGGCTTGCCCGTGGTGTCCGTCGGCTGCGTGCTCGGCTGGTCCGAGCCGCGCACCTCGTACGCCCGGGGGCGGTGCGGGTCGCGGCGCAGGAAGCCCTTGCGCTCCAGCGCCATCAGCTGATGGGCGACAGAGGAGGTGCTGGAGAGGCCCACCGCCTGACCGATCTCCCGCATCGACGGCGGATAGCCACGCCGCTGCACGGAGTCCCGGATGACCTCGATCACCCGCCGCTGCCGGTCCGTGAGCCCCGAGCTGTCCGCCCGGATTCCGGGAGGTCGTCCGGGGAGCGAGCGCGCTGGGCGCCCGGGCTCCGGGCCCTCCGTGTTCGTGACTGAGTCATTCATGGCATGCACCGGCTCGAGTCGGCTCTGGGAGCGGTCCTGGGCAGTGATGATGGCACTGTCTGCGGTGGTGGTCACGTCGGCGGCCCCTCTCGAATGGTCTCCCTGGCTGCACAACGGTAGTAGCTTTCGAAAGGTTGCGCCAAACACACGTTCGAGTGAAAAACGAATAAAAGACTGTCGGGGTTCCACCTCCGGGTGTATGAGGCCGCCTACAGTGCGCGACGAGCGGGTGTCGCCGAGAGGGGTGCCGCCCGCCCCGGCGATGTCCGCGGCCGCCTCCGGACCGTAGCGCGGCACTCTGTGTGGGGCCCTCCCGGGGTGGCTGCCCGGTCGTCCGCCGTCCGGGTGCTTCCCGTACCCTCTTGGTCGGCCTTACGCTGCCTTCCGGCCGCCCTCCGGCGCGACACGCGCGTAGGGCCGAATGCGCGGCCGGACCCAAGATCTAGTGGTTGGATACTTCCGACCGCCCCGAATGTAGTGGTCCCCCGTCTATCGGGGGTGCGGTCATCGCCTATGCTTGAGACCGCTTCGAAGGCCCTGAACCGGCCTGAAGAGGCTATTCAGTCGTGCTGTGAAGGAGGGTTGGGAGCCATGCACTGCCCCTTCTGCAGGCACCCCGACAGCCGGGTCGTCGACAGTCGCACCACCGACGACGGGACCTCGATCCGCCGGCGCCGCCAGTGCCCCGACTGTTCCCGCCGCTTCACCACGGTGGAGACTTGTTCACTCATGGTGGTCAAGCGCAGCGGGGTCACCGAGCCCTTCAGCCGCACCAAGGTCATCTCGGGTGTACGCAAGGCGTGTCAGGGACGGCCCGTCACCGAGGACGCCCTCGCCAAGCTGGGCCAGCGGGTCGAGGAGGCGGTGCGCGCGACCGGCAGCGCCGAGCTGACCACGCACGACGTGGGCCTGGCGATTCTCGGCCCTCTGCAGGAACTCGACCTCGTCGCCTACCTGCGCTTCGCGTCCGTGTACCGGGCGTTCGACAGCCTCGAAGACTTCGAGGCCGCCATCACGGAACTCCGTGAGCGGCGGCCCCGCGCGGAATCATGCGGGAGCGGCGAGACCCTTGAGGTCCCCGCCCCCGCCGTCGCCGCCGACTGAGCGGCAGCCGCCGGCCGCGCCGATCCGGGGATCGCGCGGGCCGGCACCTGGACCTTGCTCCGGGCGACGTATGACGAATGCGGCGGCCGAAGCATCAGACACACACTGTGCCCGGGGAAGTTCTCGGCACTTCAGGGCGTTTTTGCCCACATATGGGAGGCGGCATGACAGAGACGGCGAGCGGCCCGGCACGAGGTGCCCGCAACAAGGGGACCAAGTCGACTGCGTCCAAGCAGGGCCTGCGTATCGAGCGCATCCACACCACCCCCGGCGTGCATCCGTACGACGAGGTGACCTGGGAGCGCCGTGACGTCGTCATGACCAACTGGCGCGACGGCTCGATCAACTTCGAGCAGCGTGGCGTCGAGTTCCCCGACTTCTGGTCGGTGAACGCGGTCAACATCGTCACCAGTAAGTACTTCCGGGGCGCCGTGGGCACTCCGCAGCGCGAGACCGGTCTCAAGCAGCTGATCGACCGGATCGTCAAGACGTACCGGAAGGCCGGCGAGGACTACCAGTACTTCGCCTCCCCCGCCGACGCGGAGATCTTCGAGCACGAGCTGGCGTACGCCCTCCTGCACCAGATCTTCAGCTTCAACTCCCCGGTGTGGTTCAACGTCGGTACGCCCCAGCCGCAGCAGGTCTCCGCCTGCTTCATCCTGGCCGTCGACGACTCCATGGAGTCGATCCTCGACTGGTACAAGGAAGAGGGCATGATCTTCAAGGGCGGCTCCGGGGCCGGCCTGAACCTCTCCCGTATCCGTTCCTCCAAGGAACTCCTCTCCTCCGGTGGCAACGCCTCCGGACCCGTCTCCTTCATGCGGGGCGCCGACGCCTCCGCCGGAACGATCAAGTCCGGTGGCGCCACCCGCCGTGCGGCCAAGATGGTGATCCTCGACGTCGACCACCCCGACATCGAGAACTTCATCGAGACCAAGGTGAAGGAGGAGGAGAAGATCCGCGCCCTGCGCGACGCGGGCTTCGACATGGACCTGGGCGGCGACGACATCACGTCCGTCCAGTACCAGAACGCCAACAACTCGGTCCGCGTGAACGACGAGTTCATGAAGGCAGTCGAGTCCGGCGGCAAGTTCGGGCTGCGTGCCCGGATGACCGGCGACGTCATCGAAGAGGTCGAGGCCAAGTCCCTCTTCCGCAAGATGGCCGAGGCCGCCTGGGCCTGCGCCGACCCGGGCATCCAGTACGACGACACGATCAACCACTGGCACACCTGCCCCGAGTCCGGCCGGATCAACGGCTCGAACCCGTGCAGCGAGTACATGCACCTGGACAACACCTCGTGCAACCTCGCCTCGCTGAACCTGATGAAGTTCCTCAAGGACGACGGCAAGGGCAACCAGTCCTTCGAGTCCGAGCGCTTCGCCAAGGTCGTCGAGCTGGTCATCACCGCGATGGACATCTCCATCTGCTTCGCCGACTTCCCGACCGAGAAGATCGGCGAGAACACCCGCGCCTTCCGCCAGCTCGGCATCGGCTACGCCAACCTCGGCGCCCTGCTGATGGCGACCGGCCACGCGTACGACAGCGACGGCGGCCGCGCGCTCGCCGGCGCCATCACCTCGCTGATGACGGGCACCTCGTACAAGCGCTCCGCCGAGCTGGCCGCAGTCGTCGGCCCGTACGACGGCTACGCCCGCAACGCCGAGCCGCACCAGCGCGTCATGAAGCAGCACGCCGACGCCAACGCCGTGGCCGTGCACGCCGACGACCTGGACAACCCGATCTGGGCCGCCGCGACCGAGGCGTGGCAGGACGTGATCCGGCTCGGCGCGAAGAACGGTTTCCGTAACGCGCAGGCGTCGGTCATCGCGCCCACCGGCACCATCGGTCTCGCCATGTCCTGCGACACCACCGGTCTTGAGCCCGACCTCGCCCTGGTCAAGTTCAAGAAGCTGGTCGGCGGCGGCTCGATGCAGATCGTCAACGGCACCGTCCCGCAGGCCCTGCGCCGCCTGGGGTACCAGGAGGAGCAGATCGAGGCGATCGTCGCCCACATCGCCGAGCACGGCAATGTGATCGACGCCCCCGGCCTGAAGACCGAGCACTACGAGGTCTTCGACTGCGCGATGGGCGAGCGGTCCATCTCCGCGATGGGTCACGTGCGCATGATGGCGGCCATCCAGCCGTGGATCTCCGGCGCGCTCTCCAAGACGGTGAACCTGCCGGAGTCGGCCACCGTCGAGGACGTCGAGGAGGTCTATTTCGAGGCGTGGAAGATGGGCGTCAAGGCGCTCGCGATCTACCGCGACAACTGCAAGGTCGGCCAGCCCCTCTCCGCCAAGACCAAGGAGAAGGAGAAGGAGGCCGTCACGGCCAAGGCCGAGGACACCATCCGTACCGCGGTGGAGAAGGTGGTCGAGTACCGCCCGGTCCGCAAGCGTCTGCCCAAGGGCCGGCCCGGCATCACCACCTCCTTCACGGTGGGCGGCGCCGAGGGGTACATGACGGCCAACTCCTACCCGGACGACGGCCTGGGCGAGGTCTTCCTGAAGATGTCCAAGCAGGGTTCGACCCTCGCGGGCATGATGGACGCCTTCTCCATCGCGGTCTCGGTCGGCCTGCAGTACGGCGTCCCGCTGGAGACGTACGTCTCGAAGTTCACCAACATGCGCTTCGAGCCGGCCGGCATGACGGACGACCCGGACGTGCGGATGGCGCAGTCGATCGTGGACTACATCTTCCGCCGCCTGGCGCTCGACTTCCTGCCCTTCGAGACCCGCTCGGCCCTCGGTATCCACTCCGCCGAGGAGCGGCAGCGCCACCTCGACACCGGTTCCTACGAGCCGACGTTCGAGGAGGAGCAGCTGGAGGCCGAGACCCTCGCCCAGACCGCCCCGGTGCGGACGGAGACGCTGAAGGCGGTCGCCCCGGTCCAGGAGACCGCGAAGGCCGAGCCGAGGACGGCGCACACCTCGGCCGAGCTGGTCGAGATGCAGCTCGGCATCAGCGCGGACGCCCCGCTCTGCTTCTCCTGCGGTACGAAGATGCAGCGCGCCGGCTCCTGCTACATCTGCGAGGGCTGCGGCTCCACCAGCGGTTGCAGCTGATCGTTGAACGATGAGTGCGGGCAGGTCCTCCTCGGAGGACCTGCCCGCACTGCTGTAGTGCCGTGACGCGGCTAGGGCCTGTCCCCTAGGGGGCGTCTTGCCGATCATGGCCGAGGTCCGCCCCTGATCGATAAGACACCCCCTAGGCGCCGAACGCGCGGCCGCCCATCGCCGCGGCGAACTCCTCGGGGTCGCCGTCGAAGCCCCGGATCGTGCTGTGGAAGTGCCAGCCGCCGGATTCGTCCCGTACGAATTCGGCCACGACGGCCGCGGTGGCGCCGCCCACGGCGGAGAAGTCGTCCTCCGCGAGCGTCGCATAGCCCTCGCGGACCTGGACCCCGGTGTTCTCTATGTCGCCGAACGTCCTGCGGCCGTCGCGCTGCTGGATGGCGACGCCGACGACGACCCGGGCGTAGGCGTCGGACAGCCGGTCCAGTTCCAGTGTCATCACCTCGTCGTAGCCGAGCCCCTGACCCGTCCTGCTGTCCCGGTCGAGGATGATCGTGCCGTCGGGCGCCCGGCTGTCGAAGTGGACGAGGTACGCCGGACTGCCGTACGGCTCGTCCGCGAGGTAGGTCGCCGCGATGATGTCGAGGTCGTTGGGAGCCTCGCCCTGGTCGCTGGGATCCCATTTGATCCGCACTTCGACCTTGTCGAGATCCTTGTTGGGGGTGCTCATCGGGCTTCCTTCCTGCGTGCGGGGACGGCGCTCCGGTTCCGTCACCCGATCATGTCCGCAACGTGCCCCGGAACCAACCGGATTGGGGACGAGCGGCTGAAACGGGCCAGGATCGAGCGGGAGACGGCCGGTTCCGGTGGACTCCGTGGGAGCGTGACCCACGCCACGTCCGACGGCCGTACGATGGCGCTGTGCTGGTCAAGTGGATTCGCTGCAGTGTGTCGGACCGTCGGGGATTCGAACAGGGGCAGCGGAAGTGGGCGGGGCTGCTGGGTGAGCCGGGGTTCAGGGGGCAGGGCGGCGGCTGGAGCCGCGTCCGGCCGGAGGTGGCGCACGTCTTCGCCTTCTGGGAGAACCGGGTCTTCTACGACTCCTTCATGGCGCGCGGCCACGACGCTCTGGCCGCGGCGCAGTCCGGCACATATCAGGACCTCCAGGTGAAGCTCTTCGAGTACCGCTTCGACGTGAAGACGGGCTTCGAGCCCCGCTTCACGGACGCGGACGTGCTCAGGGTGGCCCACAGCCGGGTCCACGAGGACCGGGTCGAACACTTCGCACTGATGCAGCAGCGGGTGTGGAATCCGGCGATGGCGGGATCGCCGGGGATGCTGCGGGGGGTCTTCGGCGAGGCGCCCGGGCACGAGTTCCTGGTCCTGTCGATGTGGCAGTCCAGCGCGGAACGCGGCAAGTACCGGCCGGACAGTGTGGACCGGCTCTCACAGCGCGCGGGTACGGAGGAGGACGTGGCGGCGCTGGCGGGCGACGTGGTGCAACTCGAACCGTCCTGGACGGTGTGACGGCCCCGAGTGGCGGGTAGGGCGGCGACATGCCCCGACGATTTCCGGACAGGTGCTCGAATGGCGGCGACTCGATCTAGTGTCGTTGTATGGCACGACCGCAACGAATCGTTCTTGTCCGGCACGGTGAGTCCGAGGGCAACGCCGACGACACCGTGTACGAGCGCGAACCCGACCATGCCCTGAGGCTCACCCCCACCGGGCTGCGCCAGGCCCGCGAGGCGGGGGAGCGGTTGCGCGGGCTGTTCGGGGAGGAGCGGGTCAGCGTGTACGTCTCTCCCTACCGGCGCACCCACGAGACGTTCGCGTCCCTCGGCCTGGACGCCGGGCGGGTGCGGGTCCGCGAAGAGCCCCGGCTGCGCGAGCAGGACTGGGGGAACTGGCAGGACCGCGACGACGTCAGGCTGCAGAAGGCCTACCGGGACGCCTACGGGCACTTCTTCTACCGCTTCGCGCAGGGCGAGTCCGGGGCGGACGTGTACGACCGGGTCGGCGCTTTCCTGGAGAGCCTGCACCGCAGCTTCGAGGCCCCCGACCACCCGCCGAACGTCCTGCTGGTCACCCACGGTCTGACCATGCGGCTCTTCTGCATGCGCTGGTTCCACTGGACCGTGGCCGAATTCGAGTCGCTCTCCAACCCCGGAAACGGGGAATCACGGACGCTGGTGCTCGGCAGCGACGGGCGGTACACGCTCGACCGGCCCTTCGCGCGCTGGCGTACCCCTGAGCCGTACGGCATCTGCGGATAGAGTGGAAGCGATGACCGAATCCGCTTCCGACCAGCGCATTGAACGCACACTGGCCAGCCTGCGCGGCCTGTCCGTGGGAGACGCCCTGGGCTCCCAGTTCTTCGTGCCCGCCAACTATCCGCTCCTGAAGGACCGCGCCCTGCCGGCCGGGCCCTGGCAATGGACCGACGACACGGAGATGGCCTGCTCCGTCGTGGCCGTACTCCAAGAACACGACCGCATCGACCAGGACGCCCTGGCCCGGTCCTTCGCGCACCACCACGACTTCGACCGGGGATACGGCCCCGCCGTGAACCGCATGCTGCGTCTGGTCCGCGAGGGCGGCGACTGGCGCGAACTCGCCTCCTCCCTGTTCAACGGGCAGGGCTCCTGGGGCAATGGCTCCTCGATGCGCATCGCGCCGCTCGGCGCCTGGTACGCGGACGACCCGGAGCAGGCCACGCATCAGGCGGAGATCTCCTCGTACACGACGCACCAGCACCGGGAGGCCGTCGTGGGCGCGATGGCTGTCGCGGCGGCCGCGGCGCTCGTCGCCTCACCGGCCGGGCCGCCCGCCCCGGAGGACCTGCTGGACGGCGTCGTCGCGCTCGTCCCGCGCAGCGCCGTCGGTGCCGGGCTGCGGCGGGCGCGGGACATGCTCGACTACAAGGACGCGGGCACCGTCGCGGCGGTTCTCGGCAACGGCCGCCGCACCAGTGCGCACGACACCGTCCCCTTCGCCCTGTGGTCGGCGGCGCGGAGCCTCGGCGACTTCGAAGAGGCGTTCTGGGTGACGGCCCAAGCCGGCGGCGACGTCGACACGACCTGCGCCATCGTCGGCGGAGTGCTCGCGGCAAGCTCCGCAGGCGCCCCTCCCGCGCACTGGACGGCCCGGACGGAGTCGCTGCCGGACTGGATGTCCCCCGCTAACTGACCCGGCGGGTGCGGCTGCAGGCCGCAGGGCGCAGGGCGCTTCAAGCGTCCCTTCAAGTGTCACGGTCCTGCCACAGCACGCCCTCGCCCGGCTGGCGGCCGTGACACGGGGTTACTCTTTCGGCCACGCCGCCCTCGGTGATCATGACGACGGGTGCGCACCGAATGAGACGCCGGGGGGCCGCGCGCTGCCCAGGGCTCGCGTGAGCGGACCCCGGTGGGGAGGGGTCCCGTGTCCGAAACACCGCCAGATTCACCCCGGCCCGAGCCCGCGCCGGACGAGCCCACGCCATCCCGGCCCACGCCATCCCGGCCCACGCCGGACGAGAACGCCCCCGAGGAGACCGGGAGCGACCGGTCCCAGCCGAAGCGGGGAGTTCCCGAGCAGGCCGGCAGCAGGCAGGCCGAGCCGGACCGGAGCGTTCCCGAGGAGGCAGGCAGCGCGCAGGCCGAGCCGAAGCAGGAGGCTCCTGGGCAGGCCGGGAGCGGCCGGTCCCAGCCGAAGCAGGGGGTTCCCGGGCAGGCCGGCAGCGGGCGGGGCGCGCCGGGGATCTACGCCTCGGGGGTGCGGGGCAAGCAGATACCTGTGGGGGCCGCCGCCCCCGGATCCGTAGGCAAACGGGAAATGGGAGGCGGTACGGCGTCGATGCCCGAGCCCCCCAAGATCCCCGCCTACGCGGCGCAGCGCCCCGGTGGGCAGAGGCAGGCGAGCCCTTGGGGCCCGCCGCCGCCCTCGGTCACGACGCGGCTCCGAGCGATGAAGCCCGGGCCCGTCCAGACCGGTACCCTCTGGGCCGCCCTCGCGACGACCCTGCTCAGCATGGCTCTGCTGGGCGACGGCATCGGGCTGAATCTGCTCATCGTGGCGCTGCCTGCCTCGGCCGGCGCGTACATCTCCGCCAGGGCGGCAGGCCGCACGCTCCGCCCCTGGACCGCCGTGTGGGCAATTGGCGGGCTGGCGCTCCTGGCCGTTCCAGCGCTCCGGGATGCCGGCTGGCCCACCTTCCTCGCGATGGTGTCCGCTCTGGCACTCGGTTCGCTGGCGCTGCACGGCAGTCGGAGCTGGCTCGGGGTGTTCCTGGGGTCCCTCGGCGTGTTCACCTCCGTGTTCGAATCGGTGGGCTGGGGGGTCCGGGGCGTGCGTGAGCGCATGTCGGGGTCCCGCGGCCGGTTCGGTGTCGTGTTCCGGTCCGTAGTCGTGGCCATCGTCCTCGTGATCGTGTTCGGCGCGCTCTTCGCGAGTGCCGACGCCGCTTTCGCGGACCTGCTGGGCAACCTCACCCCGGATGTGTCGGTCGGTGACGGTCCCTGGCGGATCCTCCTGGGCCTCCTCGGTCTGATCGGCGCCCTCGCCGCTGCCTACACCGCCGCCGCCCCGGTCCGATGGGACGGGGTGACCGTAAGGCCGGGCAAGGCGCGCGGGCGGTTGGAGTGGGCTCTCCCGCTGGTCGTCCTGAACCTCCTCTTCGCGGCGTTCCTCACCATCCAGCTCACGGTGCTGCTCGGCGGATACGACAAGGTGATGGCCGAGACGGATCTCAGCTACTCCGAGTACGCCCGCCAGGGCTTCTGGCAACTGCTCTGGGCCACGGTGCTCACGCTCGGCGTCATCGCGCTCGCGCTTCGCTGGGCCCCGCGCGGCGGCGCCCGCGACCGCACCCTGGTCCGCTCTGTGCTCGGCACGCTGTGCTTCCTCACCCTCGTCGTGGTCGCCTCGGCCCTGCGGCGCATGGACCTTTACGTCGACGCGTACGGCCTGACCAGGCTTCGGATCTCCGTGGCGGCTGTGGAACTCTGGCTCGGTGTGGTCCTCGTACTGATCATGGCGGCCGGCGTCTTCGGCCCCCGCCTGCTGCCGCGTGCCGTCGCGGCCAGCGCGGCCGTCGGCGTACTGGCCTTCGGTCTCGTCTCGCCCGACGGGCTCATCGCCGAGCAGAACGTCCAGCGATACCGCAACGATCATTCGATCGACATCGAATACCTCAAGGGTCTGTCGGCCGACGCCGTACCCGCTCTCGACACCCTTCCCGAGCCCCTGCGCTCCTGTGCGCTGCAGGACATCCAGCGCACGCTTCGCAACTCCGACGAGCCCTGGTACGCGACGAGCTGGGGCGAAGTCCGAGCCCGCGACATCCTCGGCGACTGGGATCCCGGCTACCGCGCACTCGACTGCCGAGGGCTGAGCACGGGCGACAACGGCGACGAGCGCGGCGGTGGGACGGACGACGTGTACGACCCCTACGACCCGTACTGACCGTCTTGTCATCGGGCGCCTGCGGGCTGCCGTTCGTAGCTCCGCCCATGTCGATCGCGCGGACCGTTCTTCACGGGGAGAGCGGTCCGCGGCGAGCCTTCCCCTCTGCGCCGAGATCCCCGCGGGTCAGGCCGCCGGCCCTCCGGCGGCGGCCTTACCACTCAGGGCGTCCAGGTCGCTCTTGCGTACCCGGATGATCAGCAACGCGGTCAGCAGGGCGAGAGCGGCCATGGCCACTGCGGCGAGGAAGGCGGTGGATATCCCTTGGGCGAGCACCGCGTGTCCCCAGCCGCCCGGCAGCTCGTGGCTCTTGGCGAACTGCGCCTTCTGGTCAGGTGACGCCTGTGCCAGGAAGGCGGGTATCTGCTTCTCCGCCTCGTTGCGACTGGCGGTTCCGAAGACCGTGACCAGGATGGACAGCCCCAGCGAACCACCCACCTGCTGGCTCGCGTTGAGCAGACTCGAAGCCGCACCGGCTTCGTGCTGGGCGACTCCGGAGACCGCCGTCAGCGTGAGCGTCACGAAGTTGAGCCCCATGCCGAAGCTGAATACCAACATCGGCATGGGGCTCAACGGCGAATATCCGCAGGGGTGTGATCGGCTCCTTGGCCCGCATCTCCACGAGCACGAAGGCGACGCCGGGACGGCCGAGCGCTTCCAGTCGGTGATCCTCGATGGCGTGATCCGGCCGTCCACCGACCTCATCAGGGAAGTGGTGGGCCGAGGAGTCGAGCGAGGCGAGGTCCGTCCAGGGGCCATGACGGAGCCGGCCTTCGACGTCATTTTCGCGATGATGATGTATCGCACCAAGGTGTGCGGCAGCGAGTGGGACGACGCGGAGATCGAGGCGCTCATCGATCAGGGCGCCGTGCCGTTCTTCCGCTCCGGTTCTCACTGAGAGCCCTGCCCGGAGCCGTGGGTCGCGCGCCGTCCGGCGAGCGACCGCCGGGGCGAGCTCGCGAGGGGCGCCCCGGGGTGTTCCTGGCGTCCCCTTCGGCGTACGCTGACAGACGCCATGCCGTACGAACCACCCACGCACACCGTCGAGCGCTCACTGCGCGCCACCACCGGTGCCAAGATCGTCGCCGGTGTCGACGAGGTCGGACGCGGAGCGTGGGCGGGACCTGTCACGGTGTGCGCCGCGGTCACGGGTCTCCGCAGGCCTCCCGCCGGACTCACCGACTCCAAGCTGATCAGCCCCAAGCGGCGTGCGGAGCTCGCTCCGCTGCTGGAGAGCTGGGTCACCGCGTACGGCCTCGGTGACGCCTCTCCCCAGGAGATCGACGAGCTGGGCATGACCGCCGCGCTCCGGCTCGCGGCCGTACGCGCCCTGGAGGCGCTGCCGGTCCGTCCCGACGCGGTGATCCTGGACGGCAAACACGACTACCTGGGCAGTCCCTGGCAGGTCCGTACCGTCATCAAGGGGGATCAGTCCTCCATCGCGGTGGCCGCGGCATCGGTGATCGCGAAGGTCCGCCGGGACGCCATGATGGCTGAACTCGCCGCGCGGAACGGTGAGTACGCGGACTTCGCGTTCGAGGCCAACGCCGGCTATCCGTCCCCCGTGCACAGGGCCGCACTCGAGGAGCGTGGGCCCACCGCCCACCACCGTCTCTCGTGGTCCTACCTCGACGCGCTGCCCCGGTGGCAGCACTTGAAGAAGGTCCGTTTCTCCGCAGAGGCGGCCGCACTGGAAAGCGGGGGCCAGCTCGGCTTCGACTTCTGATCGCGCATATGTGCCCACCCGCCGATGCCCGCGGTATCGGCGTTTGATAGACAACCACCCATGCCTCTCATCCCCGAGGAGCCTCAGATTCACGAGAGCGCCCAGGGTCCCCGCGCCACTCCGGCCACCGGCCGCGCCGCGTCGACCCCTCGTCCCGTACCCGGTCCGCGTTCAGCGGCCACGCCGCGCCCCGGTCGTCCGGTGCCCGGCCCGCGGCCTGCGCCCCCGGCGCAGCGCCGGCACTCCACCTCCGACAGGCCCCAGGCGGCGCCGTCGGAGAATCGTTCCGCACCGCAGCTCCAGGTCATTCCCGCCTCGGCCGAAGGGGCGCTCGACGCCGCCGACGAGGCGGTGGATCTGCTGCTCGACTCCGGTCGCGCCCCCGGCGAGCTCCTGGTGCTGACCACGGGCGGCCAGCACCCGTGGGCGACCCACGAGCTCTCCTTCGGTGAGGCCGCCTACTGGGCCCAGCACGAAGCGGGTGACGACGTCTTCTTCGCCGCGGCCGCGGCGGTCGACCAGGTCAAGCCCCGGCCCGTGGTGATCGTCGCCGTCAACGGCCCGGCCGACGACGCGTCCGCGCGGGCGCTGACCCAGGCACGGGAGTCCGCGGGCGTGCTGCTGATCGTCTGCGGCGACCCGCAGCGGATCAACGCCGCGCTCGGCGCCGGCGTCTGAGCATCAGCGCCGGCGGTCCGGCCGTCCGCGAGGGCTGCCGGACCGCCGAAGCGTGCTCGGTCAGCGTGCGGCGGAACGGTGCAGTGCCTGCGCCGCTCCGCCGCCGGTCCGCGACGGAACCTGCTCGGAATCCAGGGCGGTATCGGCGAGGGCCGAAGGCTGCGACATGGAGTTCGGCCGACGGCCGCCCCTGCCCTCGCCCAGCACCTGCCAGCCACTCCGTGTCAGCGTGATGTACGCGCCGCACCGCAGCCCATGCAATGTGCAGGCGTCGCGCAGCCCCCACATCCACGCTCCGTCCTCCTCCGTCCAACGCTCGTCGCCTTCACGGCAGTAGAGGAGGACGGCGGTGCGGACGGGCGTACGGCGCCGCAGATCGTGCGGGATCACTCTGCGCAGGTGCGCCAGCAGGGAGTTCCGGAACTCCCAGCCGTCGGCCGTCACCGAGCGGCGGGCGAATGAGGCGCTTGCCGTCAGGCGCTCCTCGTGGTCCAGAACGGCGACCACCGCGGTGGCCGGCGTCGGCCGGTGCCTGGCGTGCAGACCGCTCACCACCTCACGCGGGCTGCGCAGCAGGGGTATTCCGGCCGCTGCCCACTCGGCCGGTTCGAGCATCCTGGCAAGGCGGTTGGCGGAGTCGGCGGTTGCCGACATCGAAGTGGCTGCGGACGGAGCGAATCCGAAGGTCACGGTCCTCCCTTCGCATACGCGCCCACGATGCGGGCAGGGTCGGGTGAGGGCGCGCCGCGGCACAGCCCTTTCGGGCCCGCGAATGAACCGTGCGGGGAGCGAGTCCAATTCTTCCTGGCGTATCGGCAGGCGGCAACGAGCAATTGGCGAGGCTGACGGTATTCAGCCGGAATGACACGGATATCCCTGCTATCCCTGCCCAGTCCGGCCCCACCTGACGCCTCCCGTCACGCCTGAACAGCGAGGACCAGCGGAAACACCGCGTCTGCTCCGGCCCGACGCAGCAGGCGCGCTGCCACGGCGAGTGTCCAGCCGGTGTCCGAAAGATCGTCCACCAGCAGTATGGGTCCGTCCACAGCCGCCACCGCCTCGGCGAGTTCGGGCGCGACGACCAGCCTCTCGTGCAGAGCACGGACCCGCTGCGCACTGTTGGTCTGCGACATCCGGACGGCATCGGCGTCCGGAGCCAGGGCGACGCACCCCAGCAGGGGCATCCGTCCCACTTCTGCGATGTGCCTGCCGAGCGATTCGATGAGCTGGGGTTTGCGGTCCGAGGTAACGGTGACGACACCGACCGGGCGCGGAACGGGATCGACGGCCCCCGGAGCCCAGCCCCCGGGACCCTTCGCCCAGTCGGCGAGCACGGTCACCACGGCATCGGCCACGTCACTCGGCACCGGGGCGTCGGGTGCCTGAGCCGCCAGAAGCGGGCGCAGTCTGTTGCCCCACCCGATGTCGGTGAGCCGTCCCAGCGCCCGGCCGGTGCCGGAGAGCTCCGTCGCCGGAATCCTGCCCTTGAGATCGACGCCCACCGACGCGAGCGCGGTCGGCCACATCTTGCGGGGCTCCACCTCCACACCGGCCCTGCGGAGCTCGCCCTTGGCAGTGTCCAGAGCGGCGTCGGAGACTCCCGCACCGAACCGGGCGCCGGCACAGTTGTCGCAACGCCCGCACGCGGTGGCCGCCTCGTCGTCGAGCTGGCGGCGCAGGAACTCCATGCGGCAGCCGTCCGTCGTGGCGTAATCGCGCATGGCCTGCTGCTCGGCGGCGCGCTGGCGGGCCACCCACGCATAGCGTTCGGCGTCGTAGATCCAGGGCGCTCCCGTCGTGGTCCATCCGCCCTTCACCCGCCTGACCGCCCCGTCGACGTCAAGGACCTTGAGCATGCTTTCCAGTCGTGCGCGACGCAGGTCGACCAGCGGCTCCAGGGCGGGCAGCGAGAGGGGCCGCCCGGCCTGGTCCAGCGCGTCGAGGGTGCGCCTGACCTGCTCCTCCGGCGGAAAGCCGACCGATGCGAAGTACTGCCAGATCGCCTCGTCCTCCTTGCCCGGCAGCAGCAGTACCTCGGCATGTTCGACACCGCGTCCGGCGCGGCCCACCTGCTGGTAGTAGGCGATGGGGGAGGACGGCGACCCGAGGTGGACGACGAAGCCGAGGTCGGGCTTGTCGAAGCCCATGCCGAGCGCGGAGGTCGCCACCAGCGCCTTGAGACGGTTGGCCAGCAGATCGTCCTCCGCCTGCTGCCGTTCCGCGTTCTCGGTGCGGCCGGTGTAGGAGGCGACGGTGTGCCCGCACTGGCGGAGATACGCGGTGATCTCCTCGGCGGCCGCGACCGTCAGCGTGTAGATGATTCCGGAGCCCGGAAGCTCCTTGAGATGGTCCCCGAGCCATGCCAGGCGGTGGGCTGCGTTGGGCAGTCGCAGCACGCTGAGGCTCAGGCTCTGGCGGTCCAGCGAGCCCCTCAGCACGAGCGCGTCCGCTCCGGCACCGGTACCCAGCTGCTCCGCCACGTCGGCGGTGACCCGGGCGTTCGCCGTGGCGGTGGTGGCGAGCACCGGGACACCGGCGGGAAGGTCGGCGAGCATCGTCCGCAGCCGACGGTAGTCGGGCCGGAAGTCGTGGCCCCAGTCGGAGATGCAGTGCGCCTCGTCCACGACGAGCAGCCCGGTGGTCGCGGCGAGCTGGGGAAGCACGTGGTCGCGGAAGTCCGGGTTGTTGAGGCGCTCGGGGCTGACCAGCAGGACGTCGACCTCACCGGCGGCCACCTCGGCCTGCACGGTGTCCCACTCCTCCGTGTTGGACGAATTGATCGTGCGCGCGCTGATGCCGGCGCGCGCTGCCGCCGCGACCTGGTTGCGCATCAGTGCCAGCAGCGGCGAGACGATGACCGTCGGCCCGGCGCCCCGGGTGCGCAGAAGTGAGGTGGCGACGAAGTACACGGCGGACTTCCCCCAGCCCGTGCGCTGGACGACCAGTGCTCGACGCTTGTCCGCGACGAGTGCCTCGATGGCCCGCCACTGGTCCTCGCGCAGCCGCGCGGTGCCGGAGGCGTCTCCGACGAGTCGGGCCAGTACGGAATCGGCCGAAGCCCTGAGCTCTGCGCGGTCTGCGTTGGTCATGCCCCCATGCAACCCGATGGATCCGACAACCGCGAACAGCCGATTACCCCCTGTGGATAAGTTATCCACAGGGGGTGGCAAAATTTAGTGGTCCGCGAGACGGTCTGGCCATGAACAAGCACCCCGAATCAATCGGTCCCTCCGAGGAACAGCAGATCACCCTGCGAGGCCCGGCCGAGCTGGCCGACGCTCTCCCCTATCTCATGGGTTTCCACCCGAGCGACAGCGTGGTCATGGTCGCCCTGCACGGTGGCCGAGGCCGGTTCGGAGCCAGGCTCAGGCTCGGCATCCCGCAGTCCCCGCTGGAGTGGCCGACGGTCGCCGACCAGCTCGCCGAGTGCCTGATCAAGGGAAGTGAGAGGCGTGACGCCCGGCCCGACGCCATCGTCGTCTTCCTCTGCCAGGACCCGGTGGACGGCGAGACGGGCAATCAGACCATGGAGCGTTTGCGGCCGTTCGCCCAGCAGCTGCGTACGGCATGCGGAGCGCTGGACGTGCCCGTCCTCGAAGTGCTGTGCATCTCGGGCAACCGCTTCTGGTCCTACGTCTGCCCCGATGCCCGCTGCTGCCCGGCAGAAGGCAACCTGCTGGCCATGCCCGGCACCTCGGTGATGGCGGCGGCAGCCACCTATGCCGGCATTCAGGTGCGGGGTTCGCTGCGCGAGATGGAGGCGAGGCTCGCCCCTCTCACTCGCACATCGGGCGCCGCCCAGCTGCGTGCCCTGGACGCGATGAGCAGCGCGATGGTGCCCCTGCTGCTCGACCAGGAACGCCGCCAGGAGCTCGGCGGCGACATGCTGAAGCTCGCCGCCCGTCTGATCGACCGCCTCGGGAAGGCGCCTGCGACGGCGCCATCCCTCACGGACATCAACGACGACAGGCTGATCAGCGACGAGGAGGCCGCGTCGATGATTCTCGGTCTTCAGGACAGGGAGACCCGCGACAGGGCTGCGGAGTGGATGGAAGGCCCGAAAGCGTACGTTGCCTTGAGGCTCTGGCGAGCGCTGGCCCGCCGTTGCGTCGCCCCCTACGAGGAACACGCCGCAGCCCCTCTCACTCTGGCGGGCTGGGTCTCCTGGTCGACCGGCGACGAGCCGGCGGCGCGCGTCGCGCTGGGGCTCGCCCTGCGCCTCGATCCGCATTACACCTTCGCGCAACTGCTGCACGAGGCGTGCAACCAAGGGCTCGACCCGGAGACACTGCGGCGCTGCCTGCGTGGCGAGCGCAGCGAGCGAGCGGCCCGGCAGCACCGGCGTGCGGAACGGGTCGCGGGGGCCCGTCCCGCACGGGTGAGGCCGGCCGGGCGCTCCAAGACGCGTCCCGGCTCCACTCGGCCCGGTTCCGGCACGGCGGACAGGCGGCGCCCGGCTCGGCCCGGCGTGCAAGGGCGCCGGGGGACCGGGGCCGGCCGCTGAGACCAGTGCGGCGCCGGGCCCCGGCGCCGCACGCGGGGCCGGTCGGACGCCTCGCATCGGCACAGGGATGCCCTGCCCGCGGTCTTCCGGACGCCGTCGAGCGGGCTCCGGAAGCCGTTGAAGAGTAACCGTAAGGGAGTGTTTATCGTCAGGAAGACGACTATGATCGCGGCATGCCGCCCTACGACCCGTCGACTTTTCCGCCCTTCGCCGTCACCGTCGACCTGGTGGTGCTCACGGTGCGTCGGCACGCCCTCTGTGCGCTGGTGGTACGCCGAGGTGAGACCCCGTTCCAGGGCAGGTGGGCCCTGCCGGGTGGTTTCGTCAGGGCCGACGAGGATCTCGGCGCCGCAGCGGCGCGCGAGCTTGTCGAGGAGACCGGCCTGTGCGCGCAGGATCCGGCCGCCCCGGCCGTAGGCAACGGTGCCCATCTGGAACAGCTGGCGACGTACGGGGATCCCGCCCGGGATCCGAGGATGAGGGTCGTCAGCGTCGCCCATCTCGCACTGGCCCCCGACCTGCCCGCTCCCAGGGCGGGCGGCGACGCGAACAGCGCGCGATGGGCGCCTGTCGAGGACGTGCTCGGCCCCGAGGGCGGCTACGCCCCGGACGGTGAGCATCAGGCGCCGTTGGCCTTCGACCACGCCAAGATCCTCGCCGACGGGGTCGAGCGGGCCAGGTCCAAGATCGAGTACTCCTCGCTGGCCACTGCTTTCTGTCCGCCCGCCTTCACCGTTGGCGAACTGCGCCGGGTGTACGAGGCGGTGTGGGGCGTGGTGCTGGATCCGAGGAACTTCCACCGCAAGGTGACGGGTACGCCGGGCTTCCTGGTGCCCACCGGAGGGACGACCACCCGGCAGGGAGGCCGCCCGGCCCAACTCTTCCGGTCGGGCACTGCGACGGTGCTCAACCCCCCGATGCTGAGGCCCGAGGTCTAGGGGGTGTCTTGTCGATCAGGGTCGGATCAGGCCGCGGCGTCTGGTGCGGTGCATCGCAAGGCGCCGGAGCGTCTCGGCTGGGGTCTCCCCTGCTCGAACGGAGTTGAGAGCTTGGGGAAGGAGCTATTGGGGCGTTTCGGCAACGCCGCGAGGTGCCGTGCCAGGCGTCGCGGACCCGGCCATGATCGGCAAGACGCCCCCTAGGGCCTGGCCTTCCGGGGTGAGGCCCGGGGGCGCCGCGCACCCCGCCTTGCGCAAAAAGTCCAATATGTCGGGTTATCGTGCTGCGGTACTCACGCGCCGCCGGGCGGCTCCGCCTCCGCCGTCCCATTTCCTGCGAGAGAAGCGATGCTCCAGGCCATCGGACTCACCAGCACCCCTTCCCGTGGACAAACCCTCGCCGTGGACGACCTCACCTTCGACGCGGAGCCGGGGTGCGTCACCGCACTGCTGGGGGCGCCGGGTTCCGGAAAGACCGCGGCGCTTCGGTTGATGCTCGAACTGGAGCCTGGCCGCGGGGTCACCTACTTCCGGGGCAGGCCGCTGCATCGCGTTCCGAACCCGGCCGGCGAGGTGGGGGTGGTGCTGGGCGATGTGCCCGGTCACCCCGCGCGCACCGTTCGAGGGCAGCTCCGCATGCTCTGCGCCGCTGCGGGCGTACCTGTCTCCAGGGCCGACGAACTGCTCGACGTGGTGGGTCTTGCCGGTCTGAGGGATCATCGCATCGCCACGCTCTCCCTGGGCATGGATCGTCGGCTCGCGCTCGCCTGCGCGTTGCTCGGGGATCCGCACACGCTCCTTCTGGACGATCCGGCGGAGGGGCTGGGGGCGAGGGAGGCCGACTGGCTGCACGGGATGCTGCGTTCGCACGCCGAGCGGGGCGGGACCGTGCTCTTCGCGACCAGGGACCCCAAGGAGGCCGCCCGCTCGGCGGGCCATGTGGTCACCCTCGACGGTGGGCGTGTGGTCGCCGACCAGGACGGGACGGCCTTTTCCCGTACTCGGCTGCGACCTCGTGTGGCGGTCCGCTCCCCGCAGGCCGCCCGCCTCGCCGCGATCGTCAGCCGGGAAGCGCGTGCTGCCCGGCGCCCGGTGGAGGTCGTCGCCGAGGCGGCCGGTAACCGGCTCTCCGTGTACGGCAGCAGCTGCGCCGAAGTGGGCGACGCCGCATTCCGGCACGGGCTGCCCGTTCACCAGCTCGCCGACGAAGTGGGTGACATGCTCCCCGTACGCGCGACCGATGCCCCGGCCGGTCGCGCCTCCGGCATGGCCGATGCCGGTGCCGTCCTCGCGGCCCAGGGTGAGCGAGCCGCGCCCCGCCCGGCCGGAGCCGATGTCCGCACAGCGTCATCGCGGAGAGCTGCCGGTGGCAACGCCGGCACCTCTGCCCGCCCCGCGCGGGGCCAGTGCCCGCCGCCGATCAGGCGGCGCCCGGCCCGCGGCCCGCTGCGGCCGGTGCGCTACGAACTGCGCCGCTTGTTCGGTGTACGGACGACGACCATGATCCTGGCCGCCGTTCTGGTCGCTTCCGTGGGTCTCTCCGTACTGCTCGCCCGTGACGCCCGCACCCCGCTTGTCCATGTGATCGCCGCCTGGCCATCGCTGCTGCCGCTTCCGCCCGCCGCACTCGGGGCCGGGCTTCTCGGGGCGCTCTCCTTCGGAGACGAGTTCCGCTACCCGGCACTCGCGGCCGGGCGGGGGCGTGTGCCCCGCAGACTCGGGTTGCTCCTCGCCAAACTGGTGGTGTCAGGAGGAGTCGCTCTCCTGCTGGCGTCGCTCGTCGTGCTCGGTTCGGCCGCGACCCTGCGCGTCGTCTACGGCGGAAGCCTGCTCGACGTCCCCTCGAACGTGGTGTCGCTGGCGGTGAGCTGGTCCGCCCTGACCATTGGTTGCGCCTGGGCAGGGCTGCTGGCCGCCGGGATCTTCCGGGTGACGTCCGCAGGCCTCGCCGCGGTGCTCGCCGTACCCGTGCTGATGGTGCCGCTCGTCGAGCGAATGCCGAAGGCGGCGAGCACACGTTCGATGGCTGGGCTTCCGAGCCGGCTGCGGGACCTGGCATGGCTCCAGTGGCCGGGGGCGGCGGACCGGTGGATTCTGGCCGGCGTACGGATCGTGGCACATCCCGTGGGCGCGGCTCTGACACTGTCCCTGTCGGTCCTGACCTGTGCGTTTCTGCTCACCAGCCTTCGCGGGAGGGTGCGTTGGTGAGCGAGCGGCACGGCAGGAGACGATGCTTCCGTAACCCCTGCAGCGAAACGTCCTGTTTATACCAGTAAGGCGTCAATTGAGGGGCGGGTGCCGATCACCCTTTCGTGTGCTTTTCAGCAAAGACCTCAAGGGGTGGAGGGGACCCGCCGACAAAGGATGCGTGAGTACCCTTGCGCACACCATGATGACCACCGCCCGCTCCGCCGATTCCGGCCTCGCCGGCCCGGGTGAACTCGACCGTTACTCGTACGCGGAGTCGCCGGCCGGCGAGCGCGCCGCCGCGCGCTCCTGGGACGGTGCCGAGGCCGAACTCGGCCGGGTGGGCCGACGGGGCTCGGCCAGCCGTGGCCGCGGGCTCCATGGCCAACTCGTCCAGCAGTTGGGGCAGATGATCGTCTCCGGTGACCTCGGTGCGGACCGCCCCCTGGTGCCCGAAGAGATCGGCCAGCGTTTCGAGGTTTCCAGGACCGTAGTGCGGGAATCGCTGCGCGTGCTGGAGGCGAAGGGCCTGGTCAGTGCCCGCCCCAATGTCGGTACCCGGGTGCGGCCGGTCAGTGACTGGAATCTGCTCGATCCCGACATCATCGAATGGCGCGCCTTCGGCCCGCAGCGTGATGACCAGCGCCGTGAGCTGGGTGATCTCAGGTGGACGATCGAGCCGCTTGCCGCCCGCCTTGCCGCAGGGCATGGGCGTGAGGATCTTCAGCAGCGCCTGGTCGACATGGTCGAGATCATGGGGCACGCGCTCGGGCAGGGCGACATGATCACGTGCGCCCGTGCCGACGCCGAATTCCACGCCCTGCTGATCCAGGCCGCGGGCAACCGCATGCTGGAGCACCTTTCGGGGATCGTCTCCGCGGCTCTGCAGGTGTCCGGCGGGCCGGCCACCGCGTGCGATCGGCCCAGCGAGGCATCGCTAGCCCTGCACGCGCGCATCGTGGATGCCCTCGCGTCCGGTGACTCGGCGGGTGCCGAGTCGGCCATGCGCCAGTTGCTGGTCGGGCACCACGAGACGGAACGCGTGGTGCCGGCGCCGCGCGAGCAGCACTGACTGGGGCGCGGGCAGGGTATACGCCCCCCGTGCCGCCGGACCCTGAGGTCCGGCGGCACGGGGCGGAGAGATGTCGCCTTGGTCGTGTTCATCGCAAATGGGGTGTGACTCGGGCCACGCGGAACGGCCGTAACACTCCTTGAAACAGCGCGATGACTTAAGAGGTGACCGTCGCAGAAGGAATACAGCAGCCGCCCAAGGCGCTGTGCAGTTCTGAGGCCAAGCCCGCGCCGTCGGTGCATTCCCCGCCCGTCGGTCGTCGGTTCCAGCCCTCTCCCGGGCCGGGCCGGAAGCCGTTTCCATCGTTCCGAGAGGTTGTTCGTGTCGGCCAGCACATCCCGTACGCTCCCGCCGGAGATCGCCGAGTCCGAATCTGTGATGGCGCTCATTGAGCGGGGAAAGGCTGATGGGCAGATCGCCGGCGACGACGTGCGTCGGGCCTTCGAGGCTGACCAGATTCCGCCAACCCAGTGGAAGAACGTTCTGCGCAGCCTCAACCAGATCCTCGAGGAAGAGGGTGTGACGCTGATGGTCAGTGCCGCGGAGCCGTCGAAGCGCGCCCGCAAGAGCGTTGCAGCGAAGAGCCCGGCCAAGCGCACCGCCACCAAGACCGTCGCGGCCAAGACGACGGTGACGCGGACTGTGGCGGCGCCCGCTGCCCCGTCCGCGGAGCCCGCGGACCCGGCGGCCGAGGAGGCTCCCGCGGCCGCGCCCGCGAAGAAGGCCGCAGCCAAGAAGACGGCCGCCAAGAAGACCGCCGTGAAGAAGACGGCGGCCAAGAAGACGGCTGCCAAGAAGGCCGGCAAGCAGGACGAGGAGATCCTCGACGGCGACGACGTCGTCGAAGAGGTCAAGGCCGGCAAGGGCGAGGAAGAGGAGGGCGAGGGCGAGAACAAGGGCTTCGTCCTCTCCGACGACGACGAGGACGACGCGCCCGCGCAGCAGGTCGCCGTCGCCGGTGCCACCGCCGACCCGGTCAAGGACTACCTCAAGCAGATCGGTAAGGTCCCGCTCCTCAACGCCGAGCAGGAGGTCGAGCTCGCCAAGCGCATCGAGGCGGGTCTCTTCGCCGAGGACAAGCTGGCGAACTCCGACAAGCTCGCCCCCAAGCTCAAGCGCGAGCTGGAGATCATCGCCGAGGACGGCCGCCGCGCCAAGAACCACCTGCTGGAGGCCAACCTCCGTCTCGTGGTGTCGCTGGCCAAGCGCTACACCGGTCGCGGCATGCTTTTCCTGGACCTGATCCAGGAAGGCAACCTCGGCCTGATCCGCGCGGTGGAGAAGTTCGACTACACCAAGGGCTACAAGTTCTCCACGTACGCCACCTGGTGGATTCGTCAGGCGATCACCCGCGCCATGGCCGACCAGGCACGCACCATCCGTATCCCGGTGCACATGGTCGAGGTCATCAACAAGCTCGCCCGTGTCCAGCGCCAGATGCTCCAGGACCTGGGCCGCGAGCCCACTCCGGAGGAGCTGGCCAAGGAACTCGACATGACCCCCGAGAAGGTCATCGAGGTCCAGAAGTACGGCCGTGAGCCGATCTCCCTCCACACCCCGCTGGGTGAGGACGGGGACAGCGAGTTCGGTGACCTGATCGAGGACTCCGAGGCGGTCGTCCCGGCCGACGCGGTGAGCTTCACGCTCCTCCAGGAACAGCTCCACTCGGTACTGGACACGCTGTCCGAACGTGAGGCGGGCGTGGTCTCCATGCGCTTCGGCCTCACCGACGGGCAGCCGAAGACGCTGGACGAGATCGGCAAGGTCTACGGAGTGACGCGAGAGCGCATCCGTCAGATCGAGTCCAAGACCATGTCCAAGCTGCGCCACCCGTCGCGCTCGCAGGTTCTGCGCGACTACCTCGACTAGGCCGCAGCGGCGTCACCACGTAGTGCGGGCCCGGATCCCCCCTGGGATCCGGGCCCGCACTACGTGGCGTACCGATTTCCAGGTGAGGTGCGCGGCGGAGGTGCGCATCAGTGTCGCTGGAATGACTCTGGGTAGGCATGGTCCATCACAGAGTCAGGAGTACGCATGTCCCGCACTGTCGTCCGCACCTTGACCGGGGCGCTCGCCCTTGCCGCCACCACGGTTGTGATACCGCTCGCCTCTCCCGCTGCGGCGGTCGCCGACAGCATCGTCATCGGCGGCCAACCGGCTCACGTGGCGGACAGTCCCTGGGTGGTGGCGCTGTCCAGCCGTGACCGGTTCGGGGGTACCCGGGCCGGTCAGTTCTGTGGCGGCGTCGTGGTGGAGCCGAAGAAGGTGCTCACCGCTGCCCACTGCCTGAGCCGTGAGGCGCTGGGCACCGACGTGGACCAGGTGAGCGATCTGCGGATCATTTCCGGTCGGGATGAGTTGAACGGCACGGGTGGCAAGGAGATCCCGGTCAGCAGTACGTGGGTGAACCCCGGGTTCGACGCCAACACCAACAGCGGGGACGTCGCGGTGCTCACCCTCTCCGAGGCACTGCCCGAAGGAAGCACGATTCCCCTGGCCGAGGCCGGTGACTCGGCGTACCGGGCGGGTACTCCCGCGGTCGTGTACGGGTGGGGTGACACCACGGGATACGGCGACTACGCGTCGTCGCTCAGGTCCGCCCAGGTGGACATCCTGCCCGACAGCTCGTGCGAGCAGGCATACCCGGGCGGCAGCACCGGTACGTACGACGCCTCATCGATGCTCTGCGCGGGCGAACCCGAGGGTGGGTACGACGCGTGCCAAGGAGACAGCGGAGGGCCTCTGGTGGCCCAGGGGCGGCTCGTGGGGCTGGTGTCGTGGGGCAACGGCTGCGGTCGCGCCGGCAGCCCCGGTGTCTATACGCGGATCTCCGCCGCCATCGGCTGGATGGCGAACGCCGGCTGACCGGCGCGGGCTCCGCAGGTACGAGAACGGGCGGCTTCCCTCACGGGGAGGCCGCCCGTCGGCCGGTCGGGACCGGCCCCTGGCTCGTCGTGGATGCAGAGGTGTCAGTGTTCCTCTTCGGCGGCTTGGGCCTGCACGGCCGTCAGCCGGTCCGTCTCATCCTGTATTTCCGCGGCGATCTTCTTGAGTTCCGGCTCGAACTTGCGACCGTGGTGGGCGCAGAAGAGCAGTTCACCGCCACTGATGAGTACGACGCGCAGATATGCCTGGGCGCCGCAACGGTCACAGCGGTCTGCTGCGGTCAGCGGGCTCGCGGGGGTCAGAACAGTAGTCACGTCGCCTCTTCTCTAGCTCGACGAGCTGTCGTACCAGGGTCAACATCCAACCAGGCCGAAAACGTTCCCGCTCGTGGCTTTTCTTCGAAACTTCTTCTCGGTATGGCTGTCTGTTGCCGGTTCGCGGCGAATGTGCCGTATTGCGTGGCGCTACGGTTTCGCGTTGCTTGGCTTGGGTCGGTCCGGGCCGGCTGGCTTGCCGGGTTGTTCATGAGGACGTGCCCGGAGCCTAAATGGTTCATGCCTGGAAGGGAACGTGATGTGCACGTCACCCCTACGAGGGGATCGAACATGCATGCGAGCCTGGTTTAGGGTGAGGTTCTTCTAGGGTGGCGTTTCACCCGCTCTACCAGGCATCGGTACCCTCACAGCGGCACCGAAGCCGAGCCCGTGACCCACAGGGCCCCAAATGAAATTCAGCGAGGAGCGAACCGCGTGACCGCCGATACGTCCGTGCCGTCCACTGCGCTGCTGACCGGAGCAGACCGAGACGGTTCCAACTACACCGCGCGGCACCTGCTCGTACTCGAGGGGCTCGAAGCGGTTCGCAAGCGCCCGGGCATGTACATCGGGTCCACCGACAGCCGCGGTCTGATGCACTGCCTCTGGGAGATCATCGACAACTCCGTCGACGAGGCCCTCGGCGGCTACTGCGATCACATCGAGGTCGTACTGCACGACGACAACTCCGTCGAGGTCCGGGACAACGGCCGGGGCATCCCGATCGATGTCGAGCCCAAGACGGGCCTTTCCGGCGTCGAGGTCGTCATGACCAAGCTGCACGCCGGAGGCAAGTTCGGCGGCGGCTCCTACGCCGCGTCCGGCGGGCTGCACGGCGTCGGCGCCTCCGTGGTCAACGCCCTCTCCGCCAGGCTCGACGTCGAGGTCGACCGCAACAGCGCGACCCACTCGATCAGCTTCCGGCGCGGTGTCCCGGGGATCTTCACCGAGCAGGGCCCGGACAGCCCGTTCGACCCGGCCAACGGACTGCGCAAGGGCAAGCGCGTCCCGAAGACGCGCACCGGCACACGGGTGCGGTACTGGGCCGACCGGCAGATCTTCCTCAAGGATGCCAAGCTCGGTCTGGAGACGCTCCACCAGCGGGCCCGCCAGACGGCCTTCCTCGTCCCCGGCCTGACCATCGTCGTACGCGACGAGCGCGGCCTGGACGGTTCGGGCAAGACGGAGGAGACCTTCCGCTTCGACGGAGGCATCAGCGAATTCTGTGAATACCTGGCCCAGGACAAGGCCGTCTGTGACGTGCTGCGTCTGACCGGGCAGGGCACGTTCAAGGAGACCGTCCCGGTCCTGGACGATCGCGGACACATGACGGCTACCGAGGTCACCCGTGAGCTGGGCGTGGACATCGCGCTGCGCTGGGGCACCGGGTACGAGACCAATGTGAAGTCCTTCGTCAACATCATCGCCACCCCCAAGGGCGGCACCCACGTGACCGGTTTCGAGCGCTCATTGACCAAGACGGTCAATGAGGTGCTGCGTTCCGCGAAGCTGCTGCGCGTGGCCGAGGACGACATCGTCAAGGACGATGCCCTCGAGGGCCTCACCGCGGTCGTGACCGTACGCCTGGCGGAGCCGCAGTTCGAAGGCCAGACGAAGGAGGTGCTCGGCACCTCTGCGGCCAACCGGATCGTCGCCAATGTCGTGGCCAAGGAGCTCAAGGCGTTCCTGACCTCCACCAAGCGGGACGCGAAGGCGCAGGCCAGGGCTGTTCTCGACAAGGCGGTGGCGGCTGCTCGCACCCGGATCGCGGCCCGCCAGCACAAGGACGCCCAGCGCCGCAAGACGGCGCTTGAGTCGTCATCGCTGCCGGCGAAGCTCGCCGACTGCCGCAGCGACGACGTTGAGCGCAGCGAGCTGTTCATCGTGGAGGGCGACTCCGCGCTCGGCACGGCGAAGCTCGCCCGGAACAGCGAGTTCCAGGCGCTCCTGCCGATCCGCGGCAAGATCCTCAACGTTCAGAAGGCGTCGGTTTCCGACATGCTGAAGAACGCCGAGTGCGGTGCGATCATCCAGGTCATAGGAGCCGGTTCCGGGCGTACCTTCGACATCGACGCCGCGCGGTACGGCAAGATCGTTCTGCTGGTCGACGCCGATGTCGACGGCGCCCACATCCGGATCCTGCTGCTGACGCTCTTCCAGCGGTACATGCGGCCGATGGTCGAGGCGGGCCGGGTCTTCGCCGCCGTGCCGCCGCTGCACCGGATCGAACTTGTCCAGCCCAAGAAGGGCCAGGACAAGTACATCTACACCTACTCGGACAACGAGCTGCGCCAGCGGCTGCTGGAGCTCCAGCGCAAGAACATCCGGTACAAGGACTCGATCCAGCGCTACAAGGGGCTGGGCGAGATGGACGCCGACCAGCTGGCGGAGACGACGATGGACCCCCGTCACCGCACGCTGCGGCGGATCAACATCGGTGATCTGGAGTCCAGCGAGAAGGTCTTCGACCTGCTGATGGGCAACGAAGTGGCCCCGCGCAAGGAGTTCATCACCAGTTCGGCGGCGACGCTGGACCGCTCGCGCATCGACGTCTGAGCGTCGCTCCGGGGCCCGGCCGGCGTTCCGGCGACGGCTGGTCCCGGATGTCGTCTCCACCCGTGGGTGGAGACGACATCTCCACCCATGATCCACCCGGGAGCCGATCTACTCGGCGAGGCTCTTCCGTAGCTTCGGAGATGCAGAACTTCTCGCATCTCGGAGGCGCCCATGTCCGGGCTCGTCAATGCCCTGGTGATCATCGCGGTCATCGTCCTCGTCGTGGTCCGCCAGTGCTCGGCGCAACGGATCTCCGGCGGCCGCCGCTGGTGGGTGCTCCCCGGCGTTCTGTGCTTCATGGCCCTGAGGGAGCCCGGACTTCTCGACCCCCACCATCGGATAACCTCGGCCCTTGTCCTGGGCGCCGAGCTCCTCGTCGGTCTGGTCACGGGTGCCGGATGGGCGTGGACATCCCGTGTCTGGCGCGCCGAGGACGGCTCCCTGTGGAGCAAGGGGACCAGGTCCACGGCTCTGGTCTGGGTCTGCGGACTGGCCCTGCGGGCGGCTCTGTACGGCGTCGCGGCGGTGCTGGGCGTGCGTCAGGGCACCCCCGCGCTCATGGTGGCTCTCGCGGCGACTCTGCTGGTCCGGGAAGGGCTGCTGGCACGCCGGGTCGCAGCGATATCCGGGCCGCGCAGTGGGCTCGTCGGCGGTGCCGCGGTGCGGCAGGAGTGGAAGGACCGCGTGTGACACCCGATGCCTGGACGAGCTGGCCGTCGAGGGAGGCGCTCGCCCGGGACACCCGCAGACGCTCGCACAGCGTGATCGCCTGGTCCGTGCGGGCCGGCCTGCTCACTCTGATGCTGTGGGGGACCTTCACCAACGGGCTGTTCGGTCCCTGGGAGATCGCCGTCGGGCTGATCGGGGTGCTCGTCTGCGCACTGCTCGCTGTCGCCTTCTTCCGGACGAGTCTCGACAACCGCCTGTGGCCGTCGCTCGGTCTGCTCGGGATGCTCATGCTGGCCGGATTCGGGGCGGGGCAGGCGGGGGCGACGGTGCCCGCGACGGTGCTCTGGTGCGCCTGCGCCGTCGCCGCTCTGGAGCGGCTGCCCCTGGTGGCGGGAGTGCCGGCGACAGCGGTGGCCCTCGGCGCCTATGTTGTGGTCGATACCGAGGACTGGCCGACCACCGCGGTGACCACGGTCGGCCTCTGCCTCGCCGGGTACGTGCTCCGGCTGGACGCCGAGGCCCGTGGCAGTGCGCAACGGCTGCTCACCCAGGAACGGGCGGCCCTGGTCGCGGAGGCGGAGAGGGCCGCGCTGGACGAGCGTGCCAGGATCGCCCGGGAGATCCACGATGTGCTGGCGCACAGCCTCTCCGCGCAGCTGGTGCATCTGGAGGCCGCGCGCCTGCTGATCGAGAGAGAGCCCGCCGGGGAGTTCAGGGATCAGGTTCTGCAACGGGTGGTCGCTGCCCGGTCGATGGCCCGGGAGGGCCTCTCCGAGACCCGTCAGGCGCTTTCCGCGCTACGGGGCGAGGTGTCACCTGTGGAGGACTTCCTGAGGCAGCTGGCGACGGATGAGCCGGCCGAGATCAGGGTCGAGGGGGAGCGGCGCGCACTGACCGCCCAGGCGTCGCAAGCGGTCCGCCGGGTGGCGCAGGAGGCCCTGACCAACGTGCGCAAGCACGCGCCCGGAGCCAGGGTGCGGCTCCGGCTGGAGTACCAGCCCGACTTCGTCGTGCTGGAGGTCAAGGACTCGGGAGGGCGGAGTCCGGAAGGGGACCTGGCTGTCAGCGGCTCCGGATACGGTCTGCTCGGGATGCGGGAGCGGGCCGAGTTGCTGGGCGGCACGCTGGAGGCAGGTCCGGGCAAGGAGGGGTTCGTGGTGAGTCTGCGGGTGCCCGCGTGACGGCGCGGGTGGTGGTGGCCGACGACCAGGCGGTGGTACGGGAGGGCATCGTCATGCTGCTCGGCCTGCTGCCCGGCATCGAGGTGGTCGGATCGGCGAAGGACGGGGAGGAAGCGGTCGCGCAGGTGGCCGAGCACGCGCCGGACGTGGTGCTGATGGACCTGCGGATGCCCCGCTGCGACGGGGTGGAGGCGACCCGGCGTATCCGTGAGGAGTTCCCCGGCACGCAGGTCGTGGTGCTCACGACCTTCGCGGACGACGACTCCCTGTTCCCCGCGCTCAGGGCGGGCGCACGGGGATATCTCACCAAGGACGCCGGGGGCGACGAGATCGTGAGGGCCGTCCACGCTGTGCTCTCGGGTGAGGCGGGGCTCTCGCCGACGGTGCAGCGCCGGCTCCTGGAGCAGGTGACCGAGGGGCCACTCGGGACCGGTGGTGGTGAGCCGGAGCCGCCTGACGGGATGACTCCCCGGGAGGCCGAGGTGCTGGTCCTGATCGCCGAGGGGATGTCCAACGCGGACATCGCCCGCGCCCTCCACATCTCTCAGGCCACGGTGAAGAGCCACATCAACAACCTCTTCGCCAAGGCGGGCCTGCGCGACCGGGCTCAGGCGGTGCGCTATGCGTACATGCGGGGGATGGTGCGCCCACCCGGGAGATCCTTCACCTGAAGAGGTGAAGTCTCACGAATGAAGTGCCCTGGATCTTCCCCATCTGACCATTCTTGGATATGCGGCCGAAGTGGTCCGTGGACAAGGGGAGTTGTTCGGTGGAGAAGGAAGCAGGGCGCGAGTCCGCGGCGATGCGGCTCGACGACCCGTGGGACGACGCGCTGACCTCCGGATGGGGGGAGCCGGGCGGCGCGGCCGGCACCACGTCCGCCGCGGTGCCCGGGCCGACCGCACCACGCGGTGGCCACAGCGCGGCCGACATCTATCTGGAGGTGCAGCGCAGCGAGGCGTTCCAGGAGGTGCGCCGTCGCTACCGGCGCTTCGTCGTACCCGCCACCGCGGCCTTCTTCGTCTGGTACCTCGCCTATGTCGTCACCGCGGTCACCGCGCCCGGGCTGATGGCGCGCCCGGTGGCCGGGGCGGTCAATGTGGCGATGGTGGTGGGGCTCGGCCAGTTCCTGACGACGTTCCTGCTCACCGGGGCGTACGCCCGGCACGCGCGGCTGCGCAGAGACCGGGCGGCGCTCGATCTGCGTTGGGAGACGCAGGAGATGACACGGGGGGCCGGGCGTTGAGCGGCGACCACCAGACCCTGGCGCTGCTGTTGTTCAGCGCCTTCATCGCGGTCACCCTGGGCATCACCACGTGGGTGAGCCGCAACAGGCACGGCTCGGCTGAGGAGTTCTACGCGGGCGGCCGACTGTTCTCGCCCATGGAGAACGGTTTCGCCATCGCGGGCGACTACATGTCCGCCGCATCCTTCCTGGGCATCTCCGGGCTGATCGCCCTCTTCGGCTACGACGGCATGCTGTACTCGGTCGGCTTCCTGGTCGCCTGGCTCGTCGTTCTGCTGCTCGTCGCCGAACTCGTGCGCAACTGCGGCCGGTTCACGCTCGCCGACGTGGTCGCGGCCCGGATGTCGGAGCGCCCGGTCCGCATCGCCGCGGGGACGTCGTCGGTCACCGTGTCCGTGCTCTATCTGGTGGCGCAGATGGTCGGCGCCGGCAGTCTGGTGGCGCTGCTTCTCGGCGGTACGAGTGGTGCCGCGCGTTCCTGGACCGTCGTCGGTGTCGGAGCGCTCATGGTCGTGTACGTCTCGCTCGGCGGGATGCGTGCCACCACCTGGATCCAGATCGTCAAGGCCGTTCTGCTGATGGCGGGCACCGTGGTGCTCACCGTGCTCGTGCTGGTCCACTTCCACGGGAACTTCAACGCGTTGCTCAACTCCGCCGCCGACCGCAGCGGGTACGGCAAGGACTTCCTCTCGCCCGGTCTCCGGTACGGCGGGAGCTGGACGGCGCGCATCGACTTCATCAGCCTCGGCCTCGCCCTGGTGCTGGGCACGGCGGGGCTGCCGCACATCCTGTCCCGCTTCTACACCGTTCCCACCGCCCGCGCCGCCCGTCGGTCCGTCGTCTGGTCCATCGGCCTCATCGGCAGCTTCTACCTGATGACCATCGTGCTGGGGTTCGGGGCTGCCGCCCTGGTCGGCTCGGCCGCCGTACGGGAGTCGAATGCCGCGGGGAACACGGCGGTGCCGTTGCTGGCCATGGTGCTGGGCGGGGGAGAGGGCTCCACCGGGGGGACGATCCTGTTCGCCGTGGTCGCCGCCGTCGCCTTCGCGACCATTCTGGCCGTCGTCGCCGGGATCACCCTCGCCTCGTCGGCGTCCGTCGCCCACGATCTCTACGCCTCGCTCAAGCGGCCCGGCACCAAGCAGCGCAGCGAGGTGGCCGTCGCCCGGGTGGCGGCGGCGGGCATCGGCGTGGCCGCCATCGGGCTGGGCCTGCTCGCCCAGGATCTCAACGTCGCGTTCCTGGTGGGGCTCGCGTTCGCCGTCGCCGCGTCGGCCAATCTCCCGGTCCTGCTCTACTCGCTGTTCTGGCGGAACTTCACCACGCGCGGGGCGGTCTGGTCCGTCTACGGCGGGCTGATCCCCGCCGTGCTGCTCGTGGTGCTCTCCCCGGTCGTTTCCGGCAGTCCCAGCGCACTCTTCCCCGGTGTCGACTTCCAGGTCTTCCCCTTGGAGAATCCCGGCCTGGTCTCCATTCCACTGGGCTTCCTCGCCGGCTGGGTCGGGACCGTCACCGCGAACGAACCACCGGACGCGGCGAAGCACGCGGAGATCGAGGTGCGTGCGATGACCGGGGCCGGGGCGGTCTGAGCCGCAGGCCCGGACCGGCAGACACCATCCGTGCAGAACACGCACTCCTCCCAGAACGGAAGCCAGTTCAGGACGCGGTGGCGCACGCCGAGAGCACGCACCTGACGCCGCCCGGCCCCGCCCTCCGGGCGGACGACGGCAATGTGACGACAGGGCCTAGCGGCCTCCTGCGGCCCCGGCAGGACGTCCACGAACACCGCCGTACCGCCGTTGGCCAGGGACAGGTGCCGGCCGTCGCCTCCTTCGAACTCGTTCATGTCTTTGAGGGTATGGGCAGTTCGACTCATGCCCCGAGGGGTGCCTGGGCCGGGCGGTGACGGGTACGGTGGCGCCGGTGAGGGCGTGGAGCGGCGGCCCGCTGGGACTTGCTGAAATTCGTCTCTGATTCCGCCCCCACGCAATCTGCTTGCGTTTCTTGCGCTAATCTTGCGCGTATGACGCGACGACTTGCTCAGGTGGCACAGAAGGTTGGAGTCAGCGAGGCCACGGTCAGCCGGGTGCTCAACGGCAAGCCGGGCGTTTCCGACGCCACGCGGCAGGCCGTCCTCTCCGCGCTGGACGTCCTCGGTTACGAGCGCCCGACCCAGCTGCGCGGTGAACGGGCCCGCCTGGTCGGCCTCGTCCTGCCCGAACTGCAGAACCCGATCTTCCCCGCCTTCGCCGAGGTCGTCGGCGGCGCGCTCGCCCAGCAGGGCCTCACGCCGGTCCTCTGCACCCAGACCAAGGGGGGCGTGTCCGAGGCCGACTACGTCGAGCTGCTTCTGCAGCAGCAGGTCTCCGGCGTGGTCTTCGCCGGTGGTCTCTATGCCCAGGCCGATGCCCCGCACGACCACTACAAGGTGCTGGCCGACCGCAAGATCCCCGTCGTTCTGATCAACGCGGCCATTGCCCATCTCGGCTTCCCCTGCGTCTCCTGCGACGACTCCGTGGCCGTCGAGCAGGCGTGGCGCCATCTGGTGTCACTGGGCCACGAGCGCATCGGCCTGGTCCTCGGCCCCTCGGACCACATGCCCTCGCAGCGCAAGCTGGCCGCCGCCCGCGTGCTCGCCAAGGAGTCCGGCACGACCATCCCGGACGAGTGGGTGACCCGGGCGATGTTCTCACTGGAGGGCGGGCAGGCCGCCGCCGCGCGGCTGCTGGACGAGGGCGTCACCGGCTTCATCTGCGCCAGCGACCCGCTGGCCCTCGGAGCCGTGCGCGCGGCGCGGCGACGGGGCCTGTCGGTGCCCGACGACGTGTCCGTCGTGGGATACGACGACTCGGCCTTCATGAACTGCACCGAGCCCCCGCTCACCACCGTCCGGCAGCCGATCGAGGCCATGGGGCGGGCCGCCGTGGAGTTGCTCTCCGTGCAGATCGGCGGTCGCGCGGTGCCGTCGGACGAACTCCTCTTCGAACCGGAGCTGGTCGTCCGGGGTTCCACGGCCCAGCCTCCGCGTACGACTTCCCGCTGACCGTCGGGATTTTGCACCCCGGAAGCTGCCAATTGCGTACTTACGGGGACGGGAGTGGCTGAGGCGGCCGAGGGCCGGTGTAGTGCCCGCTGGGGCGCATCCGCAGCGGGCGTTCGCCGTACTCCTCCAGCGCATGCGCGATCCACCCCGCCGTACGGGAGATCGCGAACACCGTCTCCCCGGCCTCCGCGCGCATGCCCGAGGCGACCGAGAGCACGGCGAGGGCCAGGTCGACGTTGGCATGCAGAGGGACGTCCCGCGCGGTAGTCGCGACCACATCGCGGGCGGCGGCCAGCGCCGGTCCGGCCTCCGGAACCCGTTCGAGCAGGCCGAACAGCGTACGGGCGCGGGGGTCCTCGTCCGTGTACAGCCGGTGCCCGAGTCCCGGCACCCGGCGGCCGGCCCGCAGATGGTCCGCCACCACCGGCGCCGCGCCCCCGCGCTCCAGGACCTCGGCCAGCATGCGGTGGGCCAGACCGCTCGCCGCTCCGTGCAAGGGCCCTTCCAGCACGCCCAGCCCCGCCGACACCACCGCGTACGGATGCGCCCGAGCGGATGCGGCGACCCTGGCCGCCAGCGTAGAGGCGGCCAGATCGTGGTCGATCAGCAGCGCGAGCGCGGTGTCCAGCGCGGCGAGTGACGGTTCGTCGGGTCGATGAGCGGTGAGTTTCGGCCACAGTTGGGCAGCCAGACCGGAGAGCGCGACGGGTTCGCCCGGATCCACCGCGCCGTGCTCGCGGCCACCAGCCGTCGGCAGTGCCGCGACCAGCGTCGGGATCAGGCTGCGCGCACCGCCGAGCACGCTCTCGCGCGACAGGTCGAAGCGCAGCGGGTCGGCGGCAGCGGCGGCCACCACGGCCACTCGGAGCCGGTCCGTCGGTCCGCAGTGCACCGGTAGCGCTCCGACCGCCCGCCGGGCCGCCTCCACCGCTTGCCCCGGGGCCGTGAAGCGGACGCCCGCGCGCAGCTCACCGGTCCACAGCCACTCGGCGACCTCCTCGTACGAATGGCACTCGGCCAGCTCCGTCGCGTCCACGCCCCGGAAGTAGTAGTGGTTGTCGGTGATGAGGGTGATGCCCGTGCGGACGGCCGGCTCGCCCGTGGCGGGAGCCGTCTCCCTGCGCCCCGTGCGCCGGGCCAGCGCGTCGACCTCCGCCGCGTCGAACGTACTGCCGCGTCCGCCCGGCACCCGGCTGCTGCTCAGCTGGCCTCGGCTGACATACGCGTACACGGTCTCGGGCTTCACCCCGAGACGCTCGGCCGTCTCCCGCGTTGTGAGCCGCTGTCCGTCCGCCTCTGATCGCTCCGTCATGCCGCCACCGTATCCATATGCCGACCTCGGTATCCATGTATTCATGTTGATCGAATCAACATTGACAGAAATACAGTCATGCATGGACAGTCGAATCAACATCAAGGAGTCACCCGACCGTCCACGGAGGAAGCAATGACGACCATGACCGGCGGAACACCGCTCGATGTCCCCCGAGGTCTCGCGGGTGTCGTCGTGACCGATACGGCGCTCGGGGACGTCCGCGGCCGCGAGGGCTTCTACCACTACCGCCAGTACTCGGCGGTCGAGCTGGCGCAGGCCCGCAGCTTCGAGGACGTCTGGTATCTCATGACCGAGGGCGAGCTGCCCGGCCCGGTCGCCCGCGCCGACTTCGCCGCCCGCACGGCCGCCCTGCGCGTACTGCCCGATGCCGTACGCGACGCGCTGCCCGCCATAGCGCGTGCGAGCGCGGTGTCCGGACCGCTGTCCGGGCTGCGCACGACGCTCTCCCTGCTCGGCGCGTCGGCCGGATTCCGGCCGGTGTACGACATCGACGCGGACCGGCGCCGGGCCGACGCCCTGGCGGTCTGCGCCGCCGTCCCCACCGTGCTGACCGCCCTGCACCGCCTCGGCCAGGGCCTCGAACCCGTCGAGCCACGCGCCGACCTGCCGCACGCGGCCAACTACCTGTACATGCTGACCGGTTCTGTCCCGGACGAGGGGCGGGCCAGGGCGGTCGAGCAGTATCTGATCTCCACCGTGGACCACGGCTTCAACGCCTCGACGTTCACCGGACGGGTCGTCGCGTCGACCGGAGCGGATGTCGCCGCCTGCCTGGTGGCCGCTGTCGGAGCCCTTTCCGGCCCCCTGCACGGCGGCGCCCCCAGCCGCGCCCTGGACACGCTCGACGCGATCGGCACCCCCGACCGCATCGACGGCTGGATCCGCGAACGGGTCCTCGCCGGCGACCGGATCATGGGCTTCGGCCACCCGGTCTACCGCACCGAGGACCCCCGCTCCCGCATGCTGCGGTCCGTCGCCCAGGGCTTCGGCGGTCCGCTCGTGGACTTCGCTGTCGAGGTGGAACGCCAGGTGGAGGCGATCCTCGCCGAGCTGAAGCCGGGGCGCGAGCTGCACACCAACGTGGAGTTCTACGCCGGGGTCGTCATGGAGCTGTGCGGACTGCCGCGCGAGATGTTCACGCCCACCTTCTGCACGGCGCGGGTCGTGGGCTGGAGCGCCAATATCCTGGAGCAGGCGGAGGACTCGAAGATCATCCGCCCGGCGGCCCGCTACGTCGGTCCGCCCCCGCCCCAGCCGGTCCCGGCAGTCTGACCCCGCAGGAAGGCCCCCGTTGAGCCCGTCGTCGCCCCACCACCCCCGTATCCCGGTCATCGTCCTCGCGGGATTCCTGGGATCCGGCAAGACGACGCTGCTCAACCACCTCCTGCTCCACCGTGCGGGCAACCGGATCGGCGTGATCGTCAACGACTTCGGGGCCATCGAGATCGACGCCATGACGGTCTCCGGACAGGTCGGGTCCACCGTGTCGCTGGGCGGCGGCTGCCTGTGCTGCGCGGTCGACGCGAGCGAACTGGACACCTACCTGGAGACCCTGACCCGGCCCTCCGCCCGGCTCGACGTCATCGTCATCGAGGCGAGCGGCCTCGCCGAGCCGCAGGAGCTCGTCCGCATGATCCTCGCCAGCGACAACCCGCACATCGTGTACGGGGGACTGGTCGAGGTGGTCGACGCCGCCGAGTTCGAGGCGACCCGGGAGCGTCATCCGGAGATCGGCCGCCATCTAGCGGTGGCCGATCTCGTCGTGCTCAACAAGACGGACCGGGCCGGGAACGAGGAGTGTGCCCGCGTCCGGAAGGCTGTCGCGGAGACCGGCAGTACCGCGGTGGTCATCCCCGCCGCGTTCGGACGCATCGACCCCGAGCTGCTCTTCGACCCGGCGCTGCGGCCCGAGGCCGAGGAGAAGGCCCGTCAGCTCACCTTCGAGGACCTCTACCTGCAGGAGCGCGCGGCGGAGGACGCCGAGGGCCACGGGGGCCATCTGCACACCGCGTACGAGAGCGTCGACTTCGACTCCGACGTGCCGATGGACCCCCGCAGGCTGATGACGTTCCTCGACTCACGGCCCGAGGGGCTGTACCGCATCAAGGGGTACGTCGACTTCGGCGCGGGCGACCCCGGCAACGTCTACGGGGTGCATGCCGTCGGCAGGTTCCTGCGGTTCACCCCCAGGCCCTGGACGCGCGGCGAACCGAAGCGGACCCAACTCGTCCTGATCGGCTCCGGCATCGACGCACCGGCCCTGCGCGAGGAACTTGAACGCTGCGCAGTCACGGAGGGCCCGGCCGGGGAAACGCGGCAGGACGCCGCACACGAGCGAGCCATGTGGGGCGTCCTGCGTTACGTACAACAGCCCGGCGACGACGAGGCGTAGGGCGCCCCCGCCGCCGGGCCGGACGCCCTACGCCGGGCCGGCGATCACCGCGACCGGGCTCTCCAGCGGCGTCCCCGAACCGTCGCGCCGCGGGTCGGGCTCGGGCAGTGAGGCCGGAGCACCGTTCTTCTGCGCCGCCCTGGCCGGCAGCGCGCCCGCCCAGGCGAAGACCAGCACGTCCTCGCCCTTGAGGAACCGCTGGCAGCGCACCCCACCGGTCGCCCGGCCCTTGCGCGGATACTGGTCGAACGGGGTGAGCTTGCAGGTCAGGACCGAGTCGTCCAGCGTGCCGTGCGAACCGGCGACCGTGAACACCGCGGCGTCCACCGCCGGGTCCACGACCGCGAACGAGAGCACCCGGGCACCGGCCCCCAGCTTGACGCCCGCCATCCCGCCGGCCGGTCGCCCCTGCGGGCGCACCTGCGCGGCCGGATAGCGCAGGAGCTGCGCGTCCGAGGTGATGAAGACGAGGTCCTCCTCACCCGTCCGCAGCTCCACCGCACCGACGATCCGGTCGCCGTCCTTGAGGGTGATGACCTCCAGCTCGTCCTTGTTGGCCGGGTAGTCCGGCACGACGCGCTTGACGACGCCCTGCAGCGTGCCGATGGCGAGACCCGGTGACGCCTCGTCCAGCGTGGTGAGGCAGACGACCTCCTCGTCCGCCTCCAGCGTGAGGAACTCGCCGACCGTCGCCCCGCCCGACAGGTTGGGCGCCGCGTGCGTGTCCGGCAGCTGGGGGAGATCGATCACCGCGAGCCGCAGCAGCCGTCCGCTGGACGTCACCACCCCGACGTCACCGCGAGCGGTCGCCGCCACCGCCGAGACGATCACATCGTGCTTGGACCGTTTGCCGTCGCCGACGACGATCGGTTCGTCGTTGACCGTACGGGCCAGCAGGCCCGTCGAAGAGAGCAGCACCCGGCACGGGTCGTCCGCCACCTCCAGCGGCACCGACGCGACCTGCGAACCGGCCGACTCCAGCAGCACCGTACGCCGGGCCGTGCCGAACTTCTTCGCGACCGCTGCCAGTTCCGCCGAGACCAGCTTGCGCAGCTCGGTGTCCGATTCCAGGATCGTCGTCAGCTCGGCGATCTCGGCGTCCAGCCGGTCCCGCTCGCTCTCCAGCTCGATCCGGTCGAAGCGGGTGAGCCGCCGCAGCGGCGTGTCCAGGATGTACTGCGTCTGGATCTCGCTCAGCGAGAAGCGCTCCATGAGCCGCTCCTTCGCCTGCGCCGAATTGTCGCTGGACCGGATGAGCCGGATGACCTCGTCGATGTCGACCAGCGCGACGAGCAGGCCCTCGACCAGATGCAGCCGGTTGCGGCGCTTGGTCCGGCGGAACTCGCTGCGCCGGCGGACCACGTCGAAGCGGTGGTCGAGATAGACCTCCAGCAGCTCCTTCAGCCCCAGCGTGAGCGGCTGGCCGTCGACCAGCGCCACGTTGTTGATGCCGAAGGACTCCTCCATCGGCGTCAGCTTGTAGAGCTGCTCCAGCACCGCCTCCGGCACGAAGCCGTTCTTGATCTCGATGACCAGGCGCAGGCCGTGCGAACGGTCCGTGAGGTCCTTGACGTCCGCGATGCCCTGCAGCTTCTTCGCCGAGACCAGGTCCTTGATCTTGGAGATGACCTTCTCGGGGCCGACGGTGAAGGGCAGTTCGGTGACGACGAGGCCCTTGCGGCGCGGCGTGACGTTCTCCACGGCGACCGTGGCCCGGATCTTGAACGAGCCGCGGCCGTTGGCGTACGCGTCCTTGATGCCGCCGAGGCCCACGATCCGCCCGCCCGTCGGCAGGTCGGGACCGGGGACGTACCGCATCAGCGTCTCCAGGTCCGCGCCCGGATGCTTGATCAGATGCCGGGCCGCGGCGATGACCTCGCCCAGGTTGTGCGGCGGCATGTTGGTCGCCATGCCGACCGCGATCCCGGTCGTGCCGTTGACCAGGAGGTTGGGGTACGCCGCCGGGAGGACGACCGGCTCCTGCTCCTGACCGTCGTAGTTCGACTGGAAGGCGACCGTCTCCTCGTCGATCGACTCCGTCATCAGCGAGGTCGCGTCGGCCATCCGGCACTCGGTGTACCGCATGGCGGCCGGCGGGTCGTCGTTGCCCAGGGAGCCGAAGTTCCCGTGCCCGTCGACGAGGGGGAGTCGCATGGAGAACGGCTGGGCCATGCGCACCAGCGCGTCGTAGATCGACGCGTCGCCGTGCGGGTGCAGCTTGCCCATGACCTCGCCGACGACCCGGGCGCACTTCACGAAGCCGCGGTCCGGGCGCAGGCCCATCTCGTTCATCTGGTACACGATGCGGCGGTGCACCGGCTTCATGCCGTCACGGGCGTCCGGGAGGGCACGTGAGTAGATCACCGAGTACGCGTACTCGAGGAAGGAGCCCTGCATTTCGTCGACGACGTCGATGTCGAGGATCTTCTCCTCGAAGTCGACCGGCGGCGGGGTCTTCGTGCTGCGGCGGGCCATCGCTGCTGCGACTCCTTCACGGATTTCGAGCGGGCAACCTCAGGTTCCCTCAGGTTCTGACGCGGTCCATTGTGGACCGCCGCACTGACAACCCCGACCTCGACCCGTCCCAAAGGGCCCGCGCCGTCCGTCCCGAGGGGGCGGAGGACCACCTTCCGGGGAATTTCGCTCGCAGCTTCGCCGCACGGGAACTTCGGCAGGTGCCGGTTCGCTTGCATACAGTGGCGGGTGTCTTGAAGCAACCTTTCGAAGCAGCCTCCCGCAGCTGCTTCTTCAAAGGGACATCCAGTAGCGCGATCGAAGGGACGTACATGCCCATGGGTCACACGGCCACAGCCCAGGCCGGCTCCGGCGGCTTGACAGCGACCGAGCACCGTCTGGCCAACGGCCTGCGCGTGGTGCTCTCCGAGGACCATCTGACCCCGGTCGCGGCGGTGTGCCTCTGGTACGACGTCGGCTCACGCCACGAGGTCAAGGGCCGTACGGGCCTGGCCCACCTCTTCGAGCACCTGATGTTCCAGGGCTCCGGCCAGGTCAAGGGGAACGGACACTTCGAGCTGGTGCAGGGCGCCGGCGGCTCGCTCAACGGCACCACCAGTTTCGAGCGGACCAACTACTTCGAGACGATGCCCACGCACCAGCTGGAGCTGGCCCTGTGGCTCGAAGCCGACCGGATGGGCTCGCTGCTCGCCGCGCTCGACGAGGAGTCCATGGAGAACCAGCGCGACGTCGTCAAGAACGAGCGCCGCCAGCGCTACGACAACGTCCCGTACGGCACCGCGTTCGAGCGGCTGACCGCGCTGGCCTACCCCGAGGGCCACCCGTACCACCACACCCCGATCGGCTCCATGGCCGACCTGGACGCGGCGACCCTGGAGGACGCCCGCGCCTTCTTCCGTACGTACTACGCGCCCAACAACGCGGTGCTGTCGGTCGTCGGCGACATCGACCCCGAGCAGACCCTCGCCTGGATCGAGAAGTACTTCGGCTCCATCCCTTCCCACGACGGCAAGCAGCCGCCGCGCGACGGTTCGCTGCCCACGATCATGGGCGGCCAGCTGCGCGAGGAGGTACGCGAGGAGGTGCCGGCGCGCGCCCTGATGGCCGCCTACCGGCTGCCCCACGACGGCACCCGAGAGTGCGACGCCGCGGATCTCGCCCTGACCGTGCTCGGCGGCGGCGAGTCGTCCCGGCTGCACAACCGCCTGGTCCGGCGCGACCGTACGGCCGTGGCCGCCGGGTTCGGACTGCTCCGGCTCGCCGGGGCGCCCTCCCTGGGCTGGCTGGACGTCAAGACGTCCGGCGGCGTGGAAGTGACGGAGATCGAGGCCGCCGTGGACGAGGAGCTGGCCCGGTTCGCCGAGGAGGGGCCGACGGCCGAGGAGATGGAGCGCGCCCAGGCCCAGTTGGAGCGCGAATGGCTCGACCGCCTCGGTACGGTCGCGGGCCGCGCCGACGAACTGTGCCGGTATGCCGTGCTGTTCGGCGACCCGCAGCTCGCACTGTCCGCCGTGAACCGGGTGCTCGACGTCACGGCCGAGGAGGTCAAGGCCGCCGCGCGGGCGCAGCTGCGGCCCGACAACCGGGCGGTCCTGGTCTATGAACCGGTCGAGCCCGCCGAGGCCGACGAAGAGGCCGACGCCGCCACCGACACCGACGCGCACGAAGGGGCGGACCAGTGACCGACGCTGCCGCGACTGAAGTTTCGATGCAGTTCCACCCCCAGCCCGTTCCCGGCGTGGCCCGGCCCTGGGCCTTCCCGGCGCCCGAGCGCGGCTCGCTGCCCAACGGCCTCACCGTGCTGCGCTGCCACCGCCCCGGCCAGCAGGTCGTCGCCGTCGAGATCTTCCTCGCCGCCCCCCTGGACGCCGAGCCCGAGGGACTGGACGGCGTGGCCACGATCATGTCGCGGGCCCTGTCCGAGGGCACCGACAAGCAGAGCGCCGAGGAGTTCGCCGCCGAGCTGGAGCGGTGCGGCGCCACCTTCGACGCCCACGCCGACCACCCGGGCGTCCGCGTCTCCCTGGAGGTCCCGGCCTCCCGCCTGGCCAAGGCGCTCGGCCTGGTCGCCGAGGCGCTGCGGGCGCCGGCCTTCGCCGACAGCGAGATCGAGCGCCTGGTGAGCAACCGGCTGGACGAGATCCCGCACGAGCAGGCCAACCCGGCCCGCCGGGCGGCAAAGCAGCTCTCCAAGGAGCTCTTCCCGGCGACGGCCCGCATGTCGCGCCCGCGCCTGGGGACCGAGGAGACCATCCAGCGAATCGACGCCGCGGCCGTGCGCGCCTTCTACGACGCGCACATCCGCCCCTCCACCGCGACCGCCGTGGTCGTCGGCGACCTCACCGGCATCGACCTGGACGCGCTGCTCGCCGAGACCCTCGGCGACTGGTCGGGGAACACCGCCGAGCCCCGCCCCGTCCCGCCGATCACGGCCGACGACACAGGCCGCGTGATCATCGTGGACCGCCCCGGCGCGGTGCAGACGCAGCTGCTGATCGGCCGCATCGGCGCCGACCGCCACGACAGCGTGTGGCCCGCCCAGGTCCTCGGCACCTACTGCCTGGGCGGCACGCTGACCTCCCGGCTCGACCGGGTGCTGCGCGAGGAGAAGGGCTACACCTACGGCGTGCGGGCCTTCGCCCAGGTGCTCCGCTCCGGCGCCGCCGACTCCGGCTCGGGTGCGACGGGCGCCGCGATGCTCGCCATCAGCGGTTCCGTGGACACGGAATCCACCGGACCGGCGCTGGACGACCTGTGGAAGGTCCTGCGGACGCTGGCCGCCGAGGGCCTGACGGACGCCGAGCGCGAAACGGCCGTGCAGAACCTCGTGGGCGTCGCCCCCCTGAAGTTCGAGACGGCGGCCTCCGTGGCGAGCACCCTCGCCGACCAGGTCGAGCAGCACCTCCCGGACGACTACCAGGCGACGCTGTACGCCCGCCTCGCCGAGACCGGCACTGTCGAGGCGACCGCGGCCGTGGTCAACGCCTTCCCGGTGGACCGGCTGGTCACGGTCCTGGTCGGTGACGCCTCGCGCATCGAGGAGCCGGTCAGGGCACTCGGCATCGGAGAGGTGTCGGTCGTCACGGGCTGACCGGTCGCCCCGCCCGCCGAACAGGCGACGAGGAGGGTCCGGCGCACGGTCGCGCCGGACCCTCCTCCTGCGACTCATCCCTTTTCCCCACTTCCACACCCTTTGGGCATGAAGATGCCGATCGGACCTGTGGGATGCGCTACAAAGCCCGGTGTCCGTTTGGTGACGGGAAGTCCGTCCGTTTAGCGTCGGGTCCGCTGTCCGCCACTCGTACGCGTCCGTGACGTACCGGGCAGCCATCGCCGAGTCCCCGTCGGGCGCGAGCCCGGGGAGCCGGGGACCCACAGTCCCTGGGGTGAATCGGATGCCCGCGCTCCGTCTGGGGCGAGGCGTCCGTAGGAGACCTTCCTGCTCCGAACCCTCCCCCAAGGCCTCAAGGGCCAGGGGGTGCCCCCTGCTGACCCGGTAGGCGAGAAGGAAGGAAAGGACCAGCCACCCCATGGCGTTCACCCGTGCCACCGGGAAGCACCGTGCCCCGAGCCGCCTGACGCGCGCCGGCGCCAAGGCCGTCGGCGTCGCGACGCTCGCCGCCGGCGGTGTCATCGGCTCCCTGGCCTCCCCGGCACTCGCCGCGGACACCGGGACGGCCCCCGCCGCCACCGAGACCGGCCTCTCCCAGCTCCTCGCCATCGAGAACACCCTCGCCGACCGGATCGACGCCCAGGCCACCGCGCAGCAGCACCAGGCCGAGGCCGCCGAGAAGAAGGCGGCGGCCAAGGCGAAGGCCGCGGCCAAGGCGAAGGCCGCGGCCAAGAAGAAGGCCGAGGCCGCGAAGAAGAAGGCCGCCGAGAAGGCCGCCAAGGCCAAGGAAGCGGCCAAGGCGAAGGCCAAAGCCGCCCGCGAGGCGTCCGCCCGCGCCGGCCGCTCCACCGCCCGCACCGCGCTCGGCTCGTCCTACCGGCTGCCCGTCGCCGGCTCGTACGTGACCACCGGGTACAAGTCCAGCGGCTCGCTCTGGTCGTCCGGCAGCCACTCCGGCATCGACTTCCATGCCGCGTCCGGCAGCTCCGTCGTCGCCGTCGGCGCCGGCACGGTCGTGGAGGCCGGCTGGGGCGGGGCGTACGGCAACAACATCGTGCTCCGGATGGCGGACGGTACTTACACCCAGTACGGCCACCTCTCCTCGATCGGCGTCTCCGTCGGCCAGAGCGTCGGAGCCGGCCAGCAGATCGGACTCTCCGGCTCGACCGGCAACTCCACCGGCCCGCACCTCCACTTCGAGGCCCGCACCACACCCTCCTACGGCTCCGACATGGACCCGGTCGCCTATCTGCGCGCCCACGGCGTCAACGTCTGACCCGTCACAGGCTCCCCACCGAAGGCCCCGGCATCCCGCCGGGGCCTTCGCCGTTCCCGTACCTTCCCGCACACCTTCCGGCCGCCCGGCCGCGACCAAAAGATATTCATGAATTCCCGCCCGGCATCGGAAATGCGAGCGCATTGCAATAGAGTCACGGCAGAGGTGTCGATCGGCCGCTGTTCGCGGGGATTGAGGCGGAGGTTCGGACATGCGTGTTCCGGCGCATTCGGTATGCACGGCAATCCGTGACGACATCGTCTCCGGTGTCTTCGAACGCGGCAGCCGACTCACCGAGGAGGTGCTCGCACGGCGGTACGGGGTTTCCCGCGTCCCGGTACGGGAAGCGCTGCGCACCCTGGAGTCGGAGGGCTTCGTCGTCACCCGGAGACACGCCGGAGCCTGCGTCGCGGAGCCCTCGGAGCAGGAGGCCGCCGACCTCCTGGAGGTCCGCATGCTCCTGGAGCCGCTGAGCGCCGCCCGCGCGGCCCAGCGCCGGACGGACGCCCACCTCAAGGTGTTGCGCGGCCTGGTCAGGCTCGGTCAGGAGCGGGCCCGCCGGGGGGAGGGCGAGGACCTGCGCTCCCTGGCCGGCTGGTTCCACGAGACGATGGCCCAGGCATCCGGCAGCCCCGGCCTCATCGCCCTGCTCACCCAGCTCCGCCACAAGATCGCCTGGATGTACGCGGTCGAGCAGCCGGCCCGTCCGGCCGAGGCCTGGGCCGAACACGGCGCCCTCGTGGACGCCGTGGCGCGCGGGGACGCGGAGCGGGCGCGGGCCCTGGCCGCGCAGCTCGCCGAACGCCACGGAGCCGCGCACCGGCTCCGCCGCGCCGCCCGCCCCGCCACCGTGCCCCGGGCCGGCCGCGTGAGGGCTTCGCAACATGCCGTAAACACCGCGAGCGGCCGGAATTAACAAAGGGCGCGTACAAATAAAGAAAGGCGCGTGTAAAAAACCGGAAAAGGCGCGGCCCGTTCAACGGCCGCCTATTCGGTCCGGGCCGTCATGGCTTCGGCCCGCGCATGTAAAAGCCGCGGCGCCCCATGCAGGGGGCCGCGGCTTTCCCGTGGGAATTCCGGCGGTGTCGGCCGCTCGGGCTCAGACGGTCTCCGGAAGCTCCTCGAGGCCCTCGGCGACCAGCTTCGCCAGGCGGTCCAGAGCGGCCTCGGCGTTGTCCGCGTCGGACGCGAGCACGATCTCCTCGCCGCCCTGGGCGCCGAGACCGAGCACCGCGAGCATGGATGCCGCGTTCACCGGGTTGCCGTCCGCCTTGGCGATGGTGACGGGGACGCCGGAGGCCGTGGCGGCACGGACGAAGATGGAAGCGGGGCGGGCGTGCAGGCCCTCGGCCCAACCGACGTTTACGCGGCGCTCAGCCATGGTTCTGCCCTTCAAGAATCAACGGTTGTCTAGACCAGTGTCTCATGTGGTGCGCGATGCTCCGGGCAGACCCGCGGGGCCCTCCCGGGCGCCGCGCCCACGGTCGTCCGGAGACCTCAGACTGCCCCGGCCCCGGCACCCCCGCGACCCGTGCGACGGCCGTAGGCTTTCCTCATGCAGCCCTCTCCGGAGCAGAGTCCGCATCACGCCTACCCCGATCACTGGGAGGCGGACGTGGTGCTCCGCGACGGCGGTACCGCGCGGATCAGGCCGATCACCACCGACGACGCCGAGCGTCTGGTCAGCTTCTACGAGCAGGTCTCCGACGAGTCGAAGTACTACCGCTTCTTCGCGCCCTACCCCCGGCTCTCCGCCAAGGACGTCCACCGCTTCACCCATCACGACTACGTCGACAGGGTGGGTCTGGCCGTCACGGTGGGCGGCGAATTCATCGCCACCGTCCGCTACGACCGGATCGACGCGACCGGCCGCCCCGCCTCGGCCCCCGCCGACGAGGCCGAGGTCGCCTTCCTCGTCCAGGACGCCCATCAGGGTCGGGGCGTGGCCTCGACCCTGCTGGAACACATCGCGGCCGTCGCCCGCGAACGCGGCATCCGGCGCTTCGCCGCCGAGGTGCTGCCCGCCAACACCAAGATGATCAAGGTGTTCCGGGACGCCGGATACACCCAGCAGCGCAGCTTCGAGGACGGCTCGGTCCACCTCACCCTGGACCTCGAACCCACCGCCGAATCCCTCGCCGTCCAGCGCGCCCGCGAACAGCGCGCCGAGGCCAAGTCGGTGCAACGGTTGCTCGCCCCCGGCTCCGTCGCGGTCATCGGCGTCGGCCGCACCCCGGGCGGCGTCGGCCGCACGGTCCTGCGCAACCTGCTCGGCGCGGGGTTCACCGGCCGCGTCCACGCGGTGAACAGCGCCCTCTCCGCGGACCAGGGGACCATCGACGGGGTCCCCGCGCACCGCTCCCTCGGCGAGATCGGCGAGCCGGTCGACCTCGCGGTGGTCGCCGTGCCCGCCGACCGGGTCCCGGAAGCCGTCGCGGACTGCGGCGAACACGGCGTCCAAGGCCTGGTGGTCCTCTCCGCCGGTTACGCCGAGTGGGGTGCCGAGGGCCGCGAGCGCCAGCGGGAACTGGTGCGCCAGGCCCGTTCGTACGGCATGCGGATCATCGGGCCCAACGCCTTCGGCATCATCAACAACTCCGAGGCGGTCCGGCTCAACGCCTCGCTCGCCCCGGACCGGCCCGCCTCCGGGCGCATCGGCCTTTTCACCCAGTCCGGCGCCATCGGCATCGCCCTGCTCTCCGGGCTCTACCGGCGCGGCGCGGGGCTCTCCACCTTCATCTCGGCCGGCAACCGCGCCGACATCTCCGGCAACGACTTCCTCCAGTACTGGTACGAGGACCCGGACACCGATGTCGCCCTGCTCTACCTGGAGTCGTTGGGCAACCCCCGCAAGTTCACCCGCCTCGCCCGCCGCACCGCCGCCGTGAAGCCGGTGGTCGTGGTCAAGGGCGCCCGGCACAGCGGCTCGACCCCGCCCGGCCACGCCGTCCCGGTCAGCCGCATCCCCGACTCCACGGTCTCCGCACTGATGCGACAGGCGGGCGTCATCCGCGTCGACACGGTCACGGAGATGGTCGACGCCGGGCTGCTCCTCGCCGACCAGCCGCTCCCGGCGGGCGGACGTGTCGCGATCCTCGGCAACTCGGAATCCCTCGGGCTGCTCACGTACGACGCGTGCCTGGCCGAGGGGCTGCGCCCGCGCCCGCCCATCGACCTGACCACCTCGGCCACCCCGCAGGACTTCCGGGACGCGTTGTCGGCGGCGCTGGCCGACGGGGCGTGCGACGCCGTGATCGTGACGGCGATCCCCTGGGTCGGCGAGAACGGCGAGGCGGAGTCGGGCGACGGCGAGGTCCTGGCCACCGCCCTGCACGCGGCGGCCGCCGCCGGCCCCGCCAAGCCGGTCGCCGTGGTCCACGTCGAGATCGGCGGCCTCGCGGAGGCGCTGTCCGCCGCCACCAGCACGGTGGCGCAGCCACGCACGGCCCCCCAGCCGCTGGTGGCGGCGCAGACCGCACCCACGGAGGCCCCCGCCCCCGCGCACGGCACCGGTACCCCCGGTGCCGACACCCCCGAAAGGGCGCGTCCCGTCGGCCGCATCCCCGCCTATCCCGCCGCCGAGCGCGCCGTACGAGCGCTCGCCGAGGCCGTCCGGTACGCGCAGTGGCGGCGCCAGGCAGCGGTGCCCGGCAAGGTGCCCGACTTCCTCGACGACACCATCGACACCCAGGGTGCCGCCGCCCGCATCGACGCCCTGCTCGGTGCCGACCCCGACCCGCGCGGCGTACCGCTCGGCCACGACGAGGCCCGCGAACTGCTCGCCTGCTACGGCATCGCCGTGCGCCCCACGCTGCCCGCCCCCGGCCCGGAGGAGGCCGTGGCCGCCGCCGCCCGGCTCGGTTACCCGGTGGCCCTCAAGACGACCGCACCCCATCTGCGCCACCGGGCCGACCTCGGCGGCGTACGCCTGGACCTCGACAGCGAGGCGGCCCTGCGGCGTGCGTACGGCGACCTCACCGAACTGCTCGGCAAGCCGGCGGAGCTGCGGCCCGTCGTCCAGGCCATGGCGCCGCGCGGCGTCGACACCGTCGTCCGGGCCACGATCGACCCGGCCGCCGGGGCCGTGCTCTCCTTCGGTCTCGCCGGGGCGCCCTCCGAGCTGCTCGGCGACACCGCCCACCGCCTGGTCCCGGCCACCGACCGCGACGCCGCCGAGCTGATCCGGTCCATCCGCGCGGCCCCCGTCCTGTTCGGCTGGCGCGGTGCGGCGCCGGTGGACACCGCCGCGCTTGAAGAGCTGCTGCTGCGGGTCTCCCGGCTGGTCGACGACCATCCCGAGGTGGTCTCCATCGCCCTGGAACCGGTCGTCGTCGCCCCGCAGGGCCTCTCGGTGCTCGGGGCGAGCGTCCGCCTCTCGCCGCCCCCGGCCCGCAACGACCTGGGCCCGCGCCGCCTGTCCAACTACTGACCCACTCCCCACTCGCGTCCCCCCGGACCGGCCGGGGCGGGGCTCCGGCGGCGTCCCCGGCAGCCATCCGGCCCCCGTAGGATGGTTCTCATGGCTAAGACCGGTACGACGACCCAGGGGCTGCGCGCGGCGATCGAGCGCAGCGGCTATTACCCGGCCCTCGTGGCCGAGGCGGTGGAGGCCGCCGTGGGGGGTGAGCCGGTCGCTTCGTACCTGGTGCACCAGGAGACGACCTTCGACTCCAACGAGGTGCGCCGGCATGTCACGGTGCTGGTGCTCACGGACACCCGCTTCATCGTCAGCCACACCGACGAGCAGAACGCGGACACCAGCTCCCCGTCGCCGTACGCCACCACTTCGACGGAGTCGGTCAAGCTGGACCGGATCTCCTCGGTCGTGGTCAGCCGCGTCGTCGCCAATCCGGAGAAGTACGTTCCGGGCACGCTGCCCCGCGAGGTCGTCCTGACCATCGGCTGGGGCGCGGTCTCCCGGATCGACCTGGAACCGGCCGCCTGCGGCGACCCGAACTGCGAGGCGGACCACGGCTACACCGGCAGCACCACCGCCGACGACCTGAGCCTGCGGGTCAGCGAGGCCGGCGACGGCCCGGACACCGTGCGCCAGACCCTCGCCTTCGCGCAGGCGCTCTCCGAGGCCACGGTGGCGACCCCAGCGGCCGGCCGCTGATGGCCCAGCCGGCCTGGCCGGACGACTTCGTCCCGCTGCCCGTCGACACCGCGCCCGTCCCGGAGTACGGCAGCGGCTCGCTCGCCGATCTGCTGCCGACTCTGCTCGCGGGCCAGGAGGTCCCCGGCTTCGAGGCGGCCATCGGCGAACTCGCCCCGGCAGACCGGAACTGCGTGTTCCTGATCGACGGCCTCGGCTGGGAGCAGATCAAGGCGCACCCCGACGAGGCGCCGTTCCTGCACTCGCTGCTGCCGACCTCGCGCGGCGGCACCGGCCGCCCGATCACGGCCGGCTTCCCGGCCACCACGGCGACCTCGCTGGCCTCGGTCGGCACGGGCCTGCCCCCGGGCGAGCACGGTCTTCCCGGTTACACAGTCCGTAACCCCGAGACCGGCGAGCTGATGAACCAGCTCCGCTGGAAGCCATGGACCCCGCCGAAGGCGTGGCAGCCCCACCCCACCCTCTTCCAGCTCGCCGACGCGGCCGGGGTGCGTACCGCCCAGGTCTCCGCCCCCGCCTTCGAGCAGACCCCGCTGACCAAGGTCGCGCTCAGCGGCGGCTCCTTCCTCGGCCGGCTCAGCGGCGAGGAGCGGATGGACACCGCCGCCGAACGGCTGGCCGCCGGGGACCGGTCGCTCGTCTATACGTACTACAGCGAGGTGGACGGCAAGGGACACCGCTTCGGTACCGACTCCGACGCCTGGCGCGGACAGCTGATGTACGTCGACGGGCTGGCCCGGCGCCTGGCCGAGCAGCTTCCGCCGCGCTCGGCGCTCTACGTCACCGCCGACCACGGCATGATCGACATCCCCTTCGACGAGCAGTCCCGGATCGACTTCGACGAGGACTGGGAGCTGAGCGCCGGTGTCGCGCTGCTCGGCGGCGAGGGCCGGGCGCGGCATGTGTACGCAGTTCCCGGCGCCGCGTCCGATGTGCTGGCCGCCTGGCGCGAGGTGCTGGGCGAGCAGTTCTGGGTGGCGAGCCGGGACGAGGCCGTCGCCGCGGGCTGGTTCGGGCCGACCATCGACGAGCGCGTGTACGGCAGGATCGGCGATGTGGTCGCCGCGGCCCACGACGACGTGGTGATCACCGCCTCGCGCAACGAGCCGCACGAGTCGGCCATGGTCGGCATGCACGGCTCCATGACCCCCGTCGAGCAGTTCGTCCCGCTCCTGCAAGTACGCTCGTAGCCCGCTCCGCCCCGATCAGCTGTTCTCTCTTCCCGTCCCGAAAGGTGCTCAACCCCTCATGTCCGAGCTTGTGTTCTTCTCCGGAACGATGGACTGCGGAAAGAGCACCCTGGCCCTCCAGATCGGCCACAACCGCTCGGCCAGGGGTTTGCAGGGCGTCATTTTCACCCGGGACGACCGGGCAGGGGAGGGGAAGCTCTCCTCGCGCCTCGGCCTGGTCACGGATGCCGTCGAGGCCGACGAGGACATGGACCTGTACGCGTACATCGTCGCCCAGCTGTCCCAGGGCGGTCGCGTCGACTACGTGATCGTGGACGAGGCCCAGTTCCTGGCCCCGGACCAGATCGACCAGCTGGCCCGCGTCGTGGACGACCTGGAGATGGACGTCTTCGCCTTCGGCATCACCACGGACTTCCGCACCCGTCTCTTCCCCGGCTCCCAGCGCCTGGTCGAGCTGGCCGACCGCATAGAACAGCTCCAGGTCGAAGCCCTCTGCTGGTGCGGCGCCCGTGCCACGCACAACGCCCGCACCGTGGACGGGGAGATGGTCGTGGAGGGCGCACAGGTCGTGGTCGGCGATGTGAACCGCGCGGCGGGCGAGGTCGGTTACGAGGTCCTGTGCCGTCGCCACCACCGTCGCCGCGCCACCGCCGCCTCCGCCCGGGCGGGCGCCCTCTCCCCGGACGTCCTGCCGGTCTCCTCCGCCTGAGAGGCACCGGCGAACGTCTGGGGGGCCCTCAGCACGCGGCCACGGGCACCACCGAGAGCACTGCGGTCATGGGGATGGTTCGTGTGCGCTCGTGTGCTTCGTCGGTCGCGATGAGCAGAGCGCCCGCGCCGGACGCCGCGAGCGGACCGCATACCGTGCCGTCCTTCATGGTCACCCGAACGCTCGGGCCGGGCGTCGAATCCGGATCCCGGTACGTCGTCCACGCCGTGCCGATGGACGAGGCGACGAGCAGCACTCCGGCGACGAAACAGCCGGTGGCCCAGGACAGGGCCCGCTGCGAGTTCTTCGTCTCCTGTTCCGTCCAGTCCTTCATATCGGCGCCGTTGGTCAGGATGTCTTTGCTACGGCGTCCGTGGCTGGCCCGTACGGCGCACAGGGTTCCGACCAGGAGAAGCAGGAATCCGGCGGCGATGAGACCGCTCGCCAGGGCCACGGCCCAGGAGGGGAGACTGGTGAACGTCTCACGCCCCTTGAGGACGAGCACCGCAGTCAGGAGCCCGGTCAGCCCGGCGAGGCCGTTGCGCCAGCCGTCGGCCTGCTTGCGTACGATGTCCAACTGCTGAAAGGGCAGTTCCTCAGCGAGGTCCTGCCACCTGCTTTCCGGACGCTGGCTCACGGCCTGTCGACCTGCCAATGAGCGCCGCAGCCGAGCTGCTTCTCGGCATCGGGACGCCCCGCGTGGTTGACCCCGCACTCGCACAGGACCGTGATCGGCTTGGCCGGGCGGCCCCGTGATCCGGAGCCCTTCACCAGGCCGGGGGTGGTCGTGCGGTAGGTCTTGGAGAAAGCGCCCATGCACCGAGGGCAGGCGCCCGCGAAGATCAGCGAGCCTTCGGCGTCGGTGGTCAGGGGGGCCTGCTGCGACCCCATGGGCGCGTCCTCCCAGCCGATCCGCTTCCGGTGCCGCGGTGCGGTCATCGTTCCTCCTCGTTCCGCGCAGGTGGGTTCTGGATCTTCAGCCCGAACATGGGGGCGTACATCCGCAGACGTTCCCGAACCCATTCCGTGTCCCCGGGACGTCCGATGGCCTCGGCGCACCAGGTGATGCGCCGCTCGCCGACCGCGCCCCGCAACGCCGGCGTCTGCCCGTCACCGGCGAAGCTGAGGATGACGGGGTCCTCCCAGAGCGGCACGCCCATGTCCTCGTCCGGCTCGGGGAATTCCAGGACCATGCCGAACGGCCGGTACGCGGCGAGCATGCGGTGGACCGACCGGGGCGTGCGTCCCAGGACCAGCCCGAAGCGGACGACCGTCAGCGGATCGATGTCCGTCGGCGCGGCGGGCCTGCTGCCGTCGCTCTCCTGGGCAAGTATCATCAGGTCGCCTTCGGAGGGCTTGTGGTCGAACGCGGCGTCGCTGTGGTCGTCGAGGTCTGGGAGCGAAACGCCGAATTCGCGGAACGGGCCCAGAACGCGAACGGCCTCACGCAGGGACAGGTCTTCGAGGTAGGCGAATCGCGCGACCGACAGCGGGGTCACCGTTCCCCAGTCGTCGTGATCGACCGCACGATCCAGGTTCTCCGCTTCGTTGAGTGCGGTCCAGACAGCCGGGCTGACGCGCAGGTCTCGTACCGCAGACGACGGCTGGACGGTCAGCGGTGCACCCAATTGTGTGGAGACGGCCTCGGCGCGCTCGAATGCCTCGCCGATCGTGAGCTTGCGATGGGCGGCGAACCACAGCAGTTTGGCCGCATCGATCTCCCAGCGGTCCACGAATGCGAGACCGTCCACGTCATGGCTGTCGAGATCCCCTGTGACGAGGGCCAACGCGTCCGCGTCAGTGTCGCTGCTCCACAGATGCTGAAGGGCAGCGGGCGCGACGGGGCAGCGCACACCGAGGCGGCCCAGTATCTCCAGGCCCTCCTGGAGCTGCTTCTCGGGCAGACGCCGGACTTTGTTGAGCGCGCCTTCATAGAGGTATCGACTCCCTGAGGAGGCTCCGGGCTCCGGGCCGCCGAACGAGAGGTCGGCCAGCCATTCCGGAGGGCAGATCCCGGCGTCCTCGATGTCGGCGACCAGAGTCAATTGCAGTGGCTCTCGGAGTTGTGCCACCACGTCGAGGACGTCCGCCAGACTCACCTGCGCGCGGGCCGCCGCCCGGGCGACGTCGGCACCGCACACCTCACCGCGCTCCAGCAGGTTGCTGAAACCCATGAGGTCTTCCGTCAGGGTGCGGTGCTCGGGGGTCAGGCTCTCTCTTGCGTCCAGGTAGCTCAGCATCCTCCGAATGTGAACCGGGAGACCGAGCGGCCTGTAACGGTCGGCCCAGTCCCGTAGCGCCTTTGGACCCAGCAACCCTTCGCTGAGGAAGACCCTGACACGGGCCCAGTTGGCATCGGCGGCGCCGGGAACACAGTCGACGAGACTGCTGGGGAGTTCCGGAAGGGGGCCGCAGAGGCCCTCCGGCCAATCCTCGAACTCTGCCCAGAGAGTCCCCAGAGGCAGCTTGAACAGGCCCGCCACCGCAATGAGGACGTGCCAGGGCCACGCTTGATCGTTGGGGGACTCGAGGAAGTCGAGTTCCCTTCGGACGCTCTGCGTGGCGACGATGCGAGCCATATCGGTGTTCGGGGAGAGGGCGGACGATACGGGTAGCGAGTCGGTACGTCCCAGAAGGGTACGCCGCCACCCCAGAAGGGCGCGGGCCGTCGATTTCACGGGAAGCCAGGCATCCGGGCCCGAACGGGCTGGATAGTGGGGCGTGGATGGCTGCACCGAGCAGAGGAACCAGTCCGCGGCGCTCGTCTCCGCGGGGAGAACCCGGGCGCTCGTGGCTACGCCGTGACTCAGGGCAGTTCTGACATCCTCGTACGACCCGCCCGGGTCATGGGATACCAGCAGGCCCAGGAGGGCTCTGCTCCGTGCGGCTCTCGGCTGAGCGGTGCTCCTCTGCCCGAGTACTGCCCTGCGCCATCCCCGCAGCTCGGTGTTGAGACTGAAGCTACTGAGAATCGGAGGCGCCTCTCCGGCCGTGACCAGCATCGCGTCGGCCGGGCACCAGCCGATGTCGGAGATACGGAACAGCGCGCCTTGCCCGGATGCCGTTTCTGTGGGCGACTCGTCCCCCCGGCGGCGGCTCACGGCCCGGAGCGGCCGGTCCGCGAACACCCTCAGGAGCTCGTCCCCGAGTCTGGGTGCCTCCTGGCCGAAGCGCAGGAGCCAGGTGAGCGTGACCCGCGGCCAGGACTCCAATTCCGGCAGATGGGCCGCGAGCAGCTCCGCGGCCTTGTCCCGGTCCCATGCCTGCACTTCGTTGCGGCTCACACTCAGTCTGAGGTCGCGTTGGTCGCGCACGTTGACCACGCAGCCGAACGTCTCCTGAGTCGTGGCGATCCCGTCCGCGAGCAGTCGGCCCTCGCCGTCCACCCACCACAGTTCCCCACCCGCGCCGTCCGCCGGGACGACACTGCGCGACTCACCGTCGGGGATACGGAGCTTCCGGCTCTCCCACACGACATGGTGCCCGGTGGACTCGTCCTGCACCCGGGTGTCGAACTCCGTGTACCAGAGCAGCTCACCGAGGGTGCGACTGGCCGAGACCACCTGAGCCGCCCGGTCGGTCTGGTCGGCCGACAGATAGAGACGGACGAGAGTGCCGCCGTTCTGGACCTTGGCCACATCACCGTTGTCGTGTCGTGCCGCGCCGATCCGGAACAGCGTCGCCGTGCCCACGATGTCGGCCTGCAGGGGCGCCTCGGACGCCTGGCCATGGATGTTGGTGGGCCTGGTGACGACGGTGATCTCGTCGGCCAGCATGAAGTAGCTGAGGACCCCGACTCCGAACCGGCTGTTGAAGCGCGCCTCGATGCCCGCCTGCTGCCACTCGCCCAGTTCGTGCTGGAACGCGGAGGAGTCGGAGAGCCTGCGGCCGGCCCGGGCGAACAGCTCCTTCAACTGCTCCGCAGTCATGCCCACGCCGTTGTCCAGGCATTCGATGACGGTGCGGCCGTCCTGCTGGTACTGGGTGACGCGGATACGGCCGTCCCACCCGGGTTCACCACCACTCAGTGACTCGGCCCACTGGTAGCGGTACGCGCGGTACCGACAGGCGTCGAGCGCGTTCTGGTACAACTCGCGCAGGGCCAGCGCCGGATCACCGTACAGTTGTTCGCCCATGAGAAGGTGGGAGATGGCCCGCTGGTCGAACTGGAACGTCAACAGCGGCAAGTTGTACGCACCCTGAGCGGGATGGACGGCCACGTCGATCGTCGGCACCTGGCGCAGCCAGTCGAGATCGGGGGGCAGGCGCAGGCCGAGCAGTCGGCTGAGCGCCTCGCGGCAGCGGGTCGCGTGTACCTCCAGGGCCTCGTGGACCGCCCCGTGCGGACACAGCACCTCCACCACGGCCCGCCCGTCGGTGATGCGGCGGCTCGCGTCGTCGAGACAGCCCAGCACCTCGCCGGGACGGAGCGGGTACATGGTGCCGATGTGCTCGCCCACCACGTCCGACAGCTCACGGACGTCGACAGCCAGGGCCGCGCCCAGCGACCACCGGGCGGCCAGGTCGTGGTCGTTGAGCTGCGACGAGTCGCGGGGGCCGACCTTGTAGTGGCTGGAGGTGCCGGGGTAGGCATCCAGGGCGGTACAACTCGGGTAGGACAGGTGATGCCGCGAGAGCTGGTCGATGATGGCCCTGAGCTGCTTCTGGTGGCCGGGCGCGACGTCTTCGAGCAGGACACCCGCAAGGCGTGCGGCGCAGTCCGCGAGATGATCCGCGCCCTCCGCTCCCGCGACGCGCAGGCCGCTTCCCCGGTGCAGCAGCCGCCATGTGGTCAGCGCCCATGCTTCGGCGGTCTCCCCCCGGCCGTGCAGGCGGCGGACCCGGTTCTCCTCCAGCGAGGGGAAGTCCTGCTCCGCCATGACCCTGTGCAACTCTGCGGTGTCGAAGCGGTCGAAGCCCTGGAACGAGTGGAAGAGGGAAGCAAACTCCTCGGCCTGCGCGGTGGCGAGAACGAAGGGCAGGCCGCAGAGCAGTGCCTTCTCCAGCGCGCTCGGGGCGCGCGCGCCGGCCGGGAGGTCGGCGAAGCTGTCCAGCACACGCAGGGGGTAGGCGTCGTCCCGCCACGGATGTGGCAGTCGGGCGCAGGCCCTGCGGTATTTCCCCGACAGGCTTCGCACGGCCGCCGTGACGCGGGTGCGCAGCAGGTCCGCCAGCTCCGGTGCGTCCGCGCACGGCTGGTCCCACAGCCGGGCGCCGGACACCGCCTGCACCCATTCGGGAATGCCGTCCGTCTCGGCCACCGCGAAGTGCGGCAGTTCGCCGGCCGGCGACCACCACGGATGCTGTTCGTGCCCCCTGAGCTGTGCCGCGACCGACGCGCTCAGCTCATTGAGCGTGCGGTGCGGTGAATCGGGGTGCAGGGCATGGGCGAGGGCCTTGGTGAAGTGGCTGCCGTCGTCGTCGTAACCGCTGGTCTCCCCTGGGGAGCAGCTATTGGCGACGACCAGCTGTGTGGGCTCCGGCGCGCGGTAGTGGAAGGGGCGGAGCGCATCCGTCCCGGCGCCGTCGCGGCAGGCGTCGAAGCACGCGAAGACCAGGGCGGCGGGGCGGCCGATCGACTCCAGCTGCTTGAAGAAGTCCCGGTCGAGGTCGATCAGCGAGTCCGGGTCCACGCCGCCGTCCGGCAGCGCGCGGGCGTTGGAAGGGACCACGTGGTCCTTCCCGTCCAGGGACATGCCGTGACCCGAGAAGTAGACGAGCAGCGTGCCCCCTTCGGGGACGGACCGCAGGGCGCTGCGGATCGCGTCCTGGATGGTGTCGCGTCGGCTCTCGTCGGTGTCCTGCGTGCCGAGCACCGTGCATCGGTAGCCGCAGGCATCCAACGCCTCCCGCATGTGACGCAGGTCCTCGCGCACGGGATCACCGATGGACGGCAGCGGAAAGAGCGGATCGGTCTGCTCCGGCACTCCCACCAGAAGAGCATGACGCTCACTGTCCACTCGCCCACCCCGCTCCTCGCGTCCTGCCCGACTCCATGATGAACGTGTGGTCCGAGGCCGGGCAAGGAGTTCCCTGCAACCTCACCCTTCCCGTTCAGCCCGCCGCCCGCAGCGGGCAGCCCGTGCCGGAGCGCGCGGTGAGATCGGCCCGCAGGGCGGTGAGTTGGGCCATGCGCGCGTCGATGACCGCGATCTTCTCCTCGAACAGCGCGGACAGCGCCTGCGCGCTGTCCGGTGCGTCGCGCAGCTCCTCACCCGTGCGTGCGATCTCGGCCAGGGAGAAGCCGAGCGCCTGGGCGGTGCGGACGTAGGCGAGCCAGGGCACCGTCTCCGGCGGGAAGTCCCGGTAGCCGTTGGGCAGTCGCTGCCCGGAGACCAGCCCGGTCCGCTCGTAGAAGCGGATGGTGTCCCTGCTCAGCCCCGTCTGCGCGGCCAACTCCCCGATACGCACGGCTCTCCCGCCTTCTGGGTTCGCGGACTTGACCTTGGACAGTACTCCAGTGTTTACGGTCGGGGGCGTCCGTGAAGGAAGCCGTCAGGAGCCCCACCGTGTTCCGTACCGTCACCCCCTCCCACCCCGCCTATCCGCGTTTCGTACGCGCGAGCGGGTGGTACGACCTCGTCGTCACCGCCGGGTTCGCCACCCCCTGGACGTACGGGCTGGTGCACAGCGCACTGTCCCGGCTCGGGGAGACGATCGGGGCGGGCGCTCTGCCCGCACTCGACCCGATTGAAACCCTCTACGCCAACCTCATGGGTTCGGTGGTGGTCGTCTGGGCGCTCCTGCGCCTCCTCCGGCCGCTGCCGGTGCACGGTCTGTACGACGGCCTCGCGCGCACGCTGTTCGCCGTGTGGCAGGCGTACGCGCTCGCCCACGGTGCTCCGTACTGGCTCTGGCTCTTCCTGGTGGCCGAAGTGGCGTTCGGCGTCGTCCAGCTCCTGCCCTGGCGGTTCGTGCGCGGTGCCGTCAGCGTGCCACCGAGCGCTGGATCGTGAAGACCGCGCCCTCCGGGTCCGCGACCGTCGCGACCCGGCCGCTCGGGCCCTCCCTCGGCGGGGTCAGGACCTGCCCGCCCAGCTCCGCCACCTGCTGCGCGGCCTCGTCCGTGTCGGCCACCTCGAAGTACGTCATCCAGTGCGGTCCCCGGTCGCGCAGCGATGCGTGGCCGACGCCGTGCAGGGAGGCGACCGGGCGGCCCTGGAGATGCAGGGTCTGGTAGTCGAAGTCCGCCGAGACGACGGCCTTGGCCTCGTAGCCGAAGACCGCCTGGTAGAACTTGGCGACCGTCGAGGTCTCCCGGGTCACCAGCTCGTTCCAGACCGGGGTGCCCGGTGTCCCCGCCAGCGCGGTGCCGATGTGCGCGGCGGCCTGCCAGATCCCGAAGACCGCCCCGCCCGGGTCGGAGGCGATGGCCATGCGGCCCGCCCGGCCCGCGTCGAGCGGCCCGACGCCGACCGTGCCGCCGCAGGACCGGATGGCCTCGGCCGTCTGATCGGCGTCGTCGGTGGCCAGGTAGGTCGTCCAGGCGATCGGAAGGTGCCGGTCCGGCGGCAGCTGGCCGATGCCCGCGACCTCCTTCCCGTCGATCAGCGCCCGTACGTACGGGCCGAGCTGCTCGGGGCCGGGGCCGAACTCCCAGCCGAACAGCTCGGCGTAGAAGTTCTGGGTCGTGCGCAGGCCGTGCACGATCAGGCTCACCCAGCAAGGTGTTCCGGGTGTACGCCGGGCGGCAGCCTCGGTCATCGTCACTCTCCTCGGACCATCGTGGTGGCCGTACGGGAAAACGGGGTCGGCGCGCCGGGGTGCGGTGCGAGTCGTGTACGCCCCGTGCAGATGCTTGCACCACCGGGCGCGGGATGCGCTCCGGCCGCGCCGTCATGCCCGGGATCTCGTCCCAGGGGGACCGGTTTGTCCTGGTATAACCGCTTGGCCGTTGTTACGGGCGGCCGGGTGTCTGCGCGAGGATGGCACGCATGAAGCCCATCATCTCCGCATCCGAATGCGCGAGCGAACTGGCGGGGCCGCGTCCGCCGGTGCTCCTGGACGTACGTTGGCAGCTGGGCGGCCCGCACGGCCGGCCCGACTACGAGGCGGGGCACATCCCCGGCGCGGTCTTCGTGGACCTCGACGCGGAACTCGCGGGTCCGGCGGGCTCCGGCGGCCGCCACCCGCTGCCCGGCCCGGAGGAGTTCGGCGCCGCGATGCGCCGCGCCGGGGTCCGCCGGGACGGCCCGGTCGTCGTCTACGACGGCGGTCAGGGCTGGGCGGCCGCCCGCGCCTGGTGGCTGCTGCGCTGGGCGGGGCACTCCGACGTACGGGTGCTCGACGGCGGCCTCGCCGCCTGGACGGGGGAGCTGTCGAAGGAGACCCCGGACCCGGCCGGGGGCGACTTCGTCCCCGCGCCGGGGGCGCTGCCCCTGCTCGACGCGGACGGCGCCGCGGCGCTGGCCCGCTCGGGTGTCCTGCTCGACGCGCGGGCGGCCGAGCGCTACCGGGGCGATGTGGAACCCATCGACCGGGTCGGCGGCCACATCCCCGGCGCGGTCTCCGCGCCGACCGGTGAAAACGTGGACGCGGACGGCCGTTTCCTGAGTGCCGAGTGCCTGGCGGCCCGGTTCGCCGGGCTGGGCGTGGACGGGGAGACCGCGGAGGTCGGCGTCTACTGCGGCTCCGGCGTCTCCGGGGCCCAGCAGGTACTGGCGCTGGAGCTGGCCGGCCACCGGGCCGCCCTCTACGCGGGCTCCTGGTCGCACTGGTCGGCCGACGAGTCGCGCCCGGTCGCCACCGGCCCCGACCCCAGCCAGAGCCTGTCCCGCGAGGGCCGGCCGGACAGGCCCTAACGGGACGACGTCGCGCGAGCGCGACGCACAAGGGCCCGTACGCGCTCGCGTACGGGCCCTCTTCATGCCGTCTAGTCCTGCTTCTTGCGGCGGGTGCCGAAGACGATCTCGTCCCAGCTGGGCACCGCGGCTCTGCGCCCGGGCCTGACCCCGTCCGCCTCGGCCTGCCGGTCCGTCGTCCCCGTCAGCCGGTCGCGGTGACCGGCGACCGCGCGCGGCATCAGGACGTCCGCGTACGCGGAGCCCGCTCCGGCCGACGCGGCGGGCGGCTCCTCGGCCTCGGGCTCCCGCTCCGCCGGCTCGATCGCCGGGGGCTCGGGCGGCGAGGGCCGCTCCGGTACGACCATGTCACCGCGGAAGCTGGGCACCGCCTCCAGCAGGCTGGTGAGGGAATCCCGCTCGCTCGCGGTCACCCCGGAGATCCGCTCCTCCGGCTCCGGGGGCGGCGGCGGGGCCGGACGCTCGATCTGCCGGTCCAGCGCGCGGTCCAGCGGCCGGTCGCGCGGCAGCCGGGCGATCCGGGGCACGAACGGGAAGCTGGGCTCGGGCGCCGCGACCTCGTCCGTCTCCCCGATCAGCGAGCGGGCCTCGTCGTCGACGGCCTGGACCAGCCGGCGCGGCGGGTCGTACGTCCAGCTCGCCGAGTGCGGTTCACCCGCGACCCGGTAGACGAGAAGGACCTCCCAGGTGCCGTCGTCGCGGCGCCAGGAGTCCCACTGGACGGTTTCCTTGTCGGCGCCGCGCAGCAGCAGCCGCTCCTGCACCGCCTCGCCGAGCTGGGGGCCGGTGTTCTCGCCGGGACGGCGCACGGGAGTCTTCCGGGCCCGCTCGGCCATGAAGGCGCGCTCCGCGAGCACGGGGCCCTCGAAGCGGCGGACACGGTCGACGGGGATCCCGGCGAACTGGGCGACCTCCTCGGCGGAGGCGCCGGCTCGTATCCGTGCCTGGATGTCGCGCGGGCGGAGGTGGCTCTCCACCTCGATCTCGATCTGGCCGAGCCGGGCGCGGTCGTTGCGCACGGCGGCTCGCAGCCGCTCGTCGATCGGAAGCGTGTACTCCGTGCTGTCCGCAGCCTTGAGCACCAGTCGTGTGCCGTCGTTGGAGACGGCCACGACACGCAGTTCGGGCATGGGGACCTCCCGGGTGGTGCCTGCCGACGTCACGTGCGTCGCTGCTTCCGCTAGTCGAGTGTGGCCTGCCCGGGTGCAGCCTGCCACAACATTGCCGTGTTGCCCGGCGTGTCGGGCGTGAGCCCTTGATCGCCGGTATGCCACGGTAGCCCTTGCGCAACGCAAAGTGACCGATGGTCACTCCGTGTAGCAGGCCGCCGTGCGATGCCGTGCGCCGCCGGATCGAGTGCCTCCTTCGGCCCCCTCCCGAAGGTTCCGGACGCCCGCGCGGGTGTCCGGCCCCAGGGCTCGCCACAGTACTCCATTCGGGCCATGTGGGTGGACCGCCGCGCCGTCGAAGTTCTCGTGCGGTGCGGGAGTTGACCTACCCCTCCAGACGCCTCCCGCTCATGATCCGTGTCGTGCTTCACATAATCCACGCAACCGGAACTTTCGGATTCGCTCACGTGTCCCTAGTTGGTGCATGGTGGGAGAGATGTCAATCAAGGGCTGGAAATGGTGCAGAAGCCGGAAAGCGGCATAGAACCCAGGGAGAGGCGGATCGATCTGAGCCTGCCGCAGGTGGCGGGCAGTGCGGTCGCAGCAGTGGCGGCGGCCGTGGCGGCTTCCCAGCTCGGTGTGTACGGAACCATCGCGGGCGCCGGAGTCATGAGTGTCGTGGCGACCTGCGGCGGCTCGGTCTTCCAGCACTTCTTCCGTCGTACGGGTGAGCAGATACGCGAGGTCACGGTCCAGGTGAAGCACCCGGACCGCGAGGTGACCGTCCGTACCCGCGAGACCGGCGCGCGGCGGCCGGAGCCCGCGCCGCAGGAGACCGTTCTGCTGGGAGCGGTGGACGACGCCACCACGGTGCTGCGCCGGGTGGACCGGCCGGACGAGACGATGCTCCTCGGCCGTGCGGACCCGCGGCCGGACGAGACGATCCTTCTGCGCCGTGCGGAGTCCGACGCGACGACCGTGCTGCGCAGCCCCGTCGCCGGGGCCGGGCCGGACGAGGAGTTCTCCGAGGCGACCACGCACGGCACCCGGATGCGTGGCTGGAAACGGTCGGCCATCGGTGCGGCCGTGGTCTTCGTGGTGTCGATGGCCGGCATCACCACGTACGAACTGATCTCCGGAGGCGATCTGAGCGGCGGCCACGGGACGACCGTGGGCTCCGTCGTACGGGGTGAGCGCCACGACGGCCCTTCCACCCCCACGCCCGCCGAAACCACCCGCCCCGGTCAGGACGCGTCGGACCCGGCGCGGCCGGACCAGGGCACGGCGACCCCCGGAACGGGCGGCCGGGGCGACGACGGGACCGTCCCGCAGCCGGACCGCAGCAGCGGCCCCACCGAAGGCGCGACCCCCTCGCCGACACCCTCGGACCCGGCGGGCGGCGGCGTCGAGCCCGCGCCCACGCCCACCCCGAGCGCCACGGACGACGGCGGCCGGAGCGCGGCACCGGACCCGACGGCCACGGACGGCGCCCCGGCGCCCGAGGACACCGGAGCGGGGGAGTGAACCCGGGTCAGTCGCCCAGGACCCGGCGCAGGTAGTCGTTGCCGAACAGCCGGTCCGGGTCCAGCCGGTCCCGTACGGCCGTGAACTCGCCGAAGCGCGGGTACACCCCGGAGAGGTACGCGGCGTCCCTGGTGTTGATCTTGCCCCAGTGCGGGCGGCCGCCGTGCGCGGTCATGATCCGCTCCACCGCCGTGAAGTACGCCTGGTAGGGCGTACCCCGGTACATGTGGACGGCGATGTACGCGCTCTCCCGGCCCGACGCCGTGGAGAGCGCGATGTCGTCGGCGGGCGCGGTGCGCACCTCCACGGGGAAGCTGATCTTCAGCGGCGAGCGGTCCACCATCGCCCGGACCTCGCGCAGCGCCCCGACGGCGGCCTCACGCGGCAGCGCGTACTCCATCTCCACGAACCGCACCCGGCGCGGGCTGGTGAACACCTTGTACGGGATGTCGGTGTACGTGCGCGCCGACAGGGCCCGGCTGGAGATCCTGGCGATCGAGGGGATCGTGGCGGGCACGGCCCTGCCGAGCGCGCAGGCGACCTGGAAGACGCCGTTGGACAGCAGTTCGTCCTCGACCCAGCCGCTGACCTTGCCGGGCGGGGCGGCGGGACCGGCGCTGCGGTTGTTGCGCTTGGTGTTGCAGTTCCCGGTGTGCGGGAACCAGTAGAACTCGAAGTGCTCGTTCTCGGTCACAAGCTGATCGAAGTCGGTAGTCACCTGGTCGAAGCTCATCGGCTCCTCGCGGGCGGTCAGCAGGAAGACCGGTTCCACGGCGAAGGTGATCGCGGTGATGACGCCCAGTGCGCCGAGCCCGATCCGCGCCACCGCGAACACATCGGCGTTCTCGGTCTCCGAGCAGGTCAGCACCGTGCCGTCCGCGGTCACTAGCTCCAGGGCGCGTATCTGCGCGGATATGGACGCCGAGTCACGGCCGGTGCCGTGCGTGCCGGTGGAGGTGGCTCCGGCGACCGTCTGCTCCATGATGTCGCCCATGTTGGTGAGCGAGAGGCCCTCGCGGGCCAGCGCGGTGTTCAGACGCTTCAGCGGGGTGCCCGCCTCGACCGTCACCGTCATCGCCTTGCGGTCGATCTCGCGGATGCCGGTCAGCAGATCGGGCCTGATCAGCAGCCCGTCGGTGGCCGCGGTCGCGGTGAACGAGTGCCCGGTGCCGACCGGCTTCACACGCAGCCCGTCCTCGGACGCCCTGCGCAGCGCCTCGGCCAGCTCGTCCACGGACGCGGGGGACACGGTCCGGGCCGGCCGAGCGGTGACGGTCCCCGCCCAGTTGCGCCACGGGCCCGTCGCCGTCCGTGCGTAGGTCTCGGTCATCTTCCCCGCGCCCTTCCCTAGGAACCGGCCCACCCAGCCGGTGTCTCCCCCGGACGGAAACCACGGGTTACCGGCCGGTTGGAGGGGGATCATACTCACGACTCCCGCATATGCATCCACCCCTCCCGCCACCCCGGGCGGAGGCCGGAAGCACCGGCTCCGGACGTCGGTGCGACCCCGCCCGCGCGCGGGTGGCAGGATCGACGGCATGTCCGATCTGCGCGATCCCGCCCCTTACGACGCCCTGCTCCTGCTCTCCTTCGGCGGCCCCGAAGGCCCGGACGACGTGGTCCCGTTCCTGGCGAACGTGACCCGCGGCCGGGGCATCCCCGAGGAACGGCTCAAGGAGGTCGGCAAGCACTACTTCCTGTTCGGGGGCGTCAGCCCGATCAACGCCCAGAACAGGGCCCTGCTCGACGCGCTGCGCAAGGACTTCTCCGAGCACGGGCTCGACCTGCCCGTCTACTGGGGCAACCGCAACTGGGCCCCCTATCTCACCGACACGCTGCGCGAGATGGCCGGCGACGGTCACCGCCGCATCGCCGTCCTGGCGACCAGCGCCTACGCCTCGTACTCCGGCTGCCGGCAGTACCGCGAGAACCTCGCCGAGTCACTGGCAGCCCTGGAGGCCGAGGGCCTTCCCGTCCCGCGCGTGGACAAACTCCGGCACTACTTCAATCACCCCGGCTTCGTGGAGCCCATGGTGGAGGGCGTCCTCGCCTCGCTGGCGGACCTCCCCGACGAGGTCCGCCCCGGCGCCCACCTGGCCTTCACCACGCACTCCATTCCGACCTCGGCGGCCGACACCTCGGGCCCCGTGGAGACGCACGGGGACGGCGGCGCCTATGTCGCCGAGCACCTGGAGGTGGCCCGGCTGATCGTGGACGCGGTGCGCGAGCGGACCGGCACGGCCCACCCCTGGAAGCTCGTCTACCAGTCGCGCAGCGGCGCGCCCCACATCCCGTGGCTGGAGCCCGACATCTGCGACCATCTCGACGCGCTCCACGGGGACGGGGTCCCCGCCGTCGTGATGGCGCCCATCGGCTTCGTCTCGGACCACATGGAGGTCCTGTACGACCTCGACACCGAGGCCACCGCCAGGGCCGCCGAGCTGGGCCTTCCGGTACGCCGCTCCGCGACGGTCGGCGCCGATCCCCGGTTCGCCGCCGCCGTGCGCGAACTCGTTCTGGAGCGGGCCGCCACCGAGCAGGGCCGCGAGCCGCGGCGCTGCGCCCTCGGCACGCTCGGCGCGAGCCACGACCTCTGCCCGGTGGGCTGCTGCCCGGCCCGGGCGCCCAAGCCCGCCGCCGCGGGCGCCGACAGCCCCTGTGCGTAAGCCTCCGTCCACCCTCTCAACCTCCTAGGGAGCGCCGTGACCGAAACCGAGCACTCGTCGGATGTCCTGCTCGACCTCGCCCTGGAAGCCGCGCGGCTCGCCGGCCGGCTGCTGCGCGACGGGCGTCCGGCAGGACTGGGCGTGGCCGCGACCAAGTCCAGCCCGGTCGACGTCGTCACCGAGATGGACATCGCCGCCGAGAAGCTGATCACCGAGTTCCTGGTCGAGCGCCGCCCCCTGGACGGCTACCTCGGTGAGGAGGGCGGCACGACCGCCCGGGGCAGCACCGGAGTGCGCTGGGTGATCGACCCGCTCGACGGCACGGTGAACTATCTCTACGGACTCCCGTCCTGGGCCGTCTCCATCGGCGTGGAGGTGGACGGCGAGCGGGTCGCCGGTGTGGTGGAGGCCCCGATGCGCGGCGAGACGTACTTCGCGCGCCGCGGCCACGGGGCCTTCGTCACGGGCGGCCCGTACGGCGACGAGCACGTCCGGCTGCGGTGCCGGCCCAACGCCCCGCTCGCCGAGTCGCTGGTGGCCACCGGTTTCAACTACGTCGCCGAGGTCCGCGCCCACCAGGCCGAGGTGGCGCACGACCTCATCCCGCAGGTCCGGGACATCCGGCGCGGCGGCTCGGCCGCGATCGACCTCTGCGACGTGGCCGCCGGCCGGCTCGACGGCTACTACGAGCGCGGGCTGCACCCCTGGGACCTGGCGGCGGGTGACCTCATCGCCCGGGAGGCCGGCGCCCTCACCGGCGGGCGTCCGGGCAGGCCGGCCGACGGCGAGCTGACCGTCGCCGCGTCTCCCGGGGTCTTCGAACCGCTCCAGGCCCTCCTGGACGGGCTGGGCGCCTGGCACGACTGATCCGGGGCTCTCCCCGAGCCCCTGGACGCCCCGGGAAGCCGGAAGGACCCCGCAGCCACCGTGAAGCGGCTGCGGGGCCCTCGGCCCATAGCGACGGTCAGGCGTTCGTCGTCGTGCTGATCCGCACACCGTGCTCGGCGGCGAGACGACGGAGGTCGTCCAGCTCGCTCTGCTCGACGTCCGCGAGGAAGTCGTCGCCCGTCTCGCGGGCCTTCGTGAGGTCGTCCTCGGTCGTCTTGATGCGTTGCAGCAGACCTGCGGTGAAAGCGTCCATGAAGCGCCCCCTCATCGTGGGTCGGTGGCACGGGGGTGTGCCCGGGTTTCCCTCCGCCGAGGCGGTAGGGCGGGTGATCACGCACTCTCCGGGGGACGGAGGGGCCTGTGACAACGCCACATGGGAAGACGTGATCGCGGGTGTGAATGCGTACTCCCCGCCCCGAAGCTCAGAGAAACCTCAACTGGCCCGGAAATCCCGATGCTTCCTCGAAGCCGCAGGTGGGGGCGGGACGTCTTACCGCCGGTTTATGCGGGTTACGGGCAGGATGGAGCCGCACAAGTGTGCCGGGGCCCTGCCCGCGGCGCGGGCGGCGCGGCCGTCCCGGGCGCCCCGCAGCCCCGTGGTGCAGACCGCTTGCGAAGTTCTACTCGCGAAGTTCTAGGGAAGGAAGCGCCGTGCGCGTACTCGTCGTGGAGGACGAGCAGCTGCTCGCCGATGCGGTGGCCACCGGATTGCGCCGTGAGGCCATGGCCGTCGATGTCGTGTACGACGGGGCCGCGGCCGTGGAGCGCATCGAGGTCAACGACTACGACGTCGTGGTGCTCGACCGCGACCTCCCCCTGCTGCACGGCGACGACGTCTGCCGCCGGATCGTCGAGCTCGGCATGCCGACCCGGGTGCTCATGCTCACCGCGTCTGGGGACGTCAGCGACCGGGTGGAGGGCCTGGAGCTCGGCGCCGACGACTATCTGCCCAAGCCCTTCGCGTTCAGCGAGCTGACCGCCCGGGTACGGGCCCTCGGCCGGCGTACGACCGTCGCGCTGCCGCCCGTCCTCGAACGGGCCGGCATCAAGCTGGACCCCAACCGCCGTGAGGTCTTCCGGGGCGGCCAGGAGGTGCAGCTCGCTCCCAAGGAGTTCGCCGTCCTGGAGGTCCTGATGCGCAGCGAGGGCGCCGTCGTCTCGGCGGAGCAACTGCTGGAGAAGGCGTGGGACGAGAACACCGACCCGTTCACCAACGTCGTCCGGGTGACGGTGATGACCCTGCGCCGCAAACTCGGTGAGCCGCCCGTGATCGTGACGGTGCCCGGCTCCGGCTACCGGATCTGACGCCGGTGCCCGCCGTCCCGCCGCCCATGGCGGCGCCCCCCAAGCCCACCTGGGAGCCCAAACAGCAGGAGCCCCCCTACCCGTGGCTGCGTCCGACCATCCGGATAAGGCTCACGCTGCTGTACGGGGGCATGTTCCTGATCGCGGGCATCCTGCTGCTCTCGATCATCTACATGCTCGCCGCCCAGGCCATGCACGTGGGCAGTGAGCTTCCGTTCAAGGTCGCCAGTGGAAACGTGACCAGCGACGTCTGCAATCTGCCCCAGAAGGCGCCCCCGGACGACTTCAACGCCGCGATGAACTCCTGCGTGAACCACCAGCGCCAGCAGGCCCTGGACACGCTGCTCAACCGGTCGCTGCTGGCCCTGGTCGGGCTCAGCATCATCGCCTTCGCCTTCGGGTACGGCATGGCGGGCCGGGTGCTCTCGCCGCTGGGCCGGATCACCCGCATCGCCCGCCGGGTGGCCGGAACCGACCTGTCCAGGCGCATCGAGCTGGACGGGCCGGACGACGAGCTCAAGGAGCTGTCCGACACCTTCGACGACATGCTGGACCGGCTGGAGCGGGCCTTCACCGCGCAGCAGCGGTTCGTCGGCAACGCCTCGCACGAGCTGCGCACGCCGCTCGCCATCAACCGCACGCTGCTGGAGGTCCACCTCTCCGATCCGGAGGCCCCGCCCGAGCTCCAGCAGCTGGGCAAGACGCTGCTGGCCACCAACGAGCGCAGCGAGCAGCTGGTGGAGGGCCTGCTGCTGCTGGCCCGCAGCGACAACCAGATCGTCGAGCGCAAACCCGTCGACCTCGCCGAGGTCGCCTCGCGCGCCGTGGACCAGGCGCGCGGCGAGGCCGAGGCCAAGGGTGTGGAGATGCGCGAGGAGCTGGCCGAGGCCGTCGTCCAGGGCAACGGCGTCCTGCTGGAGCGCATCGCGCTGAACCTCGTGCAGAACGCCGTCCGCTACAACGTCCCGGAGGGCGGCTGGGTGGACGTGAGCACGGCGCTGCTGCCCGGTCAGGCGGTACTCGTCGTCTCGAACACGGGCCCCGTGGTCCCGGCGTACGAGATCGACAACCTCTTCGAGCCCTTCAGGCGGCTGCGTACGGAGCGGACGGGCAGCGACAAGGGGGTCGGGCTCGGTCTGTCGATCGCGCGGTCCGTCGCCCGGGCCCACGGCGGCCGTATCATCGCCGAGCCCCGCGAAGGCGGTGGTCTTGTGATGCGCGTCTCACTGCCGGTCTGACCGGTCCGGGAGGAGCTGTGCGCACCGATTATTTTTTGTTCGCTTTGAGCGGAATTTTCGGGACCTGACCCCGCCGAGACCGTGTGTGATCGATCACAGGAGCGAATATTTCCCTGTCCACGCTCCGTGACCAGGGAACTCACCGGAAACCCGGCGAAACACCGGGTTTTCGGGGGTATGTATGACGGGAAGTACACGGGGTGGTGCCTGTCAAGGGCGCCACCGGGACCGTGTACGGTCCCCATCGCCACCCAAGCCGATCACTCCCGAGCGGTCCTTTTGGGTGTCGATTGAGTAACAGACCTTGATGTGAGGCAAAATCTCCGCCTCAGGTCGGGCACAAGTCCGGCCTCTCACGCGTTACGAGCGCTGAGACACCGCAGACACCCAGAGGGGGAGAGCGACATGGCAACGGATTACGACACCCCACGCAAGACCGACGACGACGTCGATCAGGACAGCCTTGAAGAGCTGAAGGCGCGCCGGAGCGACAAGACGGCGTCCGCCGTCGACGTCGACGAGTTCGACGCGGCCGAGGGCCTTGAGCTGCCCGGCGCAGACCTGTCCAACGAGGAGCTCGCCGTACGGGTCCTGCCCAAGCAGGCCGACGAGTTCACCTGCATGAGCTGTTTCCTCGTGCACCACCGCAGCCAGCTGGCCCGTGAGAAGAACGGCCAGCCGATCTGCCGCGACTGCGACTGAGATCCGGTCGGCCGTGGCAGGGGACACACCGTTCCGCAAGCGGCGCCCCTGGGGCAGAAGGCCACCGGAGGCGCACCAGGGCGGTACAGGCCCGGCAGAAGGCGCGCAGGCGCCTGCCGAGCGGTCCGCCCTGCCACCTTCGCCGGGCGGACAGGACGACGAGCGGGGCCTGCAGGCGGCCTCGCTCGAAGCAGCCGAAGTAGCGGTACGCGCAGCCCGTGAGGCTGCAGGAGTCGACACGGCCGATGGGGCCGGACAGGTCGGCAGGACGGAGCCCGTGACCGGGGCAGGCCGTCTGAGTTCAGTGAAACGGGGCGTACGCAAGGGCGGGGAGAGCGCCAAGGAAGCGATCGGTCATATCGCGGACCTGATCATCCACATCGCTCCCCGCGTCCCTGTGCGCGACCTCGCCACCCTGCGCAAGCACTTTCCCGGCCTCGGGCCGGAGGAGATCGCGGACCGGCTCGTCGTGGGCGCGAGCCGCGCGACCGCCACCGTCGGCGCCGGAATCGGCGCGGCGGCCATGATGCCCGTGCCGCCCGCGATGTTCGCCGAGCTGGCCGCCGAGGTCACCGGCGTCGCCGCCATAGAGATGAAGCTCGTCGCCGAGCTGCACGAGGTCTACGGACGCCGTCCCCCGGGCGGCATCGGCCGGCGCTCCACCGCCTACCTCACCGCCTGGACCGAGGAGCGCGGCATCGAGGTCACCCGCCCCGCCTCCGTCGACACGGCGCTGAGCGGCCGGATGAAGCGCGAGCTGCGCCGCCAGATCATGAAGCGCACCGTGCGCGACCTGCCGAGTCTGATCCCGTTCATGGTCGGTGCCGCGGTCGGCGCGTCCATGAACCGGCGCGACACGAAGAAGCTCGCGGAACGGGTCAGGAAGGACCTGCGCGAGAAGCAGATCTCCTGGGACCACCTCCCGGAACAGCCTCCTCTGAGACCTGAGACCTGAGCGCCCCTAGGGGGTGTCTTGTCGATCAGGGCCGGATCAGGCCGCGGCGTCTGGTGCGGTGCATCGCAAGGCGCCGGAGCGTCTCGGCTGGGGTCTCCCCTGCTCGAACGGAGTTGAGAGCTTGGGGAAGGAGCTATTGGGGCGGTTCGGCAACGCCGCGAGGTGCCGTGCCAGGCGTCGCGGACCCGGCCATGATCGGCAAGACGCCCCCTAAGCGCGGACCGCCGCGTTCAGCGCCGCCACCAGGGCCTTCGGCTCGCGCGTCGAGAGATAGACGTACGGGGTCGGGTCCTCGGGGTCGGTGACCTCCACCCGGACCGCCGTCGGGATGTAGCTGCGCAGCAGCATGAAGGCCCGGACGTCCGCCTTGTGCGTGCGCCAGGCGCGCGCCTCCTCGGCATCCAGCACCTCGGCCTCGCCGAGCGCCGATACCGGGATGCGGGCGTCCCCCGCGACGAGCGCGCCCGCCACCACCCGGATACGGGCGGAGCCGTACGAGCTGACCGCGACGGCCGACAGGACCGTGCCGCCGGCCAGCCCGGCGAGGAGCGGCAGGGTGCCCAGCGGCAGCAGCATCAGCGCGCACGCGATGCCGATCAGGACGGCGATCAGCCACCACGAACGGGGTGCGGTGAGGCGCTCGTCGTAGGGCGGGGTCGAAGGCTGCATGGCTCCAGCTTGGCACGGCGCGACCGGCGGGTAGCCGCGCGGGTAAGGTCTGCGCCTGTGAGTGGAACATCTGCGGCTCTGACGCCCCCGGCCGACGCGGTGAAACCGGTCCGGCACCCCGACGCCCCGGCTCCCGGCGAACTCCTCGGCGCGCACTACGAACACTGCTTCGGCTGCGGCTCCGGACAGCCCCACGGGCTGCACCTCCAGGCACGGGCCGGCGAGGGGGTCAGGGTGACCGCCGAGTTCACCGTGAAGTCCGCCCACCAGGGCGCCCCGGGCCTGGCGCACGGCGGGGTGCTGGCCACGGCGCTGGACGAGACGCTGGGCTCGCTGAACTGGCTGCTGCGGGTCATCGCGGTCACCGGACGGCTGGAGACCGACTTCGTGCGGCCCGTTCCCGTCGACACCGTGCTGTTCCTCGACGCCGAGGTCACCGCCGTGCACGGGCGGAAGATCTACTCCCGCGCGACCGGCCGGATCGGCGGCCCGGACGGGCCGGTCGCGGTGCGGGCCGACGCCCTCTTCATCGAGGTCAAGGTCGACCACTTCATCGAGAACGGCCGGCCTGCCGAGATCCAGGCGGCGATGGCCGACCCCGACCAGGTCAGGCGCGCCCGCGCCTTCGAGGTGAACCCGTGACGCGCCACCCCGTCGACGTCCTCATCCGCCGGGTCGACCCCGACGTTCCGCTTCCGTCGTACGGGCACCCCGGCGACGCCGGCGCGGACCTGGTGACGACCGAGGCCGCCGAGCTGGCGCCGGGTGAGCGAGCCGTACTCCCCACCGGGGTTTCGATCGCCCTGCCCGACGGGTACGCCGCGTTCGTGCACCCACGATCCGGTCTCGCCGCCCGCTGCGGAGTCGCCCTGGTGAATGCCCCGGGGACGGTCGATGCCGGGTACCGTGGAGAGATCAAAGTGATCGTCATCAATCTCGACCCGCGCGAGTCCGTGCGGTTCGAGCGGTTCGACCGGATTGCCCAACTGGTCGTGCAGCAGGTCGAGAAGGTGCGCTTCCACGAAGTGTCGGAGCTTCCCGGCTCGGCGCGGGCCGAAGGGGGCTTCGGGTCCACCGGCGGCCATGCCGCCGTTGATGTTGATGGCGTCCGGGGCGGGGTTCCCCAGGGCGGGAACGGCTACGCTTCGGTCGAATCCGACCGGGAAGGACAGTGACGTGTTCGGACGTCGCAAGAACAGTGGTGCCGCCGATGACACGGCGGCCGAGGCGCGCGAGGCCGAGCAGGTCGTCGACGAGCAGGATGACGCCGAGGGCGAGTCCCGCCGGACGAACCTTCCGCCGGCGCCGCGCCCGGACGGCCCGTGGGACATCAGTGAGGTGTCCCAGCCCGGCGACGGCCGGGTCGACCTGGGCGGCATCTTCGTGCCCGGCGTCGAGGGCATGGAACTGCGCGTGGAGGTCGCCGGTGACGCGATCGTCGCCGCCACCGTCGTGATGCGCGACAGCGCGATCCAGCTCCAGGCCTTCGCCGCCCCCAAGAAGGAGGGCATCTGGGGCGAGGTCCGCGAGGAGATCGCCACGGGCATCACCCAGCAGGGCGGCATCATCGACGAGGTCGAGGGCCCGCTGGGCTGGGAACTGCGCGCTCAGGTCCCCGTACAGCTGCCCGACGGGGCGAACGGCGTGCAGCTGGTGCGCTTCGTCGGTGTCGACGGCCCGCGCTGGTTCCTGCGCGGTGTGATCTCCGGCCAGGGCGCCGTGCAGCCGGAGGCGGCCGGGCTCCTCGAGTCCGTCTTCCGGGACACCGTCGTCGTCCGCGGCGAGGGCCCGATGGCCCCGCGCGACCCGATCGTCCTCAAGCTCCCCAACGACGCCCAGATGGTTCCCGAGGGCGTCCAGCAGGAGGAGCAGGAGGGCTCGAAGTTCTCCGGTGGCATGGCGGGCCTCCAGCGCGGTCCCGAGATCACCGAGGTGCGCTGACCCGCACCCACGGACACCGGCCGGCGGGCCGTACCCCTTTCCCGGGGTGCGGCCCGCCGGCTTTCGCGTGCGTCGCTGCGTACCGCCGGTGACCGCCGCCCACCCGGGCATTGCCCGGCCCCGTGTCACCTGCACATACTGGCGGCCGACAGGACCGAGGACCCACGGGGGAGCGCCATGACCGAGAACACCGCCGACACCAGCCCCGGCGGGGGAGCCGGCACGGCGGTCGCCGACGGCCCCATGGTCCGCGTCGAGGACCTGCACCGCTCCTACGGCTCCGGCGCGGGAGCGGTGCACGCGCTGCGCGGCGTCTCCTTCGAGGTGCCGCGGGGCGAGCTCGTCGCGCTCAAGGGGCGCTCCGGCTCCGGGAAGACGACCCTGCTCAACCTCGTCGGCGGCCTCGACGCCCCGGACGGCGGCCGGATCGCCGTCGACGGCACCGACCTCTCCTCGCTCGGCGAGAACGGGCTCCTGGAGCTGCGCCGGGACCGGATCGGCTTCATCTTCCAGTCGTTCGGCCTGATCCCCATCCTCACCGCCGCCGAGAACGTGGGCGTGCCCCTGCGACTGCGCAAGGCGGAGCCCAAGGAGCGCGAGGAGCGGGTGTCGCTGCTGCTCTCCCTCGTCGGCCTCGCCGACCACGCCGCCCAGCGCCCCGGCGAGCTCTCCGGCGGCCAGCAGCAGCGTGTGGCCATCGCCCGCGCGCTCGCCAACCGGCCCGCCCTGCTGATCGCCGACGAGCCGACCGGACAGCTCGACGCCGAGACCGGCCTCGCGGTGATGGAGCTGCTGCGGGCCGTCGTGCACAGCGAGGGCGTCACCGCGCTCGTCGCCACCCACGACGCCCAGCTCCTCGGCCTCGCCGACCGGGTCCTCGAACTCGGCGACGGCCACATCATCGAGCACTGACCAGCCGCCGGGGAGCGGTATCAGGGTTACGTCAAATCCCGCCGCCGCCCCACCCCCCGTCCGATATGCCGGAAATTCACCAGGTATTTTCGAACCAGGGCTGCCACAGCGGCAGCCGCCTGTTCCGGAAGACAATGGGGCCATGGCGCGCGGCAAACTTCGGATCTACCTCGGTGCGGCACCCGGCGTCGGCAAGACGTACGCGATGCTCGCCGAGGCACACCGGCGCGTCGAACGCGGCACCGACTGCGTCGTCGGCTTCGTGGAGCACCACGACCGCCCGCGCACCGAGACGCTGCTGCACGGCCTCGAAGTCGTCCCGCGCCGCGAGATCGAGCACCGCTCGGCCGTCTTCACCGAGATGGACATCGACGCCGTCCTGGAGCGCGCCCCGGCCGTCGCCCTGGTGGACGAACTGGCCCACAGCAACGTGCCGGGCTCCCGCAACGCCAAGCGCTGGCAGGACGTCGAGGAACTGCTCCAGGCCGGCATCGACGTCGTCTCGACCGTCAACATCCAGCACCTCGAATCCCTCGGCGACGTCGTCGAGTCCATAACCGGTGTACGCCAGCGCGAGACCGTGCCCGACGAGGTCGTGCGCCGCGCCGACCAGCTCGAACTGGTCGACATGTCGCCCCAGGCCCTGCGCCGCCGCATGGCCCACGGCAACATCTACAAGCCCGACCGGATCGACGCCTCCCTCTCCAACTACTTCCGCCCCGGCAACCTCACCGCCCTGCGCGAGCTGGCCCTCCTCTGGGTCGCCGACCGGGTGGACGAATACCTCCAGCAGTACCGGGGCGAGCACAACATCCGCACCACCTGGCAGGCCCGCGAACGCATCGTCGTCGGCCTCACCGGAGGCCCCGAGGGCCGCACGCTCATCCGCCGCGCCGCCCGGATGGCCGCCAAGGGCTCCGGCAGCGAGATCCTGGCCGTCTACATCGCCCGCAGCGACGGGCTGACCTCGGCCTCGCCCAAGGAGCTGGCCGTCCAGCGCACCCTCGTGGAAGACCTGGGCGGCACTTTCCACCACGTCATCGGCGACGACATACCCTCGGCGCTCCTGGAGTTCGCCCGGGGCGTCAACGCCACCCAGATCGTCCTGGGCTCCAGTCGCCGCAAGACCTGGCAGTACATCTACGGACCCGGCGTCGGCGCCACCGTCGCCCGCGAGTCCGGCACCGACCTCGACGTCCACATCGTCACCCACGACGAGGTCGCCAAGGGCCGGGGGCTGCCCATCGCCCGGGGCGCCCGGCTCGGCCGGGCCCGCATCATCTGGGGCTGGGCGGTCGGCGTCGGCGGCCCGGTCCTCCTCGCGGTGCTCCTCAAGGGCCTGGAATCCGGACCCGGGCTCGCCAACGACGTCCTGCTCTTCCTCTTCATGACCGTCGCCGCCGCCCTGATCGGCGGACTGCTGCCCGCCCTCGCCGCGGCCGCCGTCGGCTCCCTGCTCCTGAACTACTGGTTCACCCCGCCCACCCACACGCTCACCGTCCAGGACCCCGAGAACTTCGTCGCCATCGTGATCTTCTTCGCGGTGGCCGTCGCGGTGGCCTCCGTGGTGGACCTCGCGGCCCGCCGCACCCATCAGGCCGCCCGGCTGCGTGCGGAGTCCGAGATCCTGTCGTTCCTGGCCGGCAGCGTGCTGCGCGGCGAGACCACGCTCGCCGCGCTCCTGGACCGGGTCCGGGAGACCTTCGGCATGGGTTCCGTCGCCCTGCTGGAACGCCGCAGCGACGTCGACCCCTGGACCTGCGCCGGCAGCGTCGGCCCGGCCCCGGCCGCCCGGCCCGAGGACGCCGACGTGGACATGCCCGTCGGGGACCACATGGCCCTGGCGCTCACCGGCCGGGTGCTGCCCGCCGAGGACCGTCGGGTGCTCGGCGCGTTCGCCGCCCAGGCCGCCGTCGTCCTGGACCGCCAGCGCCTGGTGGACGAGGCCGAGGAGGCCCGCAGACTCGCCGAGGGCAACCGCATCAGGACCGCGCTCCTGGCCGCCGTCAGCCACGACCTGCGCACCCCGCTCGCCGCGATCAAGGCCGCCGTCTCCTCCCTGCGCTCGGACGACGTCGCCTGGTCCGAGGACGACGAGGCGGAGCTCCTGGAGGGCATCGAGGCCGGCGCCGACCGCCTCGACCACCTCGTCGGCAACCTGCTGGACATGTCCCGCCTCCAGACCGGCACCGTCACCCCGCTCATCCGCGAGATCGACCTGGACGAGGTGGTCCCCATGGCGCTGGGCGGCGTCCCCGAGGACAGCGTCGACCTGGACATACCCGAGACGCTGCCCATGGTCGCCGTCGACCCGGGGCTCCTGGAGCGGGCCGTCGCCAACGTCGTGGAGAACGCCGTGAAGTACAGCCCCGACGGCGACCGCGTCACCGTGGCGGCCAGCGCGCTCGGCTCCCGCGTCGAACTCCGGGTGACCGACCGCGGCCGGGGCGTCCCGGACGAGGGCAAGGAGCGCATCTTCGAGCCCTTCCAGCGGTACGGGGACGCCCCGCGCGGCGCCGGGGTCGGCCTCGGCCTCGCGGTGGCCCGGGGCTTCGCCGAGTCCATGGGCGGCACGCTGGACGCCGAGGACACCCCCGGCGGCGGCCTCACCATGGTCCTGACCCTCCGGGCGGCCCCCGGCCACGCCCCGGCCGCCCCCGGCCTCCCCGCGCGGATCACCTCATGAACCGCCCGGACCGCCGGGACCACCCGGACCTCCCCGCACCGACGAACGCCCAGCAGAAAGGCAGGACCCCGATGACCCGGGTGCTTGTGGTCGACGACGAGCCGCAGATCGTACGCGCCCTCGTGATCAACCTGAAGGCGCGCAAGTACGAGGTGGACGCCGCGCCGGACGGGGCCACCGCCCTCCAGCTCGCCGCCACCCGCCACCCGGACGTCGTCGTCCTCGACCTCGGGCTGCCCGACATGGACGGCGTCGACGTGATCCGCGGCCTGCGCGGCTGGACCCGGGTCCCGATCCTGGTCCTCTCGGCCCGTCACACCTCCGACGAGAAGGTCGAGGCGCTGGACGCGGGGGCCGACGACTACGTGACCAAGCCCTTCGGCATGGACGAGCTGCTGGCCCGGCTGCGGGCCGCGGTGCGCCGGGCCGAGCCGGTCGGCCAGGACGGGGGCGACCAGGTCGTCATCGTGGAGACCGAGGGCTTCACCGTCGACCTCGCGGCGAAGAAGGTCCACCGCGACGGCCGCGACGTACGGCTCACCCCCACCGAGTGGCACCTCCTGGAGGTCCTGGTCCGCAACGGCGGCCGGCTCGTCAGCCAGCGCCAGCTGCTCCAGGAGGTCTGGGGGCCCTCGTACGGCACCGAGACCAACTACCTGCGCGTCTACATGGCCCAGCTCAGGCGGAAGCTGGAGGCGGACCCCTCCCACCCCCGCCACTTCGTCACCGAACCCGGCATGGGTTACCGCTTCGAACGCGCCTGAAACCGGCGGACGAGCCCGCACCCGTCCCCCGTACGGGTGAGACGGCGGCCACCCGCCACGACCTCGCGGGACCGGTACCCTTCGGGTATGAGCGCTGTTCCTCGATCCGAGAAGCCCCACAAGGGCGACCGGCCTTCCGGTCGCTTCCGGCGCATGCTCGACCGGCTTTCCAGCTCCCAGGAGGACCTGGAGTGCGAGGAGCTGGCGGAGGACTCGCAGGCATCGGGGTGCACCCGGATCTCCGAATGCACCGACCGGCAGATCGTGAAGGTCACTGGTACCTTGCGGACGGTCACCCTGCGGCCGCGCGCCGGAGTGCCCGCCCTGGAGGCGGAGCTCTTCGACGGCACGGCACCGCTCGACGTGGTCTGGCTCGGCCGCCGCTCCATCCAGGGCATAGAGCCGGGCCGCAAGCTCATCGCCTCCGGCCGGATCGCCATGAGCCACGGGCGCCGGGTGCTGTTCAACCCCAAATACGAACTCCGACCGCTCGGCAAGGAGTAGCCGGTGACGTCTCTCGACAAGCCGACGTCCGACACGGACCGCACCACCGACCAGCAGGAGGCCGACAGCAGGGCGGTCACCGAGGCCGCGCTCTTCGAAGCCTTCGGCGGCGTGAGGGGCATGGTGGAGACGGTCCTGCCCGGGCTGCTCTTCGTCACGATCTTCACCATCAACAAGAACCTCACCTACTCGGCCATCGCGGCCCTGGCGGTGTCGCTGGCGCTCGTGGCCGTCCGGCTGATCCGCAAGGACACCGTCAAGCACGCCTTCAGCGGCGTCTTCGGTGTGGCCTTCGGCGTGGTCTTCGCCAAGATGACGGGCAACGCCAAGGACTTCTACCTCCCGGGCATGCTCTACACCCTGGGCCTCGCCCTGGCCTACCTGGTGACCGCGGCCGCCGGCCTGCCGCTGATCGGCCTCATCCTCGGCCCGGTCTTCAAGGAGAACCTCTCCTGGCGCACCCGTAACCCCGGCCGCAAGAAGGCGTACACCAAGGCCAGCTACGCCTGGGGGCTGATCCTGCTCGCCAAGTGCGCGATCCTCTTCCCGCTGTACTGGTGGGCCGACACCACCCAGTTCGGCTGGGTGCTGGTCGCGCTGAAGATCCCGCCGTTCCTGCTGGCGGTCTATCTGACCTGGGTCTTCCTCGCGAAGGCGCCCCCGCCGATCGACGTCTTCGCCGAGATGGAGGCGGAGGAGGAGGCCGAGAAGGCCCGTAAGGAGGCCGCCGCCGAAGCGGCCAGGGGCCAGGAGCTCTGAGACGTACGAGAGGGGCCCCGTCACCGGCCGGTGACGGGGCCCCTCTCCGTATGCCCTACTCCTCCGAGTCGCCCCGGCGGACCGACAGCAGGTCCTCCAGCTGCTCCTCGCGCGCCTGCGCGGCCACGAACAGCAGCTCGTCCCCGGCCTCCAGGCTCTCCTCCGGGCTCGGGGTCAGCACCCGCTGACCCCGGATGATCGTCACCAGCGAGGTGTCCTCCGGCCAGGCGACCTCCCCGACCTGGGTCCCCGCGAGCGCCGACTCCGGCGGCAGCGTCAGCTCCACCAGGTTCGCGTCGCCGTGGCTGAAGCGCAGCAGCCGGACCAGATCGCCGACACTCACCGCCTCCTCGACCAGCGCAGACATCAGACGCGGCGTGGACACCGCCACATCGACGCCCCACGACTCGTTGAACAGCCACTCGTTCTTCGGGTTGTTCACCCGGGCGACGACCCTCGGCACGCCGTACTCGGTCTTGGCCAGCAGCGAGACGACCAGATTCACCTTGTCGTCGCCCGTCGCCGCGATCACTACGTTGCAGCGCTGCAGCGCCGCCTCGTCCAGCGACGTGATCTCGCAGGCGTCCGCGAGCAGCCACTCGGCCATCGGCACCCGCTCCACCGAGATGGCGGTCGGCGCCTTGTCCACGAGCAGCACCTCGTGCCCGTTCTCCAGCAGCTCGCCCGCGATGGAACGTCCCACCGCACCGGCCCCGGCAATCGCGACACGCATCAGTGACCGCCCTCCTCGGGGCCCTCGGCGAAGGCCGCCTCGACCTTCGCGATCTCGTCCGTACGCATCATCACGTGGACGAGGTCGCCCTCCTGGAGCACCGTCTGCGACGACGGCAGAATCGCTTCGCCCAACCGGGTGAGGAACGCGACGCGCACGCCCGTCTCCTCCTGGAGCGTGCTGATCTTGTGGCCGATCCAGGACGGCGTGGTGTGCACCTCGGCGAGCTGCACCCCGCCGCTCGGGTCGCGCCACAGCGGCTCCGCGCCCGACGGCAGCAGCCGGCGCAGCATCTGGTCCGCCGTCCAGCGCACCGTCGCGACCGTCGGGATGCCCAGTCGCTGGTAGACCTCGGCGCGCCGGGGGTCGTAGATCCGGGCCGCGACGTTCTCGATGCCGAACATCTCGCGCGCCACCCGGGCCGCGATGATGTTGGAGTTGTCGCCGGAGCTCACCGCCGCGAACGCGCCGGCCTCCTCGATCCCCGCCTCGCGCAGCGTGTCCTGGTCGAAACCGACCCCGGTGACGCGGCGGCCGCCGAACCCGGAGCCGAGGCGCCGGAACGCCGTGGGGTCCTGGTCGATGACGGCGACCGTGTGCCCCTGCTGCTCCAGGGTCTGCGCGAGAGCGGCTCCCACTCGCCCGCAGCCCATGATGACGATGTGCACCTTGCGCCTACCTCGCAGTCCTGGTCGTCCGGCTGACCTGCGAAAACACCCTGCTCACACTCTTTCCTCGGCTGGCCGGGCAAACAACGGGGCAACGGTGTGTCCCGTCGCCCGGTTACGAGCTTATGCGGCGCCGGGCGCGTCGCCGCATCCGAGTGTGCGCATCGCGGCCCGGGTGTGGCGAGGACGACGTGCCCGGGGCGCTTCCCGGCGGCGTGGCGCAAGGATTGCGTTAAGGATTCCGTGGCGTTTCCGGCCGAGTGCAGGAGATTGGCGGGCCACGCCGGTGCAGCGGGGGCGGGCCCCATACGGAACCCTTACGATCCTCTGCGTGTCCAAACTGACCGACGTGCCCAAACGGATCCTGATCGGACGGGCCCTGCGCAGCGACAAGCTGGGGGAGACGCTCCTCCCCAAGCGCATCGCGCTTCCCGTCTTCGCATCCGACCCGCTGTCCTCGGTGGCGTACGCACCCGGAGAAGTCCTCCTCGTGCTGTCCATCGCGGGCGTGTCGGCGTACCACTTCAGTCCCTGGATCGCGGTCGCGGTCGTGGTCCTGATGTTCACGGTCGTCGCCTCCTACCGGCAGAACGTCCACGCCTACCCGAGCGGCGGCGGCGACTACGAGGTCGCCACCACCAACCTCGGTCCCAAGGCCGGGCTGACCGTCGCCAGCGCGCTCCTCGTCGACTACGTCCTGACCGTGGCCGTGTCGATCGCCTCCGGCGTGGAGAATCTGGGTTCCGCGGTCCCCTTCGTGGTCGAGCACAAGACGGGGTGCGCGGTCGCCGCGATCGTCCTGCTGACCCTGATGAACCTGCGCGGGGTCAAGGAGTCCGGGAAGCTCTTCGCCATCCCCACGTACCTCTTCGTGGCCGGCGTCTTCATCATGATCATCTGGGGGGCCTTCCGCGGGCTCGTCCTCGGCGACACCATGCACGCCCCGACCTCCGGGTACACGATCAAGCCCGAGCACCAGGGGCTCGCCGGTTTCGCGCTGGTCTTCCTGCTGCTGCGCGCCTTCTCCTCCGGCTGTGCGGCGCTCACCGGCGTCGAGGCGATCAGCAACGGTGTGCCCGCCTTCCGCAAGCCGAAGAGCAAGAACGCCGCGACCACGCTCGCGATGATGGGCCTGCTCGCCGTCACCATGTTCTGCGGCATCATCGGGCTCGCCATGGCCACCGACGTCAAGATGGCGGAGAACCCGGCGAAGGACCTGATCAGCAACGGCCGCCCGGTCGGCTCCGGCTTCACCCAGGACCCGGTCATCTCGCAGGTCGCGGCCGCGGTCTTCGGCGACGGCACGTTCTTCTTCGTGATCCTCGCCGCCGCCACCGCCCTCGTCCTCTTCCTGGCCGCGAACACCGCGTACAACGGCTTCCCGCTCCTCGGCTCGATCCTGGCCCAGGACCGCTATCTGCCCCGCCAGCTGCACACCCGAGGCGACCGGCTCGCCTTCTCCAACGGCATCGTGCTGCTGGCCGGCGCCGCGATCCTGCTGGTCGTGATCTACGGGGCCGACTCGACCCGGCTCATCCAGCTGTACATCGTCGGCGTGTTCGTCTCCTTCACGCTCAGTCAGACCGGCATGGTCCGGCACTGGAACCGCCATCTGGCCGTCGAGAAGGACCAGGCCAAGCGCCGCCACATGATCCGCTCCCGGGCGATCAACACCTTCGGCGCCTTCTTCACCGGCCTGGTGCTCGTCGTCGTGCTCGCCACGAAGTTCACCCACGGCGCCTGGGTGGCGCTCCTCGGCATGGTGATCTTCTTCGGCACGATGACCGCGATCCGCAAGCACTACGACCGGGTCGCCGAGGAGATCGCCGCCGACGAGACCGCCCCGGACGAATCGATCCGCCCCTCCCGGGTCCACTCGATCGTCCTGGTCTCCAAGCTCCACCGCCCCACCCTGCGCGCCCTCGCCTACGCCAAGCTGATCCGCACGGACCACCTGGAGGCCCTGTCGATCAGCGTGGACCCGGCCGAGACGAAGGCCCTCAGGGAGGACTGGGAGCGGCGCGGCATCAACGTCCCGCTGAAGATCCTCGACTCCCCGTACCGCGAGGTGACCCGTCCGGTCATCGAGTACGTCAAGGGCCTGCGCCGGGAGAGCCCGCGCGATGTGGTGAGCGTCTACATCCCGGAGTACGTCGTCGGGCACTGGTACGAGCACCTGCTGCACAACCAGAGCGCCCTGAGGCTCAAGGGCCGGCTGCTCTTCACGCCCGGTGTCATGGTCACCTCGGTCCCGTACCAGCTGGAATCCTCCGAGGCCGCGAAGAAGCGCGCCCGCAAGCGCGCCGACTGGAGTGCTCCGGGCTCGGTGCGCCGGGGACCGGTGGAGCGCAAGCAGAAGGAACCGACGCCGAAGGGCTGAGGCGGGGGACCGCCGCGTGTGGTCGGCGGCCGGGCGACACCCACGTAGACTCGTAGGTTGTTGTCCGGCCGCCGGCCGTCCCCTTCCCTCCCTGGAGCCCGCCCCTCATGCAGAACGAATCCACGTCGCCGCAGACCGGGGAGACGCAGCCGGAGTCGCTGGTCGGGCGGGAGTACGAGGTCGAGGTCGGCCCGGTCGCGCACGGCGGCCACTGCATCGCCCGCACGGACGAGGGCCGGGTGCTGTTCGTACGCCACACCCTGCCGGGCGAGAAGGTCGTCGCGCGGATCACCGACGGTGCCGAGGACTCGCGCTTCCTGCGCGCGGACGCGGTGGAGATCATCGAGGCGTCCAAGGACCGGGTGCCCGCCCCCTGCCCGTTCGCGGGCCCCGGCAAGTGCGGCGGCTGCGACTGGCAGCACGCCAAGCCGGGCGCCCAGCGCCGCCTGAAGGGCGAGGTGATCGCCGAACAGCTCCAGCGCCTCGCGGGCCTCACCCCGGAGGAGGCCGGCTGGGACGGCACGGTCATGCCGGCCGAGGGCGACAAGCTCCCGGCGGGCGAGGTGCCGGCCTGGCGGACCCGGGTCCAGTACGCGATCGACGAGGACGGCCGCGTCGGCCTGCGCAAGCACCGCTCGCACGACATCGAGATCATCGACCACTGCATGATCGCCGCGCCCGGAGTCTCCGAGCTGGGCGTCGAGCAGCAGGACTGGCCCCAGATGGCCACGGTGGAGGCCATCGCAGCCACCGGCTCCCACGACCGCCAGGTCATCCTGACGCCCCGCCCGGGCGGCCGTCTTCCCCTGGTCGAGCTGGACAAGCCGGTCTCCGTCCTGCGCGTGGACGAGCGCGACGGCGGCGTGCACCGGGTGCACGGCCGCGGCTTCGTCCGCGAGCGCGCCGACGACCGCACGTACCGGGTCGGCTCCGGTGGCTTCTGGCAGGTCCACCCGCAGGCCGCGAACACCCTGGTCCGCGCGGTCATGCAGGGTCTGCTGCCCCGTAAGAACGACACGGCCCTCGACCTCTACTGCGGCGTCGGCCTCTTCGCCGGCGCCATCGGCCAGCGCATCGGCGAGAAGGGCGCGGTCCTCGGCATCGAGTCCGGCAAGCGCGCGGTGGAGGACGCCCGCCACAACCTCCAGGACCTGGACCGGGTCCGCATCGAACACGGCAAGGTCGACCAGGTGCTGCCCCGGACGGGCATCACCGAATGCGACCTCATCGTCCTGGACCCGCCCCGCGCGGGCGCCGGCCGCGCCACGGTGAAGCAGCTCGTCGCCCTGGGCGCCCGCCGCATCGCGTACGTGGCCTGCGACCCGGCGGCGCTGGCCCGGGACCTGGGCTACTTCCGGGACGGGGGGTACCGGGTGCGGACGCTGCGGGCGTTCGATCTGTTCCCTATGACGCACCATGTGGAGTGCGTGGCGATTCTGGAGCCTGCTCAGAAAGGGGCCTGACCTGCGGCTTTGTGGCGTGGGGTGGTCGCTTGACCTGGTTCCCTCCGTGCAGCGGGTCGAGTGGATGGATCGCCCCTCGTAGGACACCTGACCTGTGAATTCATGAGGGAGGCGCTCGTATCGTTGACGCCTTCAGGGCCTCGTTCGGACATTCTTGACGCTCGGATGACGCTCGAAGGGGGAGTCCAAACCCCCGGATCTCCCCGGGCTGGGACCGTCCGGGCTGGACGATCGGCATGGAGGGCGAGGAACATTCCTCGCGGCGGCGCAAGCTGCCCAACGGCCTCGGACGAACGTGGTCGGACCCGAGCTGTATCCCACGCTGCACGGAACGCGGCGGCACTGTTGCACTTCCTTGCCCCAAATCACACCCTGATCGACGACAACAAGCGCACCGCCTGGCTCGACATGCGCGTCTTCCTGCGGCTCAACGGTGTCAGCGCCAGTAGCGTCCCGCTACCTGTCTCCGTTGTCGGCCCATTCGTTGAGGAAGTCGCACAGGACGATATCGATGTACTGGGCATCGCCAAGCGCCGCTCGACATGGTTTCCCGGTTCCTGACCTTCGACCGGGACTGTAAGACGTTCGGTGTGACGCCCGATCATGGAAGATGCATCGATGACCAGCAACAACGTGACCGAGGCCGAGACCGTCGAGCCGTCTGAGCCGGCGCCGTCGAAGTCTGTGGACGACCGGCTGATCGACGAGCTGGTGGGTCGAGCTCAGGCCGAGGATCTGCGGCTGACCGGCGAGGGCGGGCTGTTTCAGTAGCTGACCAAGCGGCTCCTGGAGTCGGCCCTCGAGGGTGAGATCAACGACCACCTCGGCTATGACAAGCATGTTCCCGCCGGGAAGAACGGCGGGAACAGCCGCAACGGAACCCGTGGCAAAACCGTGCTGACCGACGTCGGCCCGGTCGAGATAGCCGTGCCACGGGACTGCGAGGGCTCCTTCGAGCCGAAGATCGTCAAAAAGCGCCAGAAACGCCTGTCCGGCGTCGACGAGATGGTCATCTCGCTCGCCGCGCGAAGGGCCTGACGACCGGTGAGGTCCAAGCCCACCTGTCCGAGGTCTATGGCGCCGACGTGTCACGACAGACGATCTCCACGATCACCGACAAGGTTCTCGAAGGCATGGCCGAATGGCAGAACCGACCCAACTACATTGTCCTGGCCGTCACGACAGAGGGTCGGCGGGACATTCTGGGGCTGTGGGCCGGCGACGGCGGCGAGGGCGCCAAGCATTGGATGCACATCCTCACCGAGATCAAGAATCGCGGCGTGAACGACGTCCTCATGGTCGTCTGCGACGGGCTCAAGGGCCTGCCTGACGCCGTCGAGACCGTTCGGCCCCGCACCGTCGTGCAGACTTGCGTGGTCCACCTGCTGCGGAACTCCTTCCGTTATGCCGCCCGCCAGGACTGGGACAAGATCACGAAGGTTTTCAAGCCTGTCTACACCGCGGCGACCGAGGAAGCCGCACTCGAACGGTTCGCGGAGTTCGCCGACACGTGGGGCATGAAGTATTCGGCGATCGTCCGGCTCTGGGAGAACGCCTGGGAGGAGTTCACTCCGTTCCTGCGCTTCGACACCGAGATCCGCCGCATCGTCTGCACCACGAACGCCATCGAGTCCGTCAACGCGCGGATCCGCCGGGCGGTCAAGGCCCGCGGCCACTTCCCGAACGAGCAAGCCGCCTTGAAGTGCGTCTACATGGCGATCATGTCGCTCGACCCGACCGGCAAGGGCCAGGCCCGCTGGACCATGCGCTGGAAGACCGCCCTGAATGCCTTCGGCATCACATTCGACGGCCGACTCTCCGCAGCACGTCCGTAACCCTCAACAACCCGACTTGCAACGGTCGTTTGACAGTCCCACGCCCCGACCGACGCCGACCTCAAGTGCTCGGCCGGTAAGGCGTACCAGGGCGCGGCCCGCAACGTTCGCGTTACGTTCAAGGGGCGCCGCCTCAAGCGGTGGCAACGACGCCACAACAACACCCATGCCAAGATCCGCTGCGTCAGCGAGCAGGCCATGGCCACGCTCAAGAACTGGCGCCTCCTGCGCAAGCGGGTCTACTTCCGGTCAATCGGCCAGATGCGCGTTGTGGCCAACTAGCGCCACTGCCGGGCCCGCCATCGGCCCCGTGCGCAGCGTCGTCTCTGCTGGGACTGCCCTTTCCGGCGCCACTTCGTCACGCGGAGTGGCCGATTCCTCACCTGAAGAAATTTCTCATTCCGGTATGTGGCAAATCCTTTCGATTGCGGACCTTGCTGCCCGCACGGACTCTGATGTGTCGAATATGCCGGGGAAGCCTGCAGTCGAGGTATGCGGGCGCAACGATCTTGGGGGAACGGGTTGGACATCATGCAGGTCGCGGGGGCTGGGGCTGCCGCGCTGGTCACCGAGATGGCCAAGAGCACATGGGATTCGGTGAGGGCGGGAGTGCGGCGGCTGTTGCGCCGGGACGGGGAGCAAGGCTCTGTGCAGGTGCTACAGCTCGTCGATGCTGCCCGTCAGCAGCTGATCGATTCCCCGGCCGGCGAGAGGGAGGCGGTAGAGGAGCGCCTGCGCGGTGAGCTCATGATCCAGCTGGCAGCCTTCCTGCAGCGCCATCCTGACGCGGCATCTGAGCTACAGGAATTGGCGGAGCAGTCCCAAGGCGCGGACGACAATGCCGGCGCCCGGACAAACGTGCACCACAACACCAACAGTCAGGTGGTCATCTCGGGTGGCGCGATCAACGCCTCAGGTGGTTTCCACTACCGTGCGCCGGAGGCGGGCCAGTGAGCGAGACGAATGCCTTCGGCCCCGTCCCGCCAGTTCCGCCCCCTCCTGGGCCGCCTGCGCCACCCGCCGCCACGCCGGAGCCCGGATTCCGGGTGGACGTGGGCAACAACCAGAACTCGAAGATCATCGTGGCGGCCGGTTCCGTGACGATGAACAACAGGCCCCAGCTGCCAGTGGCGGACATCCCCCAGGCCGAGCTGGACGTGGTGGAACTGGCCTGGGTGGACTTGAGCGCCCGCGACGAGAAGGTCCGCACCGCGGACGAGGCGATCGAGCGCCTGACCCGCGAGGGGCCACGGATCGCTGTCGTGGCCGGCCAGGTAGGCTACGGCAAGCGCACGGCAGGAATCAAAGCCTTGGCCAGCATCTCCCGGCGGGAGCAGGACCTTCGAGGCAAGCCCCTCACCCTGCAGGAGATCCGCCCCGACTGGGAGCGGCCCGCTTCCCCTGATATCTCAGTACTGCCCGACGAGCCGGGACGCGGCTACCTGCTGGACGTCGCGGCGGAGATCGCGGCATGGAGCAACCCCGGCAATGTGGCCGAACAACTGCTCAGCTACGCGGAGAAACTCCTCTACGTGGGCTCGTACCTGGTGGTGATCGCCGACGACCACGGGTGGCCCGACGACTCGGGCACGATGGCCCGCGCGGTCGTCCGTGCAACGACCCGGCCGTCCGCACACCGTGTGGCGAAAGCCCATCTGGAGACTGTTTTCCGCAAGCCGGACCGGGTGCGATGGCTGAGCAGCGTCGCCGGGGGCACCGAACAGAGCGGCTCGGCCACCCACCTCCTCAACGACAGCAGTCGGCCCGCCGACGGCGTCCGACTGGCCGCCGTACTCGCCGAAGCCGACGAGACGACAGAGGGACTCAGAACAGCTCTGGGCACGTTTCAGGAATGGCACAAGGACGTCCAACGCGTCTTCAAGGACACCAACGAGGACCCGGAAGATCGGGCGCTGCTCGTCTCCTCCCTCTTCCTTGACCGCAAGGACGCCCTGACCATTCAAAGCGGCGCGCGGATCCTGCTGAAGGAACCCCAGAACACTAACGTGCGCGCCATTTTGACCGGCCCGGACCTGACAACCCGATTGCAAAAGATGGGAGCGCAGGTCACTGGCCGGACGGCCACCCTCGAACACAGGCCCGGCTATGCGCGCGCGGTCCTGCTCCACTTGTGGCAGCAGCGCGCCGACATTCACCCGCCCCTGCTGGAGTGGCTCGACACCGTCACCGCTCCCAAGGGTCTCGCAGCCGACCGGCTGCGCGAGATCGGCGACCTTCTTGTCGAACTGGCCATCGCCGAGAACGACATCCGTGTCATCAACCAGATCCACGCCTGGATCGACAACGGGGACAACAGCACCGAGCACCGCAAGCTGATCGCTCGAGTCCTCACCATCGCTGCCGAGTCCGACACCCTCGGCGCCGCAGTCCGCTCCCTACTGCTGGACTCCGCGCAAGAGCCGTCACCAGCGGTAGCCACCGTCGTTGCTCTGGTCTGCCAGGGCGAGTTCGCCGAGCACTACCCACGCCAGTCCCTCGTACGGCTGCGGCACATCCTCGATCGCACCGTGACAGACGAGGCCGTTCTCGCAGCCCAGGACGCGCTACGGGACATCGCCGCCCGCGAGAACCAGTTGCCGCGCGTGTGGAGCACGGTCATCAAGTGGGCCACCGAGAAGAAACATCTGGCCGGGCACCGCGCCTTCCTGTCCCTGCTGGACCCCAGCATCGACCCCTACGTCCTGCAAGTCATGCTCGCGGCCGCCCAGCAGGACCCCGACGTCAAGGACGCCCTGGTGGAGGGCTGGAACGTCGCCATGGCCGACTCTCGGGTAGATACGGAATGCCGCGCACTCCTCGTCGCATGGGCCCGCGCACGAGAGGCAGCGCAGGTACCAGAAGAGACCGTCACCGACATCCTCAACGACGTCGTGGTGCAGCACCTGTACTCCACCCCCATCTCCGCACTCATCTTCGGAGAACCGGGCGTGGCCAACGATGCGGCCGTCATCGAACTGCGCAAGGATCTCAGGCTGCCGCCTCAACTGGCAGCGGCCCTGTCCGACGAGCCCTCACCCGCGAGGTCCTGACGGTGCCCTTCACCCGATGGGCCCGGCGTCGCACCCGCATACGGGTGAGACGCGGGCTGACCCGCTTCGACGCCCGCCTGAGCTCTACCTGCCCTGGCATCGGCTTCACCTGTCGGATCACCGCCCATGTCCTGACCGAACCTCCGTTCCCAGACACAGATGCGGGGATCGTCAGCGCGATCCGGACGGCCCTACGCACGACGGCTGCCGAAGTATCTGCCACCTGCGACCCGGCAGACACTGCAATGGCACACGACAAGATCGAAGAACACCTGCGCCAGGAGCGCAGACTGCCAACCGAACCACCCGTTATCTACCGCGCCGAACTCACCCTCGGCCTCCTGCCCGACGACCAGTCGGCAGTGGGAGCCCTCCTTTCCGCGCAGCGCAAGCAGGCAACGGCTGACATCCTGCGCCAGCAGAAGACGAGGGCCATCGCGATAGAACTCTCCGAACCAGCCGCTCTGCTGGTCCGCTGGCTCGAACGCGAAGACGCCGACTGGTCGAAGATCCCCTCGCTCGTCGGGGAGGTAACGAAGGCCGCGGAAGTATTCGCGCAATACCGCCCGGAGCACGAGCGAACGGTCGAGCACCAGGCCCTCGAGGTCCTGCGCGAGTTCCTCACCAGCTTCCCTGACTACGCCCAGAAGCGCATGCTCTACACCCTCCTGGCAGCTGGCATGGATAGCGCCCAGCGCCCCCACCACGCGGCGAAAGCCAAGGCCCTCCTCAACGGTTATGCACCGCCCGACGTACCGAGCGGCACATGAACGTCACCATGCGCACGCCCAGACGCGGTCGACACGGGCGTCGTGGATGAGTACTTCCTTATGGCGGTGTCTGCTCGCACCGCGCACCAGCTGGCGCGCATGGCATCTCACCCGCGCATCCAACGGCACCCTCACGTTCGACACAGCCTGGAGGCGCGGCCGCATCGATCGCCACCCCGACGAGATGCCCTACCGTCACCACGGCCATCAGCCGGAGGCCACTTGTACACAGCAACCCCGCTTTCCTGATGGGTAGAGTTCACGCCACTCCTGGGTGCGGGCGTCGGCCCGCCGGGTGGGCGGGGCGACCGGGTCGGTTCCGAGAAGTACTGCTCGTGTGGCACGGGTCAGTGCATGGGAGAGCCCCATGAATGTCCCGCTCGACCATTTGGCGATCCCTCCGCCGTCGACCGGTTCGACGAAAGCCCGCTTGCGTTCCCAGTCGATGAAGGTCACCTGCCGGCGCGCTTCGGTGGCCCGCTCGGCACGGAGAAGGCGGATCATGTGAGAATGCGATCACTGCGGCAGTTGCGTTTCACGCCGGGCGGCAAGCGGGGTGTCCGCGGGCGCTTCGCTGAAGCAGATGACGACTACCAGCAGTACGAGCAGTTTGGTTGCGAGGACTTCTGGTCCTGACGGAAAGCTGGGCGGTTCCCGTCAGATCTTGATCACCGTGACTCGTGTCCCGCAGAGGGTGGTGAGGTCCTCGGGGTCAGAGGTGAGCACGGTGGTGGGGCCGGGGGCGGCGAGTGCGGTCGCGGCGAGCATGGCGTCGATGGCGTATTTGTGGCCGTGGAGCCCGGCGTCGGCGAGGAGCGTGGCGGCGTGCCGGGCGAGCGGGTCGGTGACCGGTTCCACGACCAGCCGGGAGAGGGTCCACTCCAGGGCAGGGCGGTTGATCCGGGGGTGAATGACCTCGACCAGGGTGGCTGCGGAGGTAACGACCCGGAGATCATCGGCGCGGGCGAGGGCGAGCCAGGCAGTGACCGTGCGGTCGCGCAAGACAGCCTTCGCCAGCCCTTCGCTGTCCAGGACGAGGGTGCCGCCCGGGACCGCGGGGGAGGTGCGGGTCACGCGGCGTCCGCCCGGCCCGAGCCCTGCTGCTGCCGGGCTTGGTGGAGCTCGTCGCGCAGGGCCTGGATCTCCTCGTCGGTGACGGGGCCGTGCTCCGCCTCGGCGACGGCGATGAGCTCGTTGAGATTGTCGCGCTCGACCTGACGGGCGACCGCTGCGGCGACGTAGGCGGAGAGGCCGGAAGGTCCGCTGCGGTCGCGGGCGGCCTCGGCGATGTCCCGCGGCATGGTGATGGAGTACTTGCTGGTAGCTTCACTCATGCCACCTATCCTACCGCTGGCGCTCCTCGTGGCTTCGGAGCCGTTCGGGCTGCGTGATCAGGCAAGTCCTTCCGAGCTCGGGGCGCCCGCGTCGTCCGTGTAGCTGACACGTCACTGCCTGCCGCCGTGGTGATCCGTGACGCTCGTTTGACGCTGAGGGCGCGTACCGGGTGTGATTTTGAAACGCATACCGGATCTGGCCGGCATGTCTTTCCGAGTAGTCGAAATTCGATCTTTTCTCGATGACGCACCATGTGGAGTGCGTGGCGATTCTGGAGCCTGCGGACAAGGGCGCCTGACCAGCGATTCGTGACCGAGACGCTTGCGGCGGCGACGCCCTCCAACGCTCCTGCGGGGCCGACCGCGCCACTTGATACCGCCCTGGTATCATCCCTGTATGGCGATGACACTTCGGCTCCCGGACGACCTCGACGCGAAGCTCACTGAGCGGGCCCGTCGGGAGGGCCGCAGCAAGCAGGAACTCGCCATCGAGGCCATCCGTGACGCCCAGGACCGGGCCGAGCTGAAGGTCGATGACGTCCTGGCCGAGCTGATGGACAGCGATGCGGAGATCCTGGACTACCTGAAGTGACCGACGTGCGCTACATCCAGGTCGACGAAATCCTGGCCATCGCCCGTGCGGTCATCGGTACGGAGCGCAGCGTGCGTGACATGGGTCTTCTGGTGTCGGCGATCGAGCGACCCCGGACGAACGTGTTCGGAGCCGAGCTGTATCCCACGCTGCACGAGAAGGCGGCGGCACTGCTGCACTCCGTCGCTCGCAATCACGCGCTGATCGACGGCAACGAGCGCACCGCCTGGCTTGCCATGCGTGTCTTCCTGCGGTTCAACGGCGTCGGCGCGAGTAGCGTCCCGCCGTCCGTCTCCGTGGCCGGGCGGTTCGTCGAGGCAGTCGCGCAGGACGACGTCGATGTACCGGCGATCGCCAAACGCCTCGCGACCTGGTTCCCTGTTTCCTGACGTCCGACGAGGCAAGGGTGCCTCGGCGCAGCCGAGCCGGGGCAGGAGGGATCCCTGCCCCGGCTCGGTGCCCTTGGTTACGGTCCTACAGGTCCTTGATCCGGACGTCGCGGTAGGAGATCACGTCGGCCGTGCTGTGCACCTGCAGCCCGATGTAGCCGGCCGCCCAGCGCCGGCCGTCGGTGCCGGGGTCGTCCCCGCGCGCCGGGTAGAAGTCCTGGCCGCCGGTGTTGTCGAACTCGTTGATCAGCACGCCGTTGCGGAAGACCGAGAAGTGCTGGTCCACCACCCTGATCTCGTAGTCGTTCCACGTGCCCTTCTGGGTCACCTGGGCGCCGGCGAGGCCGACCCGGTCGAAGCCGTAGATCGAGCCCGACTTGTACATGTCGCCGCTCGGGCTGTCGAACGCCTGGATCTCGTGCCCGTACTTGATCGCCGCCCACTCCGGGCGCGGTTCCTCGGGGTGGTCGTGGATCTGGGGGAAGCGTACGAAGATGCCGCCGTTGGCGTTGGCCGTGCCCGGGGCGTCGTCCCGCCACTGGAGCTTGAGCGAGAAGTCGCCGTAGGTGCGCTCCGGGAACCAGAGCATGCCCAAGCCGTCCTTCGTGGTCCCGCTGGTGATCGAGCCGTCCGCGTTGCGCGTGAACGAACCGCCGCCCACCTGCTCCCACTTGGCGAAGGTGGCCGGGTCCTCGCCGAGGATCGTGCGGTAGCCGTCCGTCTGGCCCGGCGTGCCGATGCCGGACTCGCGGGCCGCCTGCTTGATCGCCTTCGCTTCACGCAGGTCGACGACGCCCTCGGCCCTGAGCGCGGACGTGACCTCGCCGACATGCTTGACGAAGAGCGCCTGGGACGTCCATTCCTTCTCGTCCTCGATCAACTCGTTGATCCGGCATCGGTTGTTGGTCACCCGGTTGGGCACACCGGTGTCGACCGTACCGACGATCACGGTGAGCCGCTCGTCGTACTCCGGGCAGCCCGGCGCCGGCACCCCGCCGCCGGAGACCACGGAGAAGCTGACGCTCAGCGGTGCCGAGGTGTTGCCCGCCTCGTCCGTCGCCCGGTAGGCGACGGTGTGCCGCCCGGCCCGGTCGACCACCACGGGCGCGGTGTAGGCCAGGTACGGCCCCGCGTCCAGGGAGTACTCCACCCCGGCCACCCCGGAACCGCCCTCGTCGGTCGCGCTCACGTCGACCTCCGCGCGGCCGACGTAGGCCCCGGCGGAGTTCTTCGTGCCCTTGACGGTCGCGCCGGTCACCGGCGGCGTGGTGTCCTGCGGCGGGGCGGCCACGACGGTGAACCGCACGTTCTTCTCGGCGGCGGCGTTGCCCGCCTTGTCGGTGGCCCGGTAGCGCACGGTCTGTTCGCCGGTCTGGTGCACCATCACCGGCCCGTTGTACGGCTGCCAGGCGCCGTCCGAACCGACCGCGTACTCGATGGTGTTGACGCCGGAACCGGTGTCGGAGGCGGAGACGGTCACCGTCGCCATGTCGATGTAGTCGCCGTTCTCGTCCTTCTCTCCGCTGACCGTCGCCGATGTCTCCGGCGCGGTCGTGTCGTCGGTCGGCGGAGCGGCCACCGTGAAGGTCTCGTTCTTCTCGGCGGCGGCGTTGCCCGCCTTGTCGAACGCCCGGTAGCGCACGGTCTGTTCACCGACCTGGTCCACCACGACCGGCGCGGTGTACGGCTGCCAGGCGCCGTCGGCGCCGACCGCGTACTCGATCCGGTCCACGCCGGAACCGTCATCGGTGGCGGTGACCGTGACGGTCGCCGAACCGATGTACTGGCCTTCGGCGTTCTGGGTGCCGGTCACCTTCGCCGAGGTCTCCGGTGCGGTGGTGTCGTCACCGCCGCCGCCCTCGGTCACCGTCAGCACGCCCGTCATGGAGCTGTGGCCCGGGATCGTGCAGTGGTAGAAGTAGCGGCCGGGGGAGAGGGTGACCTCGGCGGTGTGCTTGCCGCCCTGGTCGTCACCGGGGTTGGCCAGGATGTTCAGCTGGACGTCGGTGTTGTACTCCGGGTCGCTGGTGCTGAAGGTCAGCGTGTGCGGCATGCCGGTGGTGTTGCCGGTGGCCGCGCTGTTCTCGAAGACGATCGTCGCCGCTCCGGCGACCGCCGTCTCCGGGAAGCTGGCGTACTTGGTGATGTCGTCGCCGGCCGTCCAGGTGAGCACCTGTGCGGCAGCGGCCTGTTCGGGCCGGTTCTCGTGTGCCCCGGCCGCCGACGTGGTCGTCTGCAGTCCGAGTACCAGCAGCAGGCCCGCCAGCAGGGCCGCCCACACTCTTCGTTTGCCTGTCACTGCGTCCCCCTCGCCAGTTGGCCGGCGGCCGGGGTCGGCCCCCCGCCCTTGTAGGTGACCTTCCACAGCGCCGACTTGGCGTCCGAGGTGAAGAAGCCGCGCCCGTAGTCGAGGACGTACAGGGCGCCGTCCGGGCCGAACTTCCAGTCCATCAGGTTCTTGATGCCGTCGTTGCCGACCGGAACGATCTTCTTCAGCGACTCCGAGTGCACCGGGATGCCGCCGTCGCCCTGCGTCTTCGGGTCCATCAGCACCGCGTTGCGCGGCTGGTCGGCGTCGTAGAAGTCGCCGACGAACCACTTGCCGTCCCAGTACTCGGGCCACTTCACCGCGCTGTTGTTCGCGGCGTCGTAGCGGTAGACCGGCCCGTCCATCGCGGCCTGGCCGCCACCCTTGAGCCACGGCAGCCGGTAGGTCGCCTCCGACTCCTTGTACGACGGGATGCCGTTAGCGTCGCGCGGGTAGTCGGGGCCGCCGCCCTGCGGGGAGTACCAGATGTTGTTGCCGGTGACCGGCGGCAGGTTGACCAGGCCGTCGTTGTTCGGCGACTCGTTCTTCGGGTGGTCGCAGTCGTACCAGCCCAGCGGCTTGGTCGGGTCGGGCAGATTGCGGTCACGGTAGGGCTGCTTGTTGCCCATGCAGTACGGCCAGCCGCGGTTGCTCGCCTTGGTGATCACGGCGAAGGTGTCGTACTTGGCCGGGCCCCAGGTCGTCGACGGGGCGCCGGCGTCCGGGCCGACCCAGCCGGCGTAGAGGGTGTCGGTGGCCTTGTCGACCGAGATGCGGGCCGGGTTGCGCACGCCCATCACGTAGATCTCGCCGCGTGTCTTGCCGCCGCCCTCGGCGGTTTCCTTGCCAGTGAACAGGTTGCCCTCGGGGAGGGTGTAGGTGCCGTCCTGTTCGGGGTGGATGCGCAGGATCTTGCCGTTGAGGTTGTTGGTGTTGCCGGCGGTGCGGCGCGCGTCGGCGAAGGAGACACCCTTGAAGTTGGGCTGCGGGTTGTTGCCCGAGTAACCGTCGCTGAAGCCACTGGAGTTGTTGTCACCGGTGGCGATGTACAGGTTGCCCTTGGAGTCCCAGGCCAGCCCGCCGCCCGCGTGGCAGCAGCTGTGGATCTGCACCGGCCACTTCAGCAGCACCTTCTCGCTGGCCATGTCGAGCTTGCCGGTGGTGTTGTTGTAGGTGAACCGGGAGACCCGCCGCTCGGCCATGTGCGTGTCGCGGTTGATCTGCGAGTGCGGTGTGTAGTGCAGGTACACCCAGCCGTTCTCGGTGAAGCGCGGGTCCAGCTCGATGCCGAGCAGGCCCTCCTCCACCTTGGTCAGCTCCTCGCCGCCGCCCTTGTTGCCGAAGACGGTCAGCTCGCCGGCCAGGGTGACCTTCTTCGTCTTCGGGTCGTAGACGTGGATCTGGCCCTTGCCCTTGCCGACGTCCGGGTCGTTCCAGTCGGTGATCACCGGCTGGGAGGCGTCGGCGCCGCCGCGGCCGATGTAGAAGACCCGGCCGTCGGGCGCGGTGACCAGGCCGTGCGGCTCGCCGATCTGGTCGTTCTGCCCGGGCTGGTTGGGCTGGGTGAGCCGTTCCGCCTGGTAGTTGGCGGTGATGGTGGCCTTGCAGTCGGCCTGCGCGAGGCGCGTGGTCCACATCAGGGCGCCGCGCAGATGGGTGCGGAAGTCGGTCTCGTCGTAGGAGGAGGCCGTTCCGCCCATGGCGGTGTAGAAGGACCGGCCGCCGTCGTAGTCACGGCACCAGCTGACCGGGTGGTCGGTGCCGTTGGCTCCGGTGCCCGGCTTGTACGTCGACTCGCGGACCCGGGCGACGGTGTGCACCTCGCCGGAGGGGTTCTTCGCCCAGTTGAGCCACTGGTCGGGGCGCTTCCACTCCAGCGGCAGGTCCTTGGTGGCCGGGTTGCGCCGGTCGCCGACCTCCACGGTGGCCCGCTGCACCGCGGGCGCGGCGCCGGCCGCGGGGCGGGCACCGACCAGGCCGGTGAACCAGTCGGAGTACGGCTCGGCGCGGGCCGCGTCGTGCAGGCCGACGAAGCCGCCGCCGGCCTCCATGTATGACTCCAGGCCGGCCTCCTGATCGGCGTTCAGGACGTCCCCGCCGCCGGTCAGGAACACGATGGCGTTGTACTTGCCCAGCTTGCGCGCGTTGGTGAAGACCGAGGCGTTGCCGGTGGCCTCGGTGGTGAACCGCTCCGCAGCCGGGCCGGTCTGCCCGATGCGCTCGATCGCCGCGATGCCGGCGTTCACGACGGGCGACTCGTCGCCGGCCGCGGCGGAGCCGTAGAAGACCAGGACGCGCACGTCGGAGCCGCCGGGTGGCGACTTGATGGACATCGTTGTCAGGGATGGTTCCGGCGCCGGGCGCGCGCTGGCGGACGTACCCGACAGCAGGCCGGCGGTGACGAAGCCCGCGGTCAGGGCCGCGGTCCAGATCCGTCTGTGTCGGGCCTTGGTGCTCGATCCTCCGTGGTGCACGGGCATGTGATGCGATGTCAACCGCATATGGTGACCCACCCTCCTCGGTCGCAGCGACAGCGCTGAGGAAGCTAGACCTCTTTTCACGGTTCGCCAAGAGGTATCACCAGGATCGACCGAACTTTGTCCTGAGTGTGGATAAACGGACGGGCAGCCGGTACCGTCCCACAGGCCCTGAGCCCATACCTCTGTGGGGAGTTCGGCATGGACAGACGCGCTTTCAACCGACGTGTGCTGCTGGGCGGCGCCGTGGCCGCGACATCGTTGTCGGTCGGTCCCGAGCTGGCCGGCGCCGCCCCGACCGCCGCCGTCGCGGCAGGCACGGCGCCGGCCGGCGGGCAGGTGCGCCACCTCAAGATGTACGCCGAGAAGCTGCCCGACGGGCAGATGGGCTACGGACTGGAGAAGGGCAAGGCGAGCATTCCCGGCCCGCTCATCGAGCTGATCGAGGGCGACACGCTGCACATCGAGTTCGAGAACACCATGGACGTCACCGCGAGCCTTCACGTCCACGGTCTCGACTACGAGATCTCCAGTGACGGCACCAGGATGAACCACAGCGAGGTCGAGCCCGGCGCCACCCGCACGTACACCTGGCGCACCCACACCCCCGGCCGCCGCGCGGACGGCACGTGGCGGGCGGGCAGCGCCGGTTACTGGCACTACCACGACCACGTCGTCGGCACGGACCACGGCACCGGCGGCATCCGCAAGGGCCTGTACGGACCGGTGGTCGTCCGCCGGAAGGGCGACGTCCTGCCGGACGCCACGCACACGATCGTCTTCAACGACATGCTCATCAACAACCTGCCCCAGGGCCCGAACTTCGAGGCAACCGTGGGCGACCGCGTCGAGATCGTCATGATCACGCACGGCGAGTACTACCACACCTTCCACATGCACGGACACCGCTGGGCGGACAACCGCACCGGCATGCTCACCGGCCCCGACGACCCCAGCCAGGTCATCGACAACAAGATCTGCGGCCCCGCCGACTCCTTCGGCTTCCAGATCATCGCCGGTGAGGGCGTCGGCGCCGGGGCGTGGATGTACCACTGCCACGTCCAGAGCCACTCCGACATGGGCATGGTCGGCCTGTTCCTGGTGAAGAAGCCGGACGGCACGATCCCGGGCTACGAGGAGCACGGCCACGGCGCTCATGGCGCTCACGGCACGATGGCCGCCCCGAAGGGCGGCTGACCTCAGAAGTCGCGCCCGGCAGGGCAAAAGGGAACCGCCGGGGAGCTGTCGCTCCCCGGCGGTGACGTCACTTCGGCGGGATCAGTACTTGGTGTACTTCATCCAGTCGTAGCGGGCGGTCAGCGGAGTGCCCGGGTAGCTGAACGGGCCGAGCCAGCTGTCGACTCCGGTGCCGGGCCACAGGTTGGTCATGATGCGCATCGGGTGCGTGGGGAGTGCGCCGCGCGAGCCGTTCTCCTGGTGGACGAGCTTGCCGTCGACGAACCAGTTGATGGTTCCCTGGTTCCACCACTCGATGGCGTAGTCGTGGTACCCGGCGGAGGCGTCGAACCCGAGGTTGATGACGGTCTCGTGGCCGCCGACACCGTTGGTGAAGTAGTTGGTCTGCATCTGGTTGGTGTTCTTGCCGAGGATCTCGACGTCGATCTCGTCCCAGGGCTGGCCGTCGCTCGGGCCGGTGTAGGTGAAGAAGCCGGTCACCGTGCCCTCGCGCTTGACTGCCTGGAGGCGGGTCTCGAAGCGGCCGTACGAGTACAGGTCGTTGGTGCGGTACTCGCCGGAGGCGTAGGGCTTGCCCGAGCAGCCGGAGGGGCAGCTCGCGGTGTCGAGGTTCTGGCCCATGACACCGCCGTTGAACCAGGTGTGATCGGCGCGCCAGCCGGCGTTGAACATCCCGCCGTTGGACCAGCCGTCCGACTTGCTCCAGAGGCCGGTGTTGTAGGAGTCGAAGTTGTCGGTGAAGCTGCCGCCGGCGGCGTAGGCCGGGGTGGAGACCGGGTTGAGGATCAGTGCGAGTGCGGCGGCCGGAGCGAGTAGCCAGCGGTACTTGCGGAACCGTCGTGAAGCCGTGCGGGATTGCATGACTGCCTCCTTGGGGGGACGCGAATGCGGCAGGCGGAAGAGGTTCGGCGTCCGTCGGTGACACAACTGTTCGGGTGACAGGACGCCTTGGAGTGGGGGACGTACGTCGTTCGACCACGATCTTCCGTGCACCACCGGTGGGGGGAACCGAGAGTCGCGGTGCGGTACAGGCCCGACGGCGCATGGGTGGTGCGCCGTGAACGGGAGGAACTGGGAACGCTTCCAAAAAGTAGCAGCGCCGTAGCGGGCGGACAAGGGGGCGGAGCGCCCCGGTGAATCGTGAAGGAAACCTTCCGTTCACACCGAAGGGGCGAGAGTGGTGCGTCTTCGAGCCCCGCAAGTGACGACAACCGAAAGCGTGCTTCCTTGTTTTGGCTGGTCGGGTGGGGTGGGGTAATGAGTCGCCGGACGGCTATTGACATGCCCGTAACGCGGGCCCCAGCATGTGCCCACGAGAACGCTGGGCTTCGCCAAGGCTGGAAGCGCTCCCAAAAATTCGCGTCCAAAGCGGCGAATCAGCCTGCACAAAGGAGACTTCACCTCATGAGCAGAGTGCGACGGTTGCTCGTCTCGGTTGCCTGCGCGGCGCTCGCCGCCGGCACGCTGGGCGGCGGTGGCGAGGCAGCTGCCTCGCCCGGCCCCGGGACGGCCGACCATACGCTGCCCAGTAACACCCGCTTCTACGTCGACCCCGAGGCCGGGGCCGCTCAGCAGGCGGTCACCGACTTCAAGGCCGGCAAGGTCGACGACGCCGTGCGCATGGCCAAGTTGGCCTCCTGGCCGCAGGCGATCTGGCTCGACTACGGCACACCCACCGAGATCAAGAAGGTCGTCCAGCAGAAGATGCGGGCGGCCAGGTTCACCGGCACCGTTCCGGTGTTCGTCCTCTACAACGTCACCGGCCGCGACTGCAGCTTCTACTCGGCCGGCGGCGCGGACAGCCCCGAGGAGTACCGCGCCTGGGTCCAGGGCGTGGCCGACGGCATCGGCACCGGCCGCGCCGCGGTCGTCGTCGAGCCCGACGGCTTGGCCCTGCTGCCCAAGGAGTGTCCCGAGGGCGACGCGGACGGCACCCGGACCGAGGAGCGGTACGCCAACATCCGCACCGCGGTCGGCCTCATGGAGGCCAAGCCCAAGACGTCCGTGTACCTCGACGGCGGCAGCAGCAACTGGCAGCCGGTCGGCGAACTCGCCGGCCGGCTGATCAAGGCCGGCCTGGACAAGACCCAGGGCTTCGCCCTGAACGTCTCCAACTACCAGCCCACCGACCAGCTCAACCGGTACGCCACCTGGGTCTCCAAGTGCGTCTGGTACACCACCGAAGGCCCGCAGGAGGCACGCGGCAAGACGGACAGCTGCGCCAGCCAGTACTACTCGCCGTCCGCCCCCAACGACGGACAGCCCGGCAACGCGGTGGACTTCTACGACCCGTCCACCTGGAAGTGGACCGACGCCTGGTTCGACCGGACGGTGGGCCGGCCGCCGCTCAAGGACCTCTCGCACTACGTCCTGGACAACAGCCGCAACGGCCTCGGCGCCTGGATCCCCCCGGCGGGCAAGTACACCGACGCCGAACCCTGGTGCAACGCCCCCGGTCGCGGCATCGGCGTCCGGCCCACCGCCGACACCGGACAGCCCCTGGCCGACGCGTACTTGTACGTGAAGACCATCGGTGAATCGGACGGCACCTGCCACCGGGGCACGGCGGGCCCCGCCGACCCGGAGTACGGGAGCGAGGACCCGGCGGCCGGAGCCTGGTGGCCGGACTTCGCGCACACCCTGGCCAGGAACGCGAAGCCCGGACTCACCTTCAACACGGGCCGCTGACCGAAAGGCGCCCGCCCGTCCGGCATCGGACGGGCGGGCGCTCTGCCGTACCGGTGTGGTCGGTCAGGAACCCTCACCGGTGATCGCGCGGGACAGGTAGAGCGCGTCCGGCCCGTACCCGGCCGGCAGGACGACATCGGGGTGCGGACGGTATCCCTGCCCGGACCAGAATCCGGCGGTACCGCTCACGGCGATCAGGGACATCCGCTCGTACCGCAGGGCCCGTGCCGTGTCCGTCAGATGGCGCAGCATACGTTTCGCCCAGCCGTGGTTGCGCAACCCGCTTCCGATGACGAGGTCATGAAGGTGCAGGTTCGCCGAGCTGTGAGTCTCGTTCTCCTGAACGTCCGGATCGGGGAACCGGAACCGTGGATACGGCAGCGCGATGAGGTATCCGCCGATCCGTTCCCCGGTGTCCAGCACGAACGATGTCGCCGGGGAGGCCGCGGCGCGGGACTGAAGAACGCCGCGTTCCTCGGACAGGCCGCGTTCCGCGTACGCATGTGTCTCCAGTTCCGCGATGGCCTCCCAGTCGGCGGCTTCGATCGGCCGTATGCGCTCGGCACGCACGGCCACGTGAGGCAGTGGCTCGTAGCCGTTGAAGCCGCGTGTGGTGTAGCTGACCGCGTAGGCCCCGACGGATCGGATCCACACCGGATCCCCCGAGGAGAGATCCTGCGGCACCGGAGCGTCGCCCAGCGTGTCGTCGCTGTCGCAGGTCGGTCCGGCGACGATCGCGGGTGTACGGGGGCTGTCGCCGCGCGTGGGAAACGCCATCGGGTATCGGAGCCGGTCGCCCTCGTACAGTCCGTTGAACCGGCCGCAGCTCAGGTAGAGCCAACGTTCCTGACGTATGGTCAGGCGGGCGACACGGGCGCGGATTGTGCCATGGTCCGCGACGAGATACCGCCCGGGCTCGATGAGGAAGTCGAGTGCGCCGCACGCCACCTCCCGTAGCCGGTGGATGCCGGCCCGGATGGCTCTGAAGATCTCCGCGGTGGGTGGATTCAGCGCCGTGCCGTCGGCTGTCAGGTAGCCGTGAGCCGGCAGTCCGCCTCCCAGGTTGATGTGGTCGAGGTGGATGCCTCGGACGGCGAGCTTCGGCAGGATGGCCGCGAGTTCGTCCAGTGCCGCCTCCCACCCGTGCACGGTCATCTGCTGGGATCCGACGTGAACGGACAGCCCTGCCGGTACGAGTCCGAGCCCGCGTGCTTCCTCCAGCACGCCGACCGCGTCGTGGGTACCGCATTTGCTGGTGAGCCCCCACAACGCACCCTGGCCGCTGGTGGCCACGCGGCAGAAGACCCTCGCGCCGGGAGCGTGTCGGGCGATCGCCCGCACGTCCTCGACGCAGTCCGTGGCAAACGTGGTGACACCCAGCTGGAAGGCTGTCGCGATCTCCGAATCGGACTTGACCGTATTGCCGTAGTGCACCCTGCGGGGTGACACCCCCGTCCGCAGCACCTGGCGGATCTCACCGGGGCTGGCCGCATCGAAGCCGGCGCCCCGGTCGGCCAGGCAGGTGAGAACGTCGGGCAGCGGGCAGGCTTTCAGCGCGAACCGCACGGCTGCGGACGGCAGTTCGGCCCGTAGCGTGTCGTACTGGGACTCTATGCCGGTCAGGTCGTACACGATCTGATCCCGGCTGCCGTCCGTGAGAGCGGCCAGGATGTGCGCGGGCTCAGCCATGGCGGACATCCGTGCCGCGGCTCGCGTCCACCAGCGGCCCCCACGCCTCGATGAGCTGGACGTAGTCGTCGATGTCCCGGCGCGCCTCGGTGAGCAGGTCTTCCCCGCGCTCCACGATGCGGTCCGCCACGGCGGTGAACTTGCCCCCGATCCTGCGGTAGGCGCGTTCCATCAGGACCAGTCTGGCTTCATTCGGCCCTCTGTCCTGCCATGCGCTCTCGCGGACGAGGGCCGCGATCGAACCCGGAGTGGAGTTCGTCAGCCGCCGGTAGATGAAGTGGAAGTAGTGCATGGACAGGATGAACTTCACGAAGCGCATCTGATAGGAGAGGAAGCCGGCGGGGGTTTTCCTCTCTTTCGTATGGAAGTTGACGATGTGCCGGTTGTGGAGCACGCCCGGCAGCCGCGCCTTGTGGGCGACATGGATCAGGAAGTAGTCGCTGCCGATGGTGTCCTCGGCCGGTGGCAGCGGAATCCTCTCGTGCAGACCGTGAAAGCTGATGTTGTGCATGTCCACCCGCATCGGGTCGACCACCGCGAGGACGGACCGGTCGCCGGCGAACGGCTCCGAGCCCATGAAGGACTCTCTGACCAGGGCTTCCTTCTCCAGCTCAGAGCTGTCGTCAGGGGCCCAGAGGCCGACGAGGTCGCCGTACGCCTCATGGTCGCGGATCTCGCCGAGGTCCACGGACATCTCACCTACGAAGGACGCGCCGACCATGGCCACCGTGGCGTCCCGCAGTGCGGGGTCCAGCTGGTTCTCGGTGGTCTCCGCCCTGTGGGCCGGTCTGCCGAGCGACAGAAGTTCCGCGTGGACCGGGAACACCTTGTCGCCGTCGTGGGTCTGGAAATAGCTGTCCGAGTCACGGCGGTGCACCGACTCGCAGCCCAGGGCGACGGCGACCAGGAACGCGCGGTTGGTGCAGGCGCCGTACGACAGGCCCTGGGGGAGCATGAGATCGGCCACGAGGCCGGGCCTCGTGACACCGGAACGCCGGATGGCCCGCCGCAGGAAATCCCCCTGGGCTGCCTCGTCCAAGTGCCAGACCCGTTCCGCCCCACGCAACACCTGGGCATGTGCGGCGAAGTCGGCGGATGAATCCAGCACCACGAGGTGCACCTCGACATCGAAGTGCTCCTCGGCGTATGCGGCCTCGGCGAGCACCTCGGTGAGCGTGGCGGCGCACTCCCGGTTCGTCGGGACCGTCAGGCAGATGCGTCGCACACCCGCACCTCCCCGGTGATTCCACTTCACGACTTCTCCAAAGGGTTGGGACGACTGGTGGGGTTCACGGCGCGCTACCGGACCGGAGTCGCGCCGGCCGGCTCACCAGTCGTGGATGGTGCCGTCCTGGAGCCGGTTGACCGGCAGATACGCCGCCTCGTACGGGTGCGCTGCCGCCAGTTCCTCGTCCAGCTCCACGCCGAGGCCGGACTCCTGGCCGGGGTGCAGATGGCCGTCGGCGAAGGTGTAGGCGTGCGGGAAGACCTCCGCGGTGAGCGGAGTGTGGCCCGAGTACTCCTGGATTCCGAAGTTGTGCACCGCCAGATCGAGATGGATGGCGGCTGCCATTCCCACCGGCGAGATGTCCTCGGGGCCGTGGATCGCGCTCTTGATCTGGTACTGCGCCGCGAAGTCGAAGAGCCTGCGCAGCGGGGTGACCCCGCCGAAGTGGGTGACCGCGCTGCGCACGTAGTCGATCAGCTGCTCGGTGATCAGCGTCTGGTAGTCGTACACCGTGTTGAAGACCTCGCCGATGGCCAGCGGGGTCGTCGAGTGCCGGCGTACGAGCCGCATACCCTCCTGGTTCTCCCCGGGCGTGCAGTCCTCCAGCCAGAAGGGCCGGTAGGGCTCCAGGTCCTTGGCGAGGCGGGCGGCCTGGACCGGGGTGAGCCGGTGGTGCGCGTCGTGCAGGAGCGGCAGCTCGGAGCCGAATTCCGCCCGCACCGCCTCGAACACGGACGGCACGTGCCGCAGATAGGCGTCGGTGTCCCAGTCCTCCACCAACGGGCGAGCCTGCTGGTGGAGGACCGGCACGCCGTCGCTCCCCGTGCTCCGCACGCCGTAGACGGCCTTGAGGCCCGGGACACCGGACTGGATGCGCACGGCCGGATAGCCCTCGGCGAGGCGGGCGCGGACCGAATCCAGGAGTTCTGGCAGGTCACGGCCATGGGCGTGACCGTAGGTGCGCACCCGGTCCCGGCTCGCGCCGCCGAGGAGCTGATACAGCGGGAGGCCCGCCACCTTGGCCTTGATGTCCCACAGCGCGGTGTCCACAGAGGCGATCGCGGCCATCGTCACCGGCCCGCGCCGCCAGTAGGCGCCACGGTAGAGGTACTGCCACGTGTCCTCGATGCGGTGCGGATCGCGGCCGGTCAGCAGCGGGGTCACGTGGTCGTTCAGGTAGCTGACGACGGCGAGCTCCCGCCCGTTGAGGGTGGCGTCGCCCAGGCCGGTGACTCCCTCGTCCGTCGTCAGCTTGAGCGTGACGAAATTGCGGCCGGGGCTGGTGACGACGACCTTCGCGTCGACGATCTTCATGTGATGCTCCCTTCGGACCGGATCAGGCTGATCACCGGGCCGTGCTCGTGCCTGCTCAGGCCGACCCGCGGCGGGTCAGGGTGGTGGCGGTGATGACGGTGGCCTGGGTCCGGGTGCCGGAGCCCTGCTCGCGCAGCTTGCGCAACAGCAGCCTGGCCATGGTGCGGCCCATGCCCTCGATGTCCTGCCGGACCGTGGTGAGCGGCGGATCGGTGGCCGTGGACACGGAGGCCAGGTCGTCGAATCCGACCACGGCCACCTCGTCCGGCACGGAGCGGCCTCGTGCGTGCAAGGTGCGCAGTGCGCCCTTCGCCATGAGGTCGCTGGCGACGAAGACCGCGTCCAGGTCGGGGTGGCGGTCCAGGAGCCGGGCCATCGCGCGCTCGCCGCTCTCGTCGGTGAAGTCGCCCTGCGCGACGAGCGAGGGGTCGGCGTCGAACAGCACATCACGGTAGCCGTTCAGCCGGTCGAGCCCCGCCGCCAGGCCGATGGGGCCCGCGATGTGCGCGATCCGGCGGCGGCCCTGGGAGACGAGGTAGCGCACGGCCTCCCTGGCCCCGCCGCGGTTGTCGGCATCGACGTATGCCAGGGCGCCCTCCCCGGGGATCGGTTCCCAGTGAGGTCTGCCGCCGTAGACGGTCGGCAGACCGAGGCGTCTGACGATGTCGGGCAGTGGGTCGTCGCGGTGCACGGAGAAGGCGAGCGCCCCGTCGATGTGGCCGCCGGAGAGGTAGCGGTCGATCCGCTCCCGGTCGCCGGCCCCTTCGGCGAGGAGGAGGACCAGCTGGAGGTCGTGTGCGCCCAACTCCCGGCTGATGCCGCGGATCTGGAGCCCGAAGTAGGGGTCGGAGAAGACGCGGCCCTCGGGTTCGGCGATCATCACCGCGATGTTCCCGGTGCGCCGGGTCACCAGCGTGCGGGCGGCCCGGTTGGGGACGTACCCCAGCTCCTCGATGGCTCCTTCGACTCTGGCCATGACCTGTTGGCGGACACCGGTTCCGCCGTTGATGACGCGGGACACCGTTGAGCGGGAAACGCCCGCGTGGGCGGCGACCGCCTCCAGGGTGGGGCGGACAGCCACGGACGGTTCGGGCACGACGCACTCCTTGGGGGAAGGGGAGGGGCGGTCGCGCGGGGGGGGGGGCCCCGCGCACCGCCGGGGGGTGGGGGCGGGCGTCGGGGGGGTTGAGCCCCCCCCCCCCCCGCGCCACCCCCCACAAACGGGGGCC
>NZ_JBIBHG010000015.1:0-16266 GCF_042956885.1 Streptomyces sp. NPDC008163 | reverse complement strand
CCGGGGGGGGGGCGCCCCCCCCCGGGGGGGGGGGGGCCCCCCCCCCGGGGGGGGGCCCCCCCCCCCGCGGGGGGGGGGGGGGGGGGGGGGGGGGGGGGGGGGGGGGGCCCCCCCCCCCCCCGCCGGGTCGAGGGCGCGTGCCGAGGCGGGGTTCGACGCCCCCCTCAGCCGTCGAACCCCGCACGATCGGGCGTCGGCCCCTCTGTACGGGAACCAACGCCGCGCGCCGCCGACACTTGATTGGTAGCGCTCCCAAATAATGTTCAACCGATCTAGGGGTGTCAAGCGGCGAGCGGATCATGAGACGGGGGAGGGGTGTGCCGTCTTCAGCTAGCCCTTCTCGCGATGAATACGCACAAAACCGCCTCGATCGCCGTCCCATGCTTGAGGTCATCTTCGGGAACCACCCTTGACGCGGGCCCTTGACAAAGGAGAACGTCGCCCCCATCTTTCTGGAAGCGCTCCCAGTTTGCCGCCCAGCGGCCAGTCGTAGACGCGGCGCGGCACCCTCCCGAATCTCACCGCTGTTGGAGAAGCACCCCATGAGCATCGATCTGCAGCCTGCCGATCCCGGCCGGCCCGAGCCCCAATCCCTGCCCAGCCCCGCCGTCCCCGGTCTGCCGGCGGACTTCGTGTGGGGCGCCGCGACGTCGGCGTACCAGATCGAAGGGGCGGTCGATGCCGACGGGCGCACGCCGTCGATCTGGGACACCTTCAGCCACACCCCGGGTGCGATCGAGGGCGACGACCACGGCGATGTGGCGTGCGACCACTACCACCGGATGCCGGACGACGTGCGACTGCTCGCCGATCTGGGTCTGGACGCCTACCGCTTCTCGCTGTCCTGGCCGCGGGTCCAGCCCGGTGGACGCGGACCGGCGAACGCCAAGGGGCTCGACTTCTACGACCGCCTCGTGGACGAGCTGCTCGCGAAGGGCATCACCCCCTGGGCGACGCTCTACCACTGGGACCTGCCACAGGAGCTGGAGGACGCCGGAGGCTGGCCCGAGCGCGACACCGCCTACCGCTTCGCCGACTACGCGGAGCTCGCGGCCGGCCGGCTCGGCGACCGGGTGCACCACTGGATCACCCTCAACGAGCCCTTCTGTTCGGCGATCCTCGGCTACCACATCGGCTGCCATGCCCCGGGCCGCAAGGACTTCCGGGCCGCCGTCCGCGCCGTGCACCATCTGCATCTGGGGCACGGGCTGGCGGTGGAGCGGATCCGGGCCGTGGTGCCCACGCCCGCGCAGGTCGGCATCACCTTCAACCCCGCCCAGATCTACCCCGCGTCCGACCGGCCCGCCGACCTCGAAGCCGCCCGCCAGGCGGACGGGATGGGCGCGCGCATCTACCTCGACCCTGTCCTGCGCGGCGAGTATCCGCAGGACGTGGTCGAGGACCTGGCCAGGCTCGGGGCCGAACTCCCGGTGGAGGCAGGGGACCTGGAGGTCATCGGCCGGCCCGTGGACTTCCTGGGGATCAACTACTACGTCAGCGACGTCGTGGCGGCCGGCAGCGAGCCGGGGGAGACCGTCAGGGTGCCCCAGCCCGACCGGCCCGTCACCGCGATGCCGTGGGAGATCCACCCGCAGGGCATGGCCGACCTGCTCACCCGGATCAGCCGCGACTACCCCGGCACACCGGTGTACATCACCGAGAACGGAGCGGCCTTCGACGACTCGGTGTACGGCTCCGGCGCCGGCGGCCGCATCGAGGACATCGACCGCACCGTCTACCTGGCCGACCATCTCGCCGCGGTCGGACGCGCCCGCGAGGCCGGAGCGGACGTACGGGGCTTCTTCGCCTGGTCCTTGATGGACAACTTCGAGTGGGCCTACGGCTACGGCAAGCGCTTCGGCATCGTCCACGTCGACTACGAGACCCAGGTGCGCACCCCGAAGCAGAGCGCCGAGTGGCTCCGCGACGCCGCCCACGCGACCCGCGGACGCCAGGGGTCCTGAGGTCCCCGCATCACTTCCGAACTCATTCGCACCACTTTGCTCCACGGGTCACAGGCCCGCCTCACATCGAGTGGGAGCGCTTCCACACCACCCATGACGAAGTCTTAGGAGGCTTCCCATGTCCACTGCACGAGCCGCGAGAAGAATCCTCATCCGCCTGGGCGCCATGGCTGCGGCAGGCACACTGCTCGCCGCCTGCGGATCGGGCTCGACCGGTGCCCAGGACAGCAACGGCAAGGTCACCCTGACCGTCGATCTGTTCGGCACGTTCGGTTTCAAGGAGGCCGGGCTCTACAAGGAGTACGAGAAGAGCCACCCGAACGTCACCATCAAGCAGACCGACACCCAGGAGGAGAAGAACTACTGGAAGGCGCTGCAGACCCGCCTCGCGGGCGGCGGCGGCCTCGCCGACGTCCAGGGCATCGAGATCGGCCGCATCGCCTCCGTTGCCCAGCGCCAGAGCGACAAGTTCGAGGACCTGAACCAGTACGGGGCCGGCAAGCTGAAGGCGAACTTCACCGACTCCAAGTGGGGCGCCGCCACCACCAAGAGCGGCCAGGTCATGGGCCTGGGAACGGACAACGGCCCCGGCGCCATCTGCTACCGCACCGACCTGCTCAAGAAGGCCGGACTCCCCACCGACCGCGAGGAACTCGCCAAGAAGTGGTCCACCTGGGACGGCTACCTGGACCTCGGCAAGCAGTACATGAAGAACGCCCCCGCCAAGACCGCCTGGATCGACAGCATCCGCAGCATTTACACCAACGTGGCCGGCCAGTACAAGGAGCGCTACTACGACTCCTCCGGCAAGCTCATCTACCAGGACAGCCCGGCGGTCAAGGAGGCCTGGGACCTGTCCGTCAAGGCCGACCGCGCGGGCGTGAGCGCCGAGCTGGCCCAGTGGACACCGCCCTGGAACCAGGCGTTCGCCGCAGGCTCCTTCGCCACCCTGCCGTGCCCGGCCTGGATGCTCGGCTACATCAAGGGCCAGGCGGGCGACGCGGGCAAGGGCAAGTGGGACATCGCCAAGATGCCGGGTGTGCCGGGCAACTGGGGAGGCTCGTACCTCTCCATCCCCAAGGCCGCCAAGCACAAGAAGGAAGCCTACGAGCTCATCGAGTGGCTGACCGCGCCCGAGCAGCAGGCCAAGCTCTTCACCGAGATCGGCAACTTCCCCTCCAGCGTGCCGGCCATCGCGAAGGTGGCGGACACCAAGGACCCCTACTTCTCGGGTGCTCCCATCGGAAAGATCTTCGGTGACGCGGCCAAGCAGGCACCGGTCCAGGTGCTCGGCGTGAACGACCAGGACATCCAGGAGCAGATCACCGCCGGACTCTTCGAGATCGAGAAGAAGGGCACCTCTCCCGACACGGCCTGGAAGCACGCCGAAAAGGGCATCGAGAACGCCATCGGCTGATCATGCCGCGGGGGCGGGGCCGGATCCTTCGCCGCGCCCGGCCCGCCCCCGGCCCCACGCTTCAGCCGCTTCCACACCGCCGGCCCCCGCACGCAAGCGGCCGCCGTTCCGCCCGCACCAGCCCACCCGCCGAGGCCCCGGCCTCCCCGTGAACCCGAAGGGTCACCCCGTGACCGTCACCGCCCCCGCGCCTCCCGCCGCGCCGGCGCGCAGTGCCCAGCTCCCACCAGGACGCCGGGCCTGGCGCACCCTCTCGCCGTACACGTACATCGCGCCGTTCTTCGTACTGTTCGGTGCCTTCGGCCTCTTCCCGCTGATCTACACCGCGTTCATCTCGCTCTACCGGATCGAGCTGCAGACCCCCGGCGACATGGAGTGGCGTGGCTTCGGCAACTACACCGCCATCTTCACCGACCCGTTCTTCTGGGGCGCCCTGCGCAACACCTTCACCCTGGGCGTGCTGTCCACCGTCCCGCAGCTCCTGATCGCCCTGGGACTCGCGCACCTGCTCAACTACAAGCTCCGCGGGCGCACCTTCTTCCGCACCATGATGCTGATGCCGTACGCCACCTCGGTGGCCGCCGCGACGCTCGTGTTCGCCCAGCTCTTCGGCCACGACTTCGGCCTGATCAACTACGTCATCGGCCTCGTCGGTGTCGGCCCGGTGGACTGGCAGACGGGGACCCTCGCCTCCCAGGTCGCCATCTCCTGCATCGTCGTCTGGCGCTGGACCGGCTACAACGCGCTGATCTTCCTGGCCGGCATGCAGTCCATTCCCGGCGATCTGTACGAGGCCGCCGAGATGGACGGTGCCTCCCGCTGGCGGCAGTTCCTGCACGTGACCCTGCCGGGCCTGCGTCCCACCATCGTCTTCTCGGTGATCATGTCGACCATCGGCGCCACCCAGCTCTTCGGCGAGCCACTGCTGTTCGAGGGCAACGCGGGCGGCGGCATCACCCACCAGTACCAGACACTCGGCCTGTACATGTACGAGCAGGGCTGGTCCTTCTTCCACCTGGGCCGGGCCGCCGCCATCGCCTGGGTCATGTTCCTGCTCATCCTGGTGCTCGTCGGGCTCAACGCCCTCCTCGCGCGCCGCCGCATGGCCAAGGAGGCCGGCCGGTGACCATCCTCGCCGATCCGAACACCGCGCACGCCGGGCAGCCGTCCGCCCTCACCACGTCACGCCGCCGAGGGCCCAGGCGCCGCGCGGGGCGCACCATGCACGGCAGCCGCCTCACGTACACGTTCCTCATCCTCGCCGTGCTGGTCTCCGCCTTCCCCTTCTACTACACGATCGTGGCGGCCAGCCGCTCCAACGCGGACATCGCGAAGGTCCCGCCGACGCTGATTCCCGGGCCGAACCTGCTGCACAACTTCCAACAGGCTCTGGACCAGGCCGACATCGGGAAGGCTCTCGTCAACTCCCTGATCGTGTCCGGCTCCATCACCGTCGGCACGGTGCTCTGCTCCACCCTCGCCGGGTTCGCCTTCGCCAAACTGCGCTTCAAGGGAAGCAACGCACTGCTCGCTTTCACCGTCGGCACCATGATGATCCCGCCGCAGCTCGGCGTGATTCCCCTGTTCATGGTGATCGCGAAGCTGGAGTGGGCCAATCAGCTGCAGGCGGTGATCCTGCCCAGCCTGGTCTCCGCCTTCGGCGTGTTCTTCATGCGGCAGTACATCGCCCAGTCACTGCCCGACGAACTCATCGAAGCCGCCCGGGTCGACGGCGCCTCCACCGCCCGGATCTTCTGGACGATCGTCGTCCCCATCGCGCGTCCCGCCATGGCGGTCCTCGGCCTGGTCACCTTCATGACGGCCTGGAACGACTTCTTCTGGCCGATCATCGCGCTCTCCTCCCAGGAGCCCACCGTGCAGGTCGCCCTGCGGCAGCTCGGTGGCGGCTACGTCCAGGACCAGTCCGTTGTCATGGCGGGCACCCTCCTGGGCACACTGCCCGTCCTGGTCGTCTTCGGCCTGCTCGGCCGGCAGATCGTCGGCGGCATCATGCAGGGCGCCGTCAAGGGGTGAAACGCCCCGCACAGACGGTGGTGTGCGGCCCGCCTCCGGGCAGGCAACCGGTATTCGCTCCCCGCCCGGCCGCCTCCCGGTGGCCAACGGTTGCCGGCCGCGCACCACTCACCCCGTCTCCGCCCCTCAGGTGCTGGCGCGCTTGACCAGGTGGGTGGGCAGGATCAGCGGACTGGCGGTACGGCCCGCGATCAGCTCGACGAGCATCCGGGCCATCTCGCGCCCCAGGCCCCGGACGGGCTGATGGATCGTGGTGAGCGTGGGTTCGGCGAGCTGGGCGACGGCGAGGTCGTCGAACCCCACCACCGCCACGTCCTCGGGCACCGAGCGGCCGGCGTTGCGCAACGTGCGCAGGGCGCCGGCCGCCATGTTGTCGTTGGCCGCGAACACGCCGTCCAGATCCGGGTGCGCCTCCAGCAGACGGGCCATCGCGGCGGCTCCGGAGGCCTCGGTGAAGTCCCCCTCCTCGGGCGGGCGGGGCTGCAGACCGGAGAGCATCATCGCTTCCCGGTAGCCGCGGTGCCGGGAGGTGCCCACCTCGGTGTCCAGCGGGCCGCAGATCGTGACCACGCGGGTGCGCCCGCGCTTGAGCAGGTGATCGGTCGCCTCCCGTGCGCCCCCGACGTTGTCGATGTCCACGTACCAGCGCGGCTCGAAATCCACCGGCCGCCCGCCGAAGACGACCGGGATCCGGCTCTCCTTGGCGATCCGCGCCAAGGGGTCGTCCTCGTGCAACGCCATCAGCATCACCCCGTCCACGACACGGGAGCGCACGAGCTGTTCCACCCGCTCCCGCCCGCGTGCGCTGGCAGCGACGCACAGCATCATGTGCAGGTCGGCATCTTCCAGCGCACTGGCCACCCCGGCGACGACCTGCGCGAAGAATGGATCCGTCAGGACCTCCGGGTCGTTCTGCGAGATGACCAGCGCGGCCGCCCCCGCCTGCCGCGTGGCCAGGGCACGTGCCTTCGGATTGGGTACGTAGCCGAGTTTCCGGATCGCCCGCTCGACGGACTCGCGCTTGGCCCGGCTGACATGGGGTGCGTTGTTGATCACCCGGGAAGCCACCGATCGCGACACACCGGCCAGCGCGGCCACCTCGTCGAGCGTGGCGTGCCGATGCGGCAGTTCCTCAGTCATGGACGCGGGCCTTCTCTCGCGACAGTTATGGAAGCCCTTCCATTGTCACCTGTGAGCGTGGCACTTGGGTACGGAGGGGGACTCCCCGCCACCGCCGCTCTCAGGCAGCCTATTTTTGGGAGCGCTCTCATAGCAATGGCCGCCACGCGGACGTATGTCCTGGGTCCAGGCGTGGGAGCGCCCGGACCCGTACGTCCTGCCCGCGGTCTCCGTGGGGCGTCAGCCGATGACGGTCCAGGAGTCGCCTCCGGTGAGCAGGGCGGTGAGGTCGCCCTTGCCGTTCTGCTCGACGGCGGTGTCGAGCTGCTCGGCCATCAGGGTGTCGTAGACGGGCCGGTCGACACTGCGGAGTACGCCGATGGGTGTGTGGTGCAGGGTGTCGGGGTCGGCCAGCCGGGACAGGGCGAAGGCGGTGGTGGGGCTGGGGTGGGTGACGTCGTGGACCAGGATGTCGGCCTCGTTGGACGCAGTGACGGTGACGACCTCCAGGTCGCCGGTGGTGCGGTCGCGCACCACGCCCTTGGTCCCGTCGGGACCGAAGCGGATGGGCTGCCCGTGTTCGAGGCGGATGACCGCCTCCTGGGCCTGCTGCTTGTCCTTGAGGGCGTCGAAGGCGCCGTCGTTGAAGATGTGGCAGTTCTGGTAGATCTCGATCAGGGCCGTGCCCGGGTGGTCCGCCGCCGCACGCAGTACCTCGGTGAGGTGCTTGCGGTCGGAGTCGACGGTCCTCGCGACGAACGATGCCTCGGCCCCCAGAGCCAGCGAGACCGGGTTGAACGGCGCGTCGAGCGATCCCATGGGGGTCGACTTGGTGATCTTGCCCAGCTCGGAGGTGGGCGAGTACTGGCCCTTGGTCAGTCCGTAGATCCGGTTGTTGAAGAGCAGGATCTTGAGGTTGACGTTGCGGCGCAGCGCGTGGATGAGGTGGTTGCCGCCGATGGAGAGCGCGTCGCCGTCGCCCGTGACGACCCAGACCGACAGGTCGCGCCGCGAGGTGGCCAGGCCGGTCGCGATGGACGGGGCGCGGCCGTGGATGGAGTGCATCCCGTACGTGTTCATGTAGTACGGGAAGCGGGACGAGCAGCCGATGCCGGAGATGAAGACGATGTTCTCCTTCGCCAGACCGAGATCGGGCATGAAGCCCTGCACGGCGGCGAGGACGGCGTAGTCGCCGCAGCCGGGGCACCAGCGCACTTCCTGATCGGACCTGAAGTCCTTCATGGACTGCTTGGCCTCGGCCTTGGGCACCAGCTTCAGCGCCTCAGTCACGGGTGGCCTCCTTGAGCGCCGCGGCCAGCTGCTCGGCCTTGAACGGCATGCCGTTGATCTGGGTGCACGAGTGCGCGTCGACCAGGTACTCGGCCCGGATGAGGGTGGCGAGCTGGCCGAGGTTCATCTCGGGCACGATGACGTTGTCGTACCGCCCCAGCACCTCGCCCAGATTCCTGGGGAAGGGGTTGAGGTGGCGCAGGTGGGCCTGGGCGATCAGACCGCCGTCCTTGCGGATCCGGCGCACCGCGGCGGTGATCGGGCCGTAGGTCGAGCCCCAGCCCAGGACGAGGGTGCGGGCCCCGTCCTGGTGGTCGACCTCGACATCGGGGACCTCGATGCCGTCGATCTTGGCCTGCCGGGTGCGGACCATGAAGTCGTGGTTGGCCGGGTCGTACGAGATGTTGCCGGTGCCGTCCTGCTTCTCGATGCCGCCGATGCGGTGTTCCAGGCCCGGTGTGCCCGGCACCGCCCACGGCCGCGCCAATGTGCGCGGATCGCGCTTGTAGGGCCAGAACACGTCCGTACCGTCCGCCAGTCGGTGGTTCGGGCCGGTCGCGAACGCCACCCGGAGGTCCGGCAGTTCCGTGACGTCCGGGATCCGCCACGGCTCCGAGCCGTTCGCCAGGTACCCGTCCGAGAGGAGGAAGACGGGGGTGCGGTAGGTCAGGGCGATCCTCGCCGCGTCCAGCGCCGCGTCGAAGCAGTCCGCCGGTGTGCGTGGCGCGACGACGGGCACCGGCGCTTCACCGTTGCGGCCGAACATCGCCTGCAGCAGGTCCGCCTGCTCGGTCTTGGTCGGCAGGCCGGTCGAAGGCCCGCCGCGCTGGATGTCGACGATCAGCAGCGGCAGCTCCAGCGACACCGCCAGCCCGATCGTCTCCGACTTCAGCGCCACACCCGGCCCCGACGTGGTCGTCACGGCGAGCGAACCGCCGAAGGCGGCGCCCAGCGCGGCACCGATCCCCGCGATCTCGTCCTCCGCCTGGAACGTGCGTACACCGAAATGCTTGTGCCTGGACAGCTCGTGCAGGATGTCCGAGGCCGGCGTGATCGGGTACGAGCCCAGGTAGAGCGGCAGGTCGGCCTGCCGGGAGGCGGCGATCAGCCCGTAGGACAGGGCCAGGTTCCCGGAGATGTTGCGGTAGGTGCCGGCGGGGAACGCCCGGGTGGCCGGGGCGACCTCGTAGGAGACGGCGAAGTCCTCCGTCGTCTCACCGAAGTTCCACCCCGCCCGGAAGGCCGCCACGTTCGCCTCGGCGATCTGCGGCTTCTTCGCGAACTTGGTTCGCAGGAACTTCTCCGTCGCCTCGGTGGGACGGTGGTACATCCACGACAGCAGCCCGAGCGCGAACATGTTCTTCGACCGCTCGGCTTCCTTTCGAGACAGGCCGAAGTCCTTCAGCGCCTCGATCGTCAGCGTGGTGAGCGGGACGGGGTGGACGTTGAAGCCGTCCAGCGAACCGTCCTCCAGCGGTGACGTCTCGTAACCGACCTTCGCCATGGCCCGCTTGGCGAACTCGTCGGTGTTCACGATGATCTCGCTGCCCCGCGGCACATCGCCGATGTTCGCCCTGAGCGCCGCCGGGTTCATCGCCACCAGGACGTTCGGCGCGTCCCCGGGCGTGAGGATGTCGTGATCGGCGAAGTGCAACTGGAACGACGACACCCCGGGCAGCGTTCCGGCGGGCGCCCGGATTTCCGCCGGGAAGTTCGGCAACGTCGACAGGTCATTGCCGAAGGAAGCCGTCTCCGAGGTGAACCGGTCACCCGTCAACTGCATGCCGTCACCGGAGTCACCCGCGAAACGGATGACCACCCGGTCCAGCCGACGTGTTCGCTTTCCTGACAGTTGAGTCATTGCTCCGACCTGACGTTCAGTCCTGCGACCGCTGCGGACCAGCGGGCAGCCGGAGCCCGCGGTGGATGTCCAGGGCCGCTGTCGAGTGGTTGAGAGTGATGTAGTGCAGACCGGGGGCCCCGGCGTCGAGCAGTTGCTGCGCCAGCTCCGTCGCGTGGTCGACCCCGATGCGGTGGGACGCCTGCGGATCGTTCCGGGCGGCTTCGAGGCGGCGGCCCAGATCGTCGGGGAACGTGGCCTCGCTCAGCCGGGCGAACCGGCTGATCTGCTCGAACCGCACGGCGGGCATGATCTCGGGAATGACGGGAGCGTGACACCCGGCTGCGGCCAGCCGGTCCCGCAGCCGGAAGTAGTGCTCGGCGCTGAAGAACATCTGGGTGATGGCGTACCCCGCGCCCGCCCGGAACTTGGCGACCAGGTGGCGGATCTCGCTCTCCCAGTCCGGGGACCGGGGGTGGCGCTCGGGGAACGCTGCCACGCCGATGCGGAAGTCGCCGCACCGGCGGACCAGCCGCACCAGGTCGACGGCGTGCTCCACACCGTGCGGATGCGGGATCCACGGGCCGCGCGGATCCCCCGGCGGATCGCCGCGCAGTGCCAGTACGTCCCGGATACCGGCGGCGGCGTAACGGCCGATGATCTGGCGCAGCTCGGTCACGGAGTGGCCCACCGCCGTCAGATGGGCCACCGGCCGCAGCGTGGTGTCCTCCGCGATCCGCTCGGTGATCGCGGCCGTGTGTTCACGCGATGTACCGCCCGCCCCGTACGTCACGGAGACGAAGGTCGGATTGACCGCCTCGACACGGCGCAGCGCGGCCCACAACGTCTCCTCGCCCCTCGCCGTCTTCGGCGGGAAGAATTCGAACGAGTACGAGCGCAGTCCGGCCGCGAGTGTCTCGGAGATGCCCGGGCGGGCCACCGGCGCGCGGAGGGCCGTCATCGGTGAGCTCCGTCGAAGAGCACGGGCGTGATGCCGGCGGCCTCGGGACCGTACGCGGCGACGAGCCGTTCGTGCAGCCGCTCCGGCGTGAACACGTACGTCTGGGTACCCACCGACTCCAGAGCGAAGGTGGCCATGACGGCGCCGGCCCGGGCCGCCTGGACGCTCTCCAGGCCGGACGCGGTCGCTGCCACGTAACCCGCGCGGAACGCGTCTCCGACACCGGTGGGGTCGACGGCGGCCAGGGCGGGCACCGCCGCGCTCTCGATCACGGCCTGACCTGCCCGGTCGATACGGCAGCCCTTGGGGCCCAGCGTGGTGATCCAGGTACCGACGCGGGCGAGGACGTCCGTCTCGCTCCAGCCGGTCTTGGACAGCAGGAGCGCCCGCTCGTACTCGTTCGTGAAGAGGTGATCGGCCCCGTCGACCAGGTCGCGGATGCTGTCCCCGTCCAGGCGGGCGAGCTGCTGGGAGGGGTCCGCCGCACGCCGGATGCCCAGATCGCGGCACACCTGCGTGTGGCGGAGCATCCCCTCGGGGTCGTCCGCGCCCACGAGTACGAGATCGAGCCCGCCGAGCCGCGACGCCGTCGCGCCCAGGTCGATGGAGCGCGCCTCCGCCATGGCGCCCGTGTAGAACGAGGCGAGCTGATTGCCGTCCTCATCGGTGGTGCACATGAAGCGGGCGGTGTGATGGGTGCCCGACACGTGCACCGAATCGGTGTCGACGCCCGCGCCGCGCAGCAGGCTTCCGTACTCGGTGAAGTCCCGGCCCACCGCCCCGACCAGGGCGGGGCGCCGGCCGAGCAGGCCGAGACCGTAGGCGATGTTCGCCCCGACGCCACCGTTCCGGATGTCCAGTGTGTCGACGAGGAACGACAGCGAGATGTGGGCCAGTTGGTCCGGCAGGATCTGATCGGTGAAGCGGCCCGGGAAGGTCATCAGGTGATCGGTGGCGATCGAGCCGGTGACAGCGATGCGCATGTCAGACTCCCGCGGCCTTGCGAAGGGCGTCCACCCGGTCGGTGCGCTCCCAGGTGAAGTCGGGCAGCTCGCGGCCGAAGTGCCCGTAGGCGGCCGTCTGGGCGTAGATGGGACGCAGCAGGTCCAGATCGCGGATGATGGCGGCCGGGCGCAGGTCGAAGACCTCACCGATCGCGTTCTCGATCTTCTCCGCGTCGACCTTGGCGGTCCCGAAGGTCTCCACGAACAGACCGACCGGCTCCGCCTTGCCGATCGCGTACGCCACCTGCACCTCGCACCGCGAAGCCAGACCCGCCGCCACCACGTTCTTCGCCACCCAGCGCATCGCATACGCCGCCGAGCGGTCCACCTTGGACGGGTCCTTGCCCGAGAACGCGCCACCACCGTGACGCGCCATCCCGCCGTACGTATCGATGATGATCTTCCGGCCGGTCAGACCCGCGTCACCCATCGGACCACCGACCTCGAAACGGCCGGTCGGATTCACCAGCAGCCGGTACCCCTCGGTCTCCAGCTTGATCCCGTCCTCCAGCAACTGCCCGAGAACGTGCTCCACGACGAACTCGCGGATGTCCGGAGTCAGCAGGGATTCCAGATCGATGTCCGGCGCGTGCTGCGAGGAGACCACCACTGTGTCCAGACGCACCGCCCGGTCTCCGTCGTACTCGATGGTGACCTGCGTCTTACCGTCCGGACGCAGATATCCGACCGTACCGTCCTTGCGGACCTCGGTCAGCCGGCGCGACAGCCGGTGCGCCAGATGGATCGGCAGCGGCATCAGCTCCGGCGTCTCGTCCGAGGCGTAGCCGAACATCAGGCCCTGATCGCCCGCACCCTGTCCGTCCAGCTCGTCCTGATCACCCTTGCCCCGCTTCTCGTACGAGGTGTCGACACCCTGCGCGATGTCCGGCGACTGCGCACCGATCGACACCGACACACCGCACGAAGCGCCGTCGAAGCCCTTCTGCGAGGAGTCGTAGCCGATCTCCAGGATCTTGTTCCGCACCAGCGCCGGAATCGGGGCGTACGCCTTGGTCGTCACCTCGCCGGCCACGTGGACCTGACCGGTGGTGATCAGGGTTTCCACGGCGACGCGGGAGGTGGGGTCCTCCCGCAGCAGTGCGTCGAGGATGGTGTCGCTGATCTGGTCAGCGATCTTGTCGGGGTGACCCTCGGTCACGGACTCCGAGGTGAACAGGGATGTGGACATCGTTGCTCTCCAGTGACGGTTCGAAAGCAGCCCAGGCGAGGGGGCCGGCGCGGGCCCGGGTCGGGCGCGCGCGTGTCAGGCGGCCGGTTCGGCGCGGGAAGCACCCTCCCCACCGGCGGGGACGGGTGCCCGGTCCGCGGCCTCGGCGCACGCCACAGCGGTGACGAGCAGGCCGCCGCGGGCCAGCCAGCCGCCGCGGAAGCCGGGCAGTCGTACGCCGTTCACCACGGGGCCGGGAACGAGCAGGCGGGCGGAGAAGGTCCCGGTCTCGGGATGGATCGTGACCGTCGCCTCCTGGAAGTCGAGCCACAGGCGCGTCAACGGGAACCACGCCTTGTAGACGCTCTCCTTGGCGCTGAAGAACAGCCGGTCCCAGGAGACCTCGGGCGAATGGGCCTTCAGCCGCGCGAGCTGCCGCCGCTCCTCGGGCCGGAGCACATGGCCCGCCACCCCCTCGTTGGGCAGGGGCAGGTTGGGCTCCGCGTCGACGCCGATGGTCACGATGTCCGACGTGCGCGCCACCACGGCCGCCCGGTACCCGGCACAGTGCGTCATGCTCCCGACGAACCCGGCCGGCCACTTCGGCTCGCCGCTCGGCCCGGGCAGGAGGGGGGCGGGGGCGATTCCGAACCTTCCCAGCGCCTCCCTGGCGCACGCCCGGACCGTGGCGAACTCATGACGGCGCACGGCCACCGCATTCGCGATCACCGCCGCCTCTTCCGGAAAGAGATCCCCGACGGGCGTATCGCCGTACGACTCGGCCGTCTCGCACCGCTGCGGCAGCAGTTCCTCGATCACAGTCCCACCTCCTGACCGGCGACGGCCGGGCGGATCTCCACGAGCTGCCCGGGGGAGGCGCTGTGCCGCCGCCATTCACGCGGATAACCCAACGACACCTCGTAGTGCGGGATGCCGTCGTGACGGGTGAGCCGGGGGATGTGCAGATGGCCATAGACGACGGCGGCAGCGCGGAAGCGCACCGGCCAGTCGGCGGTCGCCTCGGTGCCGCACCACAGAGCGAATTCCGGATGCCACAGAATGCGCGTGGGCTCACGGACGAGCGGAAAGTGGTTGACCATGACGGTCGGCAGATCATCGGGCAGGGCCGCGAGCCGTGCCTCCGTATCGCGCACGCGGGCCCGGCACCACGCCTCCCGGCTGGGATACGGGTCCGGGCGCAGCATGAACTCGTCGGTGCAGACGATGCCGGCCCGCTCCGCGACGGCCAGGCCCGAAGTCTTGTCGAAGGCGCCCACAGGCAGGAACGAGTAGTCGTACAGCAGGAACAGCGGGGCGATGACGAGGGGACCGTGCTCCCCCTCCCACACCGGGTAAGGGTCCTCCGGAGTCACGACGCCCAACTCGCGGCACATCTCCACGAGATGTTCGTAGCGTGCCACGCCCGAGAGCTGGAGCGGGTCGTCCGGGGTCGTCCACAGCTCGTGGTTGCCGGGCACCCAGACGACCTTGGCGAACCGGCCGGCCAGCAGCTCCAGGGTCGCGCGGATGTCGGCGCCGGTTTCCCCGACGTCGCCCGCGACCAGCAGCCAATCGTCGTCCGACTGCGGTGCGATGCCTTGCACGATCCGCTGGTTGTCCTCGTAGCGGACGTGCAGATCGCTGATGGCAAGGAGTTTCCCGCGCCCCGGCATCTGTAGCCTCTCTTCGTTTCTAGGCGCGGTTCGCGGTCGGAATGCGGCTTTCGATGAATTCGCTGATCAACTGAATGACGGCGGGCGCGTGGTCATTGATGAAGAAATGGCCGCCGGAGAATTCATGGAGATCGAACGGTCCCGAACCGTGCGCGGACCAGGCGTGGGCCTCTTCGTTCGTGACATGAGGATCGGCATCACCCGTCATGACGACGACGGGGCAGGAGACACGCGTCTCTCCCGACGTCCGCGGCCGGTACGTTTCGGCGGCTTTGTAGTCCCCCCTGACGTAGGGGAGGATCATTTCCAGAATTTCCGGGTCTGCCAGCATCCGGGCATCTGTTCCGCTCAATCGCTTGAGGTCCTCGATCAGCCCCTTGTCGTCCAGTTCGTGAATCCGCTCGTCACGGTGGCGGGATGGCGCGCGGCGCCCCGACGCGATCAGCCCGACCAGGTCGACGCCCTCGCGCTCCAGGCGGAGTGCCACCTCGTACGCGAGGGTCGCGCCGAGACTGTGGCCGAAGAGGCACAGCGGGCGGTCGGCCCATGCGAGCAGCTCGGCCGCAGTCCGGTCGGCCAGCTCGTGCACGTCCTCGACGCACGGCTCGGCCCGCCGGTCCTGCCGGCCGGGATACTGGACGGCCAGCACGTCCACCGACGGCGCCATGGCACGGGCGACAGGCAGGAAGTACACCGCCGAGCCACCGGCGTGGGGGAAGCAGACCAGCTGCGAGGCCGCTGCCGGCGACGGCTGGAAGCGTCGGATCCACGCACTCGTTCGTTCCGGTGCTTCTGCCATATTCACTGGCTCCCCTTCTGCGCTCGCCCCGAGTCAGGGCGAATGTCCGCCCAGGATGACGGACGTCGAACCGGAGCAACATTGAAGCCGGAGCGATGGGAAAACCGCCAGATGATTCACCCCCTGAAGAGGCCGGGGCCCCCAGCCGCACCCCCTAATTCCGGCCGCGGAACAGACTAGGGGTACCCCCTTGGCCGCAGTCAGGGGTTGGCCCCCCACGGGGGCGTCGGTAGCGTCCGGAGCAAGGATCAGGCGTCTTATGGAGTGTCTGGCCGAACGACAGAAACAACGCACCGCACTCACCGCCGTGTTGTGTGCGCCATGGGGATTCGGACCTGATTAAAGGGGGGCCTTCGGTGGGCAACGAGGAAAGGCTTCTGGAATACCTGAGGCGCGCCACCGTTGACCTGCGCTCCACGCGAGAGCGGCTCGCCGAGGCCGAGGAACTGCTGGCGGGGGAGCCGGTCGCGGTGGTGGGTATGGCGTGCCGGTATCCCGGAGGCGTGTCCTCGCCGGAGGATTTGTGGGACGTGGTCGCCCGACGCTCCGACGCGATCGATGTCTTTCCTTCGGATCGTGGCTGGGACGTTGCTGGTCTGTTCGATCCGGAGGTGGGTCGGGCGGGGAAGTCGTATGCGCGGGAGGGTGGTTTCCTGCGGGATGCGGCGCTGTTCGACGCGGGTCTGTTCGGGGTGAGTCCGAACGAGGCGTTGTCGATGGACCCGCAGCAGCGATTGCTGCTGGAGGCGTCGTGGGAGGCGTTGGAGCGGGCTGGTGTGGATCCCCAGTCCCTGAAGGGGAGCGCGACCGGTGTGTTCGCCGGTCTGATGTACCACGACTACGGCCTGGGGGTGGAGGCGGCGGTCACCAGTGGCGGCAGCCTTGTCTCGGGCCGGGTGGCTTACACCCTGGGTCTTGAGGGGCCTGCGGTGACGGTGGACACGGCGTGTTCGTCGTCGTTGGTGGCGATGCATCTGGCGGCGCAGTCGCTGCGCTC
>NZ_JBIBHG010000014.1:0-246294 GCF_042956885.1 Streptomyces sp. NPDC008163 | reverse complement strand
AAACGCCCGGTTACATTCCGAACCCGGAAGCTAAGCCTTTCAGCGCCGATGGTACTGCAGGGGGGACCCTGTGGGAGAGTAGGACGCCGCCGAACAATCATTGTGGGAAAGCCCCGTGCCGCTGGCACGGGGCTTTTCTGCGTTCTCGGCCGAATTGGGAGGCCGCGTTCGGCCCCCTCCCCGGCTAGAGACGGCCCGCTGCTTTGAGTGCCAGATAGGCATCGGCGAGTGCGGGCGCGAAATCGTCCGGTGGTGCGTCGACGACGACCACACCGTGGCTCTTGAGCTGGTCCGCAGTGCGGCGACGCTGTGCCTGGGCCTCGACTCCGGCGGCCGCCTCGTACACCGCGTCCACTGTCCCGCGCGCGCCGGCCATGTCGGCGATGTGCGGGTCACTCACCGCCGCGACGAGAACTGTGTGCCGCCGGGTGAGCTGAGGCAGTACGGGCAGCAGCCCCTCCTCGACGGGAGCCGCGTCGAGGCTCGTCAGCAGCACAACGAGCGAACGCCGAGGCGCCTGTGCGATGGCCGCCGCGACGAGCCCTCGCGCGTCGGTCTCGACGAGCTCCGCTTCCAGCGGAGTCAGGGCGTCGACCACGGCCGGCAGGACGTCCCCGGCCGCGCGGCCCTGGACCCTCGCCCGCGTACGGCGGCTGTAGGCGAGCAGACCGACACGGTCGCCGGCGCGACTGGCGAGTGCGGTGAGGAGCAAGGTCGCGTCCATCGCCGCGTCGAGACGGGGCACGTCGCCGACTCGGCCCGCCGAAGTACGACCGGTGTCGATGACGACCAGAACGTGCCGGTCGCGTTCCGGGCGCCAGGTCCGTACGGCGACAGCGGACTGGCGAGCGGTCGCGCGCCAGTCGATCGACCGGACATCGTCGCCGGGGACGTAGGCGCGCAGGCTGTCGAACTCCGTGCCCTCCCCACGGGTGAGAACGCTGGTACGACCGTCGAGTTCGCGCATTCTGGCGAGCCGAGAGGGGAGATGCTTCCGGCTCGTGAACGGCGGAAGGACACGCACCGTCCATGGCAGCCGGTGGCTGCCCTGGCGTGCGGCCAGGCCCAGCGGCCCGTACGAGCGGACGGTGATCTGCTCGGCCCGGCGGTCACCGCGGCGGGTGGGACGCAGCATCGTGCTGATGCGCCTCCGCTCGCCGGGCGGGACGGTCAGCCTGTGACGGGAGACCGCCGACTCGGTACCGGGCAGCCAGCTGCTCGGCGGCCAGGCGTCGCGGAGATGCGCCCGCAACGGGCGGCGGGAAGGATTGACTACGGTGAGTTGCACTTCTGCCCGGTCGCCAAGTCGAACGGATGTATCACCGGATCGGGTGAACTGAAGCGTTCGCACTGGCGCGGCCAGGGCGTAGTCGCACAGAATTGCCAGTGAGAGCGAGGCATCGACCGCGAGCATTCCCGTCCAGCTCGGGGCCAGGATGCCTACAGGGAGTGATCCCAGTGCCGCCAGCAGGGCGGCACGTCCGGTGAGAGCCACGGTTCATCGCCTCACCGGGGTACGGGGACTTGGGCGAGCACAGCGGTGATGACGGAGTCGGGGGTGACCCCTTCCATCTGGGCTTCGGGGCGCAGTTGGATGCGGTGCCGGAGCGTCGGGAGGGCCAAGGCCTTCACATCGTCCGGCGTCACGTAGTCGCGGCCGGCGAGCCAGGACCAGGCTCGGGCCGTGGCCAGCAGTGCGGTGGCTCCACGGGGGGAGACACCGAGAGAGACCGAGGGGGAATCACGCGTGGCACGACAGATATCGACTATGTAGCCGGCGATTTCGGGGGCGACGGCCGTCGCGGCGACCGCGGTGCGGGCGGCTTCGAGGTCTGCGGGTCCGGCGACCGGTCGGACGCCTGCGGCCTTGAGATCACGGGGATCGAACCCACCGGCATGGCGGGTCAGGACAGCGACCTCGTCGTCACGGGTGGGAAGCGGAACGATCAGTTTCAGGAGGAACCGGTCCAGTTGGGCTTCGGGGAGGGGGTACGTGCCCTCGTACTCGACCGGGTTCTGTGTTGCGGCGACGAGGAAGGGGTCGGGCAGCGGGCGAGGCGTGCCATCGACGGTCACCTGACGCTCTTCCATCGCTTCCAGGAGAGACGACTGCGTCTTGGGAGGGGTCCGATTGATCTCGTCTGCGAGGAGGAGGTTGGTGAAAACGGGGCCGGGCTGGAAGGAGAACTCGGTCGTGCGCGCGTCGTAGACGAGGGACCCGGTGACATCGCTCGGCATCAGGTCGGGTGTGAACTGCACCCGCTTGGTGTCCAGTTCGAGCGATGCGGCGAGGGCTCGGACCAGCAGGGTCTTGGCCACGCCGGGGACGCCTTCGAGGAGGACGTGCCCCCGGCAGAGCAGGGCGACGACGAGCCCCGTGACGGCGGGATCCTGGCCTACCACGGCCTTGGCTATCTCGGAGCGCAGCCCTTCCAGGGCGGCGCGGGGTGCGTCGGGAGTGTCGGAGGCGGCGGGCCCGGGGGGCCCTGTTGTCCCGGTGGGTGCGGGAGTCGGGGCGCTCATGAGGTTCGGACCTCTCCTTCGAGGGAGTCGAGTTGGGCTGCCAGTAGTACGAGCGCCCTGTCATCGGAAGGGGCTGCGCCGAAGAGCAGATCGCTGAGATTGCCGTGGGCCGGTCCGAGGCGTGCGGACAGAGCGGGGAGGAGCACTGCGGGGGCGTGGGCGTCCCGGGGAGGGACACCGGCGAGCGGTGCCAGCCTGGTGCGGGTTGCGTGGCGGAGTGATGTTGCGGCGCGGTCGCGGGCGTTGGTCCTGCGGCTGAGCTGGGCCCGGCCCTCGGTGGTCTCGGAGGCCCGGATGACCACGGGCAGCCGCTCGTTGACGAGGGGGCCCAGGCGGCGGGCACGCCAGACCGCTGCGAGCACTGCGGCGACGGCGAGCTGCAGGGTGCCCCACAGCCAGCCGGACGGGATCAGTTCGATGAGGCTGCTCCGGCCGTCCGTGGTGCCGCCGTTGGTGGTGCCGTCATCGTCGGCCGTGCTGCCGGTGGCGGAGGGATCGGTGAGCGAGGGGAGGTACCAGACCAGATGAGGGCGGGAGCCGAGGAGTTGCAGCGCAAGGGACGCGTTGCCCTGGTGGCCGAGACGTTCGTTGTACAGGAAGTCGGGGGAACCCAGCAGGACGGTGTCGCCGGGTGTGGGCCGGCGCAGAAGGAGCGCGGTGGGCAGGCCGCCTGCGGGGTAGCAGGCATCGGCATCGAGGCCCTCGGTGTCGGGGGCCTCGGCGTCGTAGCGGATGCCGCCCGTCTCGACGGCTCCGGCCCTCCTGGCCACGGTCAGGGAGCAGTCCGGGGACCGTGCGACCACGGGTACGGCGGGCTTCGCCCGTACACCGGGGGCCAGGGTGTCGAGAGAGGAGGAGTCGGCGCCGAGGAGCACGGTGCGGCCGGTTGCTCCGGTGGTCGCTGTGCGCAGCGCCCTCTGCTGGTGGGGTGTCAGCAGGTTGGGGCCGGTGACCAGGAGGGTCGTGTCGGGGCCGGTCGCGGATGTGGCGTCTCGGAGGGTGGTGACGACGCGGACGGAAATGCCGTGTTCCCTGAGGAGTTCGGCGATGGCCCTGCTGCCGTAGCGGTCCGCCGAGCGGGGGTCGAGGCGGCCGTGCTGGTCCCCGGAACGGGCGGCCGCCAGGGCTGTCGCGGCGACGACGAGCAGGAGGACGGCGAGCAGCACTCCACGGGAGCGGCGCCATATCTCCTGAGGCGTGGGGGAGATGGAGGTGGACGAGGCGGTGGTGGCCGGGGTCATTCGGCGGCGGCCCCCTCGCGGGCTCCGGTCAGTCGCGGGGTGGCGGTTTCGACGGCGCGGTCGAGGTCGAGCAGAGTGGCGTACGCCGTCCGGTCGGCTGGGCGGCCCCCGTATGTGACGTCGTCGAAGACCCGGGCCGCCGCCCGTAGCCGGGTGTCGTACGTGGGAAGGGCGCGGCCCGCCTCCGCGGCCGCTTCGTCGGCGGTGCGTCCGGGGCGTGGGTCAAGCAGGGCCCGCTCTTCGAGAGAGCGGACGAGGGCACGCATCCGTTCCTGGACGGCCTGGTTCCAGCGGGCGGCTGCCGCGTGGGCCTCGGCGGTGGCACGGTGCTCCGCAGCGCTGCGCGGGCCGTGCGCGAAGAGCGTTTCGGTGCGCCTTCGGCCGGGCTGTGGGGCGCCCAGCCGCCACCGGAGCGCGACGGCCAGGGCGATGACGATCAGGAGGAGAACGACCAGGCCGACAGCTCCGCCCGGTGCGGCGACAGAGGCCGCTGAGACGAGGTCGCCGAACCAGGTCCACAGGTGGTCCAGCGCCTGTTGGAGGGGGTTCGGGTCGTTCTCGTGGTACGCGCCCTTGGACAGTTCGCGTCGGGCCGCCTCCCGGGCGGGGAGGCGGCCGGTGTCCACGGGGGCGCCGCCGCTCGCTCGCACCAGCAGCCGCGCTGCCGCGTCGCCCGCCCCCGGCACGGTGTCAGTCCCTGTTGTCGAAGCCGGGCAGGCCCGCTGCCTTGGCCAGGTCGAGGTCGAGCGCTTCGCGGCGGATGCGCTGGTCCACGTAGAGAAGGGCCATGACACCGGCGGAGAGCGGATACGTGATGGCGGCGGCCACCACGTCACCGATGGCGGAGACGATCAGGAACGGCCAGCCGAACTCGGTGGCCTCTCCGGAGAGGAAGGAGCTCAGGGTCCCGTCGTCCACGCCCACGGCGACGATGCCGAAGGGGATGCCGACCACCAGGCCGACGATGAGCGTCAGCAGCCAGGTCAGGGCGAGAACGCCGAACGTCCGCCACCAGGCGTCCCGCACCAGCTTCGCGGAGCGCCGCAGGGAGGCGGCGACCGGCTGCCGCTCCAGCATCAGCGCGGGGGCGGCCAGGCTGAAGCGGACCGACAGCCAGAGGAAGACGGCTGTCGCGGCGAGCAGCCCGAGGAAGGCGAGGCCGGCCCCCGCCGTGTCGCCGATCAGGAACCCCGGGAGGATGCCGGCGGTCATGATCGCTCCGCCCATGACGGCGAGCAGGAGGGTCAGTCCCAGCATGGGGAGCAGCCTGGGGCGGGCTTCGGCCCAGGCTTCGGACAGGGTGACCGGGCGGCCCAGCACCGAGCGACTGATCACCACGGTCAGCACCGACGTGGTGAAGATCGTGGCCAGCATCGAGATCAGCAGGGCCGGCGCGAGGTCGAGGAGGCTGAAACGGAGCGATTCGGTGGCCTGGCGCAGCGCCTCGGAGCCGGTGGCGTTCCTGTCGACCGACGGAGCGTCGGGCAGCAGATAGCGCTGGGTGAGGAGGATCGCGGCCTGGGCGACCACGGAGACCGCGAGCGTGATGCCGAGGACCGTGCGCCAGTGGGCGCGCATGGTGGAGACGGCGCCGTCGAGGATCTCGCCGATGCCGAGCGGCCGGAGCGGGATGACGCCGGGCTTCGCGGCCGGCGGCGGGCCGCCCCAGCCGGCTCCGCGCGGCGGCGTACCCCAGCCGGAGCTCTGCGGCGGGGTGTTCCAGCCGAAGCCCGTGCCGGAACCGGGACCGTGTGCCCGGGAGCCCCAGCCCGGACTGGGCGACGGAGCTGCGGGGCCGGTTCCGGTGGGGCTCGGCGGGGACCACTGGGCGGCGGGCGGCTGCTGGGCGGCCCAGGTCCCCGAGGGGGCGGTGTCGTCGGCCGGTTCGGAGGGGTGGGGGATGCCCTGGTCGGGGCGGCCCTTCTTGTCGGCCGCTTCCCGGCCGGCCGTCTCCGGGTCCGCTGTTTCCGGGTCCGCTGTTTCCGGGCCGGCCGTCTTCGAGGCCGTCGTATCCTGGCCGGCCGTCTTCGGGGCCGTCGTGCCCCGGGCCGCCTTTTCCTGGTCGGCCGGGTCGTACTGGTCGGCCGGGTCGCCGTGATCCGTTGTGCGGCCGTTCGTCTGCTCGTTGTCGGAGGGGGCGGATCCGGGCGAGGCCCAGCCCGGAGTGTCGTTCATTGTCGCTCCTTCGCGGTCCTGTCCGCGCGGCGCGGCGTCAGGCTGGCAGCCATCGTGCCACGCGTCGTTGCCGTCCGGGCCCGGGCCTGTGACCGGCTCGTGCCTTCAAGTCCGGGCGGGTCACCGGGCAGACTGGACGGATGGCTGATCAGGACGCGCAATCGCCGGTGGGCAGCGAGCCCGCCGGACTACCGTCAATTCGCTGGGACGACCCTCCGGAAGGCCCCGTGCTGGTGCTCCTCGACCAGAGGCGGCTGCCCGCGGAGGAGACGGAGCTGGTGTGCACCGATGTGCCGGCTCTGGTGGACGCGATCAGGACCCTCGCGGTACGGGGTGCGCCCCTGCTGGGGATCGCCGGTGCCTATGGCGTGGCCCTGGCCGCGGTGCGGGGCTATGACGTGGCGGAGGCCACCGGGCTCCTGGAGCGGTCCCGGCCCACCGCCGTGAACCTGGGATACGGCGTGCGCCGGGCCGCCGCGGCGTACTGGGCGGCGCTCGACAAGGGGGCCGGGCAGGAGCGGGCGGGCGCGGCCGCGCTGGCGGAGGCCAAGGCGCTGCACCGGGAGGACGCCGAGGCCAGCGGGCGGATGGCCGGTCACGGGCTCGCGCTGCTGGACGAGCTGGTTCCGGGCGGGGGCCACCGGCTGCTGACCCACTGCAACACGGGGGCGCTCGTCTCCGGTGGTGAGGGCACCGCGTTCGCTGTGGCGCTCGGGGCCCACCGGGCGGGGCGGCTGCGGCGGCTGTGGGTGGACGAGACCCGCCCGCTGCTGCAGGGCGCTCGGCTGACCGCGTACGAGGCGGCGCGCAACGGCATGCCGTACAGCCTGCTCACGGACAACGCGGCGGGGTCGCTGTTCGCCGCCGGGGAGGTGGACGCCGTGCTGATCGGGGCGGACCGCATCGCCGCGGACGGGTCGGTGGCCAACAAGGTGGGGAGCTATCCGCTGGCGGTGCTCGCCAAGTACCACCACGTACCGTTCATGGTCGTGGCGCCGACGACGACCGTGGATCTGCTCACGGCGGACGGGGCGTCCATCACCGTGGAGCAGCGTTCCGGGCGGGAAGTGACGGAGCTCACATCCCTGCCGCGCGGAGCGGGGGACGAGGAGACGGGCGGGGTGCCCGTCGCCCCTGTGGGGACTCAGGCGTACAACCCCGCCTTCGATATCACGCCGCCGGAGCTGGTCACGGCGATCGTGACGGAAGAAGGCGTAATCTCGCCGGTCACGGGGGCCGGGCTGGCAGAGCTGTGTGCCAGATCATCGCAGGTAACGATTAGCTAATGGGATGATGTCGTTTATGAAGGGACGCGTCCTTGTCGTCGACGACGACACCGCACTGGCCGAGATGCTCGGGATTGTGCTGCGTGGTGAGGGTTTCGAGCCGTCGTTCGTAGCGGACGGCGACAAGGCACTTGCTGCATTTCGAGAGGCGAAGCCGGACCTGGTCCTGCTCGACCTCATGCTGCCCGGCAGGGACGGCATCGAGGTCTGCAGGCTGATCAGGGCCGAGTCGGGTGTGCCGATCGTCATGCTCACTGCCAAGAGCGACACGGTTGACGTGGTGGTTGGCCTGGAGTCCGGGGCCGACGACTACATCGTCAAGCCGTTCAAACCGAAGGAGTTGGTGGCCCGGATCAGGGCACGCCTGCGCAGGTCCGAAGAGCCGGCCCCGGAGCAGCTGACCATCGGGGACCTCGTCATAGACGTCGCCGGGCACTCGGTGAAGCGGGACGGGCAGTCCATCGCCCTGACGCCGCTGGAGTTCGACCTGCTGGTCGCGCTCGCGCGCAAGCCGTGGCAGGTCTTCACCCGTGAGGTGCTCCTGGAGCAGGTCTGGGGTTACCGGCACGCGGCGGACACCCGCCTGGTCAACGTGCACGTGCAGCGGCTCCGCTCCAAGGTTGAGAAGGACCCGGAGCGGCCGGAGATCGTCGTGACGGTCCGAGGCGTCGGTTACAAGGCCGGACCGAGCTGACATGTCCCTGGGTAGCACTGCTCCGAAGCCCGGGGAGCCGGGAGTCCGTGCGGAGCGGGCTGCCGGTTCAGGGCACACCTCTTCCCCCGTCGAGCGCTTCCTGCAGGGCGGCCGGTTGTTCCAGGACCGGGCGCCCGGCGGGCCGGTGCCGCGGCTGCTGATGCGCTGGGTGCGGCGTCCGCTGCTGCCCGCCGTACGGCTGTGGCGGCGCAACCTCCAGCTGCGCGTCGTCGCGGGCACGCTGCTGATGTCGCTCGGAGTGGTGCTGCTGCTCGGCCTCGTCGTGATCGGGCAGGTGCGCAACGGCCTGCTCGATGCGAAGGGCAAGGCGGCCCAGACCCAGGCCGCGGGCGGGTTCGCGGCCGCCCAGGAGAAGGCCAACGCGCCGCTCACCCCCGTCGCCGGCGAGGTCGACGACGCGGCGGACGGCACGACCGAGAACAACTCCTGGCGGACCGAACTCGTCGACCAGCTCGCCAGTGGCGGCAAGAACGCCTTCAACGTGGTGGCGCTCAGTGCCGACGAGGGGGCCCGGGCGCCCCGTGGCTCGGGAAACGTCAAGGCGGCGAGCATCCCGCAGAGCCTGCGGGACGCGGTGAACAAGGGCCCCGGCGCCTTCCAGACGTACACGCTGATCCAGTACGAGGACGGGCAGGAGTCCCAGCCCGGCCTCATCGTCGGCAAGCGCCTCTACGACATCGACCGCGACCCGTACCAGCTGTACTACGTCTTCCCGCTCACGCAGGAGGAGAAGTCGCTGAACCTGGTCAAGGGCACCCTGGCGACCGCCGGCCTGTTCGTGGTGGTGCTGCTCGGTGCCATCGCCTGGTTCGTGGTGCGCCAGGTCGTCACCCCCGTACGGATGGCCGCGGGCATCGCCGAACGGCTCTCCGCCGGGCGTCTCCAGGAACGGATGAAGGTCACCGGCGAGGACGACATCGCCCGGCTCGGCGAGGCGTTCAACAAGATGGCGCAGAGTCTCCAGCTGAAGATCCAGCAGCTGGAGGAGCTGTCCCGGATGCAGCGCCGGTTCGTCTCGGACGTCTCGCACGAGTTGCGTACGCCGCTGACGACGGTACGGATGGCCGCCGACGTCATCCATGAGGCGCGGGCCGACTTCGACCCCATAACGGCCCGGTCCGCCGAGCTGCTGGGCGACCAGCTCGACCGCTTCGAGTCGCTGCTCTCCGACCTGCTGGAGATCAGCCGCTTCGACGCCGGCGCCGCCGCGCTGGAGGCGGAGCCGATAGACCTGCGGCAGGTGGTGCGCCGGGTGATCGGCGGCGCCGAGCCGCTCGCCGAGCGCAAGGGCACCCGGATCCGGGTCGTCGGCGACGAGCAGCCGGTGATCGCCGAGGCCGACGCCCGACGCGTCGAGCGCGTTCTGCGCAACCTCGTCGTCAACGCCGTCGAGCACGGCGAGGGGCGCGACGTGGTCGTGCGCATGGGCGCGGCCGGCGGAGCGGTCGCCGTCGCCGTCCGCGACTACGGCGTGGGGCTGAAGCCCGGCGAGGCGACCCGGGTCTTCAACCGCTTCTGGCGGGCCGACCCGGCTCGGGCCCGGACCACCGGGGGCACCGGCCTCGGCCTCTCCATCGCGGTGGAGGACGCCCGGCTGCACGGCGGCTGGCTCCAGGCGTGGGGCGAGCCCGGTGGCGGTTCGCAGTTCCGGCTGACGCTGCCGCGTACGGCGGACGAGCCGCTGCGGGGCTCGCCGATACCGCTGGAGCCGGAGGACTCGCGGCGCAACCGCGAGAGCCGGGAGCGCCCCGAGGACGCCTCGGCCACCGGCGGCAACCGGCTGCTGGCCGTGCCCTCGCAGCACGCCGGTACGGGCCGCGCCCCGCTGCCCGGCCGGGCAGCCGTGCCGGCCAGGACCGCGCCCGCGTCGGTGCACCCGGCGGCCCTGCCGGGCAACGGGTCGCGGGTGGTTCCGCGCCCTTCGGAGGAGCGGCAGACCGGTCACAACGACTCTCCGGGGCGTGCACCGGGGCGGGAGGACACGATCCGTGAGGACTGACCGTCGTCAGGGCGGCCGTGGGCGTCTGGTGGGGGTGACCGTGCTGGTCGGGTGCGGTGCGCTCGTGCTGTCGGCGTGCGGCTCGATGCCCGTCTCCGGGGACATCAAGGCCGTCGACGCCTCGCAGCCCGGCGATTCCCAGGTGCAGGTGTACGCGGTCGCCCCCAGGGACGGCGCCACCCCGAACGAGGTGGTCGACGGCTTCCTGGAGTCGATGACCAGCGACGACTCCGACTTCCGGACGACGCGGAAATACCTCACCAAGGAGGCGTCGCGCCGGTGGAAGCCGAGCGCGGAGACCAGCGTCCTGGCCAAGGCGCCGAACCGGAGCGACCGCCCGGTCCACGACCACGACCGCACCACGACGGAGGTCACCTACACCCTCACCGGGGAGCAGGTGGCGACGGTCGACGAGCAGAACGCGTACCAGCCGCTCGTCCCGACGGACTTCTCCCGCACGCTCCACCTGGTGCGGGAGAAGACGCCGGACGGCAAGGAATGGCGCATCGACTCCGTGCCGGACGGCCTGGTGCTCGGCCAGTCCGACTTCAAGCGGCTGTACCGCTCGGTCAACAAGTACTACTTCGCGACCGGACGGTCCGACGCCGAGGCCACCCTCGTCGCCGACCCCGTCTACCTCCGCAACCGGACCGACCCATCGACCGGGATGGACACGGTGACGCAGGCGGTCCGCAGCCTTCTGCGGGGCCCCACCGACTGGCTGCGGCCGGCCGTCGCCTCGCGCTTCCCCAAGGGGACGGACCTCAGGAAGGGGGTCGTCTCGCTGATCCCCGACGACCGCAACGTCCTGAAGGTCCCGCTCGACAAGCACGCGGACGGGATCGGACAGCGGGTCTGCCGGATGATGGCCTCGCAGGTCCTCTTCACCCTCCGGGACCTGACGTCCGCGCGGGTCGAGCAGGTGGAGCTGCAGCGTTCCGACGGTTCGCCGCTCTGCATGCTCGACGCCGACCAGGCCGAGGAGTACGCCCCCGACGGTTCCTCGGGCGGGCCCGACAGCCAGTACTTCGTCGATGCCAAGGGCCGGGTCGAGCGCATCCCGGGCAGCACCAGGGGCAGCGGCGAGCCGGAGCCGGTGGCCGGTCCCTTCGGCGACGGCGCGCTGAAGGTGAGCGCGGTCGGCGTGGCCCGGGACGAGCAGTCGGCGGCGGCGCTCTCCCAGCACAACGAGTCGCTCTACGTGGCCTCCATCGCCGCGGACGGCGAGCTCCCCGTGCCGGCTTTGACGAGCAAGGCGGCCGACCCCGGGGACCGCCTGACGGCGCCCAGCTGGGACGGCCGGGGCGATCTGTGGGTCGCCGACCGCGACCCGGACAACTCCAGGCTGCTGCGGCTTCCCCACGGCACGGACAAGCCGCAGGAGGTGACCGTGCCGAGCCTGGGCGGCAGCCGTATCGCCGGGCTGCGGCTCTCCTCGGACGGGGTGCGCATAGCGCTGCTGCTGACGAAGGACGGCCACACGACGCTGAAGATCGGCCGGATCGAACGGCTCGGCCCGCAGGACGACGCCGAGGTGTCCGTGGTCGACCTGCGCCAGGCGGCGCCGCAGTTCGCCGACGTGACGGCGGTGTCCTGGTCCGGCCGCAGCCGCCTCGTGGTCGTCGGCAAGGAGCAGGGCGGGGTGCAGCAGGTCCGTTACGTCCAGGCGGACGGCTCGACGCCCTCCTCGGGCGTCCTGCCCGGCGTGAACCAGGTGCTGGCCATCGCCGCCGCCGACGACGAGCAGCTGCCGCTGATGGCGGACACCTTCGGCGACGGGATAGTGAAGCTGCTCCCCGGGGACAACTGGCAGACGGTCCTCAAGGAAGGCTCGGCGCTGGTCTACCCGGGCTGACACCGCCACCCTCCGGGGTTTTCCACAGGGGTGGCCCGTCGGCTCCCGGAGGGGCACAGTTGAGATGTGCGGGGGTGGTGGCGGGAGATCAGCGGGCTCGTTCTTCCGGTGTCCTGCGGCGGCTGCGGCAGGACGCGGACGGAGCTGTGCGAGACGTGCGGCGTGCGGCTGTACGGCGGCGTGCCGCGCCGGGTGCGGCCCTCGCCCGAGCCGCCCGGGCTGCCCACGGTGCATGCCGCCGCCGGATACGAGGGCGCGGCCCGGGCGGTCCTGCTCGCCCACAAGGAGCGCGGTGTGCTCGCGATGGCACGCCCGCTCGGCCGGGCGCTCGCGGGTGCGGTACGGGCCGGAGCGGGGCGCGATCCGGACGGGCGGCCGTTGCTGCTCGTACCGGTGCCCTCCGCGCGCCGGGCCGTCGCGGCGCGCGGGCATGACCCGGCGCACCGGATCGCGCTGGCGGCGGCCGCCCAGCTGCGGCGGGACGGCGTCCCGGCCACCGTTGCCGCGGTGCTGCGGCAGCGGCGGGCGGTGGCCGATCAGTCGGGTCTGACCGCGGCGGAGCGCCGGGCCAATCTGGCCGGGGCGCTGGATGCGGCGGCCGGGAGCGGGCGGCTGCTCACCGCCGGACGGGTGGTGCTGGTGGACGACCTGCTGACCACGGGGGCCACGCTCGCCGAGGCGGCCCGGGCGCTCGACGCGGTCTGCGGGAGCGCGGGGTCCCGCGTGCGCGACGCGGCCGTGGTCGCGGCGTCCCCGTCGGCATTCGACGCAGCCTGTCCCGTCGGCCGGAAAATAAACCGGAACTGGAACTGAACTTGCATCGTTGCAGGTAGTGAGTGGGTAAAGAGACCTGAACGGAGGTACGTGCGAGTAGCGGGTGCCGACATCCGTCCGAGCAGGCTATGTTCGGTTGTGAGGAATGGTGAATGCCGGCCCTCGACGAATGCACCATCAGGTTTTGGGCAGGCGACCCACCAGTGGTTCGGAAACCTGAAATCCGGTGGGGTGGAAACCCCGTCGGCTGGGGAGGAGGAGGTGGAAGTCACCTAGTCCGCGGTCCCGGCCATCACCGGGACCTGGTGCAAAAGGGAGATGCTCCGCCGCCGAGCGGAGCGATCCGGGAACGGAGTTCTGCGTGGACATCGTCGTCAAGGGCCGCAAGACCGAGGTGCCCGAGCGGTTCCGCAAGCACGTGGCCGAGAAGCTGAAGCTGGACAAGATCCAGAAGTTCGACGGCAAAGTGATCAGCCTCGACGTGGAGGTGTCCAAGGAGCCGAATCCTCGTCAGGCAGACCGCTCCGACCGGGTGGAGATCACGCTCCGCTCGCGTGGACCGGTCATCAGGGCAGAAGCGGCCGCAGGCGACCCGTACGCAGCGCTGGACCTGGCCACCGGCAAGCTGGAGGCCCGGCTGCGCAAGCAGCACGATAAGCGCTACAGCCGCCGGGGTTCGGGACGCATTCCCGCTGCCGAGGTCGGAGAGATGGTGCCGGACGCGGCATCCTTCAACGGTGACGGCGAGCTGATTCCCGACGAGACGGCACAGTCCGTACCCACCACCAGGGTCGGTTCGCTCGAGGTGCAGGGCGAAGGACCGCTGGTGATGCGCGAGAAGACGCACGTCGCGGCGCCCATGTCGCTCGACCAGGCTCTCTACGAGATGGAACTGGTCGGACACGACTTCTATCTGTTCGTGGACAACGAGACGAAGGAACCCAGTGTCGTCTACCGGCGGCACGCCTACGACTACGGTGTCATCCACCTGAGGACCGACCCGCTGGCCACCGACGAGGCGGGCGGCGCGGGCGGCGCACTCGGAGGCTGACGCCACCATCGAGTGGTGCCCCTGGAGCGTCCGCACGCCCCCAGGGGCACCCGTCTGTCACCAAGTCATCACCGCACTGCCGTCCCGGCATGAAATCATGGCGACCCAAGCCAATCGGTGCTCTGTGAACTGCCGTTGGCGGACCGTTCGTGAATTTCAGGCCGTGGCCTTCAGGGGGAGGAACGATGGCGGACACCTTCGGGCCCGTGCGCGATGCGAGTGATGCCGACGACGCCGCACGGGACCTCGGCGGTGCGGACCGGGACGGCGGCTACCGCAAGGAGCCCATCCGGGTCCTGGTAGTGGACGACCACGCGCTCTTCCGCAGAGGTCTGGAGATCGTCCTCGCGCACGAGGAGGACATCGAGGTCGTCGGCGAGGCCGGGGACGGCGCCGAGGCCGTCGACAAGGCGGCCGACCTGCTCCCGGACATCGTGCTGATGGATGTGCGGATGCCCCGGCGGGGCGGAATCGAAGCCTGCACGTCCATCAAGGAAGTGGCCCCCAGCGCGAAGATCATCATGCTGACGATCAGCGACGAGGAAGCCGATCTCTACGAGGCGATCAAGGCCGGGGCCACCGGATATCTCCTCAAGGAGATCTCCACGGACGAGGTGTCCACCGCGATTCGCGCGGTCGCCGACGGGCAGTCCCAGATCAGCCCGTCCATGGCATCGAAACTGCTCACCGAGTTCAAGTCGATGATCCAGCGCACCGACGAACGCCGGCTGGTACCGGCGCCCCGGCTGACCGAACGGGAACTGGAAGTCCTCAAACTGGTCGCGACCGGTATGAACAATCGCGATATCGCGAAGCAACTGTTCATTTCCGAGAACACCGTGAAGAACCACGTCCGCAACATTCTGGAGAAGCTCCAGCTGCACTCCCGGATGGAAGCGGTCGTCTACGCCATGCGGGAGAAGATCCTGGAGATCCGGTGAGCCGGCGCGACGGCCGGCCCACCGGACGCGGTCAGGCCAGCAGGCGGGCGATCTCCGCCGCGAGCGGTCCGCGCAGCTCCGGAGCCTCCACCCGCTCCAGCCGGACGTCCGTGCAGCCGACCCAGGAGGCCGCCTCCACCAGGGCCTGAGCCATCGGCGCCACGGCCTTCGCGCCCGCCAGAGACACCTGCCGGGCGATCAGCGTCGTCCCGTCGCGGGCCGGGTCGACCCGGCCCTGGAGCCGTCCGCCGGCCAGCAGCGGCATCGCGAAATAGCCGTGCACCCGCTTCTGCTTGGGCACGTACGCCTCAAGGCGGTGGGTGAAACCGAAGATCCGCTCGGTCCGCGCCCGCTCCCAGACCAGGGAGTCGAACGGCGACAGCAGCGTCGTCCGGTGCCGGCCCCGGGGCTCGGACGCCAGCGCCGCCGGGTCCGCCCAGGCCGGCTTCGACCAGCCCTCCACGGCCACCGGCACCAGCCCGGAATCCGCCACCACGGCGTCGAACTGCTCGCCCTTGAGGCGGTGGTAGTCGGCGATGTCCGCCCGGGTGCCCACGCCCAGCGACTGCCCGGCGAGCGCGACGAGGCGGCGCAGGCACTCCGCGTCGTCCAGGTCGTCGTGGAGCACGGTGTCGGGCAGGGCACGCTCCGCGAGGTCGTAGACCCGCTTCCAGCCGCGCCGCTCGGTGCACACCACCTCGCCGTACATCAGGGCCCGTTCGACGGCCACCTTCGAGGCGGACCAGTCCCACCACTCCCCGCCGTTCTTCGCGCCGCCCAGCTCCGTCGCCGTCAGCGGGCCCTCGGCGGTCAGCTGCTTGATGACGGTGTCGTACGCGCCGTCCGGCAGGTCGTGGGACCACTGCGGCCGGGCCCGGTAGGCGCGCCGGCGGAACGCGAAGTGCGGCCACTCCTCGACGGGCAGGATGCACGCGGCGTGCGACCAGTACTCGAAGGCGCGGCCGCCCGACCAGTACGCCTCCTCGACGGTGCGCCGCCCGATCGCGCCCAGGCGCGCGTAAGGGATCAGCTCGTGCGAGCGGGCCAGCACCGAGATCGTGTCCAGTTGTACGGCGCCGAGGTGGCGCAGCACCCCGGGCACCCCCGACCTGCGGTCCGGTGCGCCCAGGAAGCCCTGGGCCCTCAGGGCTATCCTGCGGGCCTGGTCGGCGGAGAGTTCGACTGCGGGGTGCTGCACAGACGTCATGCTCCGCACTCTAGGGGGCGGCACTGACACCGCTCGGCGGTACGTAGGCGGCGGTCCCCGGCAGACCCAGGTCGCAGGGGAGCAGCGCGCCCATCCACGCGTCGCGGCGTACGCCCTTGTTCAGCAGCCCCGAGCGCTGCTCTCCCTCCATGCGGAAGCCCGCGCGCAGCGCGACGGCCCGCGACGGGAGGTTGCCGGTCTCGGCCTTCCACTCCAGCCGGTCGCAGCCGAGCGCGGTGAAGGACCACCGGGCGGCGCACAGCACGGCCTCGGTCATGAAGCCACGGCCGCGCTGTTCCCTCGCGGTCCAGAAGCCGACCTCGTACAGGCCGGGGCCGGTGCGGCGGTTGATGCCGAGCGCGCCTATCAGGGGGCCGCCCTCACGGGGCACCACGGCGAAGTTGTACATCGAGCCGTCCCGCCAGCCCTCGGGCGAGAGGCGTTCCGTGAAGAACTCCGCGTCGGTGCGCGTGTACGGCGAGGGGACGACCGTCCAGCGCTGGATGTCCGGGTCCTGGCACGCCTCGTACACCGTGTCGGTGTCGTCGGGGCCGAAGGGTCGCAGCAGCAGGCGGTCGGTGGTGAGGGTGAGCGGTTCGATGGCTTCCATGAAGGGATTCTGGTGAGGTGCCGGTGAGGGCGCGAGTACTTTTCGTGATTCCCCGGCACCTTCGGTGCCCTTCATCCGTTGACTCTGAAGGGCACCGCGGGGAGAACGCGGTGGCAGCCCTCCCGGCGCGGCGGGGTCCTCGCTTACGATGACCGTTGCGGTGGGGCCCACCTGCCGTGCCCGTGCCCGAGTCCATCACACGACCCAGTGCCCAGGCCCGACCGGCAAGGAGACCAGCCTCAGTGTCCGTCTTCAACAAGCTCATGCGTGCAGGCGAAGGCAAGATCCTGCGCAAACTGCACCGCATCGCGGACCAGGTCAGCTCCATCGAAGAGGACTTCGTCAACCTCTCCGACGCCGAGCTGCGGGCGCTCACCGACGAGTACAAGGAACGGTACGCGGACGGCGAGAGCCTGGACGACCTGCTTCCCGAGGCGTTCGCCACCGTCCGCGAGGCGGCCAAGCGCGTCCTCGGCCAGCGCCACTACGACGTCCAGATCATGGGCGGCGCCGCGCTGCACCTCGGCTATGTGGCCGAGATGAAGACCGGTGAGGGCAAGACCCTCGTCGGCACGCTGCCCGCGTATCTGAACGCCCTGTCCGGCGACGGCGTCCACCTGATCACGGTGAACGACTACCTGGCCTCGCGTGACTCCGAGATGATGGGCCGGGTCCACAAGTTCCTCGGCCTCAGCGTCGGCTGCATCATCGCGAACATGACTCCGGCCCAGCGCCGTGAGCAGTACGCCTGCGACATCACGTACGGCACGAACAACGAGTTCGGCTTCGACTACCTCCGCGACAACATGGCGTGGTCGAAGGACGAGCTGGTCCAGCGCGGCCACAACTTCGCGATCGTGGACGAGGTCGACTCGATCCTGGTGGACGAGGCCCGTACCCCGCTGATCATCTCCGGTCCGGCCGACCAGGCCACCAAGTGGTACGGCGACTTCGCCAAGCTGGTCACGCGCCTCACCAAGGGTGAGGCGGGCAACCCGCTCAAGGGCATCGAGGAGACCGGCGACTACGAGGTCGACGAGAAGAAGCGGACCGTGGCGATCCACGAGTCCGGTGTCTCCAAGGTCGAGGACTGGCTCGGCATCGAGAACCTGTACGAGTCGGTGAACACCCCCCTCGTCGGGTACCTCAACAACGCCATCAAGGCCAAGGAACTCTTCAAGAAGGACAAGGACTACGTCGTCATCGACGGCGAAGTCATGATCGTCGACGAGCACACCGGCCGTATCCTCGCCGGCCGCCGCTACAACGAGGGCATGCACCAGGCGATCGAGGCGAAGGAAGGGGTGGACATCAAGGACGAGAACCAGACGCTCGCCACGATCACCCTGCAGAACTTCTTCCGCCTCTACGGCAAGCTCTCCGGCATGACCGGTACGGCGATGACCGAGGCCGCCGAGTTCCACCAGATCTACAAGCTCGGTGTGGTGCCGATCCCGACGAACCGGCCGATGCAGCGCGTCGACCAGTCGGACCTGATCTACCGCACCGAGGTGGCGAAGTTCGCCGCCGTCGTGGACGACATCGCGGAGAAGCACGAGAAGGGGCAGCCGATCCTCGTCGGCACCACCTCCGTCGAGAAGTCGGAGTACCTCTCGCAGCAGCTCTCCAAGCGCGGTGTCCAGCACGAGGTGCTCAACGCCAAGCAGCACGACCGGGAGGCGACGATCGTCGCCCAGGCCGGCCGCAAGGGCGCGGTGACCGTCGCGACGAACATGGCCGGACGAGGCACCGACATCAAGCTCGGCGGCAACCCGGACGACCTGGCCGAGGCGGAGCTGCGGCAGCGCGGGCTCGACCCCGTCGAGCACGTCGAGGAGTGGGCGGCCGCCCTTCCCGCCGCGCTGGAGAAGGCCGAGGAGTCCGTGCGGGCGGAGTTCGAGGAGGTCAAGGACCTCGGCGGGCTGTACGTGCTGGGCACCGAGCGCCACGAGTCGCGCCGTATCGACAACCAGCTGCGCGGTCGTTCCGGCCGTCAGGGCGACCCGGGCGAGTCCCGCTTCTACCTGTCGCTCGGCGACGACCTGATGCGGCTGTTCAAGGCGCAGATGGTCGAGCGCGTCATGTCGATGGCCAACGTGCCGGACGACGTGCCGATCGAGAACAAGATGGTGACCCGGGCGATCGCGTCCGCGCAGTCCCAGGTCGAGCAGCAGAACTTCGAGACGCGCAAGAACGTCCTGAAGTACGACGAGGTGCTCAACCGGCAGCGCGAGGTCATCTACGGCGAGCGGCGCCGGGTCCTGGAGGGCGAGGACCTCCAGGAGCAGATCCGCCACTTCATGGACGACACGATCGACGACTACATCCGCCAGGAGACGGCGGAGGGCTTCGCCGAGGAGTGGGACCTCGACCGGCTGTGGGGCGCGTTCAAGCAGCTCTACCCGGTGAAGGTCACCGTCGCCGAGCTGGAGGAGACGGCGGGGGACCTGGCCGGGGTCACGGCGGAGTTCATCGCCGAGTCGGTCAAGGAAGACATCCACGAGCAGTACGACGAGCGGGAGAAGACGCTCGGCTCCGAGATCATGCGTGAGCTGGAGCGGCGCGTGGTGCTGTCGGTCCTGGACCGCAAGTGGCGTGAGCACCTCTACGAGATGGACTACCTCCAGGAGGGCATCGGCCTGCGGGCCATGGCGCAGAAGGACCCGCTGGTCGAGTACCAGCGCGAGGGCTTCGACATGTTCAACGCCATGATGGAGGGCATCAAGGAGGAGTCCGTCGGCTACCTGTTCAACCTGGAGGTCCAGGTCGAGCAGCAGGTCGAGGAGGTGCCGGTCGAGGACGCGGCGACCTCGCTGTCCAAGGAGGACGCGGTGCCGGCCTCGCGGCCGGAGATCCGGGCGAAGGGGCTGGACGCTCCGCAGCGGCCGGATCGGCTGCACTTCTCCGCTCCCACGGTGGACGGGGAGGGCGGGGTGGTCGAGGGCGACTTCGCGAACGGGGACGGTGCCGGGGTCGGTGCCGGGCCGGAGTCGGACGGGCTTACCCGTGCGGAGCGGCGCAAGGCGCAGAAGTCTTCCGGGGGGCGGCGGCGTAAGAAGTAGCTTGCGCTGACGTTGGGTTGTGGCTGGCCGGGCACCGGGTGGTGTCCGGCCCAGCCGGTTTTGGGGGTGCGCGGTGCGGTGGGGGCGCCTGCGGCGGGCCTTGTCCCCCACCCGCCCCTTCCCGAAACCGGGGCTCCGCCCCGTGCCCCGTGCCTCAAGTGCCGGAGGGGCTGGGGTGTGCGCTGGGGTGGTCGGGGGTCTGCCCCGGGCCCCCGCGCCTCGAACGCCGGCTGGGCCGGGAGGCGCGCGCTGGGGCCGGGGGAGGCCCGTACGGGGGTCTGTGCGGCTCTGTACGGGCCTCCTGGCCGGCAACGCACGTCGGGGCGCCGGCGGTCCTCTGGGCCGCTCAGGCCGTCGCCTCACCGTGTCCGCATCGGGGTGTTGCCCAGTTCCACCGCCGCGCAGCGCCAGCGGAGGTCCGGGCCCTGTTCCAGGCGGAAGGCCATGGCCCGGACCTGCTCGCCCGCGGCGATGCTCGCGCATGCCTCCACCACGCCGGGGGCCGGCTGGGCGCCTCGGCACATGCGGATGACCGGGCGGGTGCCTCGGGTGCGCAGGGGCGTCGTGGGGGCCAGTTCCGCCAGCTGGTCGTAGGCGTCGCCGATCGTGTGGCCCAGCATCCAGTGGACCGGGCGCTGGCCGCTCAGGACCGCCAGCAGGCGTTCCGCGAACCAGTGGTGGGGGCGCATGCGCCTCGGGACGCGGTGGCGCTGGGCGGGTACGGCTTCGGGCCTGCGGGTGTCCTGGCGTCCTGCGGGCCGGGTCCTGTTCGTGGTCATCTGTCGCCCCCGTGCTCCAGAGGCCCGGATTTACCGAGCGGTAACTTCTGTTGGTGATCTTCTACGGGGGAGTCGGATTTGTCGCAAGTGTCGGGGAGGGGGGATGAGGTGCGGCGGGATTCACCTGTCCGGGTGGCGGGCAGGTCGGCGGGGCGTGCTGGGGACGGGGTGGGCAGGGTGAGCGGGTGGCGTGAGGTGGACGGGGGCCTGGGCGTACGCGTAACCCCAAAGGGGGACCTCGCACGTATCCTGAGGGCGTCTCCGACTACGAAAGCGGCCGAGCCCATGCGCGTGTACGTACCCCTGACCCTCGCCGGGCTCGCCGCCGCGCACCGGGGCGGTGAGCTGGGGCCCGGTCCGCTCACCGCCTACGCCGTCACCCCGGCATTGCGCGAGTGGTACGTCTCCGACGACATCGAGGAGCTGGAGTACGCGGCCCTCAACCGGGCCGCCTCCGCCTCGCTGCGGCTGGTCGCCGGGGACCCGCAGGCAGCCCGGCGCCGCGTCGTCGTCGCCGTCGACGTGGCCGACGGGGACGCGGTCGCCGACCCGGACCACATCCTGGACGCCTCCTCGCTCGGCGAGGTCACGATCGCCTCCGCCGTCCCGCTCGCCAAGGCCGCCGCGGTGCACGTCGACTCCGACGACGCGGACGAGGACGTCACCGCCGCCGCGGCCGCGCTGGGGGCGGCGGACCTCGGGGACGACGACGCGCAGTTCACCGTCGACGGCGCCGAGGACCACGAGCTGCTGTGGTTCGGGGTGCAGGAGATCCCCGGCCTGATCGGGTAGGCGGGGTCGTTGTCAGTGGGGGCGAGTACCGTTTCCGGCATGGGGATCGCACCGGGGGAACAGCACCGCACGCATCTGGTCTGGGACTGGAACGGCACACTGCTCGACGACAACACCGCCGTCGTCGGCGCGACCAACGCCGCCTTCGGCGAGGTCGGCCTGGCGCCGATCACCGTCGAGCAGTACCGGGAGATGTACTGCATCCCGATACCGCGGTTCTACGAGCGGCTGATGGGCCGGCTCCCCACCGACGCCGAGTGGGAGCGGATGGACGGGGTCTTCCACCGCCACTACACCGAGCAGCGTGACGCCTGCGGGCTGACCGCCGGGGCCGCCGAGCTGCTGGCCCGGTGGCAGCTGACCGGGCACAGCCAGTCGATCATGAGCATGTACCGGCACGAAGAGCTGGTCCCCGTCGTGCGCGGATTCGGCATCGAGCGGCACTTCGTACGCGTGGACGGACGCACCGGTCCGTCCGGTGGCAGCAAGTCCGAGTACATGCGGCGGCATCTCGCCGCCATGGACGGGATATCCCCGCAGCGCACGGTCGTCATAGGTGACGCCGTGGACGACGCCGTGGCCGCCGCGCACGCCGGCGCAAAGGCCGTCCTCTACACGGGCGGTTCGCACAGCCGTGCAAGCCTGGAGAAGGCCGGTGTGCCCGTCGTGGACACGCTGACCGAGGCCATCGCGCTCGCCGAGCAGCTGACCCGGTAGCCGGTCGCGCTCGTCGGGCAGCGCCCCGTAGCGGGGGAGTTTTCCGGACGAGGCGTCCGCGCTGTCCAGAGTGTCAAATTTCGCGGCCTTCTTTTGTACACATCCGGATCGTGACGGTCACCGGTGCGGGCGAGATAGCCTGGTCCCGTGATCAGCGCGATATGCCTCGGGGGCAGCGAAGCCCCCGGCCCGCGCCCGGAGCGCCACCGTGCCCGGGCTGCCTCGGCTGATCCCTCCCGCCCGGACCGGCCGCTGGAAACGGCCGATACGGTCCCGGCGGTCTCTCATCGCGGCATAGCGTCGACCCCGACCGGAAACCCCGCGTCGTGGCGTTACGCCGACCTTTTCACCTACGTCACGCAACGGCGCGCGACAGGAGCCAGAGGACATGCAGACCAAGCTGGACGAAGCCAAGGCCGAGCTGCTCGCACGGGCCGCCAAGGTAGCTGACAACAGCCCGGGCGGTGGTGTCGGCGGGCCGGGCGGTGCCCCCCGGGTGCACGTCGCGGCCGCCGGGGCCGACGGCTCGGCGGCCGGGCAGGAGCGATCCCGCCACGACGTCCTGCTCTCCTACCTCCAGCGCTACTACCTGCACACCGCCCCCGAGGACATCGTGGGCCGGGACCCGATCGACGTCTTCGGTGCCGCCTCCTCCCATTACCGGCTGGCCGAGGAGCGCCCCCAGGGCAAGGCGAACGTCCGGGTGCACACCCCGACCGTCGAGGAGAACGGCTGGACGTGCAGCCACTCCGTGGTCGAGGTCGTCACCGACGACATGCCGTTCCTGGTCGACTCCGTCACCAACGAGCTCTCCCGCCAGGGCCGCGGCATCCACGTCGTCATCCACCCGCAGGTCGTCGTCCGCCGCGATGTCACCGGCAAGCTGGTCGAGGTCCTGACCGACGGCACCCGCCGGAACGGCGGCAAGGGCCCCAAGGACGCCAAGGACGGCTTGCCGCACGACGCCCTCGTGGAGTCCTGGATCCACGTCGAGATCGACCGGGAGACCGACCGCGAGGACCTCAAGCAGATCCAGGTCGACCTGCTGCGCGTCCTGTCCGACGTACGGGAGACCGTCGAGGACTGGGAGAAGATGCGGGGTGCGGCGCTCCGCATCGCCGACGACCTGCCCGGCGAACCGCTGGACGACCTCGCCGACGACGAGATCAACGAGGCCAGGGAGCTGCTGCGCTGGCTCGCCGCCGACCACTTCACGTTCCTCGGCTACCGCGAGTACGAGCTGCGGGACTCCGACTCGCTGGCCGCCGTCCCCGGCACCGGACTCGGCATCCTGCGCTCCGACCCGCACCACACCGAGGACGAGGCGCACCCCGTCAGCCCGTCCTTCGACCGGCTGCCCGCCGACGCCCGCGCCAAGGCCCGTGAGCACAAGCTCCTCGTCCTGACCAAGGCCAACAGCCGGGCGACCGTGCACCGCCCCAGCTACCTCGACTACGTCGGCGTGAAGAAGTTCGACGCCGACGGCAACGTCATCGGAGAGCGCCGCTTCCTCGGCCTCTTCTCGTCCGCCGCCTACACCGAGTCCGTGCGCCGGGTCCCCGTGATCCGCCGCAAGGTCGCCGAGGTGCTGGAGGGCGCCGGGTTCACGCCCAACAGCCACGACGGCCGCGACCTGCTCCAGATCCTGGAGACCTACCCCCGCGACGAGCTGTTCCAGACGCCCGTCGACCAGCTGCGCTCCGTCGTCACCTCGGTGCTCTACCTCCAGGAGCGGCGCCGGCTGCGCCTCTACCTGCGCCAGGACGAGTACGGCCGCTACTACTCCGCGATCGTCTACCTTCCGCGCGACCGCTACACCACCGGTGTGCGGCTGCGGCTGATCGACATCCTCAAGGAGGAACTGAACGGCACCAGCGTCGACTTCACGGCCTGGAACACCGAGTCGATCCTCTCCCGGCTGCACTTCGTCGTCCGCGTCGCGCCCGGCAGCGAGCTGCCCAGCCTCACCGACGCCGAGGCCGACCGCATCGAGGCCCGCCTGGTCGAGGCCGCCCGCTCCTGGGCCGACGGCTTCCAGGAGGCGCTGAACGCCGAGTGCGGCGAGGAGCGCGCCGCCGAACTCCTCCGCCAGTACGGGCACTCCTTCCCCGAGGGGTACAAGGCCGACCACTCGGCGCGCGCCGCCGTCGCCGACCTCGTCCACCTCGAAGCGCTCAAGGAGAACGAGCGGAGCTTCTCCCTCAGCCTGTACGAGCCCGTCGGCGCCGCCCCCGGTGAGCGCCGCTTCAAGATCTACCGCACAGGTGAGCAGGTCTCGCTGTCCGCCGTGCTGCCGGCCCTCCAGCGGCTCGGCGTCGAGGTCGTGGACGAGCGCCCGTACGAGCTGCGCTGCGCCGACCGTACGCACGCCTGGATCTACGACTTCGGGCTGCGGATGCCGCAGGCCACCGCCAACGGCGGCTACCTGGCCGACGGGGCGCGCGAGCGGTTCCAGGACGCCTTCGCCGCCGTGTGGACCGGCGAGGCGGAGAACGACGGCTTCAACGCGCTGGTGCTGAGCGCGGGGCTCGACTGGCGCCAGGCCATGGTGCTGCGCGCCTACGCGAAGTACCTGCGCCAGGCCGGTTCCACGTTCAGTCAGGACTACATGGAGTCCACCCTCCAGAACAACGTCCACACCACCCGGCTGCTCGTCTCGCTCTTCGAGGCCCGGATGTCGCCGGGCCGCCAGAGCGCGGGCACGGAGCTGACCGACGGGCTCCTCGAAGAGCTCGACGGGGCCCTCGACCAGGTCGCCTCGCTCGACGAGGACCGCATCCTGCGCTCCTTCCTCACTGTCATCAAGGCCACCCTGCGCACCAACTTCTTCCAGCACGCGGACGACGGCGAGCCGCACGCGTACGTCTCGATGAAGTTCGACCCGCAGTCCATCCCGGACCTGCCCGCGCCCCGCCCGGCGTTCGAGATCTGGGTCTACTCGCCCCGGGTGGAGGGCGTCCACCTGCGCTTCGGCAAGGTCGCCCGCGGCGGCCTGCGCTGGTCGGACCGGCGCGAGGACTTCCGTACGGAGATCCTGGGCCTGGTCAAGGCGCAGATGGTGAAGAACACCGTCATCGTGCCGGTGGGCGCGAAGGGCGGCTTCGTCGCCAAGCAGCTGCCCGACCCGTCCGACCGGGACGCCTGGATGGCCGAGGGCATCGCCGCGTACCGCACCTTCATCTCGGCGCTCCTCGACATCACCGACAACATGGTGGCCGGCGAGGTCGTCCCGCCCAAGGACGTCGTCCGGCACGACGAGGACGACACGTACCTGGTCGTCGCCGCCGACAAGGGCACCGCGAAGTTCTCCGACATCGCCAACGAGGTCGCCGTCGCGTACGGCTTCTGGCTCGGGGACGCGTTCGCCTCCGGCGGTTCGGCCGGTTACGACCACAAGGGCATGGGCATCACCGCCCGGGGCGCCTGGGAGTCCGTCAAGCGGCACTTCCGCGAACTCGGCCACGACACCCAGACCGAGGACTTCACGGTCGTCGGCGTCGGTGACATGTCCGGTGACGTCTTCGGCAACGGCATGCTGCTCTCCGAGCACATCCGGCTCGTCGCCGCGTTCGACCACCGGCACATCTTCATCGACCCGAATCCGGACGCCGCCACCTCCTACGCCGAGCGGCGCCGCCTCTTCGACCTGCCGCGCAGCTCCTGGGCGGACTACGACAAGGAGCTGATCTCCGCGGGCGGCGGCGTCCACCCGCGCAGCGCCAAGTCCATCCCGGTCAACGCCCATATGCGCGAGGCGCTGGGCATCGAGGCCGGGGTCAGCAAGATGACGCCCGCCGAGCTGATGCAGGCCGTCCTCCAGGCCCCCGTCGACCTCCTCTGGAACGGCGGCATCGGCACGTACATCAAGTCCACCGCCGAGTCGAACGCGGACGTCGGCGACAAGGGCAACGACGCGATCCGCGTCAACGGCGCGGACCTGCGCGCCAAGGTCGTCGGCGAGGGCGGCAACCTCGGGGCCACCCAACTCGGCCGCATCGAGTTCGCCCGGGACGGCGGCCGGATCAACACCGACGCGATCGACAACAGCGCCGGGGTCGACACCTCCGACCACGAGGTCAACATCAAGATCCTGCTCAACGGTCTGGTGCGGGACGGCGACATGACCGTCAAGCAGCGCAACAAGCTGCTCGCCGAGATGACCGACGAGATCGGGCACCTGGTGCTGCGCAACAACTACGCGCAGAACACGGCCCTGGCCAACTCGGTCGCCCAGGCGCCCTCTCTGCTCCACGCCCAGCAGCGCTTCATGCGGCGGCTCGGGCGCGACGGCTACCTCGACCGGGCGCTGGAGTTCCTGCCCAGCGACCGGCAGATCCGCGAGCTGCTGAACGCCGGCAAGGGGCTCACGCAGCCCGAGCTGGCCGTGCTGCTCGCCTACACGAAGATCACGGCGGCGCAGGAGCTGATCGGGACAAGCCTGCCGGACGACCCGCACCTGCAGGAGCTGCTGCACGCCTACTTCCCGGAGCAGCTGCGCTCGCGCTATCCCGAGGCGGTCGACGCGCATGCCCTGCGGCGCGAGATCATCACCACGGTTCTGGTCAACGACACCGTCAACAGCGGTGGTTCGACCTTCCTGCACCGATTCCGGGAGGAGACCGGCGCCTCCGTCGAGGAGATCGTGCGCGCGCAGTTCGCGGCCCGCGAGATCTTCGGGCTCAGCTCGGTCTGGGACGCGGTGGAAGCCCTCGACAACGAGGTCGCCGCCGATGTCCAGACCCGCATCCGGCTCCACTCGCGGCGGCTCGTCGAGCGCGGCTCGCGCTGGCTGCTGGGCAACCGGCCGCAGCCGCTGGCGATCTCCGAGACGGTCGACTTCTTCCGTGACGGGGTCGAGCAGGTCTGGGCGGCGCTGCCGAAGATGCTGAAGGGCGCCGACCAGGAGTGGTACCAGGGCATCCTTGACGAGCTGACCGAGGCGGGCGTCCCGGACGAGCTGGCGCAGCGCGTCGCCGGCTTCTCCTCGGTCTTCCCCGCGCTCGACGTCGTGGCGATCGCCGACCGTACGGGCAAGGAGCCGCTGGCCGTCGCCGAGGTGTACTACGACCTCGCGGACCGGCTGGGGATCACGCAGCTGATGGACCGGATCATCGAGCTGCCGCGGGCGGACCGGTGGCAGTCGATGGCGCGGGCGTCGATCCGCGAGGACCTGTACGCGGCGCATGCGGCGCTGACGGCCGATGTGCTGAGTGCGGGCAACGGGGCGTCGTCGCCGCAGGAGCGGTTCGAGGCGTGGGAGGAGAAGAACGCGGCGATTCTGGCTCGGTCGCGGTCGACGCTGGAGGAGATCCAGGGGTCGGACGCGTTCGATCTGGCGAACCTGTCGGTGGCTATGCGGACGATGCGGACGTTGCTTCGTACGCACGTCTAGGCTGCGCCGCGGGTGGGGTGGGCGGCTGCGGGTCCGTGGCCGCCCACCCCTTTGTCCTCAATCGCCGGGCGGGCTCAAAAGATGCCCTGAATCGCCGGGCGGGCTCAAAGATGCCCTCAATCGCCGGGCGGGCTGGATGTGGCCGGACAGGCTGGGGAAGTGCGGCAGGTCTCATGTCGCCGGGCGGGCTCCATGGAGCCCGCCCGGCGATTCAGGGCATCTCTTTGCCTACCGCTTCCCCGTGAAGCGTTCGTACTCCGCCATTACTTCCTTCGCCGGGCCGTCCATGCGGAGGGTTCCCGACTCCAGCCACAGGGCTCGGTCGCAGGTTTCGGTGATGGACTTGTTGTGGTGGCTCACCAGGAAGACCGTGCCGGCCTGTTCGCGCAGTTCTCGGATTCTGGTCTTGCTGCGTTGCTGGAAGCGGGCGTCGCCCGTGGAGAGGGCCTCGTCGATCAACAGGACGTCGTGGTCCTTCGCGGCGGCGATCGAGAAGCGGAGGCGGGCGCCCATGCCGGAGGAGTACGTGCGCATCGGCAGGGTGATGAAGTCGCCCTTCTCGTTGATGCCGGAGAAGTCCACGATCCCGTCGTAGCGCTCGCGGATCTCCGCGCGCGTCATGCCCATCGCGAGGCCGCCGAGCACCACGTTGCGCTCGCCGGTCAGGTCGCCCATCAGCGCGGCGTTGACGCCGAGCAGCGAGGGCTGGCCGTGGGTGTGGACGCGGCCCTTCGACGCGGGCAGCAGGCCCGCGATGGCCTTCAGCAGCGTGGACTTGCCCGAGCCGTTGGAGCCGATCAGCCCGATCGCCTCCCCCTTGTACGCGGCGAAGCTGACGCCCCTGACGGCGTGCACCTCGCGCACCCCCGGAGCCTGCCGCCGCGAGGCGATCCGGCTCAGCGCCGAGGTGGCGCTGCCGCGCCCGGTGCGGGCGCCGTTGACCTTGTACGTGATGTGGACGTCGTCCACGACGACCGTCGGGATCAGGGGATCAGCCACGTCCGTAACTCTCCTCGGCCTTCCAGAAGTAGACGAAGCCGCCCGCGCCGCACACCAGGGCCCAGCCGGCCGCGACCGCCCAGACGTGCGGGGGCAGCTGGTTCGCGCCGAAGCTGTCGATGAGCGCGAAGCGCACCAGATCGATGAAGACGGCCGCCGGGTTCAGTTCGAGCGCCAGCTTCACCCAGTCCGGCACCCGGTCGCCGCGCAGCATCGTGTCCATGCTCCACATCACGCCCGAGGCGTACATCCAGGTGCGCAGCACGAACGGGGTGAGCTGGGCGATGTCCGGGGTGCGCGCGGCCAGGCGGGCCATGACCATCGAGATGCCGGTGTTGAACACGGCCTGCAGGGCCAGCGCGGGGACCGCGAGCAGCCAGGCCGGCCGCGGATACTGCCCGAAGGCGAACAGGATCAGGACCAGCGCGCCCAGCGAGAACAGCAGCTGCTGGAGCTGTTGCAGGGCGAGCGCGATCGGCAGCGAGGCGCGCGGGAAGTGCAGCGCCCTTACGAGGCCGATGTTGCCGCTGATCGCCCGCGTGCCGGCGGTGATCGAGGAGCTGGTGAAGGTCCAGATGAAGACGCCCGTGACCAGGAACGGCACGAAGTCGGGCACGCCGTGCTTCGTCTTCATCAGGATGCCGAAGATGAAGTAGTAGACCGTCGCGTTGAGCAGCGGGGTCATGATCTGCCAGATCTGGCCGAGCTTCGCCTGGCTGTACTGGGCGGTGAGTTTGGCCGTGGCGAAGGCCGTGATGAAGTGGCGCCGGCCCCACAGCTGCCGTACGTACGCGGGCAGCGAGGGCCGCGCCCCGCTCACGGTCAGCCCGTGCCGCGCGGCCAGCGCGGCGAGCTCGCCGGAGCCGTACACGGGCGGGGAGGGGGGCGGCGGGCTGTCCACCGGGGCCGGGGCTGTTGTCTGGCTCACCACGATCGCTTTCGACGGGAGGCGGGCAGGCGGGGGCACGGCGTGCGGGCGGGGAAGACGCGCCCGGCGACGGGACGGGACCGTATCGTCGCAACGTCGAGGGTAGGACGTGCCGACGTCGGAACGCAACCGTTTCGTCGTCGCGGACTATGATTCGGCCATGACCACCGACCCCGGAAGCCGCCGCCGAGCCCCGGCGGGAGCCGCCGTCCTGCGTGAGGACGTGACCGACGCCATCCGCAGCGCGGTGTTCGCGGAGCTCGCCGCGGTCGGGTTCGCCCGGATGTCCATCGAGGGCATCGCCCGCCGGGCCGGTGTCGGCAAGACCGCCGTCTATCGGCGCTGGAAGTCCAAGCTGCACCTGGTCCTGGACCTGGTCTCTGCCGTCGCCGCGCAGGGCATGCCCGCCCCCGCCACCGGCTCCCTGTACGGGGACGTGCGCGCCGTGCTCGAACTGGCCGCGTACGCCCTGCGCCACCCGCTGGCCTCCCAGGTCATCCCGGACCTGCTGGTCGAGGCGGCCAGGAACCCGGAGATCTCCGACGCCATCAAGGCCGCCCTGCTCGACCCGCAGCAGGGCGTCGCCGCCGTGGTCGTCCGGGACGCCGTCGCACGCGGCGAGCTGCCGCCCGGCAGCGACCCCGACCGCGCCCTCGACCTGATCGTCGGCCCGCTCTACTGGCGACTCGCGGTGGTCCGGGGCGAACTGCCCCCGGAGTATCTGGACGACCTCGCGGCCTCCGCCGTGGCGGCGCTCACACACGGCGCGGACCCCGCCTGACGGCGGCCGGCGGGGGTGTGCCAGCGTGCTTGTAGGGGTCACCCTTCGATCGGTTAATCTGGTGGGCGGGCCGCCCACCGGGCCTTCCGGAGCATGTGCACGGGGCGAGCACGGTGCAGGCGCAGTCACTCGTTCGGGACCGTAACCGGTGACCCCCGACCGCCCCTGCGGTTGAGCCCTACGGATAGCCAGGCCCTTGATGAACGGACGTGCTCAACATGCCGCCACGGCTCAGTGTCGTTGTCCCCGTCTACAACGTGGAACTCTTCCTGACGGACTGTCTGAAGTCCCTCGCGGAGCAGACCATGACCGACCTCGAGGTGGTGATGGTCGACGACGGGTCCACCGACGGCAGCGCCGCGCTGGCCGCCGAGTTCGCCGCGAGCGACGACCGCTTCAAGCTGGTCAGGCAGAAGAACGGCGGACTGGGGCACGCCCGTAACACCGGCTTCCGCAACGCCCACCCGGAGAGCCGCTACCTGGCCTTCTGCGACAGCGACGACATCATCCCGCCGAACGCCTACGAGCTGCTGGTCGAATCGCTGGAGGAGACCGGCTCGGACCTGGCGTCCGGCAACGTCCTGCGGCTGCGCGCCGGCGGCAAGCTGGTGCAGTCGCCGATGTTCCGCAAGCCCATGGCCACCACGCGCAAGCGCACCCACGTCTCGCGCGACCTGGACCTCCTCGGCGACCGCATCGCCTGCAACAAGGTCTTCCGCCGCTCCTTCTGGGACAAGCACGAGTTCGCCTTCCCGGTCGGCGCGCTGTACGAGGACATCCCCGTCGTGCTGCCCGCCCACTTCCTGGCCGGCTCCGTCGACATCGTCAAGGACCCCGTCTACTACTGGCGCGACCGCCCCGGCTCCATCACCACCAGCCGGGCCGTCGTCCGCGGCATCCACGACCGCGTCGCCCACGTCCAGGGCGTCTCCGAGTTCCTGGCGGAGAAGCGCACCCCCGCCGACAAGAACCACTACGAGGCCCACGCGCTGGCCAACGACCTCTGGTACTTCATGGAGGTCCTGCCGGACGGTGACCAGGAGTACCGGGACGCGTTCCTCACGTACACCAACAAGTTCATCGACCAGGTCGACCCCGCGGTGCTCGACGGGCTGCCGCTGCGCCTGCGCGTGATGTGGTACCTGGTGCGCGAGCACCGCATGGAGGAGCTGCTGGCGCTGCTCCTCCAGGAGAAGCGGGAGCCCGGCGCGTTCGAGGTCAGCGGGATGCGCAAGCGCGTGGCCCACTACCCCGTGCTCACCCGGCCCGTGCCCGCGCCCGTGGCGCGTGTCGCCGACCGCGACCTGCCGCTCGCCGCCCGGCTGCGCGACGCCCAGTGGCGCGACGGCAAGCTGCACCTCAGCGGCTACGCGTACATCCGCAACCTGCCGGTCACCTCCGGGGCCAGTGAGTTCCGGATCGGCTGGCTGCGCGCCGGGCGGCGCCACGTCGTCCCGCTCCGGCTGCGCCGCACCGACGAGCCCGAGGCCACCGCCCGCTCCCGGCAGAGCCTGCACGACTACCACCGTGCCGGCTTCGAGACCTCCGTCGACGCCTCCAAGCTCCGCATCCAGGCGGACAACGGCCCCAAGCAGCTCACCTTCCAGTTCCAGGTGGGCATCGCCCGCGGCGGCCTGCTGCGGCGCGCCTTCCCCTCGGTCCGCGAGGCGTCCGTCGCGCCCCCCGTCCACCGCCCCGACGGCGACCACCGCATCGTCCCCGCCTTCGAGGGCGACAAGCTGGTGCTGCACTCCGAGCGCGTCGACGCCCGCTTCGAGACCCACGGCCCCGGCGAGCGGCCCGGCACCGTCAAGGTGACCGGCGTGGTCCGGGCCCGCCTGGTCAAGGACGAGCTGACCCTGGTCCTGACGCACGGCGCCACCAAGACCACCGTCGAGGTCCCCGTCACCGTGGGCTCCGGCGCGGGTGCCGGCTGGAACCGCTTCACCGCCGAGCTGCCGATCGCCTCGGTCGAGGAGAACCGCCCCGCCGGCGAGGACGCCCCGAAGACCGTCTCGTACAGCGTCCACCTGGTCGGCAAGGGCCTGAAGGCGTCGCTCGACGCGCCCGGCTCGGTCCACCCCGGCCGCTACCCGCTGGCCGACGGGCCGGACGGCGTCCGCCGCGAGCTGGCCCTCACCGTCAGCGCGCGCGGCAACGTGGTGATCGGCGACCGCCCCGTGCAGCCCGCCGTCGAGCTGGCCAGCTGGACGGACGACGGCCGGCTGTTCCTGGAGGGCACCTTCCCCGAGGACCCGGCCCACCCGGTCGAGCTGGTCGTGCAGAACAGCGCCCACCGCGAGGAGCAGATCTTCCCGGTCGACTTCACCGGACCCGAGGGCGCCCGCCGCTTCCGCGCCGAGCTGCGGCCGGACGCCGTGGAGGGGCCGGGCGGCGCAGTGCCGCTCGGCGAGGGCAACTGGTACTTCTTCTTCCGGGACAAGGGCGCCGCCGACGAGAGCGGCGACCGCGCACTGCGGATCCCCGCCTCCGCGTTCCACACCCTGCCCGCCACCCGCCGGCTCGACGGCCGCGACTACACCCTGGAGCGCCGCTTCGGCGACCAGCTCCTCGTCGTCTCCGGCTCCGTGCTCACCGCCGCCGAGCGCGGCCCGCGCGCCAAGAGGCTGCTGAGCGAGGCGTACGCGGCACAGCGCTCCGAGCCGCTGCGCGCCGCCGCGCTCTACAGCACCTTCGACGGCCGCCAGTACTCGGACTCGCCGCGCGCCGTCTACGAGGAGCTGGTGCGCCGGGGCACCGAGGTGGAGCACATCTGGGTCGTCCGCGACCAGCAGGCGATCGTCCCCGAGGGCACCACCGCCGTCGAGCACGGCTCGGCCGCCTGGCACGAGGCGCTGGCCCGCAGCCGCTACGTCATCACCAACACGCAGCTGCCCGAGTGGTTCGTGCGCCGCGAGGACCAGACGGTGGTCCAGACCTGGCACGGCACCCCGCTCAAGCGCATCGGCCTCGAACTCGCGGGCACCGCCCAGGCGAACGCCGGGTACATCGCGACCCTCGCCGAGCGGGCCAAGCAGTGGAACTTCCTGGTCTCGCCGAACACGTTCTCCACGCCGGTCCTGCGCCGCTCGTTCGGCTTCGAGGGCGAGGTGCTGGAGTGCGGCTACCCGCGCAACGACATCTTCCACGCCCCGGACCGCGCCAAGGTCGCCATGGCGGTACGCGAGAAGCTGGGCATCCCGGCCGGCAAGCGCGTCGTCCTGTACGCACCGACGTGGCGCGAGGACCAGCGCCTCGGCGGCGGGCGCTACTCGCTCGGCCTCCAGCTCGACCTGGCCGCCGCCGAACGCGAACTCGGCGAGGACACCGTGCTCCTGGTGCGTCGTCACTACATGGTCACCGACCGGCTCCCGGACAGCGGTACGGGCTTCGTCAAGGACGTCTCGCGCTACCCGGACGTCGGCGAACTCATGCTCATCAGCGACGCCCTGGTCACCGACTACTCCTCGCTGATGTTCGACTTCGCCCAGACCGGGCGGCCGATGCTCTTCCACACGTACGACCTGGAGCACTACCGCGACACGCTGCGCGGCTTCAGCTTCGACTTCGAGAAGCGGGCGCCCGGGCCCCTGATCCCGGGCTCCGACGACCTGATCGCCGCGCTGAAGGACCCGGAGCAGGCCATCGCCGGACACGCCAAGGCGTACGAGCAGTTCCGGCACGACTTCTGCGACCTGGACGACGGCCGGGCCACCGCCCGCGTGGTCGACCGCATGCTGTAACCGCCCCTGATGGAGCCACGACGCCCGGCCGGTCCGCACCGGCCGGGCATCGGCGTTCCCGGGGCCGGGCATCACCCACGGTTTACGCCACGGTGACGATTCGCTGCGTCGCATAGCGTCGCCGCCTTGCTACGTTCTGCTTTCATGGGTATCCGAATGTGGGGCGAAACGGACGTGCGACGGGCCAGGGCCGCCGTGCTCGTCGCGGCGACCGCGGGCCTCCTCACCCGCATGATCATCGCGGCCAACTCGCCCGGCCCCGCCGACGTGCGGATCTTCGCGGGGTTCGCGAAGGCCATCACCGGGTACGGCCCCGTCCGCGTCTACGCGCACCCGCTGCCCGGGCTCCCCGTCTACAACCACCCGCCACTGGCCGGATGGATGCTGCTGGGCCTCGACCGCCTCACCGAACTCGGCTTCTCCTTCGCCACGCTGATCCGCGTCCCCGCGTCGGCCGCCGACTTCGCCTGCGCGGTCCTCGTGTTCGAGATCGTCCGCCGCCGGGCCGCCGTACGCACGGCGATGCTCTGCGGGATCGGGGTCGCCGTCAGTCCGGTGCTCATCGCGACCTCCGGTTACCACGGCAACACCGACGCCGTCGCCGTCGCCTTCGCGCTGGCCGCCGCCCACCTCCTGGCCGACCGGAAGGCACCCCTCGCGGCGGGCGTCGCGGCGGCGCTGTCCATCAGCGTCAAGTTCATCCCGGTCGTGGTGATCCCGGCCCTCTTCGTGGCCGCGCTGCGCGGCGGGCGGCCGGTCCTGGTCCGCTTCGCCGCCGGGTTCGCCGGGGTCACCGCGCTCGTGTGGGGCCCTGTGCTGCTGACCGTGCCCATGGACCTGGTGCACAACGTCCTGGAGTACGCGGGCGGCAGCTACCGGCTGTGGGGGCTCGTGCGGTTCGCGGACGTCCTCGGCCTGCCCGATCCGGTCATCGCGTTCATGCAGGGCGGCGGCCACTTCCTCTTCGTGCTGGTCTGCGTGGCCGCGGGCGTCGGGCTCGCCTGGCTGCGGCCCGCCGAGGCGCCCGGCGTCGTCGCCGTCACGCTGGGCCTGCTGCTGCTCCTGTCCACCGCGTCCGGACTGCAGTACCTGACCTGGGCCGCCGCCGGGATGTTCGTGCTCGGCCCGGCCGAAGGGTTCGCGTACAGCGCGGTCGTCGGCCTGGTCGCCGTCCTCGGCTACAGCGGGCGGTCCGCCGTGCGCTGGAGCGAGCCCGTGCTCTACCTGGGCGCGGCCGGCTGGTTCGTGCTGGCGGCGGGCCTGCTCACCGGCGCCCGCCGCATCCTCGCCGCGCCCCCGGACACCACACCCGCCGAGCGGGCGCCGATCTCCGCACCCCGTACGGAATTCCGCTCCTGCTCCACCGTCGACTGATCCCGCACACCCCGACCCCGACCGCAACTGGAGAACGCCCCGTGAAGGAAAGCCCGAGCCCCAGGATCGGCATCCTGGTGGTCGCGTACAACGCGGAGACAACCCTGGAGAAGACCCTCGACCGGATTCCGGAGGACTTCCGGTCGCGGATCGACGAGATCCTCATCCTCGACGACGCGAGTCACGACGCCACCTTCACGGCCGGCTGCCGCTGGTCGCAGGCCGAGGGCATGCCCCGTACCGTCGTGATGCGGCACACCAAGAACCTCGGCTACGGCGGCAACCAGAAGGCCGGATACGCGCTGGCCGCCGAGCACGGACTCGACATCATCGTGCTGCTGCACGGCGACGGGCAGTACGCCCCCGAACTGCTTCCCGAGATGGTCGCGCCCATCGAACGCGGCGAGTGCGAAGCCGTGTTCGGGTCCCGGATGATGACGTCCGGCAGCGCGCTCAAGGGCGGCATGCCGGTGTACAAGTGGCTCGGCAACCGCATCCTCACCCGGCTGGAGAACGGCCTCCTGGGCTCGGACCTGACCGAATTCCACTCCGGCTACCGCGCGTACAGCGTCGCCGCCCTCAAGCAGCTGCCGGTCGACCGGAACACCGACGCCTTCGACTTCGACACCCAGATCATCGTGCAGCTGCTGAACGCGGGCATGCGGATCAAGGAGATCCCCGTCCCCACCTACTACGGCGACGAGATCTGCTACGTCAACGGCATGAAGTACGCCAAGGACGTCGTCAAGGACGTCCTCGAATACCGGCTGGCCGTCAAGGGGTTCGGAACCTGCCGGTGGATCCCCAAGCCCGTCGAGTACGCCTTCAAGGAGGGCGACGGCTCCTCGCACGCGGTCATCCTGGAGAAGATGCGCGCGCTGCCCCCCGGCCGCGTCCTGGACCTCGGCTGCTCCGGCGGACTGTTCGCCGAGCGGCTGGAGTCCCTCGGCCACGAGGTGACCGGCGTCGACTACGTGGAGGTGCCCGGCGTCCGCGACCGGTGCAGCCACTTCCACCTCGCCAACCTGGAGGAGGGGCTGCCCGCCGAGGCCGGGACCGGCTTCGACTACGTGGTCGCCGGTGACGTCATCGAGCACCTGTCCCGCCCCGAACGCGTCCTCGCCGAGGCGGCCGGCGTGCTGCGCCCCGGCGGCCGGCTGCTGCTGTCCGTTCCCAACTTCAGCCACTGGTACTCCCGGCTGCGGGTCGCCGTCGGCGCCTTCGACTACGACCGCCGGGGCATCCTCGACGAAACGCATCTGCGCTTCTTCACCCGGGCCAGCCTGCGCCGCACCGTGCGCGCCGCCGGCTACGACGTCCTCGAACTCTCCTCCACCGGAGCGCCGTTCTGGTCGCTGCTCGGCAGGGGACCGCTCGCCGCCGTGCTCGGCGGGGCGTCGAGGCTGCTGACCCGGGTCCGGCCGACGCTGTTCGGCTATCAGCACGTCGCCCTGCTCACCCCGCACGCGGCCGAGACGATCATCGCTGGAGAGCACGTCGATGTACAGGACATCCTCAACCGACAGTACGTCCCCGCCGACCGGGTCGGTGTCTGAGGCGCCCCGCCCCGGAACCGCGCCCGCCCGGGCGCCCGAACCCCCCGCCCCCGCAGTCAGGAGCAAGTCCTTGACCCTCCCCAGTGTGCTGCTGCTCCTGTTCGCCGTGTTCTCCTCGGCGGGCGGCCAGATCATGCTCAAGCACGGGATGAAGGGCGCCGCGGCCGCCGCCGGGCGCGACGGCGGTTCCGTCGCCCTGCGTGCCGCGGGCAGCCCCTGGGTCGTGTTCGGGCTGCTGGTCTTCGCGGTGTCCGCGCTCGCCTGGATGACGACGCTGGCGAAGGTGCCGCTCTCCGTCGCGTACCCCTTCAACGCGCTCGGCTACCTGCTGATCGTGCTGGCCGGGGCGACCGTGCTGCACGAGCGGACCTCGCTGTGGACCTGGGGCGGCTCGCTGCTCGTCGTGGTCGGCCTGATCACGGTCATGGCCGGTCAGCAACGCTAGCCGCGGTACGCCGAGGGGCCCGCCGCCGGAACGTTCCGGTGACGGGCCCCTCGGCGTCGTACGGTCTAGGACTCCTCGCCGAGCAGCACGCGGCGCACCACGCGCTCGGCGGCGCGGCCGTCGTCGTACGGGCAGAAGCGCTCCTTGAACGCCTTGAGCAGCGCCTCGTTCTCCGGGCTGTTCCAGCTGCCGTCGGTGAAGATCGCCGCCAGCTCGTCCGTGTCCGTGGCCACGGCGCCCGGCGTCTCGCCCGGCTGCCCGGACAGCAGGTCGAAGACGACACCGCGGACCGTGCGGTACGTCTCCCAGTCCGGGGCGAGGATCACGATCGGGCGGTTCAGGTGGGCGTAGTCGAACATCACCGAGGAGTAGTCGGTGACCAGCGCGTCCGCCGCCAGGCACAGGTCCTCGACGCGCGGGTACGTGGAGACGTCGATGACCGACGCGTTCTCCGGGAGGCCCGAGCCGCCGTAGAAGTAGTGGGCGCGCATGAGGACCACGGTGTCCGGGCCGACGGCCGCGCAGAACCGGTCCAGGTCCAGGCGGTTGGTGAAGCCCGCCTCGTAGTCGCGGTGCGTCGGCGCGTAGAGCACGGCGCGCTGGCCGGGGCGGATGCCCAGGTCCTCGCGGATCTTGGCGATCTGCTCCTCGGTGGCCGTCGCGAAGACATCGTTGCGCGGGTAGCCGGTCTCCAGCGGGCGGGCCGCGCTCGGGTAGGCGCGGGACCAGACCTCGGTGGAGTGCGGGTTGGCGGAGACGCTCCAGTCCCAGCGGTCCACGCGCTTCAGCAGCCGGTCGAAGTTGAGCCCCTGGGCGGCGGCCGGGTAGTTCTGCTGGTCCATGCCCATGATCTTCAGCGGGGTGCCGTGGTGCGTCATGACATGGATCTGGCCGGGGCGCTTGACCAGGTGGTCCGGGAAGTTGACGTTGTTGAAGAAGTACGTGGCACGGGCCAGCACCGACCAGTAGCGGCGGGTCCCGGGCACCACGTAGTCGACGCCCTTGGGCACCGAGTCCACGTTCTTCTTCGACACCACCCAGACACCGTGGACGTCGGGCGCCAGCTCCTTCGCCTTGCGGTAGATCGCCTCGGGGTTGCAGCTCACCCCGCGGTTCCAGTAGGCGGCGTACACGGCCAGCTTCGGGTCCAGCGGCAGCTTGCGCTGCGCCTTGTAGTACCGCTTGGTGAACTGCTTCTTCGCCTTGGCGCGGGCCGTGGTGGGCGCGGCGCGCAGGCTGCGGCGGGTGGCGAGGGCGGTGTCCAGGGCGCCGAGCGCGGTGTACTTGCCGCCGCCCATCAGCTGCGGGCGCAGCCCCTTGGTGCCGCCGGGGAACTTGAAGCCCTCCGGGCGGTGCGCGCTGTGGAACGCGCCGACCGCGCCCACGTACTGCCGGCGGCGCTTGGTCACCGTCGGGTACGCGGTCAGCAGCTCCTGCACGGCGCGGTCGAAGAGGAGGCCGCGCACGGGCTTCAGGGCCGGGCGCGCCTCCACGAAGGTCAGCAGCGCGTCGTAGGCCTCGACCAGCTCCAGCGGGGTCGAGCCCGTGCGGGGCTCCACGTCGTCCACGAGGCCGGGCAGATAGCGCTGCTGGCGGTGCTCGACGCAGGCGGTGCCCAGTGTGGCCACCGAGGCCGCGACGGCGACGGTCGCCAGCGCGTACATCCGCTCGCCGTGCGGGCCCGGGCCGAAGGTCACGGTCTCGCGCTCCAGGACCGCGCGGCGGACCGCCCGGTTCCAGGAGACCGGGGCGATGTCCAGGAGGTCCGGGCGGGTCGCCAGGGTGAACGGGCCCTCGGGCATGCCGTCCAGCTTCTGCAGGGACCGGGTCGAGCGGACCTTGCCGCGGAAGGGGCGCTTCTGGTGGCCGAAGAGCAGCACGTCCGGGTCGCCGGTGGCGTCCAGCCGGTCCGCGACGGCCTGGAGCGCCTCGGGCAGGAGGACGTAGTAGCCCTCCAGGAAGAGGACGTACTCCCCGGCGGCCTCCTCGATCCCGGCGTTCCGGCGGCCGTGCGCCCCGGCGCCCGGCTCCAGGTGCACGGCCCGGACGCGGCTGTCGCGCGCGGCGAACTCGTCCAGGACCACGCCCGAGCCGTCCGGTGCGCCGTCGTCCACCCCGATGACCTCGATGTCCGTGAACGACTGGGTGAGCACCGACTCCAGGCACTCGCGCAGACTGCCTCGGGCGCGACGGACGGGGATGATGACACTCAGCCGGGGCATACGGACTCTTTCTCGGACTGTGCGTACTGGGAGAGCACACAGCGTACTGGGACGGGCTCCGCAGGACGGGTCAGGGGGCGGGCAGGCGTACGAAGGCCGAAGAGACGGGCGCGTCGGGCCCGTGAGCGGTCGACCGCGCGGCTGATGTAGGCCCCACTTATCATACTACCCAGGACAGTAAGTGAACCTTGGGCGATTCGGGGCGTGCGGGCCCATGGCGGGCGCCCGCGAGGCCCGCGACCAGGGGCTGCACACGGGTGCGGGGCACCCCCGCCGGCCGGCCGGAGTGCCCCGCTCTGTGACGTAACCGCTACTTGACCGCCCCCGCCATCACGCCGGAGACGAACTGGCGCTGGAAGGCGAAGAAGACCGCGAGCGGGATCACCATCGAGACGAAGGCGCCGGGCGCCAGCACGTCGATGTTGTTGCCGAACTGGCGCACCTGCTGCTGGAGCGCCACCGTGATCGGCGGCGACCCCGAGTCCGCGAAGATCAGCGCGACCAGCATGTCGTTCCAGACCCACAGGAACTGGAAGATCCCGAGCGAGGCGATGGCCGGACCGCCCAGCGGCATCACGACCCGGGTGAAGAGGCGTATCTCACCCGCCCCGTCCAGCCGCGCCGCCTCCAGGAGCTCCCGGGGGATCTCCGCGAAGAAGTTGCGCAGCAGGAAGATCGCGAACGGGAGCCCGAACGCGGTGTGGAAGAGGACCACACCGAGCGTCGTCTCGAAGATCCCGATCTCGCCGAACAGCTTCGACACCGGGATCAGCGCCACCTGCACGGGAACCACCAGCAACCCCACGACCAGCAGGAACCACCAGTCGCGGCCGGGGAAGTCCATCCAGGCGAAGGCGTATCCGGCGAGCGAGCCGATCACCACCACCAGGACCGTGGACGGCACGGTGATCATGATCGTGGAGAGCAGCGAGTCCGTGATCGCCGAATTGTCGAGCAGCCGGGAGTAGTTGTCGACGGTCAGCTCGGAGGGGGCGGTGAAGACCTGCCACCAGCCGGTCGACGCGATCTTGTCCGGTCCGCGCAGCGAGGACAGCAGCAGCCCGATCGTCGGCATCAGCCAGAACAGGGCCACCAGGACCAGGAAGACCCGCATCACGCCGCCGCCGGCCCGTGCCGCGATCCGCGCGGCCGGCGACCGGGTCGCCGTCGCCGAGGGTGTCGTCATCGGCGCCCCTCCTTCCGTATCCGCCTGATGTTGAAGAGCATCACCGGGATCACCAGCAGCAGCAGGAGTACGGCGATGGCGCTGCCGACCCCGAGGTCCGCGTCCGTGCCGAACGAGGACCGGTACAGCTGGAGCGCCAGTACGTTGGCGTCGTCCTGGGACGAACCCGGCGCGATGATGAACACCAGGTCGAAGACCTTCAGCACGTTGATCATCAGCGTGACCAGCACCACCGCGAGGACCGGCGCGAGCATCGGCACGGTGATCCGGCGGAACACCTGCCACTCGTTCGCCCCGTCCACCCGGGCCGCTTCGAGGAGTTCACGCGGCAGACCGGCCAGGCCCGCCGCGATCAGCACCATCGCGAAGCCCGCCCACATCCACACGTAACTCCCGATGATCCCGGGCGTCACGAGCGACGGGCCGAGCCAGTCCACGCCGTTGTACGGCTCCCTGAAGTTGGACGCGGGCAGCCGCAGTTCGGCGCCGTCCGCCGAGGCGGGCAGCGTGAACGTGCCGTCCGCCGCCGCCTTGGCGGTCGCGACCACCTCGCCGCCCTTGACGGCCTCCACCTTCAGGCCCCTGAGTCCGAGCTCCTTGGCGTCGATGACATTCGGTTTGCCGCCGCCGCCCTTGGTGAAGTCCAGCCACGCGGTGCCGGTGACCGCGCCGTCCCCGGCCGCCGCCGGGGCCTTCGCCGGTTTCGCGTCGCCGGGCATCTTCGCCGGGAGCACCCCGACCAGGGGCAGCAGGGCCGGCTGCCCGGCGTGCACGGTCGTCTTCGTCACGAAGGTCCCGCCGCCCGCCGCCTTCAGCGGGGCCACGGGCAGCGGATGCGCCTTCGGGAAGCCCGAGGACTCGGCGAACGTGTCGTGCACGCCCACCCACACCGCGTTGGCGACCCCGCGCTCCGGCGCCTGGTCGTACACGAGCCGGAAGATGATGCCCGCCGCCAGCATGGAGATCGCCATCGGCATGAAGACGACCAGCTTGAAGGCGGTGCCCCAGCGGATGCGCTCGGTCAGCACCGCGAAGATCAGCCCGAGCGCGGTGGAGACCGTGGGTGCGAACACCACCCAGATCGCGTTGTTCTTGACCGCCGTGAGGATGGTGTCGTCCGTGAACAGCGTCTTGTAGTTGTCGATGCCGGCGAAGCCCGTACCCGCCTGGTCGAAGAACGACCGGTAGACGGAGTACACGATCGGGTACACGACGAGCGCCCCGAGCAGCACCAGCGCCGGCAGCAGGAAGAGCCCCGCGATCACCCTGCGGGTGCCGGTCACGCTCCGGGGCGCGCGCCCCGGGGTGCCGGCCGGGGCGGCCTTCCTGGGGGCGGGCACCTTGGGCCCGCCGGACCGTTGCCTGTCGGCGGGGAGCGCCTCGTCGGCGCCCCCCGCTGCCGCTGTCGTCATGCCGTCAGCTCTTGTACGCCTTGGCCGCGTCGGACTCCAGCTTGGCTTGAGTCCCCGCGATGTCCTTCGGGTTCTTCAGGAAGTCCTGGAGGGTCTTCCACTCGCCCTTGCCGGGCGTCCCGCCGAACGACTGCGGCGCCTGGTCGGACATGTCGAACCGGACGGCGTCACCGGCCGCGATGAGCGCCTTCGCCATCGTGCGCTGCACGTCGTTCGGGTACGCGGCCGTGTCCAGGGCCTTGTTCGGCGAGATGAACCCGCCCTGCGAGGCCGCGATCTTCGCCGCGTCCGTGGAGGCGAGCCAGGTCAGCAGCGCCTGGGCGCCCTTGCCGTCCTTCAGCGCGACGGCCGCGTCGCCGCCGGTCACCACGGGCGACTCCGCGCCGACCGCGGGGAACGGGAAGACCTTGGCGTCCGTGCCGATCTTCGCCTTCGTCTGCGCGATGTTGACCCCGACGAAGTCGCCCTCGTAGACCATGGCCGCCTTGGGCTGGTCGCCGCCCGTGAAGGTCTGTGTGACCGACGCCGGGAACTCGGTCTGGAGCGCGCCGTCCGCGCCGCCCGCGATCAGGGACGGCTTGCCGAACAGCTGGGCGAGCGTGGTCAGCGCGTCCTTGACGGACGGGTCCGTCCACTTGATCTTGTGCTGGGCGAGCTGGTCGTACTTCTCCGGGCCGGCCTGCGACAGGTAGACGTTCTCGAACCAGTCGGTGAGCGTCCAGCCGTCCGCGCCGCCGACCGAGACCGGGGTGACGCCCGAGGCGGACACCGTCTCGGCGGTCGCCAGGAAGTCCTTCCAGGTCTTCGGCTCGCTCGCGCCCGCGTTCTCGAAGGCCTTGGTGTTGTACCAGACCAGCGACTTGTTGGCGGCCTTGAAATACACCCCGTACTGGGTGCCGTCGACGCGTCCGAGTTCCTGCCAGACGTCCGCGTAGTTCTTGCCGAGCTGGGCCCGCGCCTCGTTGCCGACCGGCTTGGCCCACTTCTTCGCCACGGCCTGCTGGATCGCGCCCACCTGCGGGATCATCGCGACGTCCGGCGGCTGTCCGCCCGCGATCTTCGTACCGAGGAAGTTGACGATCGGGTCCTGCGCCGGGACGAACGTCACCGTCGCGCCGGTCCGCTTCTCGAACTCCTTGAGGACCTTGACGAAGCTGGCCTGTTCCGGACCCGTCCAGACCGCTGCGACAGAGAGCTTCTCACCGTCCAGTTTCGGTAAAACGACACTCGGCGTGGAGCCCTTGCCCGTCGTGGAGCCGCCGTCGTCCGTCTTCTTGTCCCCGCCGTCACCGTCGCCGCCGCAGCCGGTGAGGGCCAGCGCGCCGATGGCGCTGAACACCACGGCCGCTCTGCGAATCCGAAGGGTTGTGCGCATTCCTGCCCCGTCTCTCTGTCCGCGTGCGCCCACCGGGCGCCGGATCGGGTCGGGAAGCCAGCGCTGCCGGTCGTGCGTCACGTCGTCGTGTGCGCACAGTCCTATGCCCGGCGTTCCGCTGTCGCAATACCGCCCTCGGCCTCAAATCCTTGATCGTGATGGCCTCGTGACGTCGGATCAGTGCCGGTATCCGGCCATTGGGGGACGATCGGGCCGCCCCGTTCCGGCCCCGGTCGGGGGCTATCGAGGGCGGCTCCGGTGCGACTCGTGCGGGCCCGGACGGGCTTTCAGGTGGACAGGGGCGCGAGGGGGAGTGCGTTCACCGAACGCGCCGCCCTTTCCAGGGCGCTGGCGAGCAGCGCGAGGTCCGTCGGCCCGTTGCCCAGCTCCCGGACCGGGCGGCGGGTCGGCGGGTCGCCCATCCGCTCCCACTCCAGCGGGACGACCGTCGGCCGCAGCGTGGCCGTACGCGGGATGCGGCCGGTCACCCTGCCGCCCTGGAACGGCGTCACCCGCCCGTCCGGATGCCCCAGCCGCCCCCGGCCCGGCGCCGGTTCGTCCGGCGAGGGCGGGACCGCGGGCGGATCGAGCACGATGCGCAGCCGCGCGCCGCGGGCCAGCTCCGTGTCCTCCGTGCGGTCGGGGCGGGCCGAGGCCGCGACCAGGTGGATGCCCAGCCGGCCGCCGTCCCGGGCCACCGCCTCCAGCGCCCGCACCACCGAACCGGCGGCCGGCCGGCCCGGGCTCCCGAGCGCCGGGGCTATGAGCGCGTCGTAGTCGTCCACGAGCACCACCAGCCGGGGGAGCGGGGAGGGGCCGGGGTCCACGGGGCGGCCCGCCCCCGGGCGCAGGCGCAGGGTGCCGCTGAGGGGAGCCTCGATGTCGCCGCGCTGTTCGGGGATCGGCGCGGCCGGGGGCGCGTCCTCGTGGCGGCTGTGCCACTCGGCGAAGTCGAGCTCGCCGAGCAGTTCGGCCCGCCGCTTCACCTCGCCGCCCAGTGCCTGGGCGAACTCCCGCATCCGGACCGGGTCCGAGGCCACCAGGTGCGTGAACGCGTGCGGCAGCTCCGTGCACGGACGCAGCGACTCGCCGCGTTCGCCGCCGGCCCCGTCGACCAGCACGATGCCCAGCCGGTCCGGCCGCGCGGCGGCCGCCAGCGACGCCGCGACGGCCCGCAGCAGCTCGGTACGCCCGCTGCCGCCGGGGCCCTCGACGAGCAGATGCGGCCCCTCGTCGGCGAGATCCACGCTCACCGGCCCGCGCGGCCCGGCCCCGAGCACGACGACGGGCCGCCCGGCATGGACGGCCGGCCGCGCGGCGGTCCGCGTAGCGGTCTGCGTCCCCCCGGCGGCGTCGCCGCGAGCGGCGACCTGGGGCGCGTCACCGAGGCGGGGACCGCTGACGCGGGGACGGGCGGGGTACGGGGTGCGGCCGGAGCCCGTCGTGGTGGTGTCGGGGTACGGGGTGCGGCCGGAGTCGCCCGTGCCCGTGCCGGGGTACGGGGTGCGGCCGGAGTCGCCCGCGCCCGTGCCGGGGTACGGGGTGCGGCCCGAGCCCGTCGTGGTGCTGTCCGGGTACGGCGTGCGCCCCGAATCGCCCGTGCCCGTCTCGGGGTACGAGGTGCGGCCCGAGCCCGCCGTCGTCGCGGACGGGTACGGCGTGCCGCCGGAGTCCGGGGCCTCCGCCGCCGTGCGCTGCGCGCCCACCCGGGGCGCCGCGCGGTCGTCCGCCGTGGACGCCCAGCGGGCCATCAGGGAGGCCGGGGTGGCACGGGCCAGGCCCAGCTCGTCCAGGAGGCGGGCGGACGGGGGGAGCGCCACCGGCACTTGGCGGCCCGGCAGCGCGGCCGAGCCCTCCGCGCGCAGGGGGGCCAGGGCCCGGGCGAACCGCTGCGCCCAGTGCGCCGACACCGCGTCCACGGATGCCACCGTGCCGTGGCCCGCCGCCCGGCCGCCCGCCGTGCGCAGCAGCCGCAGGGCCGTCGCCACGTCACCGCTGAGCATCCCGACCGCCCCGCACTCGCGGAAGGCGATCGACGCGTGGCACGCCGCCTCGTACGTCGCGGCGACCGGTGAGGTGGGCGTCGCGGCCGGGGTCTCGGCCAGACAGATCAGATGGATGCCCGCCGCCGCACCGGCCGCGGCCAGCCGGGCCGTGTTCTCGCGGAGGACCGCCGCGCCGGGGTCGCCGTCGAGGATCACCACCGTGAACGGGCCCTCGTGGCTCCGGGCGGCCTCGGCGACCGCGGCCGGGTCCTGGCTCGCCCAGCCGGGGCCGAGGGGCCCGTCGTCCAGCCGGCGGACCAGCTCGGCGGTGCGGGCGAGCGCCTGGTCCCGGTCGTACGCGAGGAGCAGCCGGCAGTCCTGGCCGTGCATCGGTCGCAGATGGGGCAGCCAGCCGAGCCAGGCCCACTCGCGCCGCCGCTCCTCCGTGGTCCGCGCCCGGTCCGTGCTGATCAGCACGATCTCCAGGTCGGCGGGGGAGTGCAGCGCAGCCAGCTGGGCCACGGCGGACCTGGCGAGCCCGGACAGTCGCTCCCGGGGCCCGGCGAGCCCCAGCGAACCGGCCTCGCGCAGGCTCACGGTCACCGGCACGGCCGGCAGGTCGGCCCGGTCGGTGGTGCCCAGCCGGACCACCAGCGCCTCCGGGTGCGCGGGGTCGCGCTCCCACAGCCGGGGGCCCGGGCCGAGCGCGGTCAGCAGGACGGCCGCCGGATCGGGCCAGGTGCCCTCGGGGGCCGTGGGCAGCGAGGCGAACGTGTCGGGGGCGGGCGGGAGCGGCTCGGCGGGGGCGCTCACCGGCTCGGGTTCGGTCCGGGCGCCCTTGAGCCGGCGGGCCCAGGCCCCTATGCCGCCGCGCCGGGGCGCCTCCTGCTCGGGGAAGCGGCCCGGGTGCCCGGCGGAGGACCCGGGCCGGGCCCCGGCCCCGGGATCGTCGGGCGCGGGCCGGTCGTGGTCGGGCCGGGCGGCCTCGGGCGAGGGGGCGGCCACAGCGGCCGGGACCCGGGCCACCCGGAGGTGGCCCTCGCCGTCCGGGGCCGTCGGCAGCGCGGGCGGACGCGCGCCCGGGGCGAGCCGGAGCGTGGACTCGCCGAGCCGCAGCAGCGCTCCCGGGGCCAGCCGGACCGGGCGGTCGTGGACCTCGGTCCCGTCCAGCGAGGTGCCGTTGGTGGAGCCCAGGTCCGACACCGTGACCCGGCCGTCCTCGGAGACCGTCACCTCGCAGTGCAGCCGGGAGACGTCCGGGTCGTCCAGCGGGACATCGGCCTCGGCCGAGCGGCCGACGCGGACCGTGCCGCCGTGCAGCAGATGGACCCCGCCCGCGTCGGGCCCTGCGACCACCTGGAGCTGGGCGGGCACCGCGGCGTCCGGGGTCTCGTCCTCGCCGGGCGCCTGGAGCGAGAGCACCGCGCCGTCGACCAGGGGCGGCTCGCCCAGGGCGCAGCGCTGCGCGTCCAGCCGCTCCCGGCCCGCGAAGAGCACCACCGCACCGCTGCCGAGGGAGCCGTCGGGACCGGCGACGGCCATGGCCAGGCCCGAGGCGACGGAGGCCAGCGCCGTCCCCGCGGGGGCGGTGACCAGCACGTCGCAGGCGCGCGCCGGGGTCTGGCCGCTGGGCGGCGCGAGGACGGTCAGCCGGATCTGCATCGCCGTCAGCGGTCCCTTCTGCGCGCGGTGCCGGCCGGGGGAACGCCCTGTGATTCCCCCCACCCGGCACGGACGCGTCGTCCGGTACAGGTTCGTCACGCACCGCGGGGCTCCCGACCCCGCAGTCGTGCTCCAGGCATCCTCGCACCTGCCACTGACAACACGCCCGACGGTCATCAGTTAGTGATCTTGAAACGCCTGCTGTGGCCCCAAAAAGTGCGCCATGACCGGTTTCCCGGCGCACGCCCTGGCAACCATCCGCCCCGGAAGGACGTCTTCCCCCGGTACCCGGACCCGGCCGGCCTTCCCCGTACAGCCTCTAGAGTGGGCCGGAAACTCCGGGGGTACCCGGGATCCCGATCCACCACGACCAGCAGGGAGCGCATGACGTGCGGCCGGTAGGCAGCAAGTACCTCCTGGAGGAGCCGCTGGGGCGCGGTGCCACGGGCACCGTCTGGCGCGCCAGCCAGCGCGAGGCGGCGGGCGCCGAGGCGGCCGTGGCCGGCCGGCCCGGCGAGACCGTGGCGATCAAGGTCCTCAAGGAGGAGCTGGCCAACGACGCGGACGTGGTGATGCGGTTCCTGCGGGAACGCTCCGTCCTGCTGCGGCTGACCCACCCCAACATCGTGCGCACCCGCGACCTCGTGGTCGAGGGCGACCTCCTCGCCCTCGTCATGGACCTGATCGACGGCCCCGATCTGCACCGCTACCTGCGCGACAACGGCCCGCTCACCCCGGTCGCCGCCGCGCTGCTCACCGCGCAGATCGCCGACGCGCTCGCCGCCAGCCACGCCGACGGCGTCGTGCACCGCGATCTCAAGCCCGCCAACGTGCTGCTCGCCGACCCCGACGGCGCGATGCGCCCGATGCTCACCGACTTCGGCATCGCGCGCCTCGCCGACTCGCCGGGCCTGACCCGGACCCACGAGTTCGTCGGCACCCCCGCCTATGTGGCACCGGAGTCCGCCGAGGGCCGCCCGCAGACCTCCGCCGTCGACATCTACGGCGCCGGCATCCTCCTGTACGAGCTGGTCACCGGCCGCCCGCCGTTCGCCGGCGGCACCGCGCTCGAAGTCCTGCACCGGCACCTCAGCGAGGAGCCGCGCCGCCCCAGCACCGTCCCCGAGCCCCTGTGGACGGTCATAGAGCGCTGCCTGAGCAAGGACCCGGACCGCAGGCCGAGCGCGGAGAACCTGGCCCGTGCCCTGCGTACCGTCGCCGAGGGCATCGGGGTGCACGCGAGCGCCGCGCAGATCGCCGCCGCCGACGGGGTCGCCGCCCTGCTCGCGCCCGACCCGGCGCCCACCGCCGTACCCGAGATCCCCGGCGCCGCCGACCCGACGCAGGTGCTGCCCAGCAACGCCGGCTCGTACGACCCGAACGGGGTCACCAGCGTCCTGCCGCACAGCGGCGGACCCGGCGGCGGCTCCCAGGCCGACCCGACCGCCGTCCTGCCGCCCGTGCCGCCGCGCCCCGCCGGCGATCCGCGCCCCGAGGACCCGCACCCCTGGCAGTCCCAGCTCCGGGCCGCCCGCGACCGCAACGAGCAGACCCAGGTCCAGTACCTCGACCCGAGCGAGGACCCGCTGCGCCGCCGCCCGCAGCGCCGGCAGCAGCAGCCCCCGCAGCAGCCGCGCGACCGGCAGCAGGGCTACCAGCAGCCCCAGGGCCGCCAGCAGCAGCAGTACGGGCAGCAGCAGTACCAGCCGCAACCGCAGCAGCAGCACCAGCCGCCGCAGCGCCAGCAGTACCAGCCCCAGCCGCAGTCGTACGCGCCCCCGCAGCAGCCCCAGCAGCCGCAGCGCGCGCCCCGCGAGCCGAGGCGGCGCAGCGCCAACCCGATGAAGATCCCCGGGCTCGGCTGCCTCAAGGGCTGCCTGTTCACCCTGGTGCTGCTCTTCGTGGCGAGCTGGCTGATCTGGGAACTGACCCCGCTCAAGGACTGGATCGGACAGGGCCAGAGCTACTGGCACGCGATCACCGACGCCGTCTCCACGGTGAAGGACTGGATCTCCGACCTGGGCGGCAGCGGCGGCTGACCGCGCCCGGAGGCGCACAACTCTGTAGCTATATCGACTTCCGCGGGCCAATTCCGAGGCAATTCGCCCGCAGAAGCGAAGGTTGGCGCCAACCGCGGCACGCGGGCCCCCGATCGACGCGTAACTTTGTCGACCGGGGGTTGTTGGGGTCCATCGCCAGCCGCTGAGGGAGCAGTCTTGGCACGGAAAATCGGCAGCCGGTACACCGCCCACCAGATACTGGGGCGCGGCAGCGCCGGCACGGTGTGGCTCGGGGACGGCCCCGAGGGCCCCGTGGCCATCAAACTGCTCCGCGAGGACCTGGCGTCCGACCAGGAGCTCGTCGGCCGGTTCGTCCAGGAGCGCACCGCGCTTCTCGGCCTCGATCATCCGCACGTCGTCGCGGTCCGCGACCTCGTGGTGGACGGCAACGACCTCGCCCTCGTCATGGACCTGGTCCGGGGCACCGATCTGCGCACCCGGCTCGACCGCGAACGCCGGCTGGCCCCCGAGGCCGCCGTGGCCGTCGTCGCGGACGTCGCCGACGGCCTGGCCGCCGCGCACGCCGCCGGGATCGTCCACCGCGACGTCAAGCCCGAGAACATCCTGCTGGACATGGAGGGGCCGCTCGGTCCCGGCAACGCGCACCCCGCGCTGCTCACCGACTTCGGCGTCGCCAAGCTCATCGACACCCCGCGCCGGACCCGGACCACCAAGATCATCGGCACCCCGGACTACCTGGCCCCCGAGATCGTCGAGGGCCTGCCGCCGCGCGCCGCCGTCGACATCTACGCCCTGGCCACGGTGTTGTACGAGCTCCTCGCGGGCTTCACGCCGTTCGGCGGCGGCCACCCCGGCGCCGTCCTGCGCCGCCACGTCACGGAGACCGTCGTCCCGCTCCCCGGCATCCCCGACGAGCTCTGGCAGCTGCTCGTCCAGTGCCTGGCCAAGGCCCCCGCCTCCCGGCTGCGCGCCTCGGAGCTGGCCGCCCGGCTGCGCGAGCAGCTGCCGCACCTGGCCGGCATCCCGCCCCTGGACGTGGACGAGCCGGACGAGGAGCCGGAGGCCCCGCAGGGCTACGACGAGCAGCAGTACACCCCGGCCGGCGACGAGCCCCGCAGGCGCGGCGCGGTCCCGCTGGTACCCGGCTCCACCCCGGACTCCAACCGCGACACCCACACGAGCATGCGCGTCCCGGCCCCCGACGAGCTGTCCGGCGGCCCCCGGGGCACCGCCCGCGCCCCGCGCGCCCCCGGCCGGCCCCGCCCCGGCTCGGCCCGCAACAAGGCGGCGGCCGTCCGCAAGCGCCGCCTGACCCTGGGGGCCGCGGCCCTCGTCCTGGTCGCCGGGATCGGCGCGGCCGGCTGGCTCGCCCTGGGCGGCGACGAGGCGGACCCGGGCCCCCAGGACACCAGGAACTCGGCCCCGGCGACCCCCTAGGGGGCGGCGATCCGGCGGCCCGAGGAACGTACGTGCCGACAGCCGTTACGCTGGACCCGTGGCAGTCGTCGATATTTCCGAAGAGCTGAAGTCCCTCTCCTCGACCATGGGGTCGATCGAGGCCGTCCTGGACCTGGATGCGCTGAGGGGGGACATCGCCGTGCTCGAGGAGCAGGCGGCCGCCCCGTCCCTGTGGGACGACCCCGAGGCGGCGCAGAAGATCACCAGCAAGCTTTCCCACCTCCAGGCCGAGGTCCGCAAGGCCGAGGGCCTGCGCGGCCGGATCGACGACCTCGAAGTCCTCTTCGAGCTCGCCGAGGCCGAGGGCGACGCCGACGCGCTCGCCGAGGCGGAGGCCGAGCTGGAGTCCGTCCGCAAGGCGCTGGACGAGATGGAGGTCCGCACCCTCCTCTCCGGCGAGTACGACGCCCGGGAGGCGCTGGTCACCATCCGCGCCGAGGCCGGCGGCGTCGACGCGGCGGACTTCGCCGAGCGGCTGCAGCGGATGTACCTGCGCTGGGCCGAGCGGCACAACTACAAGACCGAGGTCTACGAGACCGCGTACGCCGAAGAGGCCGGCATCAAGTCGACCACCTTCGCCGTCGAGGTGCCGTACGCCTACGGCACGCTCTCCGTCGAGCAGGGCACCCACCGCCTGGTGCGCGTCTCGCCCTTCGACAACCAGGGCCGCCGCCAGACCTCCTTCGCGGGCGTCGAGGTGCTGCCCGTGGTCGAGCAGACGGACCACGTCGAGATCGACGAGTCCGACCTGCGCGTCGACGTGTACCGCTCCTCCGGCCCCGGCGGCCAGGGCGTCAACACCACGGACTCCGCGGTGCGCCTGACCCACCTGCCGACCGGCATCGTCGTCTCCTGCCAGAACGAGCGCTCGCAGATCCAGAACAAGGCGTCCGCGATGAACGTGCTCCAGGCGAAGCTCCTTGAGCGCCGCCGCCAGGAGGAGCAGGCCAAGATGAACGCCCTCAAGGGCGACGGCGGCAACTCCTGGGGCAACCAGATGCGCTCCTACGTCCTGCACCCGTACCAGATGGTCAAGGACCTGCGGACGGAGTTCGAGATGGGCAACCCGGAAGCGGTCTTCAACGGCGAGATCGACGGCTTCATCGAGGCCGGAATCCGCTGGCGCAAGCAGAACGAGAAGTAGTCCGAGAATCGCCGCAACTCCCCCTGGAACTAGGCGCATTGGCCCGCAACGGCCTTGACGTTCCCGGTGCACCCGGCGAGGGTGCATGGGCAGCCTGACGAGAACGTCTCCAGGGGGTGGCGGTACATGACGAAGAAGACGCGCTTACGCGTCGCGCGGACGGCGGCGGGCGCGGTGATCGTCGCCGGCGCTTCGCTGACCGCCGCGGGCGCGGCCCAGGCCGCCGGCATCGGGGTCGACGCCGCGGGCGTGGAGACCGGCGTGCGGCCCACCGCCGAGCCGGGGGCCGAGGACCCGGGCGACGACGGCGACCCGTGCAGCCCGCTCGACCCGCGCTGCGAGCCGCCGGAGCCTTCGGCCACCCCGCCGCACCACTCCGCCCCGCCGACCGGCCCCGCGCGGCCGAGCGAGCCGCCCACGACCCCGCAGAGCCCGCCCCCGACGCCCGCGAAGCCCTCGGCCACACCGACGCAGACCCCGACGAGGTCCGCGGACCCGGGCAAGGGGCCGAGCGGCAGGGGCGGCGGCGTGGGGCAGATCGGGGTCTCGGGCGGCGGTGGCAGCACCGACAACACCGACACCGACTCGGTCGGCAGTCAGCCCGTCGAACAGGGCCGGGGCAAGGACGAACTCGCCGAGACCGGCGCGGGCGAGACCGCGTTCCTGCTGGCCGGCGCCGCGACGATGATCGCCGGGGGCGTCGGCTTCCGCGTCCTGCCGCGCCTCGTGCGCAGCCGCACGGCCCGCTAGGGCCTGTCCGGCGCTCGCTACACGGTCTGGTGGGCCAGGAGGGCAAGGACGGTCAGGAGGACCACGAGGAGCACGGCCAGCGTCGCCGGGCTGATCCCGGCGAAGGGTCCCTGCTCCTGCTCCCGCATCCGCTCGCGGCTCGCCCGGCACACGGGGCAGCGACCCTCGGTGACGGGCGCCGCGCAGTTCGCGCACACCAGTCGGTCGTAGGTCATGCGCTTTCCTCCTCCCGCGCGGCGGAGCCGCACAAGCCATCTCTCCGCACAACGCTCACGGAAACGCGACCGTTCCCCTACCACTGTGCCAGCTCGTGGCCCAATCGGCCCGCCCCGCCGGCACACCCGGGGCCCTTCCCCGTCGCGCCGCCCCGGAATCGGGGCCGTTTCACCGTAAATCACCCATCCCGGTATGCGTGCCTGCACGGCTCAGCCCGGTTCGCGTATGGTCACGCTCACCTACTCCCGGCCGACCGTGGTGCACCCGTGATCCGATTCGACAACGTCTCCAAGACCTACCCGAAGCAGAGCCGTCCCGCTCTCCGGGATGTGTCGCTCGACATCGAGAAGGGCGAGTTCGTCTTCCTGGTCGGCTCGTCCGGCTCCGGCAAGTCCACCTTCATGCGGCTCATCCTGCGCGAGGAGCGCGCCAGCACGGGCGCCGTCCACGTCCTGGGCAAGGACCTCGCGCGCATGTCCAACTGGAAGGTGCCGCACATGCGCCGCCAGCTGGGCACCGTCTTCCAGGACTTCCGTCTCCTGCCCAACAAGACCGTCGCGCAGAACGTGGCGTTCGCCCAGGAAGTGATCGGCAAGCCGCGCGGCGAGATCCGCAAGGCCGTGCCGCAGGTCCTCGACCTCGTCGGTCTCGGCGGCAAGGAGGACCGGATGCCCGGCGAGCTGTCCGGTGGTGAGCAGCAGCGCGTGGCGATCGCGCGGGCCTTCGTCAACCGGCCCATGCTGCTGATCGCGGACGAGCCGACCGGCAACCTCGACCCGCAGACCTCCGTCGGCATCATGAAGCTGCTGGACCGGATCAACCGGACCGGCACCACCGTGATCATGGCGACCCACGACCAGAACATCGTCGACCAGATGCGCAAACGCGTCATCGAGCTCGAGAAGGGCCGTCTCGTGCGCGACCAGGCGCGCGGCGTCTACGGCTACCAGCACTGAGCACCCAGCACTGAAAGGACGCCATGCGCGCCCAGTTCGTCCTGTCGGAGATCGGCGTCGGCCTCCGTCGCAACCTCACGATGACCTTCGCCGTCGTCGTCTCCGTCGCCCTCTCGCTCGCCCTGTTCGGCGGCGCGCTGCTCATGCGCGAGCAGGTCAGCACGATGAAGGACTACTGGTACGACAAGGTCAACGTCTCCATCTACCTCTGCGGCAAGGGCGACGCGGAGACGGTGGTCCAGTGCGCCAAGGGTGCGGTCACCAAGCAGCAGAAGGACCAGATCGAGAGCGATCTGAACAAGATGGACGTCGTGGAGAAGGTGATCTACGAGTCCAGCGACGAGGCGTACAAGCACTACCAGGACGAGTTCGGCGACTCCCCGATGGCCGGCAACATCACGCCGGACCAGATGCCGGAGTCCTTCCGGGTCAAGCTGAAGGACCCCACCAAGTACAAGGTCGTCGCGACCGCCTTCGCCGGGCGGGACGGGGTCCAGTCGGTCCAGGACCAGAGAAGCATTCTGGACAACCTCTTCGGACTGATGAACGGCATGAACGTCGCCGCGCTGTTCGTGATGGCGCTGATGCTCGTCATCGCGCTGATGCTGATCGTCAACACGGTGCGCGTCTCGGCGTTCAGCCGGCGCCGGGAGACCGGCATCATGCGGCTCGTCGGCGCCTCCGGTTTCTACATCCAGGCCCCGTTCATCATGGAGGCCGCCTTCGCCGGTCTGATCGGCGGTGTGCTGGCCTGCGTCATGCTGCTGGCCGGGCGCTACTTCCTGATCGACGGCGGTCTCGCGCTCAAGGACAAGCTGAATCTGATCGACTTCATCGGTTGGGACGCGGTCCTCACCAAGCTGCCGCTGGTGCTGGCGATCGGCCTGCTGATGCCCGCCGTTGCCGCCCTCTTCGCCCTGCGCAAGTACCTGAAGGTGTGATGTGCGCCCTGTGAGGCGCACGCCCAACGTCCCGTGCGCCTGTGGGCCGTTGTCCTAGAATCGGCGCCATGTCGGACCCCGAATGTCGCGTCGGGCCCCGCGGTCTGCGCCGCGGGGCGGCCCTGACGCTGGTCTTCGCCGGCGTCCTCGCCACCGGGGCCGCGACCGGCGCACTGCCCCACGGCCAGGCGCAGGAACCCCCGGTGCATCCCCGGTCCGTGGCCGCCACCGCCGACCGCGACGAGGTCGCGGCGGCCGCGGCCGACGCGGTCGCCGACGGCAAGTCCGGTACGGAGGCGGCCGAGGAGGTCGTCAGCCGCAGCGGCGACCGCTGGGGCGCGGTCTACGACCAGCGCGAGTACGAGGAGTTCGAGGACGCCCTCGGCGGCACGTACACCGGGGTCGGCCTGGCCGCCCGGCGCTCCGCCGACGGCCAGGTCGCCGTCGCCCGCGTCCAGCCCGGCAGCCCCGCCGACCGCGCGGGCATCCGCTCGGGCGACCTGCTCCGCACCGTGGACGGCCGCCGCGTCGACCGGCTGCCCGTCTCCGACGTGGTGTCCCTGCTGCGCGGCGACCGCGCCGGAGCGAAGGCCGGGAGCACGGTCAGCCTCGGCGTCCGCCGGGGGACCGCCAGCCGGACCGAGACGCTGCGCCGGGCCCGGCTCACCGTCGAGTCGGTCACCGTGCGGCGGATCGGGGCGCAGCGCTCGGGCCCGTCCGGGGCGGTGCGCATCGCGGTCGCCTCGTTCACGAAGGGCTCCGGGGCCGCCGTGCGCGACGCGGTCCGGGACGCGCCCGCGGGCGCCGGGGTGCTGCTGGACCTGCGGGGCAATCCGGGCGGCCTGGTCACCGAGGCGGTCACCGCGGCCTCCGCCTTCCTGGACGGCGGCCTGGTCGCCACGTACGACGTGCACGGAGAGCAGCACGCCCTGTACGCGCGGTCGGGCGGGGACACCGGGCGCCCCGTCGTCGTGCTGGTCGACGGGGGGACGATGAGCGCGGCCGAGCTGGTGACGGGGGCGCTCCAGGACCGGGGCCGGGCGGTGACGGTCGGCTCGCGGACCTTCGGCAAGGGCTCGGTGCAGATGCCGAGCAAGCTGGCGGGCGGCTCGGTGGCCGAGCTGACCGTGGGCCACTACCGGACACCGGCGGGCCACGGGGTCGACGGCAAGGGCATCACACCGGACCTCGCGGTGAGCTCCCGGGCCCAGGAACGGGCCGAGACGGTATTGAGTGGCCTCGGGGGCGGGTCGTAGTGCGAAAATGGCCGCACTATGGCTAAGGAAAAGGACACCGGGCGCAAGCTCATCGCGCAGAACAAGAAGGCGCGCCACGACTACACCATCCTCGACACCTACGAGTGCGGGCTCGTGCTCATGGGGACCGAGGTCAAATCGCTCCGCATGGGCCGGGCGTCCCTGGTCGACGGCTTCGTCCAGATCGACGGCGGCGAGGCGTGGCTGCACAACATCCACGTCCCGGAGTACGTCCAGGGCACCTGGACCAACCACTCCGCCAAGCGCAAGCGCAAGCTGCTGATGCACCGGGCCGAGATCGACAAGCTGGAGTCGAAGTCGCAGGAGACCGGCCACACCATCGTGCCGCTCTCGCTGTACTTCCTGAACGGCCGGGTCAAGGCCGAGATCGCACTCGCGAAGGGCAAGAAGGAGTACGACAAGCGGCAGACGCTGCGCGAGAAGCAGGACACCAGGGAGACGAACCGCGCGATCGCGGCGGCCCGCCGCCGTCAGCGGAGCGCCTGATCCGGACCCGGCACCCGCCGCCGGCCCCTCCGGCAGGAATACGCTGGCATCGTCGTGCGTTGGTCACGTACGATGGCAACGCACCCCACGGAGGGTGTGGCACCACCTTGAAAAAACAACATGGGGATGATCGGTTTCGACAGCGGATGTCGAAGCAGGGGAAGCGAGTCGAGGAAGCGGCAATGATCTCGTAAACCATATGTCGCAACCAATAATCGCCAATTCCAAGCGCGATTCCTCCGCCTTCGCCCTCGCTGCCTAATTAGCAGCTAAGCGAAGACTCTGCGGAGTGTCAGCCCGGGGGTGATCCCGACCCGGATCCTGGCATCATCAAGGGATCTAAACTTCTGAGTCCGGTCACGGGTCTCAGAAGGAAATCAAACAGTGACTGGGCCTGTCGGAGGCTTGTCCGCGTGACCTCCGAGGCCGAGAAAAGCGTAGCGGACTGCACTCGGAGAAGCCCTGGTTCCGCACCGTTGGACGCGGGTTCGATTCCCGCCATCTCCACAAATTCCCATGTGGGCGAGGACCCCGCTGCCACCCGGCAGCGGGGTCCTCGTCGTTTCCGCGTCCGGGTGTGCCGGGAGGCTCGGCGTGCGCTACATTCATGGACCGGGTGCACCGTGGTAGGGGGCGCGTGGACAGGGTGGGGGCCCGTCCGGCGGCACACAACCGGTCAGTTGCGCGCACCCGATCCTGAGTGGGGGAAGTGCGTACACCAGTGGAAACTTGGCGTGAAGGTGCCCATGCGGGGCACACACACGAGCCGAACGAAGTCACCATCCAGCTGGACGGAATCGGACGGCAGCTCTCCGAGCTGCTACCGGAACCATCCGCTCCGGACGACTCCGACGGCCCCGTCTTCGTGGACGAGAGCGGCCGGCGCGGCAAGACGCTGCGCCGCCTCGGCTGGGTCCTGGCAGCGGTCTTCGTCTGTTACGCGACGACCCTGGTCGTCGCCATGCTCGGCGGCAACTCCACCGCCCCCGTACTCCCGCTGACCGGTCAGGAACAGCAGGTCACGGACACCACCGGGAACAGAACGACGGCCCCGGACGCCGGACTTCCCACCGGCGGGTCCCCGGACCCCGCGCAAGAACAAGAAGGCGCCAACTAGATGACCACCCCTGCCCCCCGGGGCAGGCGCAACTCCCACAGGAAGAAGCAGACCCGCCGGCGCAGACTTCCCATGCGCTACATGCTGCCGCTCCTGTTTCTCGTTGCCCTGCTCGCCATGCTGATGCTGCGTGGCTACGTGCACAGCGAAATCCTGGCCGACCACCGCATCCGGCCCCCCGTCGCGACCGACCGGGTGCCCGAGCAGGTGCTGGAGGGCGGACCGGTCATCGACGCCCGCTCCACCACCGAGCCCGCGAAGACCCTGCGCATCCCGGACCACCGGATCGTGCTGACCTTCGACGACGGGCCGGACCCGGAGTGGACGCCCAAGGTGCTGGACGAGCTGAAGAAGTACGACGCCCATGCCGTCTTCTTCGTCACCGGCACCATGGCCTCGCGCTACCCGGAGCTGGTCGAGCGCATGGTCAGGGAGGGGCACGAGGTCGGGCTGCACACCTTCAACCACCCCGATCTCTCCTACCAGTCCACCAGCCGCATCGACTGGGAGCTCTCCCAGAACCAGCTGGTCCTGGCCGGTGCGGCGGGCATCCGCACCTCGCTCTTCCGGCCGCCCTACTCCTCGTTCGCCGACGCCATGGACAACAAGTCCTGGCCGGTCACGCAGTACATCGGCAGCCGCGGCTACCTCACCGTCGTCAACAACACGGACAGTGAGGACTGGAAGCGGCCGGGCGTCAAGGCGATCATCGACCGGGCCACGCCCAAGCACGGCAAGGGCGCGGTCATCCTGATGCACGACTCCGGGGGGAACCGGTCCCAGACCGTCACCGCCCTGGGCAAGTTCCTCCCCGAGATGCAGAAGCGGGGCTACGACTTCGCCAACCTCACCGACGCGCTCGGCGCCCCCAGCGCGCACTCCCCGGTCACCGGCTTCGACCTGTGGAAGGGCAAGGCGTTCGTCTGGGCGGTGGGCGTCTCGGAGCACATCACCGATGTGATGGTGGCCGGGCTCGCCGTGATCGGGGTGCTGGTCTTCGCCCGCTTCGGGCTGATGCTGGTGCTGTCCTTCGTCCACGCCCGCCGGGTCCGCGGCCGCGGCTTCCGCTGGGGCGAACCCGTCACCCGCACGGTGACCGTCCTGGTGCCCGCGTACAACGAGAAGAAGTGCATCGCGAACACGGTGCGCTCGCTCCTGGCAAGTGACTATCCGGTCGAAGTCATCGTGATCGACGACGGCTCCACGGACGGCACCGCGGACATCGTCCAGCGGATGCGGCTGCCCAACGTCCGGGTGGTCCGCCAGCGCAACGCGGGCAAGCCCGCCGCCCTGAACAACGGCATCCGGCACGCCCGCAACGACATCATCGTGATGATGGACGGCGACACGGTCTTCGAACCGACCACCGTCCGCGAACTGGTGCAGCCCTTCGGCGACCCGCGCGTCGGGGCCGTCGCCGGCAACGCCAAGGTCGGCAACCGCGACTCGCTGATCGGCGCCTGGCAGCACATCGAGTACGTGATGGGCTTCAACCTCGACCGCCGCATGTACGACGTGCTGCGCTGCATGCCCACCATCCCCGGCGCGGTCGGGGCCTTCCGGCGCGAGGCGCTGGAGCGGGTCGGCGGCGTCAGCGAGGACACCCTCGCCGAGGACACCGACGTCACCATGGCCCTCCACCGGGACGGCTGGCGCGTCGTCTACGCGGAGAACGCCCGCGCCTGGACCGAGGCGCCGGAGACCGTGCAGCAGCTCTGGTCGCAGCGCTACCGCTGGTCGTACGGCACCATGCAGGCGATCTGGAAGCACCGCAGGGCGGTCATCGAGCGCGGGCCCTCGGGCCGGTTCGGGCGCGTCGGACTGCCGTTCGTCTCACTGTTCATGGTCGTCGCCCCGCTGCTCGCCCCGCTCATCGACGTCTTCCTGCTGTACGGGCTCGTGTTCGGGCCCACCGAGAAGACCGTCGGCGCGTGGCTCGGCGTCCTCGCGGTCCAGCTCGTGTGTGCCGCGTACGCCTTCCGGCTCGACCGGGAGCGCATGACCCATCTGCTCTCGCTGCCCCTCCAGCAGGTCCTGTACCGGCAGCTCATGTACGTGGTGCTGCTCCAGTCCTGGATCACCGCTCTCACCGGCGGCCGGCTGCGCTGGCAGAAGCTGCGGCGTACGGGAGTCGTCGAGGCGCCCGGCGCGATGCCGTCCCAGCGGGCGCGCACCCAGGACCGGAGGCCCGTCGCATGACGCATCCCCAGCAGTCGTACGGAGAGCCGCACGCGGACGAGCGGACCATGGCGCTGCGCGTGGTGCTGCCCTCGCCCACCCCCGGGCCCGCCCCGGCCGAGGCTCCGGCCCCCGCGCCCGCCAAGGCCGGCCGGGACCGCTATCTCGACCTGCTGCGGGCCGTCGCGCTCGTCCGGGTCGTCGTCTTCCACCTCTTCGGCTGGGCCTGGCTGACCGTCGTCTTCCCGTCCATGGGCGTCATGTTCGCCCTGGCCGGATCGCTGATGGCCCGCTCGCTGGCCCGGCCCGCCTGGAGCGTGATCCGGAGCCGCGTCCGCAGGCTGCTGCCGCCCATGTGGGCGTTCGCCGCAGTCGTCGTGCCCGTGGTCTTCGCGCTCGGCTGGAAGCCGGTGCGCGAGGAGGGCATCTGGTGGTTCCTCAAGCTGGGCTGCTACATCCTGCCGATCGGCACCCCGCCCTTCCCCTGGGAGAACGGCTCCGAGGGCGGCTGGCTGGAGACCTCCTGGGCCGAGCAGGGCATCGGGCCGCTCTGGTACATCCGCGCCTACCTGTGGTTCGTCCTGGCCTCCCCGCTGCTGCTCAAGGCGTTCCGGAAGCTGCCCTGGGTCACGCTGCTCGCCCCGGTCGGGCTCACCGCCGTCATCGGCACCGGTCTGGTCACCGTGCCCGGCGCGACCGGTGAGGGCCTGGTGGACTTCGCGGTGTTCGGCTCCTGCTGGATCCTCGGCTTCGCCCACCACGACGGGCTGCTGAAGACCGTCCCCCGCTACCTCGCCGTCTCGCTGGCCGCGATGCTGATGGCCTTCGCGCTGTGGTGGGGCGCCCACCACCTCACCGAGGAGGGCTGGAACCTGGACGAGATCCCGCTCGCCCAGGCCACCTGGTCGCTCGGGTTCTGCATGATCCTGCTCCAGTACGCCCCCTCCTGGCGGGAGCTGCCGGGCCGGCTGGCGGGCTGGGACAGCCTGGTCACCCTCGCCAACAACCGGGCGGTGACCATCTATCTGTGGCACAACATGCTGCTGATGGCCACCTTCCCGGTCATCGACCTGCTCTGGGACGTGCCCTGGGTCGGCGACCACCTCGGCACGTACATCGACCGCGCGGACAACGCCCTGGCGCTGATCATCGTCTGGCCGCTCATCGGGCTGATGATCCTCGCCGTCGGCTGGGTCGAGGACCTCGCCGCCGGACGCCGCCCGAGGCTCTGGCCCAACGGCACCGCCCGCGCCCGTACATGACCGTGCGCTCACCGGGCGGCCCGCGGCCCGGTGAGAGCAAGGTTGCCCACAGGTCACCTCGCGGCACGGCACCGAAACGCGCGCTTCCTAGGTTCGGGGACAACACCCCGACCACCCGTGGAGGCGCGTGATGGCAGGCCGTTGGATCGAGCAATGGGACCCGGAGGACGAGACCTTCTGGCGGGAGACCGGCGAGCGCGTCGCCCGCCGCAACCTCTGGTTCTCCGTCCTCTCCGAGCACATCGGCTTCTCCGTCTGGACCCTGTGGTCCGTGATGGTGCTCTTCATGGGACCCGAATACGGTGTCGACCCGGCCGGGAAGTTCTTCCTGATCTCCACCGCCACCCTGGTCGGGGCCGTCGCCCGGGTGCCGTACACCTTCGCCGTGGCCCGGTTCGGTGGCCGGAACTGGACGGTGTTCAGCGCGCTCACCCTGCTCGTGCCGACGATCGCCGCCCTCCTCGTGATGGAGCCGGGCACCTCGTACGGCACCTTCCTCGCGGTGTCCGCGCTGACCGGCATCGGCGGCGGCAACTTCGCCTCGTCCATGACGAACATCAACGCCTTCTTCCCGCTGCGCAAGAAGGGCTGGGCGCTCGGGCTCAACGCGGGCGGCGGCAACATCGGCGTGCCCGTCGTGCAGCTCGCCGGGCTCCTGGTCATCGGGACGGCCGGGGCCACCCACCCCAGGATCGTGCTCGCCGCGTACATCCCGCTGATCCTGCTCGCGGCCGGGTGCGCGGCGCGCTGCATGGACAACCTGGCGCCCGTGCGCAACGACACCGGAGCCGCCCGGGAGGCGGTGCGCGACCGGCACACCTGGATCATGGCCGTCCTCTACGTCGGCACCTTCGGCTCCTTCATCGGCTACAGCTTCGCCTTCGGGCTCGTCCTCCAGACCCAGTTCGGACGGACCCCGCTCCAGGCGGCCTCGCTCACCTTCATCGGCCCGCTCCTCGGCTCGCTGATCCGGCCGGTCGGCGGCCGGCTCGCCGACCGGTACGGCGGGGCCCGCATCACCCTCGTCAACTTCGCCGCCATGGCCGCCGCGACCGGCGTGGTCGTATACGCCTCCCGGATCGCCTCGCTGACCGTGTTCCTCGTCGGCTTCACCGCCCTGTTCGCGCTGTCCGGGCTCGGCAACGGGTCGACGTACAAGATGATCCCGGGCATCTTCCACGCCCGGGCCATCGCCCAGGGGCTGCGCGGCGAGGAGGCGGCGGCCCGGGGGCGGCGGATCTCCGGCGCCGCGATGGGGCTGATCGGCGCGGTCGGCGCGCTCGGCGGGCTCGCCATCAACCTCGCCTTCCGGCAGTCCTTCCAGACCTCGGGCGCGGGCACGGCAGCCTTCTGGTCCTTCCTCGCCTTCTACGCGGTGTGCTCGGCGCTCACCTGGTCGGTATACCTCCGCCGCGCCGCGGCCGTACCGGCGAAGCCCCTGCTCGGCCATGCCGGGGTGTGATGATGGACCGGCGGTGCCGGGCGACGTAACGAGCGGGAAATACAGCTGAACCGGGCCTGTCACGCGGCGTTGGCAGGCTCGGTCCTCCGCACCATCGAGCAGCAGCGGGACGAGAGCCGGGTAGACCTCATGCACGACGGACAACACGACGACGGACAGCAGGGCGACGCGCGGCACGGGCCCCTCGCGGGCTTCACGGTCGGGGTCACCGCCGCCCGCCGGGCGGAGGAGCTGGGCACCCTGCTGCGGCGCCGGGGCGCCACCGTGGTGCACGCACCCGCCCTGCGGATCGTGCCGCTCGCCGACGACGGCGAACTGCTCGCCGCCACCCGGCACCTGGTCGCCGACCGGCCCGACGTGGTCGTCGCCACCACCGCGATCGGCTTCCGCGGCTGGATCGAGGCGGCCGACGGCTGGGGCATCGGCGACCGCCTCCTGGAGACCCTGCGCGGGGTCGAACTCCTGGCGCGCGGTCCCAAGGTGAAGGGCGCCGTCCGCGCCGCCGGGCTGACCGAGGCGTGGTCCCCGGCCTCCGAATCCATGGCCGAGGTCCTGGAACGGCTCCTGGAGGAGGGCGTACGGGGCCGCCGCGTCGCGCTCCAGCTGCACGGCGAACCCCTCCCCGGCTTCGTGGAGGCGCTGCGCGAGGCCGGCGCCGAGGTGGTCGGCGTGCCCGTCTACCGCTGGATGCCGCCGGAGGACATCGCGCCCCTGGACCGGCTCCTCGACCTCACCGCCGCCCGCGCCCTGGACGCGCTGACCTTCACCAGCGCCCCGGCGGCGGCCTCGCTGCTCGGCCGCGCCGAGGAACGCGGACTGCTCACCGAGGTCGTCACCGCGCTGCGCGGCGACATCGTGCCGGCCTGCGTCGGACCGGTCACCGCCGTGCCCTTGCAGGCGCGCGGGATCGACACCGTCCAGCCGGAGCGCTTCCGGCTCGGCCCGCTCGTCCAGCTGATCTGCCGCGAACTGCCCGCCCGCGCCCGTACGCTGCCCATCGCCGGGCACCGCGTCGAGATCCGGGGCCACGCCGTCCTGGTGGACGAGGAGCTGCGCGCGGTCCCGCCCGCCGGGATGGCCCTGCTGCACACCCTGGCCCGGCGCCCCGGCTGGGTGGTCTCGCGCGCCGACCTGCTGCGCGCCCTGCCCGGCAGCGGCACCGACGAGCACGCGGTCGAGACCGCCATGGCCCGGCTCCGCACCGCCCTCGGGGCGCCCCGGCTGATCCAGACGGTCGTCAAGCGCGGGTACCGGCTGGCGCTGGACCCCGCTGCGGACGCCAAGTACGCGGAGACCTGACCGGCCCTATAACGTGCCGGGCATGATCGATGATGCCCATCCGCTCCAGGCGGGGATACGGCTGCGCCCCGTCCGGCTGTCCGACGCCGCCTCCCGCGCCGACGCGCTCATCCGCAGCCGGGCGTACATGCGCCCCTGGGAGCCCGTGCGCCCCGAGTCCTTCTACACCGAGGAGGGCCAGCGCGAGCGGCTGGCCGGGCTGCTCGCGGAGCGGGAAGCGGGGCGCGTGATGCCCTGGGTGCTGAGCGACGCCGAGGACCGGGTGGTCGGCGGGTTCAACCTCAACGCCATCGTGCTCGGCTCCTTCCACAGCGCTGTCCTCGGCTACTGGGTGGACGTGGAGCTCGCGGGCCGCGGGCTGGCCACGGCCGCCGTGCGCAGGATCTGCGAGCTGGCGCGGGACGAGCTGCGACTGCACCGGATCGAGGCGGGCACGGTCCTGCACAACACCGCGTCCCAGCGGGTCCTCGCCAAGTGCGGATTCGAGGAGTTCGCGGTCGCCCCGCGCTACATGCACATCGACGGCGAATGGCGCGACCACCGCCTCTTCCAGCGCATCCTGCACGACGGCCCGGCGACCGGGATCGTCTGAGGGGTGTTGGGGGGGGGCCCGCGCCCCGCGGGGGGGCCCACCCCCCCCAGGCCCCCCGCGGGGGGGGGGGCCGCCCGCCCGCCCCCCGCGGGGGGGGGGGCCCCCCCCCCCCGGCCCCCCCACCCCCCCCCCCGGCCCCGGCGCCGGGTATTGTCGGCGGGGTGTGCAACCCGCCCCCCACCCGGCCCTCCCCCAACACCCCTCAGAGCCCGCGCGTGTGCAGGTGCCCCTCGCGCGGCCACGGCGGGGCCGGGGGCAGCACCCCGGTGAGCGGGTACCCGGCCTTCTCCGCGACCCGGCACGAGGCCGCGTTGTCCACCTGATGCAGCAGTTCGAGGCGTACGAGTCCGGCCCCGGCGAACGCCTCGGACGCCCAGGCGGACAGCGCTTCGAGGGCGCGCGGGGCGATGCCCCGGCCCCGGGCGGGCGCGACCGTCCAGTAGCCCACCTCCGCCGAGGACGCGCCGGTCTCCGGGAACGACAGGGCGACATTGCCCACCGGGCCCGCACCGAGCTCGGTGTCCACGACCGCGAAGCTGTGTCGCAGTCCGGTCGCCCGGCCCTCCTCCTGGGCCCGCAGCCAGTGCGCGGCCGCCTCCTCGTCCGCCACCGGCGCCCGCGATCCGGCCTGGACGGCGGGGTCGCGGTAGGCGTCGAGGAGCACTCCCAGATCGCCCGGCCGCCAGGGGCGCAGCACCAGGGAACCGGACGACAGGCGGGCGTCGCGCGCGTGGGCGTTCACCCGCTCATCGTACGAGGGGGGTTCGAACGGCCCCCGGCAGGTGCGCGAGTGGTCCCCGTCGCATAAGGTTGACGGCTGCCCAATGCACGTCAGAAGGGGGCCTCGGTGGCCGCGCAGGATGCCGCTGTCGATTCGTTGCGGGACCGGGAAATCGGTGTCGAGCAGGAACATCTCGACCGGGTGTACCACCGTCTTGAGGAGAAGATCCACGAGGCGGAATTTCTCATGGACGACGCCGTCAAGCGCGGCCAGGTGGGGACACCGGGGGCGCTCGCCGAGCGCGACGCCCAGGTGTTCCGCGCCGGAATCCATCTCAACCGGCTGAACAGCGAGTTCGAGGACTTCCTCTTCGGGAGGATCGACCTCCTGCTCGGCAAGGACGGCGAACGCGGCCCGGACGGCGCGTACACCTCCGTCGAGCCCGCCGACGACGTCGTGCGCGAGGACGACACCGCCGACATCGCCGAGACGCTGCACATCGGCCGGATCGGGGTCCTCGACTCCGACTACGCGCCGCTCGTCATCGACTGGCGGGCCCCGGCCGCGGCCCCGTTCTACCGCTCCACGCCCAAGGAGCCGGGCCGGGTGGTCCGCCGCCGCGTCATCCGCTCCAAGGGCCGCCGGGTCCTCGGCGTCGAGGACGACCTGATGCGCCCCGAGCTGACCGCGTACCTGGACGGCGAGAAGCTGCCGGTCGTCGGCGACGGCGCCCTGATGGCCGCGCTCGGACAGGCCCGCAGCCACACCATGCGGGACATCGTCTCGTCCATCCAGGCGGAGCAGGACCTCGTCATCCGGGCCCCCGCCGCCTCCGTCACCGAGGTCTCCGGCGGCCCCGGCACCGGCAAGACCGCGGTCGCCCTGCACCGCGCCGCGTACCTGCTCTACCAGGACCGGCGGCGGTACGCGGGCGGCATCCTCGTCGTCTCGCCGACGCCGCTGCTCGTGGCGTACACCGAGGGCGTGCTGCCCTCGCTCGGCGAGGAGGGCCAGGTCGCCATCCGCGCGGTCGGCTCGCTCTCCGACGACGCGGCGGGACCCGAGGGTGCCACCGCCTACGACGAGCCGGCCGTCGCCCGGATCAAGGGCTCCTCGCGGATGCTCCCGGTCCTCCGCAAGGCGGCGCGCGGCGCGCTGGAACAGCCCGCGCCCCGGACCGCCCCCGCCGGGGGGCAGCTGGAGTTCGGGGAGGCCGAGGAGGCACCGCAGCCCGCCGGCACGCCGACCCGGCTGCGCGTGGTCGCCTTCGGTGCCCGGGTCGAGCTCCAGGAGGACGAGCTGCGGCGCATCCGCAACAACGTCCTGGGCGGGACCGCCCCGGTCAACCTGCTGCGCCCGCGCGCCCGCCGGCTGCTGCTCGACGCGCTGTGGAACCGCTCCTCCGGCCGGGGGCGCTACACCGACCCGGAGCTGGCGGCGGAGCTGCGTACGTCCTTCGACGAGGACGTGTCCACGGAGACCCCGTTCATCGAGTTCCTGAACGCCTGGTGGCCCGAACTGACCCCGCGCGGCGTGCTCGCCGCGATGGCCGACGAGAAGCGGCTCGCCCGGTGGGCCCGGCGCACGCTCAACCAGGGCGAGGTGCGCCGGCTCGCGCGCTCCCTCAAGCGCCTGGACGCCGCCGGACAGGGACCGCTCTCCGTGCACGACGTGGCGATCCTGGACGAGCTGCACACGCTCCTCGGCACCCCGAGCCGCCCCAAGCGCAAGCGCGAGGCGGATCCGCTGGACCAGCTCACCGGCCTGGAGGAGCTGATGCCCCGCCGCGAGGAGACCCAGTGGGAGCGCGCCGAACGGCTCGCCGCCGAGCGCACCGAGTACGCCCACGTCATCGTGGACGAGGCGCAGGACCTCACGCCCATGCAGTGGCGGATGGTCGGCCGGCGCGGCCGGCACGCCACCTGGACGATCGTCGGGGACCCGGCGCAGTCCTCCTGGTCCGACCCGGACGAGGCGGCGGCCGCCCGTGACGAGGCGCTGGGCAGCCGCCCGCGCCGGAACTTCACGCTGACCGTCAACTACCGCAACCCGGCCGAGATCGCCGAGCTGGCCGCGAAGGTGCTGGCCCTCGCCATGCCCGGCATGGAGTCCCCGGCCGCCGTCCGCTCCACGGGCGTGGTCCCGCGCTTCGAGACCGTACGCGGCGACGACCTGGCCGGGACGGTGCGCGAGGAGGCGCGGCGGCTGCTCGCCGAGGTGGACGGCACGGTCGGCGTCGTCGTGGCGATGAACCGGCGCGCCCAGGCCCGCGAGTGGCTGGCGGAGCTGGGCGACCGGGTGGTGGCGCTCGGCAGCCTGGAGGCCAAGGGGCTGGAGTACGACGCGACGGTGGTCGTCTCGCCGGCCGAGATCGCGGACGAGTCCCCGGCCGGGCTGCGCGTGCTGTACGTGGCGCTCACCCGGGCGACCCAGCAGCTGACCGTGGTGTCGGGGGAGCGGGACCTGCCGGACGAGGACGGGGTGCCGGACCTGCTCAGGGACTGAGAAGGGGCCGGGAGAGGGGCGCGCGGAGGCCGATTCCGGTCAACCCGCGCCGCGGGAATCGCTTTTCCAGGTGATTTGTTAGCCTGGGGGTGACACCGGCTCGATCCAAGCCCCCGGGCCCAACCTTAGTCGCTTCGAGCGACCACTTGCCGCGAGGCGAGCATGGCGGGCCGGTGTCGTCAACTGAAGAAGAGGCCCGCGTCACCTTCCGGTGGCGCGGGCCTCTTCGCGTTCCCGGCGAGGGGTTCCGTTGCGCCACACTCTCTCGTATGGTGGAAAACAGTTTCCGCGCTGCGACAGTCATTAACGGCTACTCGTCGGTAGGTGCGAATATCGGAAGGCGTGTCCGCTGCCGGGCCTGCTCGGACTTCGGACGCGCATAGCAATGAAGCTAAGGAAAGCGAAGGACTCGGCCATGGCAACGGCGCCCAGCGTCTCGTACTCGATGACGGTCAGGCTGGAGGTGCCCGCGAGCGGCACCGCGGTCTCCCAGCTCACCACGGCCGTGGAGTCCTCCGGCGGTTCCGTCACCGGCCTCGACGTGACCGCTTCCGGCCACGAGAAGCTGCGGATCGACGTCACGATCGCCGCCTCCTCCACCGCGCACGCCGACGAGATCGTCGAGGGGCTGCGCGAAATCGAGGGCGTCGTGCTCGGCAAGGTCTCCGACCGTACGTTCCTCATGCACCTCGGCGGCAAGATCGAGATGGCGTCCAAGCACCCCATCCGCAACCGTGACGACCTCTCGATGATCTACACCCCCGGCGTGGCCCGGGTCTGCATGGCGATCGCCGAGAATCCCGAGGACGCCCGCCGCCTCACCATCAAGCGCAACTCCGTCGCAGTCGTGACGGACGGCTCCGCGGTGCTCGGCCTCGGCAACATCGGCCCGAAGGCCGCGCTGCCCGTCATGGAGGGCAAGGCGGCCCTCTTCAAGCGCTTCGCCGGCATCGACGCGTGGCCGATCTGCCTGGACACCCAGGACACCGACGCCATCGTCGAGATCGTCAAGGCCATCGCGCCCGGCTTCGCCGGGATCAACCTGGAGGACATCTCCGCGCCGCGCTGCTTCGAGATCGAGGCCCGGCTGCGCGAGGCCCTGGACATCCCCGTCTTCCACGACGACCAGCACGGCACCGCGATCGTCGTCCTGGCCTCGCTGACCAACGCGCTGCGCGTGGTGGGCAAGGCCATCGGGGACGTGCGGGTCGTCATGTCCGGCGCCGGAGCGGCCGGTACGGCCATCCTGAAGCTCCTCATCGCCGCGGGCGTCAAGCACGCCGTCGTCGCCGACATCCACGGCGTCGTGCACTCCGGCCGCGAGGACCTGCGCTCCGCCGACCCGGACTCGCCGCTCTGCTGGATCGCCGACAACACCAACCCGGAGGGCATCACCGGCACCCTCAAGGAGGCCGTGGTCGGCGCCGACGTCTTCATCGGCGTCTCCGCCCCCAACGTGCTCGACGGGGACGACGTGGCGGCCATGGCGGACGGCGCCATCGTGTTCGCGCTCGCGAATCCGGACCCCGAGGTGGACCCGTCGATCGCCCGCCGCACCGCCGCCGTGGTGGCCACCGGCCGCTCGGACTTCCCGAACCAGATCAACAACGTCCTGGTCTTCCCCGGCGTCTTCCGCGGCCTGCTCGACGCCCAGTCGCGCACCGTCAACACGGACATGATGCTCGCCGCCGCGCGCGCCCTCGCCGACGTGGTCGCCGAGGACGAGGTGAACGCGAACTACATCATCCCGTCGGTCTTCAACGACAAGGTCGCCGGAGCGGTCGCCGGGGCCGTCCGGGACGCCGCCCGGGCCGCCGGAGCCACTGTGACGGCGCCCACGTCCGTCTGACTACGGCGCGTCGCGGGTCGCGGCGCCCCAAACGCCCCTTTAGGGTGGGCGGGCGACGCGTCCCGCAGAGCTCCGCAATGCTGCGGAAGGCTCTGGGGAGTCGACGGGACGTCACCACGACGAGGCAGTGGTGCTGTTCGCGCGGCTCCCGGAGGGTGCCGGATTGGCTTTCCCGCCGCAGGTGGGGGCAGGATGCTTCCTCAAGGACTACGTCCAGGGGAGACCCCACAGGGCGCGAGGTCTACCGGACCCTCTCAAGGGCGGACCCGGGTACGGGGACTGTCCGAGGGCCCTGGCAGCATCGGCTTCGATCTCACGCCTCACAGGCAAGAAGAACACGGGAGTAACAACATGAACCGCAGTGAGCTGGTGGCCGCCCTGGCCGACCGTGCCGAGGTGACCCGCAAGGACGCCGACGCCGTGCTGGCCGCTCTCGCCGAGACCGTCGGTGAGGTCGTCGCCAAGGGCGACGAGAAGGTCACCATCCCCGGTTTCCTGACCTTCGAGCGCACCCACCGTGCCGCTCGCACCGCTCGTAACCCGCAGACCGGCGACCCGATCAACATCCCGGCCGGCTACAGCGTGAAGGTCTCCGCGGGCTCCAAGCTCAAGGAAGCCGCCAAGGGCAAGTAAGACCCCTGGGCACGACGGAGGGCGGCCACCCCACCCGGGGTGGCCGCCCTCCTGCATTCGGCCCTTCGGCGGCCGCTCAGGCCGCTCGGGCGGTCAGACCAGCGAGCCGCCCGGCAGCTCCACCTTCGCGCCCAGCTTCTCCAGCTTGTCCATGAAGTTCTCGTAGCCCCGGTTGATCAGGTCGATGCCGTGCACCCGGGAGGTGCCCTGGGCCGCGAGGGCGGCGATCAGGTACGAGAAGCCGCCGCGCAGGTCCGGGATGACCAGGTCCGCGCCCTGGAGCTTCGTGGGGCCCGACACGACCGCGGAGTGCAGGAAGTTGCGCTGGCCGAAGCGGCAGTCCGAGCCGCCCAGGCACTCGCGGTAGAGCTGGATGTGCGCGCCCATCTGGTTCAGCGCGGAGGTGAAGCCGAGCCGGGACTCGTACACCGTCTCGTGGACGATGGAGAGGCCCGCGGCCTGCGTCAGCGCGACGACCAGCGGCTGCTGCCAGTCCGTCTGGAAGCCGGGGTGCACGTCCGTCTCCAGCGCGATGGCGTTCAGCGCGCCGCCCGGGTGCCAGAAGCGGATGCCCTCGTCGTCGATCTCGAAGGCGCCGCCCACCTTGCGGTAGGTGTTCAGGAACGTCATCATCGAGCGCTGCTGGGCGCCCCGGACGTAGATGTTGCCCTCGGTCGCCAGTGCGGCGGACGCCCAGGAGGCGGCCTCCAGGCGGTCCGGGAGGGCGCGGTGGGTGTAGCCGTCGAGGCGGTCCACACCGGTGATCCGGATGGTCCGGTCGGTGTCCATCGAGATGATCGCGCCCATTTTCTGCAGGACGCAGATCAGGTCCTCGATCTCCGGCTCCACGGCCGCGTTGGACAGCTCCGTGACGCCCTCGGCGAGCACCGCGGTCAGCAACACCTGCTCGGTGGAGCCCACCGAGGGGTACGGCAGCCGGATCTTGGTGCCGCGCAGCCGCTGCGGGGCCTCCAGGTACTGCCCGTCCGCCCGCTTCTCGATCGTCGCGCCGAACTGGCGCAGCACGTCGAAGTGGAAGTCGATCGGCCGGCCGCCGATGTCGCAGCCGCCGAGCCCCGGGATGAACGCGTGGCCCAGTCGGTGCAGCAGCGGCCCGCAGAACAGGATCGGGATGCGCGAGGAGCCCGCGTGGGCGTCGATGTCGGCGACGTTGGCGCTCTCGACGTGCGTGGGGTCCAGCACCAGCTCGCCCGGCTCCTCACCGGGGCGGACCGTCACGCCGTGCAACTGGAGCAGCCCGCGCACCACGCGTACGTCGCGGATGTCGGGCACGTTGCGCAGCCGGCTGGGCCCGCTGCCGAGCAGCGCGGCGACCATCGCCTTGGGCACCAGGTTCTTGGCGCCTCGGACGCGGATCTCGCCCTCCAGCGGGGTTCCGCCGTGGACAAGCAGGACATCGTCTGTGCCGGTCATGAATCTCGCGTTCCGGAGTGGTCGGGCAGGGGGCCAAACGAAAGAGTAATGGGCCCGCACCCCCGTTCCGTAGGGGAACGGGTGGTGTACGAACGTCATGAATCCGCCACAACACGCTCTGCTGCGCGAGACTTGCGGAGGGTCACCGTCCGGATCGCCGGTGCGGTCATGCGCTCCTCGTGCACCCGTGCGCCCTGAGCTGCGCTCGGGCACCGAGCGCGACGACCGTGTCACTTGGCCCCCGCCACGGCCCGGGATGCGGGATCATTTCTGCCATGACCGAGGTGTCCTCGCTCACAGGGCGGCTGCTCGTGGCCGCGCCCGCCCTGGCGGACCCGAACTTCGACCGCGCGGTCGTGCTGCTCCTCGACCACGACGAGGAGGGCTCCCTCGGCGTGGTCCTCAACCGGCCCACCCCGGTGGGCGTCGTGGACATCCTGGCGGCCTGGGCCGGGCTGACCGGTGAGCCGGAGGTCGTCTTCCAGGGCGGACCGGTCTCGCTGGACTCCGCCCTCGGGGTCGCGGTGATCCCGGGCGGCGAGGGCCCCCTCGGCTGGCGCCGGGTGTACGGGGCGATCGGCCTGGTGGACCTGGAGGCGCCGCCCGAGCTGCTGGCGGCGGCCGTGGGCTCGCTGCGGATCTTCGCGGGGTACGCGGGCTGGGGGCCCGGACAGCTGGAGCGCGAGCTGTCCGAGGGTGCCTGGTACGTGGTGGAATCGGAGCCCGGTGACGTGTCCTCGCCGCGCCCGGAGGGCCTGTGGCGTGCGGTCCTGCGCCGGCAGCGCAGCGAACTGGCCATGATCGCCACGTATCCGGACGACCCTTCGCTGAACTGATGTCCCGTTCTTCAGTACGCTTGGCGGTTATGAGCACTCTTGAGCCCGAGCGCGGGGCAGGTACCGGAACCCTCGTGGAGCCGACGCCGCAGGTGTCGAACGGCGACGGCGACCACGAGCGCTACGCCCATTACGTCCAGAAGGACAAGATCATGGCGAGCGCCCTGGAGGGCACCCCCGTGGTCGCACTGTGCGGCAAGGTCTGGGTACCGGGGCGCGACCCCAAGAAGTACCCGGTCTGCCCGATGTGCAAGGAGATCTACGAGTCCATGGGCGCCGGCGGCGACAAGGGCAAGGGCGACAAGGACAAGAAGTAGCGGCCACCGGTACGGCCCGCAGCTGAAGGTCCGGGAGACCCCCGGGGCGCGCGTTCGCGCGCCCCGGGGGTCTTTCGCGTGCCGTTGCACGGGCTGCTCCGTCAGGTCACAGAGTGGTGCAGACGTGGTTCAGACCACTTGTCGCCGCCCCGGACCCCGCCTACTCTCCTGCCTGTTGTGCAGAACGAAACGTGCGTTGCGCATTCTGCAACGCTTACCGGTAGGGGTTCCCGGATGAAGTTCTCTGCCCGAATCGCCGCCCCGGCCGCGGCGCTCGTCCTGGCGGGCCTCACCGCCACCGCCTGCGCGCCGCAGACCTCCGACACCGGAGCCAAGGGCGACGAGAAGACCGGCACGCTGCGGGTCTGGCTGTTCCAGGAGGTCGGCAACAAGCCGAAGGAGAAGGTGGTCGACACCGCCGTCGCCGCCTTCAAGAAGGCCCACGAGGGCGCCGAGGTCGAGATCGAGTACATCCCGGTCGAGACCCGCGCCCAGCGCGTCAAGGCCGCCTTCAACGACCCGAAGAGCGCCCCCGACCTCATCGAGTACGGCAACACCGACACCGCCGGATACGTGAAGGACGGCGGACTCGCCGACATCACCTCCGAGTTCGGCGCCTGGGCCGACGCCAAGGACACCGACCCGGCCGCCAAGCAGTCCGTCACGGTCGACGGGAAGGTCTACGGGGCCCCGCTCTTCGTCGGCGTACGCGCGCTCTACTACCGCACCGACGTCTTCGCGGACCTGGGCATCGAACCGCCCAAGTCCCAGGCCGAACTGATCTCCACCGCGAAGAAGATCCACCGGAAGAAGCCGGACCTGTACGGGCTCGCGGTCGGCGGCGCCTACACCTACGGCGCGATGCCCTTCATCTGGGCCAACGGCGGCGAACTTGCCGACCGGGACGGCTCCTCGTACACGTCGGCCATCAACAGCGCGAAGGCCCGCAAGGGCATCGAGGCGTACACCTCGCTGTTCGGCGCCTCCAACTGCCCGCCCGCCAAGTGCGCGGCCATGGGCGGCAACGCGACCGTCACCGCCTTCGCCTCCGGCAAGGCCGCCATGGCCATCGGCGGCGACTTCAGCCACACGGCCGTCGAGGCCGGAAGCGTCAAGGGCAAGTACGCCGTGGTCCCGCTGCCCGGCGTGGCCGAGGGGTCCATAGCCCCCGCCTTCGCGGGCGGCAACAACATCGGCGTGCTGAAGAGCAGCGGCCACCGCACCCTGGCCGTCGACCTGATGAAGGAGCTGACCGGCAAAGCGTCCCAGGCCCGCATGTTCGACGCGATGGGCTTCCTGCCGACCTACACCGACGTCCGCGCCGCCGCCGCGAAGCGCGAGCCGTTCGTCGAGCCCTTCGTCAAGACGCTCGGCGCCGGCGCCAAGTTCGTGCCCGCCTCCCCGGCCTGGGGGCAGATCGACTCCTCGCTGATCCTGCCCACCATGTTCCAGGAGGTCGTCAGCGGCCGTAAGGACGTGGCGAAGGCGGCCGACGACGCCGCGAAGAAGATGGACGCGGCGTTCGCCGAAGCGGGCTGACGATGACCGCCCACAGCACGGCGTACAAAGCACGCCCCACGCCCGCCCCCGCACCCGCCCCGCGCCGCCGGTCCGCCTCCCCGGCCCGGCGGCCGGGCTGGACGCCCTGGCTCTATCTGCTGCCCGCGCTCGTCCTGCTCGGCGGGCTGCTGGTCTACCCGATCTACCAGCTCGGCCTGATCTCCTTCCTGGAGTACACCCAGGCCCAGGTCAGCGGCGGCGAACCGGCCACCTTCCAGGGGTTCGGCAACTACACGGCCCTCTTCGGGGACGGCCAGTTCTGGCAGGTCCTCCTCGCCACCGTGGTCTTCGCCGCCGCCTGCGTCCTGGCCACCCTGTTCGTCGGCTGCGCGCTGGCCGTCCTGCTGACCCGGATACGGGCCGTGCCCCGGCTCGTCCTCATGCTCGCCGCGCTCGGTGCCTGGGCGACGCCCGCGATCACCGGGTCGACCGTCTGGGTCTTCCTCTTCGACGCCGACTTCGGCCCGGTCAACCGGATCCTCGGGCTCGGTGACCACTCGTGGACGTACGGGCGCTACAGCGCCTTCACGCTGGTGCTCCTCGAAGTCCTGTGGTGCTCTTTCCCGTTCGTGATGGTCACGGTGTACGCGGGCATCCGGGCGATCCCCACCGAGGTCCTTGAGGCCGCCGCGCTGGACGGGGCCTCGCAGTGGCGGATCTGGCGCTCCGTCACCGCCCCCATGCTGCGGCCGATCCTGACCGTCGTCACCATCCAGTCGGTCATCTGGGACTTCAAGGTGTTCACCCAGATCTACGTCATGACCAACGGCGGCGGGATCGCCGGGCAGAACCTGGTGCTCAACGTGTACGCGTACCAGAAGGCGTTCGCCTCCTCGCAGTACAGCCTCGGCTCCGCGATCGGCGTCGTGATGCTGCTGATCCTGCTCGCCGTGACGCTGGTCCACCTGCGCCTCGTACGCCGTCAGGGGGAGGAACTGTGAGCCCGGCCGTCCGCTCGCTCGTCCGCCGGCCCGGCCGGCTCGCCGCCGAGGCCGCGGCGCTGCTCATCGCCGCCGCCGTCGCCTTCCCGCTGTACTGGATGGTGCTCTCCGCGTTCAAACCGGCGGGCGAGGTCCAGTCCACGCACCCCAGGCCCTGGACCCTGTCGCCGTCCCTGGACTCCTTCCGGCGGGTCTTCCAGCAGCAGGACTTCGGGCGCTACTTCCTCAACAGCCTGCTCGTGGCCGGGACGGTGGTGGTCGCCTCCGCGCTCATCGCGTTCCTGGCGGCCACCGCGGTCACCCGGTTCCGGTTCCGCTTCCGGACCACGCTGCTGATCATGTTCCTGGTCGCGCAGATGGTGCCGGTCGAGGCGCTGACGATCCCGCTGTTCTTCCTGATGCGGGACTTCGGCCAGCTGAACACGCTCGGCTCGCTGATCCTGCCGCACCTGGCGTTCTCGCTGCCGTTCGCGATCTGGATGCTGCGGGGCTTCGTACGGGCCGTGCCGGACGCGCTGGAGGAGGCCGCGTACATCGACGGGGCCAGCCGCACCCGCTTCCTGTGGCAGATCCTCTTCCCGCTGGTCTTCCCCGGACTGGTGGCGACGAGCGTCTTCTCGTTCATCTCCACCTGGAACGACTTCCTGTTCGCGAAGTCGTTCATCATCAGCGACACCTCCCAGTCGACGCTCCCGATGGCGCTGCTGGTCTTCTTCAAACCCGACGAGAACGACTGGGGAGGGATCATGGCAGCCTCGACGGTGATGACCGTGCCCGTGCTGGTCTTCTTCGTACTCGTACAGCGACGCCTGGTCTCCGGACTCGGCGGAGCGGTTAAGGACTGACGTCATGGCCATGGAACTGATCCCGGCGCCCCGGAGCGCCGACGACCGGGGGCGCTGCGGATGCGTCCTCGACGCGTCCACCACCATCGCGGCGGCCCCCGGCACCGAGACCACCGAACGCTGGCTGCGCGCCACCCTGGGCGCCGCCTTCGGCCTGCCCCTCGCCCCCGGCCCCGAGTCCGCCCCGCGCGCGATCGTGCTGCGCGTCGACGACACCCTGCCGACCGAGGGCTACCGGCTCACCACCCTGCCCGGCGAGGGCGTCGCCATCACCGGCGGCAGCCCCGCCGGGGTCTTCTGGGGCGCCCAGACCCTGCGCCAGCTGCTGGGCCCCGAGGCGTTCCGCCGGGCGCCGGTGGGCGGGGCCGCCGTCCACGGCTTCGGGTTCACCGACATCGAGGACGCGCCCCGCTTCGGCTGGCGCGGCCTGATGCTCGACGTGGCACGGCACTTCATGCCCAAGGACGACGTCCTGCGCTACCTGGACCTGCTCGCCGCGCACAAGCTGAACGTCTTCCACTTCCACCTCAGCGACGACCAGGGCTGGCGCGTCGAGATCAAGCGGTACCCGCGCCTCACCGAGGCCGGCGCCTGGCGCCCCCGTACCAAGTACGGGCACCGGGCCTCCGAGCTGTGGGACGAGACCCCGCACGGCGGTTACTACACCCAGGACGACATCCGCGAGATCGTCGCCTACGCCGCCGCCCGGCACATCCGGGTCGTCCCCGAGATCGACATCCCCGGCCACTCGCAGGCCGCGATCAGCGCCTACCCGGAGCTGGGCAACACCGACGTCATCGACACCTCGGCGCTCGGCGTCTGGGACAACTGGGGCGTCACACCGAACGTCCTGGCCCCCACCGACCACGTCCTGCGGTTCTACGAGGGCGTCTTCGAGGAGATCCTGGACCTCTTCCCGCCGGAGACCTCGCCGTTCGTCCACGTCGGCGGCGACGAGTGCCCCAAGGACCAGTGGAGGCAGTCGCCCGCCGCGCAGGCCCGCATCAAGGAACTCGGCCTGGCCGACGAGGACGAGCTCCAGTCCTGGTTCATCCGCCACTTCGACACCTGGCTCACCGGACGGGGCCGCCGCCTCATCGGCTGGGACGAGATCCTGGAGGGCGGCCTCGCGCCCGGTGCCGCCGTCTCCTCCTGGCGCGGTTACGCGGGCGGCATCGCGGCCGCCGAGGCCGGGCACGACGTGGTCATGTGCCCGGAGCAGCAGGTCTATCTGGACCACCGTCAGGACGGCGGCCCCGACGAGCCGATGCCCATCGGGTACGTCCGCACCCTGGAGGACGTCTACCGCTTCGAACCCGTTCCGCCGTCCCTGAGCCAGGAGGCGGCCCGGCACGTCCTCGGCACCCAGGCCAACGCCTGGTCCGAGGTCATGCAGAACCGGGCCCGCGTCGACTACCAGGTCTTCCCCCGCCTCGCCGCCTTCGCCGAGGTCGCCTGGTCCGCCCTGCCCGCCCCGGACGAACGGGACTTCGCCGGCTTCGAGCGCCGCATGACCGCCCACTACGCCCGGCTCGACGCCCTCGGCGTCGGCTACCGGCCGCCGTCCGGACCGCTGCCCTGGCAGCAGCGCCCGGGCATCCTCGGACGCCCGATCGAGGGGGCACCCCCGAACGTGTGAGCCCGGCCCCGACCCGCTCTCCCGCCACCACGGCCCCTGCGACCGTGGTGGCGGCGGCGTTTCCCGACTGCCGTCCCCGGCAAGGGAGAAAGCCGTACGGAGATGCGTAAGACCGGCAAAGGGCGCCCACTACCGAACCGGCGCGAAAACGGGACCATTACCCTGAACGTTGACGGATACACCCTTCGCGGACCTGCGCGTCGGGCCGGTCCGAAGATGTGCCAGAGTTGCCACGTCCGGGCTTCGAGCACGTACCGTACGGCGAAACAGGCGGGAGCGCCGGGACACCGGGAAGGGGCAGCTGGGTTGACCACGCACGCACCGCAGGCGACGCAGTCCGTGACGCTGCCTGCCTCGCTGGACGAGGCGGTGGCGGCACTCGGCGCCATGCCGGCCGCCGTCCCCGTGGCAGGCGGCACGGACCTGATGTCGGCCGTCAACAAGGGGCTCCTGCGCCCCTCCGGTCTGGTCGGACTCGGCCGGATCAGCGAGCTGCGCGGCTGGCACTACCAGGACGGACACGCCCTCCTGGGCGCCGGCCTGACCCACGCCCGCATGGGGCGGCCCGACTTCGCCGCCCTCATCCCCGCGCTCGCCGCCTCCGCCCGCGCCGCGGGCCCCCCGCAGATCCGCAACGCCGGCACGCTCGGCGGCAACATCGCGACCGCCGCCCCGACCGGGGACGCGCTGCCGGTGCTCGCCGCCCTGGAGGCCGAGCTCGTCATCGCCGGACCCGGCGGCGTCCGCCGCGAGATCCCCGTCTCCCATCTGCTGGCCGGGCGCGAGATGCTGGAGCCCGCCGAGCTGATCGGCTTCGTCCGGGTGCCCCTGCTGCACGCCCCGCAGGTGTTCCTCAAGGCCACCGGCCGCACCGGTCCCGGCCGCGCCACCGCCTCCGTCGCGATCGTCCTCGACCCGGCCAGGCGCGGGGTTCGCTGCGCGGTCGGCGCCATCGCCCCGATGCCGCTGCGCCCGCTGGACGCGGAGCGCTGGATCGCCTCGCTGATCGACTGGGACGGCGCGCGCGGCCTCGCCCCCGACGCGCTGGCAGCCTTCGGCGAGTACGTCGCCGCCGCCTGCATCCCGGACCAGGAACCACCCGCCGACGGGGGAGAGGCGCCACCGCTGCCCCCCGCCGTACTGCACCTGCGGCGCACCGTCGCCGCGCTCGCCCGACGCGCGCTGGGGAGGGCACTGTCGTGAGCAAGGAGAACCCCGCCGAGCAGCAGGGCGGCTGGCAGCCGACCCCGCAGAGCGACTACGACGGCGACGCGACGGCCTTCGTCCAGCTGCCGCCGGAGGACCTGGCGGACATCCCGCTGGCCGCGCCCGGCCACGGCTACACCCCGCCGATGATCCTGCCGCTGACCCCGGCCGCCGACCGCGACCCGGCGGCCACCGGCAACTGGACGGTCCAGCCCCCGGAGCAGCAGCCCGCGCCCGACGCGGTGCACTGGCCCGACCCGAACCAGCAGTCCGGCTACGGTTACCCGCACCCCGAGGAGCAGCAGCACACCGGCTCGTACCAGGAGCCGTACGGTACGGACCAGTCCGCCACGGGTCAGTGGGCGGTGGACACCTCGTCCTGGCCGGCCCCGGCCGCCCCGCTCTCCGACGACTCCGGCGAGCTGTACACCCCGCCCCCCGCCGCCGACTGGTACGCGGACCGCCCGGCCACGCTGCCGGGGGGCGCCCCGGCGCCCTGGGCGGTGCCGGAGGCGGCGCAGGCCGCGGAGCCGGAGGCCGCGGGCGCCCCCGCCGACGCCGATGGACCGGCCGACGCCCCGGCCGGAGGCCCCGCCGGCACGTCGGCCGGCGCCCCTTCCGAGAGCGCTCCCGAGGCGGCGGAGCCCGCCGAGGACGAGCGGCCCGCCCCGGGCCCGGAGGCCGAGGCCGTCGCGGCGGCGGACCCCGGTGCGACGGAGCCCGGCGCCGAGCCCGCGGGGGAAGCGGTGCCGGACGCGGAGGCGCCCGAGGCGGAGGCCGTCCGGCCCGCGGAGGTGCCCGAGGCCCCGGCCCCCGAGGGGCCCCCGCTGCCCAGCGAGCACCCCGCCGCCTCGTACGTGCTGCACGTCAACGGCGTCGACCGGCCCGTCACGGACGCCTGGATCGGCGAGTCCCTGCTCTACGTGCTGCGTGAACGCCTCGGTCTCGCCGGCGCCAAGGACGGCTGCTCGCAGGGCGAGTGCGGAGCGTGCAACGTCCAGGTGGACGGGCGGCTCGTCGCCTCCTGCCTGGTGCCCGCCGCCACGACCGCCGGCAGCGAGGTCCGTACGGTCGAGGGCCTGGCCGTCGACGGCGAACCCTCCGACGTGCAGCGGGCGCTGGCGGACTGCGGTGCCGTCCAGTGCGGCTTCTGCATCCCCGGCATGGCGATGACCGTCCACGACCTCCTGGAAGGGAACCACCGCCCCAGCGAGCTGGAGACCCGCCGGGCGCTGTGCGGCAACCTCTGCCGCTGTTCCGGCTACCGGGGCGTCCTGGACGCGGTCAACGAAGTCATCGCGGGCCGCGAGGCCGCCGCCGAAGCCGCCGCCGAGGAGACCGGGGACGGCGAGCCGGAGGAGCCCCGCATCCCGCATCAGGCGGCACCGGGCGCCGGTAGTGTGCAGGCCCACCAGCAGGACGGAGGCATGGCGTGAGCAACGACGCGGCCGGCGCCACCCCCACGACGATCACCATCCCGTCGCCGGCCGGCCCGGGCGGACCCGAGGCCGAGCAGCCGCGGCTCGGCATCGGCGCCTCGCTGCCGCCGGCCGACGCCCGCGCCAAGACCGAGGGCACCTTCCCGTACGCCGCCGACCTGTGGGCCGAGGGCCTGCTCTGGGCGGCCGTCCTGCGCTCCCCGCACGCCCACGCCCGCATCGTCTCCATCGACACCTCGGCCGCCGCCGAGATGCCCGGGGTGCGCGCGGTCGTCACCCACGAGGACGTGCCGGGCGAGGCCCTGTACGGGCGCAAGGTCGTGGACCGCCCCGTCTTCGCCTCCGACCTGGTCCGCCACCACGGCGAGCCGATCGCCGCCGTCGCCGCCGACCACCCCGACACCGCCCGGCTCGCCGCCGCCGCGATCGCCGTCGAGTACGAGGTGCTGGACCCGGTCACCGACCCGGAGAAGGCGTTCGAGGCCGAGCCCCTGCACCCCGACGGCAACCTCATCCGCCACATCCCGCTGCGCTACGGCGACCCGGAGGCGGCCGGCGCGGTCGTCGTGGACGGGCTGTACCGGATCGGCCGCCAGGACCCCGCCCCGATCGGTGCGGAGGCCGGGCTCGCCGTGCCCCGCCCGGACGGCGGCGTCGAGCTGTACACCGCGTCCACGGACCCGCACACCGACCGGGACCTGGCCGCCGCCTGCTTCGGCCTCGAACCGGAGCGGGTCAAGGTCGTCGTCACCGGGGTGCCCGGCGCGACCGGCGACCGCGAGGACCCCGGATTCCAGCTGCCGCTGGGCCTGCTCGCCCTGCGCACCGGCTGCCCGGTCAAGCTGGCCGCCACCCGCGAGGAGTCCTTCCTCGGCCACGCCCACCGCCACCCGACCCTGCTGCGCTACCGCCACCACGCGGACGCCGAGGGCCGCCTGGTCAAGGTGGAGGCCCAGATCCTGCTGGACGCGGGCGCCTACGCGGACGCCTCGTCGGAGTCGCTGGCCGCGGCGGTCGCCTTCGCCTGCGGCCCGTACGTCGTCCCGCACGCCTTCATCGAGGGCTGGGCCGTCCGTACGAACAACCCGCCGTCCGGCCATGTCCGCGGCGAGGGCGCGATGCAGGTCTGCGCCGCCTACGAGGGCCAGATGGACAAGCTGGCCGCGAAGCTGGGGATCGACCCGGCCGAGCTGCGCATGCGCAACGTGCTGGCGACCGGCGACATCCTGCCGACCGGGCAGACGGTGACCTGCCCCGCGCCCGTCGCCGAACTGCTCACCGCCGTCCGGGACCACCCGCTGCCCGCCCTGCCCAAGGACGCCCCGGAGGACGACTGGCTGCTGCCGGGCGGCCCCGAGGGCGCGGGCGAACCGGGCGCGGTGCGGCGGGGCGTCGGCTACGCGCTGGGCATGGTCCACATGCTCGGCGCGGAGGGCGCCGACGAGGTGTCCACGGCCACGGTCCGGGTCCACGACTCGGTCGCCACCGTCATCTGCGCCGCCGTCGAGACGGGCCAGGGCTTCTCCACGCTGGCCCGGCAGGTCGTCCAGGAGACCCTGGGCGTCGAGGAGGTGCACGTCGCCTCGGTCGACACCGACCAGCCCCCGGCGGGCGCGGCCACGCACGGCCGCCACACCTGGGTCTCCGCCGGGGCGGTCGAACGTGCCGCGAAGATGGTCCGCACCCAGCTACTCCAGCCCCTGGCGCACAAGTTCGGGATGTCCACGGAGCTGCTCCAGATCACGGACGGCAAGATCACCTCGTACGACGGGGTGCTCTCCACGACCGTGTCGGAGGCGCTGGACGGCAAGGAGCTGTGGGCCACCGCGCAGTGCCGCCCGCACCCCACCGAGCCGCTGGACGAGTCCGGGCAGGGGGACGCCTTCGTGGGCATGGCGTTCTGCGCGGTCCGTGCGGTGGTGGACGTCGACATCGAGCTGGGCTCGGTCCGGGTGGTCGAGATGGCCGTCGCCCAGGACGTCGGCCGCGTCCTCAACCCGTCCCAGCTGGCGACCCGCATCGAGGCGGGCGTCACCCAGGGCATCGGCGCCGCCCTCACCGAGAACCTCCGCACCGCCCGCGGCCTGGTCCGCCACCCGGACCTCACCGGCTACGCCCTGCCGACCTCGCTGGACGCGCCGGAGATCCGCATCGTGAAACTGGTCGAGGAGCGCGACGTGGTCGCCCCGTTCGGCGCGAAGCCCGCCTCGGCGGTCCCGGTCGTGACGTCCCCGGCCGCGGTCGCCGCGGCGGTCCGCGCGGCAACGGGCCGCCCGGTCAACCGCCTCCCGATCCGCCCCCAGGCAGCGGTCGCGGCCCCGAAGGGCTGAGGCCCCGCACACGGAAACCGCCCGCCCCCGGACCGGGGGCGGGCGGTTGCGTGGAGACCGTGACCGGATTCGAACCGGTGTAACTCGAGTTGCAGTCGAGCCCCTGAGCCTCTCGGGCACACGGTCCTGCGTGGTGTCGCTGTACCGACCGTAGGGCCGGGCGGAGGGGGGCTCAAGGGTTTCGGGGGCCGTGCAACGGGACTGCCATACGCCGTTCACGATCCAAACGACAGGCTCTAGGTCCAAGGGCCGAGCGCAGGGGCGACCACCGACAGGGTTCATCGGGGGTTTCGCCCCTTACTCTTGGCTCATGACCGCCCTGGAACCGCGTGACGCCGATGTCCCGCGCCTCATCGAAGACGTCGACCCCCCCGCCCCGGAGGGGCCCGTGCTGCCGGAGGGGATCCTCGGGCGGACGTACCGGGCGCTCAGCATCGGCATCGTCTCCGTGGTGTTCCTGATCGCGTTCGAGGCCACCGCCGTGGGGACCGCGATGCCGGTCGCCGCGCGGGAGCTGCACGGCATCCCGATGTACGCGTACGCGTTCTCGGCGTACTTCACCACCAGCCTCTTCGCCATGGTGCTGTCCGGGCAGTGGGCCGACCGGCGCGGCCCGCTCGCGCCGCTGGCCACCGGGATCAGCGCCTTCGCGGCGGGGCTGCTGCTGTCCGGGACCGCGGGCTCCATGTGGATGTTCATCGCGGGCCGCGCCGTGCAGGGGCTCGGCGGCGGGCTGGTGATCGTCGCGCTGTACGTGGTGATCAGCCGGGCCTACCCGGAGCACCTGCGGCCGGCGATCCTGGCCGCGTTCGCCGCGAGCTGGGTCATCCCCTCGGTCGTCGGGCCGCTGGCGGCCGGGAGCGTCACCGAGCACCTGGGCTGGCGCTGGGTCTTCGTGGGCATCCCGGTCCTCATCGTCTTCCCGCTCGCCCTCGCGCTGCCCGAGATCCGGCGCATGGCGTCCGGACCGGCGGACCCGGCGGCGCCGGTGGAGGCGTACGACCGCCGGCGCATCGCGCTCGCGCTGGGCATCTCGCTGGGCGCCGGACTGCTCCAGTACGCCGGCCAGGAGCGGAACTGGCTCTCGCTGCTGCCGGCCGCCGCCGGGGCCGCGCTGCTCGTCCCCGCGATCCGGGGCCTGCTGCCCCACGGCACCTGGCGCGCGGCGCGCGGGCTGCCCGCGGTGGTGCTGCTGCGCGGGGTCGCGGCCGGGTCCTTCATCGCCGCCGAATCGTTCGTCCCGCTGATGCTGGTCACCCAGCGCGGGATGTCCCCGACCCTGGCCGGCCTCTCCCTGGCCGCGGGCGGCGGCACCTGGGCGCTGGGCTCCTACGTGCAGTCCCGGCCCCGCCTGGAACCGCACCGCGAGCCCCTGATGGTCGGCGCCATGGTCCTGGTCGCCCTCTCCATCGCGGCGGCCCCGGCCGTACTGATCAGCTCCGTGCCGGTCTGGACCGTGGCCGTCGCCTGGGCCTTCGGCTGCTTCGGCATGGGCGTGGTGATCGCCTCCACCAGCGTGCTGCTCCTGAAGCTGTCCGCCCCCGAGGAGGCCGGTGCCAACTCGGCCGCCCTCCAGATCTCCGACGGCCTCTCCAACGTCCTCCTGCTGGCCGCGGGCGGCGCCGCCTTCGCGGCCCTCGGCGGCGGCACGATGGACGCCACGGAATCCGCCGCCACCACCTCCCACCCGGCCGCCTTCGCGGTCGTCTTCTTCCCGATGGCGGCGGTGGCCCTGGCGGGGGCCTGGGTGGCGGCGCGGGTGCGGGAACGGTGAGCGGGCGCCGGTCCGGCGCCGTACCGGAGCCGCCGTGTGAGAGCCGTCGCACTTACGTGTCCGGTGGTGCGGTACACGGTGGTGCGGAGCAGCCGCCCCGGTAGGGTGGCCCGGTTGTCGTATCGCGTGCGGAGCCGGTCCGGCCCGTGCGGACAGCGCCCACGTACCCGAGAGACCCGAACCGGAGACCGTGACTACTACCGCCTCCCACCACCTCTCACCCGCCTTCCCCGGCCGCGCCCCCTGGGGCACGGCCGGCAAGCTGCGAGCCTGGCAGCAGGGGGCCATGGAGAAGTACATCCAGGAGCAGCCGCGCGACTTCCTCGCCGTCGCCACCCCCGGCGCCGGGAAGACCACCTTCGCGCTGACCCTCGCCTCCTGGCTGCTGCACCACCACGTCGTGCAGCAGGTCACCGTCGTCGCGCCCACCGAGCACCTGAAGAAGCAGTGGGCCGAGGCGGCCGCCCGGATAGGGATCAAGCTGGACCCCGACTACAGCGCCGGTCCGCTGAGCAAGGAGTACCACGGGGTCGCCGTCACCTACGCGGGCGTCGGCGTCCGCCCGATGCTGCACCGCAACCGGTGCGAGCAGCGCAAGACCCTCGTCATCCTCGACGAGATCCACCACGCCGGTGACTCCAAGTCCTGGGGCGAGGCCTGCCAGGAGGCGTTCGACCCGGCGACCCGCCGGCTCGCGCTCACCGGCACCCCCTTCCGCTCGGACACCAACCCGATCCCCTTCGTCGTGTACGAGGAGGGCAACGACGGCATCCGGCGCTCCTCCGCCGACTACACCTACGGCTACGGCAACGCCCTGGCCGACGGCGTCGTGCGCCCGGTGATATTCCTCAGCTACAGCGGCAACATGCGCTGGCGCACCAAGGCGGGCGACGAGATCGCGGCCCGCCTCGGCGAGCCGATGACCAAGGACGCCATCGGGCAGGCGTGGCGCACCGCCCTGGCGCCCACCGGCGACTGGATCCCCAATGTGCTGAGCGCCGCGGACAAGCGCCTCACCGAGGTCCGCAAGGGCATCCCGGACGCGGGCGGGCTCGTCATCGCCACGGACCAGGAGTCGGCACGCGCGTACGCCAAGATCCTGAAGAAGGTGACCGGCGAGTCGGCGACCGTCGTCCTCTCCGACGAGAAGGCCGCGTCGAAGAAGATCGACAAGTTCAGCCAGGACGACTCGCGCTGGATGGTCGCCGTCCGCATGGTGTCCGAGGGCGTCGACGTGCCCCGCCTGGCCGTCGGGGTGTACGCGACCACCATCTCGACCCCCCTCTTCTTCGCCCAGGCCGTCGGACGCTTCGTGCGCTCCCGCAGGCGCGGTGAGACCGCGTCCGTCTTCGTGCCCACCATCCCGATGCTCCTGGAGTTCGCCAACGAGATGGAGGTCGAGCGGGACCACGTCCTCGACAAGCCCAAGAAGGGCAGCGACGAGGAGAACCCGTTCGCCGAGGAGGACAAGCTCCTCGCCGACGCCGAGAGGCTGGAGGACGAGGAGACCGAGGAGCAACTGCCCTTCGAGGCCCTGGAGTCCGACGCGGTCTTCGACCGGGTGCTCTACGACGGCGCCGAGTTCGGCATGCAGGCGCACCCCGGCAGCGAGGAGGAGCAGGACTACCTCGGCATCCCCGGGCTCCTCGAACCGGACCAGGTCCAGCTGCTGCTCCAGAAGCGGCAGACCCGGCAGATCGCGCACAGCCGGCAGAAGCCCGCCTCCGAGGCCGACCTCCTGGAGAAGCCCGCCCAGGACCGCCCGGTCGTCACCCACAAGCAACTCCTCGGCCTGCGCAAGCAGTTGAACACCATGGTCTCCGCCTACACCCACCAGAGCGGCAAGCCGCACGGCGTGATCCACACCGAGCTGCGCCGGGTCTGCGGCGGACCGCCGAGCGCGGAGGCCACCGCCGGGCAGATCGAGCAGCGGATCAAGAAGGTCCAGGAGTGGGCGACCCGGATGCGGTGACCCGCGTACGGCACCACGGGCCCCGGCACCCTCGCCCGGAGGGGGCCGGGGCCTTGTCGATCAGTGATCCGGACGAAAAAATTTTCACGGTGAGTTAACCACGGTTCACATCCCGTCTACGGAGCGTCGCGGGAGAGTCGGCCGACCTGGACGCGCGTAGATGGGCGATGAACGGTCCGCGCGCCGCTGACCGGCACTTATGCTCGTACGGCGCAACCGGGTTTTCAAGGGCGACCGGATTCTGGACGAGGGCTTCCGCTGAGCGGACTCCCTCGCTACTGTCCAAAAAATGTGAACGCCCCGTGGCAATGTGGCCGCGGAGCGCAGCCGGTGCCTTGGCCAGGCCGGCGGCCTCTCCGTGCGTCGCCCCGGGACCGGTGGCGCACATTCCACGGGACAGCCGCGGCCGCTCACCACGGAGGAGAGGGCGTCGTGACCGCGGAGACCTCCCAGACGCTCGACAGAGGACTGCGTGTCCTCAAACTGCTCGCCGACACCGACCACGGCCTGACGGTCACCGAGTTGTCCAACAAACTCGGCGTCAACCGCACCGTGGTCTACCGTCTGCTCGCCACGCTGGAACAACACGCTTTGATACGCCGGGACTTGGGCGGCCGGGCGCGGGTCGGCCTCGGCGTTCTGCGCCTGGGCCGCCAGGTCCACCCGCTGGTCCGCGAGGCGGCCCTTCCGGCGCTGCGCTCGCTGGCCGAGGACATCGGGGCCACCGCCCATCTCACCCTGGTCGACGGCTCCGACGCGCTGGCGGTCGCCGTGGTCGAACCGACCTGGACCGACTACCACGTCGCCTACCGGGCGGGCTTCCGCCACCCGCTGGACCGGGGCGCCGCGGGCCGGGCGATCCTCGCCGCCCGCCAGAAGCCGGTGGGCGAGACCGCCTTCACCCTCACCCACGGCGAGCTCGAAGCGGGGGCGAGCGGGGCGGCGGCGGCGCTCATGGGCGTGACCGGGGTGGAGGGGAGCGTCGGCGTCGTCATGCTGGCGGACTCCGTCCCCGAGCGGGTGGGACCCCGCGTGGTGGACGCGGCCCGGGAAGTCGCTGACGCGCTTCGCTGACCCGTTGCGCCGCCGCGAGTACGGCGCGCCGGGGCCCACCGCGGGGTCCCGGCTCCCGGCGAGCCGGTTCCGTCCTCGAACGCCGGACGGGCTGGATCGCCCGGCCGACCCGGTCCGGGACGCCGGACGTTAGATTGGACCGGTGTCCAGACAGCGCCTCGCCCTCGCCGCCCTCCCCGTCGTCGCCCTCCTCGGCGTAGCCGCCTTCGCGCCGCTGCCGTTCACGCTGGCGCAGCCCGGGACGACCGCGGACGTGCTCGGGGACGACCACGGCACCCCCGTGATCAGCATCGAGGGCGCGCCCACCCGCGCCACCAGGGGCGAGCTGCGGATGACGACGATCGTGGCGACGGGCCCCAAGGCGGACGTCGGCGTCAAGGACGTCGTGGACAGCTGGTTCCGTACGGACCGGGCCGTGCTGCCCCGTGACTCCGTCTACCCGACCGGCGGCTCCGAGAAGGAGATCGAGAAGCACAACCTGGACGACATGGCGGAGTCCCAGGACGCCGCCGTCGACGCCGCCCTGAACTACCTGGGCCGCAAGCCCGGCTCTGTCGACGTCACCCTGCACCTGGCGGACATCGGCGGCCCCAGCGCCGGGCTGTTCTTCGCGCTCGGCATCGTGGACAAGCTGGACGGCGACGGCTCGGGCGGCGACCTCACCGGTGGCCGCACCGTCGCGGGCACCGGCACGATCGACGCGGACGGCGACGTCGGCGCGGTCGGCGGGGTCTCGCTCAAGACGCAGGCGGCCCGGCGGGACGGGGCGACCGTCTTCCTCGTACCGAAGGCGGAATGCTCGGAGGCGAAGTCCGAGCTGCCGAAGGGCCTGCGGCTGATCCCGGTCACGACGCTGAAGGACGCGGTGAACTCCCTGCGGGCCCTGGACCACGGCGGCAGGATCCCCAGCTGCTGACCGGAAACGTCAGCCCTCCTTGATGAACCCTTCCTTGATCAGCCAGTCCTTCGCCACCTCGTGCGGGTCCTGCCCGTCGACGTCCACCCGGGCGTTCAGGTCCTGGGCGACCTCCGTGTTCAGCCGCTTGCTGAGCGGATCGAGGAGGCCCGCGATCTCCGGGTACTTCTCCAGCGTCGGCGTGTGCACCACGGGCGCCGCGTTGTAGTTGGGGAAGAAGTGCTTGTTGTCCTCCAGCACCTCCAGGTTCATCGCCTTGATGCGGCCGTCCGTCGTGAAGACCTCGCCGAGCAGGCAGGAGTCGGACTTGGAGACCTGGGTGTAGATGATGCCCGCGTCCATCTTCTGGATGTTGGACGCCGGCAGGGACATCCCGTACGCCTTCTCCATGCCGGGCAGCCCGTCGTCGCGCGAGGCGAACTCGTTCTCGACGCAGACCGTCACCGCCGACGGGTTCTTCTTCGCCAGGGCGGCCACGTCGGAGAGCGTCCGCAGGTGGTACTTGGCGTTGTTCTTGCGGCTGATGGCCAGCGCGTACGTGTTGTTGAGGGTGGACGGCCGCAGCCAGGTCACCCCGTTCTTCAGGTCCGCGTCGCGCACCGCCCGCCACTGCTCCATCGGGTCGACGATGGGCTTGGCGTGCCCGAGGTACGTGATCCAGCCGGTGCCCGTGTACTCGTACTCGGCGTCCGCGTCGCCCTGGATCACCGCCTCGCGGGCGCTGATCGAGCTCGGCAGGTTCGTCCGGTCCAGGACCTCCGCCCCGGCCGCCTTGAAGATCAGCCCGATCATCTGGCCCAGGATGATGTTCTCGCTGAAGTTCTTCGAGGTGACGGTCAGCGACGCGCCGTCCAGCGGCTGCCCCTGCCCGACCGACCCGGGCACCACGTCGTCCACCATCGGCGACCCGCTCTTCAGCCCGCACCCGGCCAGCACCAGGGAGAGCGCGGCCCCCGCCGCGAGCGCCCCGCGCATCCGCGTCCTCATCGCCCCACCTCCAGGCCGCGCGGGGTCAGCGCCACCTCGGCCAGCGAGGCCAGCCAGTCCACCAGGAGCGCGAGGACCACCGTCAGCACCGAGCCCAGGATCAGGACCGGCATGCGCTGGGTCTGGATGCCCGAGGTGATCAGGTCGCCGAGCCCGCCGCCGCCCCCGAAGGTCGCCAGGGTCGCCGTGCCCACGTTCAGGACGAGCGCGGTCCGGACCCCGGCCAGGATCAGCGGGACGGCGAGGGGGAGTTCGACCTTGGTGAGGGTGCCCATGGCCGACATGCCGATGCCGCGCGCGGCCTCCACCATGTTCGGCTCGATCGCCTTGAGGCCGGCGACCGTGTTGGAGAGCACCGGCAGCACCGCGTAGATCACCATGCCGGTGATCGCGGTCGACGGGCCGATGCCGAGCCAGATCACCAGCAGCGCCAGCAGACCGATCGCCGGGGTCGCCTGCCCGATGTTGGCGATCGCCGTCACCACGGGGGCCGCCTTCGTCAGGCCGCGCCGGGTCAGCGCGATGCCCAGCGGAATGGCGATGATCAGCACCCAGAAGGTGGAGATCGCGGTCAGCTTCACGTGCTGCCACCAGCGCACCTCGACCGTGTCACCGGCGATCGAGTTCTCCGCGATCGAGTCCAGGTGCACGTTCTCGATCCAGACGTACGTGACCACCAGCACCACCGCGAGGATCGCCGGGAGCACCACCAGCTTGCGCCAAGTGATCCGGCGCGCCGGCTTCTCCGCCCGCGGGGCGGGCCGCTCCTCCGCCTCCTCGTCGCGGAAGGCGTGCCCCTTCACCTCGTGCTCGCCCGGCGGCCGGTCGCGCCCCGGTGCGCGGGAGGAGCCGGAGGGGGAGTCGGGAGTCATGCGCCCGCACCGCCCTCCAGCTCCTCGGCGGTCTGGTGGACCCGCAGCTCCTCCAGGTCGTGCTGGTGCTCGATGGCGGCCAGCCGGTCCGCCTCCAGGAGCTCGTGCACCGAGTTCATCAGGGTGTGCATGTCCACGACCCCGGTGAACTCGCCGCGCCGCCCGGTCACCGCGACCCGCCCGCCGCTGTCGGTGAGCACCGCCTCCAGCGCGTCGTGCAGGGTCGCGTCCCGGGTCACCGTGTCGTGCACCAGCTGCCCGGCGCGGGCCAGGGAGCCCCGGGCCCGCATCAGGTCGCCGCGCCGCAGCCACTTGTAGGGGCGGCCCCGGCGGTCCAGCATCAGCAGCTCGTTGTGCGAGCCGCTGCGCAGCTTGTTGAAGATCGACTGGAGCGGGTCGTCCACGGTCACGGTCGGGAAGTCGGCGATCTCCACCTCGCGCACCCGGGTCAGGTTGAGCCGCTTCAGGGCCGCGCCCGCGCCGACGAACCCGGAGACGAAGTCGTCGGTCGGGTTGGTGAGGATGGCCTCCGGGGTGTCGAACTGCGCGATGTGCGAGCGCTCGCGCAGCACGGCGATCCGGTCGCCCAGCTTGATCGCCTCGTCGAAGTCGTGGGTGACGAAGACGATCGTCTTGTGCAGCTCGTGCTGGAGCCGGATCAGCTCGTCCTGGAGGTGGTCGCGGGTGATCGGGTCGACCGCGCCGAACGGCTCGTCCATCAGCAGCACCGGCGGGTCGGCGGCCAGCGCCCGGGCCACGCCCACGCGTTGCTGCTGCCCGCCGGAGAGGGCGCGCGGATAGCGGCCGTGGAACTCGCGCGGGTCCAGCCCGACCAGGTCGAGCATCTCCTCCACCCGGTCCTTCACCCGGGACTTGGACCAGCCCACCATCTTCGGGACCAGCGCGATGTTCTCGGCGACCGTCATGTGCGGGAAGAGCCCGGAGGACTGGATCGCGTACCCGATCTTCCGGCGCAGCTTCACCGGGTCGATGTCGGTGACGTCCTCGTCGTCGATCCGGATCCGGCCCGAGGTGGGCTCGATCAGCCGGTTGATCATTTTCAGCGTGGTGGACTTCCCGCAGCCGGACGGGCCCACGAAGATCACGGTCTCGCCGGCCTTGATCTCCATGGAGACGTTCTCCACGGCCGGGTTCGGGTTGCCCGGGTAGCGTTTGGACAGGTTCTCCAGCTGGATGGCGGCGCCGGAGGTGGCCGTCGGCTCAGGCACGATCTCGGTGGCGGTCTCAGACACGGATCCCCCTCGGGATGGTGAGCCGGCCCAGCAGGACGTACGCGGCGTCGAAGAGCAGGGCGAGGATGACGATGCCGAGGGTGCCCGCGAGCACCTGGTTGATCGCGTTGGCACTGCCCAGCGAGGCGATGCCCCGGAAGATCTCGTTGCCGAGGCCGGGTCCGGAGGCGTACGCGGCGATGGCGGCGATCCCCATCAGCATCTGCGTGGAGACCCGGATGCCGGTCAGGATCGGCGGCCAGGCCAGCGGCAGTTCCACCTTGAACAGCCGGGCCGTCCGCGACATCCCGATGCCCTTCGCCGCGTCCACCAGCGCCGGGTCGACGCCGCGCAGGCCCACGATCGCGTTGCGGACGACGGGGAGCAGCCCGTACAGCGTCAGCGTGATCACCGTGGGGGCGACGCCGAGACCGACCAGTGGGATGAGCAGACCGATGGCGGCCAGCGACGGGATGGTGAGGACGGTCGCCGTCGAGGTGATCGCCACCGAGGAGCCCCAGCCGCTGCGGTAGCTGACGACCCCGATCAGGACGCCGAGCACGGTGGCGATGACCATGCACTGGAAGACCGCGCTGACGTGCTGGAAGGCGTCGGTGAGCAACTGCTGATGACGGTTGGCCACGTACTCCCAGAAGCTCACCCGTCCTCCTCGGCTCAGTCGGTGTCGCGCGCCGCCTGTTCCACGAGCGGGATGACGCGCAGCGGCACCGGGTTCTCCATGACGATGGCCGTGGAGGCCCGGACGATGCCATCAAATCCGACAACCCGGTCGATCACCCGCTGGAGATCCGCGTTGGACCGGGCCACCAGCCGGCACAGCATGTCCCCGTGCCCGGTGGTGGTGTGCAGCTCCAGGACCTCCGGTACGCCGCTCAAGTACGCCCGTACGTCGGCGCCTTGGCCCTGTTTGATCTCCAGCGTGGCGAACGCGGTGACCGGGTAGCCGAGGGCCGCCGGATCGACGTCCGGGCCGAATCCGCGGATGACGCCATTCGATTGAAGGCGGTCCAGACGGGCCTGCACCGTCCCGCGTGCCACGCCCAGCCTGCGCGACGCCTCCAGGACGCCGATCCTGGGTTCACGCGCGAGCAGCACGATGAGCCGTCCGTCGAGTCGGTCGATCGCCATGCCGGCCTCCGGGGTCGGTGTGATGGGCACCATGTACAGATGGTCCGGCCATCATGGCCAACCGCTGTACAGGTTGACCAGCGATTACGCGAACTGTTGCGCACCTTGCGGAGTGGCGGGAACCTCTGGGCATGACAGAGACGATGCACAGCACCCCCGAGACGTCCCGGCAGGCCGACCCCTTCCCCGTCAAGGGGATGGACGCCGTCGTCTTCGCCGTCGGCAACGCCAAGCAGGCCGCGCACTACTACTCGACCGCCTTCGGCATGAAGCTGGTCGCCTACTCCGGCCCCGAGACCGGCAGCCGCGAGACCGCGAGCTACGTCCTGACCAGCGGCTCCGCCCGCTTCGTCCTCACCTCCGTCGTGAAGGCGTCCTCCGACTGGGGCCACTTCCTGGAGGACCACGTCACCGCGCACGGCGACGGCGTGATCGACCTCGCCATCGAGGTCCCGGACGCCCGCGCGGCGTACGCCTACGCCGTCGAGCACGGCGCCACCGGCATCGAGGAGCCCTACGAGACGAAGGACGAGCACGGCACCGTCGTGCGCGCCGCCATCGCCACGTACGGCAAGACCCGCCACACCCTGGTCGAGCGCTCCGGCTACGACGGCCCGTACCTGCCGGGTTACGTCGCCGCCAATCCGATCGTCGAGCCGCCGGCCAAGCGCTTCTTCCAGGCCATCGACCACTGCGTCGGCAACGTCGAGCTCGGCCGGATGAACGAGTGGGTGGCGTTCTACAACAAGGTCATGGGCTTCACGAACATGAAGGAGTTCGTGGGCGACGACATCGCCACCGAGTACTCCGCGCTCATGTCCAAGGTCGTCGCCGACGGCACGCTCAAGGTCAAGTTCCCGATCAACGAGCCGGCCATCGCGAAGAAGAAGTCGCAGATCGACGAGTACCTGGAGTTCTACGGTGCCGCCGGTGTCCAGCACATGGCGCTCGCCACGAACGACATCGTCGCCTCGGTGAAGGCGATGCGCGCCGCCGGTGTGCAGTTCCTGGACACCCCGGACTCGTACTACGACACGCTCGGCGAGTGGGCCGGTGAGACCCGGGTGCCGGTCGAGACCCTGCGCGAGCTGAAGATCCTCGTGGACCGCGACGAGGACGGCTACCTGCTCCAGATCTTCACCAAGCCGGTCCAGGACCGTCCGACCGTCTTCTTCGAGATGATCGAGCGCCACGGCTCCATGGGCTTCGGCAAGGGCAACTTCAAGGCCCTGTTCGAGGCGATCGAGCGCGAGCAGGAGAAGCGCGGCAACCTGTGACGCGTCCGGCATGACCAAGGGGCGGGCCGCATGCCGGCCCGCCCCTTCGTCCGCACACCGCTCATACGTCAGCGAACGGCCGCCGCCGGTGCCGCTGACGCCTGTACGGGGGCTTGCGCGACGGCCGCCGCGGGTGCCGGACCGTCGGGCTGTTGCTGTTGCTGTTGCTGTTGCGGTGCCGGGGCCTGGGGTGCCGGGGACTGCGGTGCGGGCGCCTGCGGGGCCGGGGGCTCCGGAGCCGGCGGAGGCTGCATGTCCGCCGGACCGCCCGCCGGGGGCTCACCCAGGTTGTCCAGCGCCTCCTGGGCCAGCGGCGCGTCCAGCGGCGAGAACTTCGGGTTCGTCCGCAGCGCCCCCTCCAGCCGGCGGCGCGCCGAACCGTAATCGCCCAGCGCGCGCTGCACCATGCCCAGGTGGTAGGCGTACGAGGCGTTCTGCCCGCCCGAGTCCACCGCCCGCTGCGCGTACTCCAGCGCACCGTCCGAGTCGCCCGACCGGTGCAGCGCCCAGCCCAGCGCGTCCGCCACCGCCGCGCTGCGGTGGCCTCGCCGCCACTCCGCCCGCAGCAGCTCCACCGCCGCGTCCACATCGCCGTGCGCGGCCTCGAAGCGGCCCAGGATCAGCGACTCGTCGACCCCGCGCGCCTTGCCCCGGTCCAGGGCCGCCCGCAGCTTCTCGTACTGGCCCACCGAATCGCCGTCGAGCCCCAGCGACTCGTACAGCTCGCCCAGCTCAAGGAGGTAGGCCGGGCGCGGCGACTTCGCCAGGGCGGCCTGGTAGTCCCGCACCGCCTCGTCGGTGCGCCCGAGGGCCGCCAGCGCGCGGGCCCGCCCGGCGAGCGAGGGCTGGTGGCCCTTCTCGACGCGCAGCGCCGCCCCGTACTGCGCCACGGCCTCCTTCGGCTCGCCGCGCTCCCAGGCCAGGTCGCCGAGCCGGGACAGGCAGGCGGCCTTCTCGGCCGGTGTCTTCGCCCGGTTCGCCGCGTCCTGCGCGGTGGCCAGCGCGTCCTCGCGCCAGCCCCGGTCGCGGTACATCTCGGCGGCCCGGCCGAGCGCGGGCACACCGGCCCGCAGCTCGGTGAACCGCTCCACCGCCGTGATCGCGGACTTCTGGTCGCCGAGGCCGTTGTAGGCGTCGATCAGCTGCGGGTAGACCGTCCACTCCTTGGGCTGCCGCGCCCGGACCGTCTCACCCCACTTCTTGGCGGTCACGAAGTCGCGCCGGGCGTTGGCCAGGGATGCGAGGCCCACCCAGGCGGCCGTGTTGCCGCTCTCGCCGGGCCGCACGTCCAGCGACCGCTTCAGCGCCTGCTCGGCGCGGCTGTAGTACGCCGGGTCGGCGGCCCGCCGCCCCACCTCCACGTACGCCGAACCCAGCACCGCCCAGGAATCCGCGTCCGAGGGGTGCGTGCCCACCCACTTCTGCCGGTCCCCGATGAGGGCCGTCAGATCGGCGAGCGCGGCCGGGGAGCCGGCGGCCGTCGCGGACATCGCGCGCGAGACCGGGCCGGCCACCGGCGGTGCCGCGTCCTTGTCGTCGTCGGGCACCGCGACCACCGCGCCCGTCACCAGGACCGCGCCCGCCACCATGCCGAAGGCGGCCCGGCGCAGCGTGGTGCGCATCGTGGGGGGAGGCGGCTCGGCCAGGGACGCGGAGCCCTGCGCGGACGCGTCCGGGGCGGACCAGTCGGTGTCGAAGGAGTACTCGGGCCCGGAGGCCCCCGGGGGCTGCTGAGGCGTGAGATCCATGCCGTTCACTGTGCGTCAGTATGAAGATCACACCGAGTCTTGGGATCGCCACCGCAGACGGGTTCACACCAATGGGCCCGGGTGTCACGCTTGGATCATGGACGATCTCCTCGAACAGCTGCGCGCGGGCCTGCCCGCCGAGGCCCTGATCACCGACCCGGACGTCACCGCCTCCTACGCCCACGACATGGCGAGCTTCTGCGAGGCCGGCGCGCCCGCTGTCGTCGTGCTCCCGCGCACCGTGGAACAGGTCCAGCACGTCATGCGCACCGCCACCGCACTGCGCGTCCCGGTCGTCCCGCAGGGCGCCCGCACGGGCCTGTCCGGCGCCGCCAACGCCACGGACGGCTGCATCGTGCTCTCCCTGGTGAAGATGGACCGCATCCTGGAGATCAGCCCCGTCGACCGGGTCGCCGTCGTCGAGCCGGGGGTCGTCAACGCCGTGCTGTCCCGCGCGGTGGACGAGCACGGCCTGTACTACCCGCCGGACCCGTCCAGCTGGGAGATGTGCACCATCGGCGGCAACATCGGCACCGCGTCCGGCGGGCTGTGCTGCGTGAAGTACGGGGTCACCGCCGAATACGTCCTCGGCCTCGACGTCGTCCTCGCGGACGGGCGCCTGCTCAGCACCGGCCGCCGCACCGCCAAGGGCGTCGCCGGATACGACCTCACCCGCCTCTTCGTCGGCTCCGAGGGCAGCCTCGGGATCGTCGTGAAGGCCGTCCTCGCGCTGAAGCCCCGCCCGCCCCGGCAGCTCGCCCTGGCCGCCGAGTTCGCCGACGCGGCGAGCGCCTGCGACGCCGTCTGCCGGATCATGGAGAGCGGCCACACCCCGTCACTCCTCGAACTGATGGACCGTACGACCGTCCAGGCGGTCAACCGCATGGCGAACATGGGCCTCCCCGAGACCACCGAGGCCCTGCTGCTCGCCGCCTTCGACACCCCGGACCCGGCCGCCGACCTCGCCGCCGTCGGCGCCCTGTGCACCGCCGCCGGTGCCACGGACGTCGTCCCGGCACAGGACGCGGCCGAGTCCGAGATGCTCCTCCAGGCCCGGCGGATGTCGCTGACCGCGCTGGAGACCGTCAAGCCGGCGACGATGATCGACGACGTGTGCGTACCGCGCTCCCGGCTCGGCGCGATGCTGGCGGGCACGGCGGAGATCGCCGGCAAGTACGGCCTCACCATCGGGGTCTGCGCCCACGCGGGTGACGGCAACACCCACCCCGTCGTCTGCTTCGACCCCGCCGACGCCGACGAGTCCCGGCGGGCCCGGGAGTCCTTCGACGCGATCATGGAGCTCGGCCTCGCCCTCGGCGGCACGATCACCGGCGAGCACGGGGTGGGCGTGCTGAAGAAGGAGTGGCTGGCCCGGGAGCTCGGCGAGACCGGCGTGGAAATGCACCGGGGCATCAAGCAGGCGTTCGACCCGCTCGGGCTGCTCAACCCGGGCAAGGTGTTCTGACCGGCCCCGGACCCGGCCCGCGCTCCTCAACCCTCCCCGTCCTGCGACTCGTCCGACGGCCACGGGTCGCTCATCCACAGATCGTCCGCCGGCAGCGGCGCGAGGAGTTCGGCCAGCCCCTCGTCGATGCCGAGCCGTGCGGTCTCCGTGCCCGGTGGGACCACGCGCAGCGTCCGCTCCACCCACACCGAGACGGCCGCGGACGGCACCTCCAGAAGGGCGTTGCCGTCCGGGGACGTCAGCGCCACGCAGATGACGTGGTTCCCGTCCACCTTGGTGGGCCAGATCCGCACGTCCCCCTGCCCGCACGGCCGGAACACCCCCTCCACCAGCAGGTCCCGGGCGAAGGTCCAGTACACCGGCGAGTCCGAGGTGATGTGGAAGGTGATGTGCACCGCGTACGGGTCCTCCGTGCGGTACGTCAGCCTGGCGGGTACGGGGATGCTGCGCTCGGGCGACAGGACCAGCTTGAGCTCCAGCTCGCGCTCCACGACGGTGTGCATGACGGCGTCCTTCCGTTGTCCGGGACCGGTCCCACCGACCGGCCCGCACGAGTGAGAGCGCCTTGCACGCCATCCATTACGCGACTTCCCAGAAAAAGTTCGCGTGACCGGAAAGTGGGCCAAACGTCAGGACCGGCCCGGGAGTACGCGCCTGTCTGGTAGATGTGGACCCCTGTATTGAGGCCGCGAAGAGATACGGGACCACGGTGATGAGCGCCCCAACCCCGGCACCCGGTGACGACAGCCCAGGAGAGGGGTACTACCCCGACCCGTCCATCCCCGGATACGTCCGCTACTGGAACGGCGCCTCCTGGGTGCCCGGGAGCAGCCGCCCGGCCCCCAAACAGGAGGAGCCGGCCGTGGTCGAGGAGACCGGGCCGGTGTTCCTGGACGAGGAGGGCCCCGAGGACGGCCGCCCCGAGCCCGCCACCGCGTGGCAGGCCGACGCCTCCCACCAGTCCGGCTACGCCGGGGAGCGTGTCTCCTGGGGAGGCCCGGAGACCGCGGCCCCCGAGGACGCGACGCCCCCCGCGCAGAGGGCTCCGTCCTCGAACGCCGGACCGGGTGGGTCGCCCGGGCCCGCCGGGCCGCAGCAGCCCGTTCAAGCCCGTCCGGCGATGGAGGACGGAACCGGTGAGCCGGGCCCGGCTGAAGGCACGTTGACCCTCCGCACGCGGCCCCCAGCGGTCACCCCGTGGAAGCCCCCCGCGCCCGACCCCTTCCAGGACCTCGTCGCCGCGCGGACCCAGGGCCGCCCCGCCCCGCTCGGCAAGCGGTTCCTCGCGCGGCTCGTCGACACCCTCGTGCTCGGCGCGCTCACCGCCGCGGCCGCCGTGCCGCTCGCCGGCCGCGCCGCGGACCACATCGACGCGAAGATCGACGCCGCCAGGCAGACCGGCGAGACGGTCACGGTCTGGCTGCTGGACTCCACCACGGCCGCGCTGGGCGGCGCGCTGCTCGGCGTGTTCCTCGTCCTGGGCGTCCTCCTCGACGCGCTGCCGACCGCGAAGTGGGGCCGTACGCTCGGCAAGAAGCTGTGCGGCATCGACGTACGGGACATCGAGTCCCACGAGACCCCCGGCTTCGGTGCCGCCCTGCGCCGGTGGCTGGTGTACGGCGTGCTGGGCCTCCTGGTCGTCGGGATCGCCGACGTGCTGTGGTGCCTGGTGGACCGGCCCTGGCGCCAGTGCTGGCACGACAAGGCGGCCCGGACCTTCGTCGCGGGCTGACACCATCCGCCGAACGGCGTCCCCCGAACGCACCTGAGCCGTTGCGGGGCCCCGGGCCCCGCGATGCACTGCCCCCATGAGCAACGATCAGCCGCCGCCCGGACAGCCGCCCGAGGACGACCCGTTCAGGAAGCAGCCGCCCGGGGACCAGCCGCCGCCGTCGTCCGGCTCGCCCTACGGCAGCGCACCGCCGCCTCCGCCGCCGTACGACCCGGGACCCTACGGGGGAGGCGGTCCCTACGGCGGTGCGGACCCGCTGGCGGGCATGCCGCCACTCGCCGAACCCGGCAAGCGCATCCTGGCCCGGCTGATCGACTTCCTGATCATCTCGATCCCGCTGTACCTGATCTCGCTGCCCTGGGGCGGCGCGGTCGAGGTGTCGGACAGCAACGGCAACGACGACGTCGGCGACGTCTTCGCCCAGACCTACAGCGGTCATCAGCTGCTCTGGTCCCTGATCGGACTCGTCTGCTACGTCGCGTACGACACGTACTTCACGCACAAGGACGGCCGCACGCTCGGCAAGCGGCTGCTGAAGATGCGGGTCGCGATGCTCAACGACGGCAGGGTGCCGGACACCGGCGCGGCCTTCCTGCGGGCCGTGGTGCTGTGGCTGCCGGCGCTGCTGTGCTGCCCCTGCCTGTGGTGGCTGATCAACATCGTGCTGATGTTCACGGACAAGCCCTACCGCCAGGGGCTCCAGGACAAGGCGGCCAAGACGGTGGTGGTCACCGTCAACTGAGCCTCGAAGCGGGCTCGACGCGGGCCCGGCCCGGACTCAGCGCAGGCTCTGCGCGGAGACCGGCGCGCGGTCCTCGTCGCGGGCGGCGGGTGCGGTGCCACGGTGCGCGGACACCGGGCCGGCCGTGCCCGCCGCCTTCGCCGCGTACCGGCGCGACTTCGCGGGTACGGTGACGGACACCGCGAGCCCGAGGGCGAGCGCGACCGTGCCGACGACGGCGATACCGAGGCCCGAACTGGTGCGGAACAGCAGCAACATGGCCAGGGTCGAGAAGACGACGGTGACCGAACCGTAGGAGAGCTGTGCGGCAGTAGGACGCGGCATGGCGTTTTCCGTCCTCGGGACGTCGGATGGGCGGTCTCTCAACACGGTCGCGCTGTCAAGCGACTCTATGACGGTGGATGCCCTGGAGGAACGGGTGGTAAGCGTAACCTAACCCACAGTACCGGTGCATGGGGGGCGCACGGAGTCATCCTCCGCGCCCCTGGGGCGGGTTGACGCGCCGGTGGGCGGCGAACGCCTCGTCCGCATAGCGGAACGGTGCTCCTGCATAGTGCACTTGCTCCGCCCAAGTCAAGGTCTGTCTTTTCTTCCGTAACTCCGGTCGAATGTCGTCACTTGTGACGCGTTTCCGCGCGCGGCCTCTCCACACTCCCGGGCCGTCGCCGCGGGCGCCGGGGAGGACTGCATCACGTGATCATTAAGAGACGGGCGCTTCGGACCGGAGCGGTTGTCGTGGCCATGGCCGCGACCGCCGCGACCGCATCCGCCTTCGCCACCGCTCAGGCAGATGACCAGGCGTCAGGCACCGCTGCCTCCGTCGACCGCCGGGACCCGGGGTCGGCCAAGGGCAACGACCACGACCTGGAGGGCCCGTTCAGCAAGCAGCAGGCCGCTCAGCGCCAGGCTGCCCTGGAACAGGTCATATCCGGCGACAAGAAGGTGTCGTCGCGCGGAGGCTCCAAGGTCGTCAAGCTCGACAGCAACAAGTACGTCGAGCTCGGCCGTGAGAAGACCGACAAGATCTTCACCGTGCTGGTGGAGTTCGGTGACAAGGTCGACGACACGACCACGTACGACCCGGACGGCGCGGGCCCCAAGCCCCCCGTCAAGAAGTACGGCGGCACGCCGGGTCCGCTGCACAACAAGATAGCCAAGCCGGACCCGAAGAAGGACAACAGCACCGCCTGGCAGGCCGATTACAACCAGGCCCACTTCCAGGAGCTGTACTTCGGCACGGGTGCGGGCAAGCACTCCCTGAAGACGTACTACGAGAAGACCTCGTCCGGCCGCTACTCGGTCGACGGTGAGGTCTCCGACTGGGTCAAGGTCCCGTACAACGAGGCGCGCTACGGCTCGAACTACTGCGGTTCGACCAACTGCGCCAACGCCTGGGACATGATCAAGGACGGCGTCAACGCCTGGGCCGCGGACCAGAAGGCCAAGGGCCGTACGCCGGAGCAGATCAAGGCGGACCTGGCGCAGTACGACCAGTGGGACCGTTACGACTACGACAACGACGGCAACTTCAACGAGCCCGACGGCTACATCGATCACTTCCAGATCGTGCACGCGGGTGAGGACGAGTCCGCCGGCGGCGGCGTCGAGGGCACCAACGCCATCTGGGCGCACCGCTGGTACGCGTACGGCACCAACGCCGGCGCCACCGGACCGGCCGACAACAAGGCCGGCGGCACCGAGATCGGCGACACCGGCATCTGGGTCGGCGACTACACCGCGCAGCCCGAGAACGGCGGCCTGGGCGTCTTCGCCCACGAGTACGGCCACGACCTCGGCCTCCCGGACCTCTACGACACGACCAACACGGCCGAGAACTCGGTCGGCTTCTGGTCGCTGATGTCGGCGGGCTCCTGGCTCGGCACCGGCAAGAACAGCATCGGGGACATGCCCGGTGACATGACCGCCTGGGACAAGCTCCAGCTGGGCTGGCTGAACTACGCCGAGGCCAAGGCCGCGACGAAGTCCACCCACAAGCTGGGCGTGTCCGAGTACAACACCAAGGACAAGCAGGCGCTCGTCGTCGAGTTGCCGAAGAAGCCGGTCACCACCGCCGTCACGACGCCCGCCGAGGGCGCCAAGCAGTGGTGGAGCGACATGGGCGACAACCTCAGCAACACGCTGTCGCGCCCCGTGGACCTCACCGGCAAGTCCAAGGCGTCCCTGGACCTCCAGGGCTGGTGGGACATCGAGAAGGACTACGACTACCTCTACACCGAGGTGTCCACCAACGGCGGCACCAGCTGGACCGCGATCGACGGCACCGCCGACGGTCAGCCGATCCCGCGCGACGCCAGTGACAAGCCGGCCCTGACCGACGTCTCCGGCAAGTACCAGAAGCTGTCGTACTCGCTGGACGCCTACGCGGGCCAGAAGATCGACATCCGCTTCCGTTACGCCACCGACGGCGGCGCGGGCGGCGTGGGCTTCGCGGCCGACACCATCTCGGTGACCGCCGACGGCACCGCGCTCTTCACGGACAACGCCGAGGGCGACGACAACGGCTGGACCAGCAAGGGCTTCTCGCGGGTCGGCAAGTCGTTCGAGAAGGACTACCCGCAGTACTACCTCGCGGAGAACCGTCAGTACGTCAGCTACGACGAGACGCTGAAGACGGGCCCGTACAACTTCGGGTTCTCCACCACCCGTCCGGACTGGGTCGAGCACTTCCCGTACCAGAACGGTCTGCTGGTCTGGCTCTGGGACACCTCCCAGAAGGACAACAACGTCTCGCAGCACCCGGGCCAGGGCCTGATCCTGCCGGTGGACGCGCACGCCAAGCCGCTGAAGTGGGCGAACGGCTCGATCATCCGCAACAAGATCCAGCCCTTCGACGCGCCGTTCAGCTGGTACCCGACGGACGGCTTCACGCTGCACCTGGCCGACCAGGCCGTGAAGATCAAGCCGCAGCTCGGCATCCCGTCCTTCGACGACCACACGGGCACCTACTGGTACAAGGAGAACCCGACCGGAAGCGTCAAGGTTCCTGACACCAACACCAAGATCACGATCGTCAGCGAGCCGCTCAGCGGCGACACGATGACCGTCCAGGTCGGTGCCTCGAAGAAGTAGAACCGCATCACCGCAGGTCACAGCATGATCGGCCGTCGCCCTCTAGCGGGCGGCGGCCGATCGTGTTTAGGTGCCTCTGTTCACTTTCTTATTGACACGATGTCTCACGGGGGAGCTCGTACGCATGGCAGGCGGAGGATTCAGCAAGTTGCCGAACGGCAGTGTGGTCGTCGCGATCACCCTGCCGGCCCCGGCGGAGGGGCCCGGTCCGGGCGCCCCCGTCCGGGTCCTGGTGCACGCGGCGAACCGGGCCCGCGCCCTGACCCGGCTGCGCAATCTGGGCCTGCGCGCCGTCTACCTCCGGGGCAACGCCGAGCCGCCCACGCCGGACGAGATCACCGCCGTCCTGCACCACCCGGACGGCGTCCTGTGGCGCGCGAGACCCGGCTGCGCGCAGGAACTCTGGCACCCGATCCGCGCCCTGCTGAACCCCGCCACGCCGGCGGTCCCGGCCGGCCGGAGCTAGGGGCGTCTTGCCGCTCAGACGACCGGCTTGCCGGTCAGCGTCACGCCCGCGTCGCGCAGCTCGGTCAGGGCCCGCTCCGTCGTCGCCTCGGCGACGCCCGCGGTCAGATCCAGCAGCACCTGCGTGGCGAAGCCCTCGCGGGCGGCGTCCAGCGCGGTCGCGCGCACGCAGTGGTCGGTCGCGATGCCGACCACGTCGACCTCGCGGACGTCCCGCTCGCGCAGCCACTCGGCGAGGCCGGTGCCGTTCTCGTCCAGCCCCTCGAAGCCGCTGTACGCCGCCGCGTGGGCGCCCTTGTCGAACACCGTGTCGATGGCCCCGGAGGCGACCGCGGGGGCGAAATTGGGGTGGAAGCCCACGCCCTCGGTCCCGGCCACGCAGTGCGGCGGCCAGGAGTGCTCGAAGTCGGGGGTCGCCGAGAAGTGGTCCCCCGGATCGATGTGGTGGTCCCGGGTGGCCACCACGTACCGGTAGGCGGGCCGGCTCTCGCCGATCAGGTCGGTGATGGCGGCGGCGACATCGGCACCCCCCGCCACGGCGAGGCTCCCGCCCTCACAGAAGTCGTTCTGAACGTCCACGACGATCAAGGCGCGGTGCATGGTGGCTGTCCTTCGGGGAGTGGGGGAGCGGTACGGGGGGACGATCCCGAGCCTAGAGTTTCCAGCGGTCCAATCAAGCGCGCCCGTCACGCACAATCAAGCCCTTCACGCGCGATCAGCCCGTCCGGCGATGGAGGACGGAGCGGCGCCCCGGAGCACCCGGGCCCTGCGGCGCCCCGTCACGCGTACTCCGTGGGGATGACCGCCTCGCCGCGCGACAACTGCATCGCCGACAACGGCAACCCCGCCCGCGCCGCGATGTGCCGGTCCCGCGCCGCGTCCAGCGGCTCCCGCGCGACCACCTCGCCGCCCCGCACCAGCTCCACCAGCAGCTGCCGGCCGGCCAGCTCCGCCGGGACCGGACCCGTGCCGATCACCTCCGCCTCGGCCACGCCCTCCTCGTCCAGCCGGCGCGCGGCCCACTTGCGGCCGCCCTTCGAGGACTTCGCGCCCATCGACTTCTTCGCGACCGGCCGCAGCTCGTCGGCCGGGTCGCCGGACCCCGCGCGGGCGACGAGCTTGTAGACCATCGAGCACGTCGGGTGCCCGCTGCCCGTGACGAGCTGCGTGCCCACCCCGTACGCGTCCACCGGCGCGGCGGCCAGCGAGGCGATGGCGTACTCGTCCAGGTCCGAGGTCACCACGATCTTCGTCTCCGTGGCGCCCAGCTCGTCCAGCTGCTGGCGCACCCGGTGGGCGACGAGCAGCAGATCGCCCGAGTCGATCCGTACCGCACCCAGCTCGGGACCGGCGATCCCGACCGCCGTACGGACCGCCTCGGCCACGTCGTACGTGTCCACCAGCAGCGTCGTACCGCGCCCCAGCGAGTCCACCTGGGCCCGGAAGGCGTCCCGCTCCGAGTCGTGCAGCAGGGTGAAGGCGTGGGCGCTCGTGCCGACCGTCGGGATGTTGTAGCGGAAGCCGGCGGCCAGGTCCGAGGTGGTGTCGAAGCCGCCGATGTACGCGGCCCGGGCCGAGGCGACCGCAGACAGCTCGTGCGTGCGGCGCGCGCCCATCTCGATCAGCCCGCGCCCGCCCGCCGCCGCCGACATCCGGGAGGCCGCCGCGGCGATGGCCGAGTCGTGGTTGAGGATCGAGAGGATCACCGTCTCCAGGAGCACGCACTCGGCGAAGGAGCCCTCCACCCGCAGCACCGGTGAGCCCGGGAAGTACACCTCGCCCTCCGGGTAGCCCCAGATGTCGCCGCCGAACCGGTAGTCCGCCAGGTAGTCCAGCGTCGGCCCGTCCACGATCGCCTGGTCGCGCAGGAAGCCGAGCATCTCGTCGTCGAAGTGGAAGTTCTCCACCGCGTCCAGGACGCGCCCGGTGCCCGCGACGACGCCGTAGCGCCGCCCCTCCGGCAGCCTGCGGGTGAACGCCTCGAAGACCGAGTGCCGCCCGGCCGTCCCGGCCTTCAGCGCGGCCTGCACCATCGTGAGCTCGTACTGGTCGGTGAAGAGCGCTGTCGACGGCACGCCGACCCGTCGCCCGAGGTCCGCAGAGTTCATGCCGGGGATGCTACCCCTATTTCGTCAGAGTGACGAGATGGGGGTGCCGGGGTGGGGCCGTTTGTGCGAGGGACCCCTGCGGGTGGCAGCATGGGACAGGTGAGCGTCGCCCCTACAGAGATCGAACGTCCCGAATCGGCCGAGGACCACCTCGTCGTCCCCGAGCCCGACGTCCCCTGGGTGACGCTGGTCCACAACGACCCGGTCAACCTCATGAGCTATGTGACGTATGTGTTCCAGGCGTACTTCGGCTACTCCAAGGACAAGGCGCACAAGCTGATGCTCGACGTCCACCAGAAGGGCCGCGCCGTCGTCTCCAGCGGCAGCCGCGAGGAGATGGAACGCGACGTCCAGGCCATGCACGGCTACGGGCTGTGGGCCACCCTCACCCAGGACCGCAACTAGCACCGCACGGCACCGCACGGCCCACCCGCATCGCCCGACCATCATCGGAGAGAACCCATGGCCGGCCACTTCGAGGCCACTCCCGGCGGCGGCGCGGCCGTCGCGCTCGACGAGGTGGAGATCGCGATCCTGCGCTCCCTCGCCGTCCAGCTGCTCGAACTCATCGGCCCCGGCGACGAGCCCGCCGAGGGGGAGGACCCGCTCGCCGCGCTCTTCGCCGAGGGCCCCAGCGAGCCGCCCACCGACCCGGCCCTGGCCCGCCTCTTCCCCGAGGCGTACGGCGACGGGGACGACGAACTGCGCGCCGCGTCCGCCGAGTTCCGCCGCTTCACCGAGAACGACCTGCGCACCCGCAAGCGCGACGACGCGCTCGTCGTCGTCCGCACACTCGACGCGCTCACGCCCGCCGGTGACGGGGCGGCCGTGCTGACGCTCACCGCCGACGAGTGCCGCAACTGGCTCGGCTCGCTCAACGACCTCCGGCTCACCATCGGTACCCGCCTCGACGTCAGCGACGAGGACGAGGGCGAGGAGGGCTCGCTCTACCGGCTCCCGGACAGCGACCCCCGAAAGCCCATGGTCATGGCCTATCTCTGGCTCGGCGCGCTCCAGGAGACCCTGGTCGAGACCATGATGCCGTGACCCCGGGTGGGCGCCCGGTCACGGTGTTCGCTCAACGGACACTCAAATCCGAATAACGATCGCGTCACCTGAACGGTCTTTTTTGCAGCGCCCGTTCCGCCTTGTCCGCTTTTACTTGTGGTGTGCGCCACACATCGTCCGCCGGATCGCCGTCACGCCCGTGATAAATCTTCACGACCGCCCGGGAACGCCACCCCTGTTCCCGGGTAGGCGCTATCAGCCGGTAACCACCGGCGGCACTCCATCCGTATCCGGGGGGATCAGGACCTGATCCGCGGCCGAAAGGCGCGGATCGGCGTGGAGAAAGGCGCAACCACATGACATCGGCGCAGATCGACGACAAGGGGCCCGACGGCCCGCACGCCGCGGCCGCGGATGCCACGACTTCCGGCGAGGGCTATCAGAGAGCACTCGGCGCCCGCCAGATCCAGATGATCGCGATCGGCGGGGCCATCGGCACCGGGCTCTTCCTCGGCGCCGGAAAGGCCATCGCCAAGGCCGGACCCAGCCTCATCCTGGCCTACGCCATCGCGGGCCTGGTCATCTTCTTCATCATGCGCGCACTCGGCGAACTCCTCATGTACCGCCCGGTCTCGGGCTCGTTCTCGGAGTACGCACGCGAATTCATCGGCCCCTTCGCGGGCTTCGTCACCGGCTGGACGTACTGGCTCTTCTGGGTCGTCACCGGAATCACCGAAGTCACCGCCGCCGCCCAGTACATGACGTTCTGGTTCGACATTCCACAATGGGTGTCGGCCCTGGTCTTCACGTTCATTCTGTACGGCGTGAACCTCATCTCCGTAAAGCTCTTCGGCGAGCTGGAGTTCTGGTTCTCGATGGTCAAGGTCACCGCCATCGTGGGCATGATCCTCATTTGCGCCGGAATCCTCACCCTCGGCTTCTCCGACGCCGGGGACACCGCGAGCGTCACCCATCTGTGGTCCGACGGCGGCTTCTTCCCGCACGGCATCAAGGGCACCCTGATGACCCTGCAGATCGTGATGTTCGCCTTCCTCGCCGTCGAACTCGTCGGCGTCACCGCCGGTGAGTCCAAGGACCCTAAGACCGTCCTGCCCAAGGCGATCAACACCGTGCCCTGGCGCATCGCCGTCTTCTACGTCGGCGCGCTGATCATGATCCTCTCGGTGGTGCCCTGGACCGAGTTCTCGCCCGGCGTCTCCCCGTTCGTGGAAGCCTTCAAGAAGATGGGCCTCGGCGTCGGCGCCGGCATCGTCAACTTCGTCGTCCTCACCGCCGCGCTCTCCTCCTGCAACTCCGGGATGTACTCCACCGGCCGCATGCTGCGCGACCTCGCGCTCAACGGCCAGGGCCCGAAGTTCTTCACCCGGCTCACCCGCAGCGGCACCCCGCTCGTCGGCACCACGTTCTCCGCCGCGCTCATGCTCGTCGGCGTGTGGGTCAACTACCAGTGGCCCGGCGACGCCTTCACCTACGTCGTCTCCTTCGCCACCATCTCCGGCATGTGGGCCTGGATCATGATCCTGATCAGCCAGATCCGCTACCGCCGCCTCGCCGAGCGCGGACTGCTCCCGCAGTCCTCCTTCCGGGCCCCCGGAGCCCCGTACACCAGCGGCTTCGCCCTCGCCTTCATCGCTGTGGTCATCGTCATGATGGGCATCGACAAGGACACCAGGATCTCGCTCTACTGCGCCCCGCTGTGGGCCCTGATCCTCGGCGTCTCGTACCTGGTCCTGAAGTCCAGGAACCCGGACGGCAAGGCGTTCGCGGAGCGCGTCAAGCGCTGAGGCGTACGCCTCCGACCAGCGATGTTTCACGATGCGGGCCCCCGCGTACCACTCCTCGGTACGCGGGGGCCCGTCGTCCTATCCTGGGCGCCATGCTGACCATCACCCAGACGCTGTACGACCAGATCGTCGCGCACGCCCGCGCCGACCACCCCGACGAGGCGTGCGGCGTCGTCGCCGGACCCGCCGGCAGCGGCCGCCCCGAGCGCTTCATCCCCATGCTCAACGCCGCGCGCTCACCCACGTTCTACGAGTTCGACTCCGGCGACCTGCTGAAGCTGTACCGCGAGATGGACGACCGCGACGAGGAGCCGGTGATCGTCTACCACTCGCACACGGCGACCGAGGCGTACCCCTCGCGCACCGACGTCACGTACGCCAACGAGCCCGGCGCCCACTACGTGCTGGTCTCCACCGCGGACACCGACGAGGCGGGACCCTTCCAGTTCCGCTCGTACCGGATCGTGGACGGCGGGATCACCGAGGAGGAGGTGGCGGTCGTCGAGGCGTACCCGGCGGCCTGACCACCCCGGCGGCGGTGGACAGGGCCGCGCGGACCCCGGCCCTGTCCACCTGCCGAACGCCGAACATCCACCAGGTGAGATCACACTCCGAATCCCCGACCGGGAATCGATACGATGACCGCATGGTTCCCCATGACGTGAGTGACAAGACGCCGGGCTCGCTGCTCGTGGCGCGCCTGCACGTCGACCTGTGCCGCCTCTCCAGCGCGATCTGTACGAACCACCGGTCCGCCGGCCGCGCGGCCTGAGCGGGCCGCACCCGGGCGCCGCCGACCGGCCGGGCGCCCACCGCAGCACGTACCCACCCCGCGCGGGGGCAGAGCCGCACGCCCCACGCCCACCGCCACCACTCCGCTTCGACAGGAGCCCACGCCATGGCCATCGAGGTCCGCATCCCGACCATCCTCCGCACCTACACCGACGGCGCCAAGGCCGTCGAGGGCCAGGGGGACACCCTCGCCGACCTCTTCACGGACCTGGAGACCCGCCACACGGGCATCCGTGAGCGGATCGTGGACGGCGACCAGCTGCGCCGCTTCGTCAACGTCTACCTGAACGACGAGGACGTCCGCTTCCTGGACGGCATCTCCACCAAGCTCAGCGACGGCGACAGCATCACGATCCTCCCGGCCGTCGCCGGCGGCATGAACTGATGCGCTTCGACAGCCCGCTCGCCGCGGTGGGCAACACCCCGCTCGTCCGCCTGCCGCGGCTGTCACCGTCGGACGACGTCCGCATCTGGGCCAAGCTGGAGGACCGCAACCCCACCGGATCGGTCAAGGACCGCCCCGCGCTCCACATGGTCGAGCAGGCGGAGAAGGACGGCCGGCTCACCCCCGGCTGCACGATCCTGGAGCCCACCAGCGGCAACACCGGCATCTCGCTCGCGATGGCGGCCAAGCTCAAGGGCTACCGCATCGTGTGCGTGATGCCGGAGAACACCTCCCAGGAGCGGCGCGACCTGCTCGCCATGTGGGGCGCCGAGATCATCTCCTCGCCGGCGGCGGGCGGCTCCAACACGGCGGTCCGCGTCGCGAAGGAGCTGTCGGCCGAGCACCCGGACTGGGTGATGCTCTACCAGTACGGCAACCCGGACAACGCGGGTGCGCACTACGCGACGACCGGTCCGGAGATCCTGGCGGACCTCCCGTCGGTCACCCATTTCGTTGCGGGGCTCGGCACCACGGGCACCCTGATGGGCGTCGGCCGCTACCTCCGGGAGCACGTCGAGGGCGTCAGGATCGTCGCCGCCGAGCCGCGCTACGACGACCTGGTCTACGGCCTGCGCAACCTCGACGAGGGCTTCGTCCCCGAGCTGTACGACGCCTCGGTCCTCACCACGCGCTACTCGGTCGGCTCCGCGGACGCGGTGACGCGCACCCGCGAACTCCTCCAGCAGGAGGGGATCTTCGCGGGCGTCTCCACAGGGGCGGCGTTGCACGCCGCGATCGGAGTGGGCAACAAGGCGGTGAAGGCCGGGGAGACGGCGGACATCGTGTTCGTCGTGGCCGACGGGGGCTGGAAGTACCTGTCCACGGGCGTGTACACCGCGCCGACCACGGAGGCGGCGATCGAGACGCTGCACGGACAACTCTGGGCATAACCCGTCTCCCCGAAGGGGCTGGATCCGGCTGCGGCCGGATCCAGCCCCTTCGGCGTTTGAGGAGCGGGGTCCGGGGCGGCGCCCCGGTTTCGGGAAGACGCGGGGCGGGGAACGCCACCCGAACCGGTGACAGCGCAGGTGAGTTCCCCCACAACGAGCCACCCCGAAGGAGCGACCCGCACTTTCGCGCCTTACGCTCAACAAACCGCACCGCGAGAACCGCACGAACCCTCCCCGTTCCCACGTCTCGGAGGTTCACGCTCCATGAAGCTCACCGTCGTCGGCTGCTCCGGCTCGTTCCCCTCCGCGGGATCGGCATGCTCGAGCTACCTCGTAGAGGCCGACGGCTTCCGGCTGCTCCTCGACATGGGCAACGGCGCCCTCGGCGAGTTGCAGCGCCATGTAGGTCTCTACGACCTCGACGCCATCTTCCTCAGTCACCTGCACGCCGACCACTGCATCGACATGTGCGCGTACTTCGTCGTCCGGTACTACCCGCACGGCGGCGACCGCCCCGCCCGCATCCCGGTCTACGGCCCCGAGGGCACCGAGCAGCGGCTCACCACCGCGCACGCGGACACCCCGTCCGACCACGCGATGAGCGAGGTCTTCGACTTCCACACGCTGAAGCCGGGCTGGTTCGAGATCGGTCCCTTCTCGGTGCGTGCGGAGAAGCTCTGCCACCCCGTCGACACCTTCGGCATCCGCATCGAGCACGGCGGCTCCTCGCTCACGTACTCCGGTGACACCGGCACCTGCGAGGCCCTGGACGAGCTGGCCGAGGGCGCGGACCTCTTCCTCTGCGAGGCGTCCTTCGTGCACGGCAAGGAGGACATCCCGGACCTCCACCTCAACGGCCGCGAGGCCGGCGAGCTGGCGGCCCGGGCGGGCGTCGGACGCCTGGTGCTGACGCACATCCCGCCGTGGACGGACGCCGAACGCAACCTCGCCGACGCCCGCGAGATGTTCACCGGCCCGACGGAACTCGCGGCGCCGGGCGCGGTGTACGAACTCTGAGCCGGGCGCCCGGACGCGTACGACGAAGCCCTCACCTTCCGCCGGGAAGGTGAGGGCTTCGAGCTGTCGGGCCGGACCTACTTGGTCAGGTCCTCGACCTCCTCCTCGGGCTCACGGCCCGGGGTGGTGAGGTTGAACTTGACGATCGCGAAGCGGAAGGTCACGTAGTAGATCGCTGCGAAGACCAGACCGATCGGGATGATCATCCACGGCTTGGTGGCGTGGGTCCAGTTCAGCGCGTAGTCGATGAACCCCGCCGAGAAGTTGAAGCCCGCGTGGACGCCCAGGCCCCAGGTGATGGCCATCGAGGCCGCGGTCAGTACGGCGTGGAGCACGTACAGGACCGGCGCGATGAACATGAACGAGAACTCGATCGGCTCGGTCACACCGGTGACGAACGAGGTCAGCGCGAGCGAGACCATCATGCCCATCACGGCCTTGCGGCGCTCGGGGCGGGCGGTGTGCGCGATGGCGATCGCGGCGGCCGGGAGGCCGAACATCATGATCGGGAAGAAGCCGGACTGGAACATACCCGCGGTCGGGTCGTCCGCCAGGAAGCGCGGGATGTCACCGTGGACGACCTCGCCGGCCGCATTGGTGAAGTCACCGAGCTGGAACCAGGCGACGGTGTTCACGAACTGGTGCATACCGATCGGGATCAGGGCGCGGTTGATCCCGCCGAACAGCGCGGCGCCGCCGGAGCCGAGACCGGTCATCCACTCGCCGAAGTTGGATATACCGTCACCGATCGGCTCCCAGATCAGGCCGAAGAAGACACCGACGATGACGCCGACGAAGGCCATGATGATCGGGACCAGACGGCGGCCGTTGAAGAAGCCGAGCCAGTCGACCAGCTTCTTGCGGTGGTACCGCTGCCACAGGACCGCGGCGAGCAGCCCCACGATGATGCCGCCGAAGACGCCGGGATCGTTGTACGTCGCGGCGACGTCGACACCCTTGTTGGCCGTCGTGTTGACCACCGCGTCGGTGACCGGGAACGCCTGGAGCACCTTGCTGTAGACCAGGAAGCCCACGAGGGCGGCGAGGGCGGTCGAGCCGTCCGACTTCTTGGCGAACCCAATGGCGACACCGACGCAGAACAGGAGCGGCAGGGCGCCGGTGATCGAGCCGCCGGCCTTGTCGAAGACGGCTGCGACCTTGTCCCAGCCGAGACCGTCCTTGCCGAACACGTCCGGCTGGCCCAGCCGGACCATGAGACCGGCTGCCGGCAGCACCGCGATCGGCAGCTGCAGGCTGCGACCCACCTTCTGCAGGCCCTGGAACAGGCCGGAGCCCCGCTTCTTCGCGGGGGCCGCCGTAGCGGTGGCCGTACTCATCAACTTCCTCCAGTAAGCAAGGCGCCGCCGGGGACAGGGGGTTTTGGGTGGGCGACGACTCGAGAAACGTGTCGCGCGAAGCTTCACGTGGTCTGGACCACTGAGTGGTGTAGACCAGTTGTAGCACGGTGAGGGTTAGATAAGGAACCTGCAATTTGCGACTACTTCGCAGCAGCTACCGCATACGCACCGTGACATGCGAAAAGCCCCCGGACCGCTTGGTCCGGGGGCCGCGCTCACAAGGTCAGTGACCTTGCGTAAAGGCTACTTCGTGAGGTTCCTCTCGATGTCCTCCTCCACCTCCTCGGGCTCCCGCCCGGGTGTCGGAAGGTTGAACTTCGTGATCGCGAACCGGAAGATCACGTAGTAGACGACCGCGAAGCAGGCGCCGATGGGCAGGATCAGCCATGGCTTCGTATCCAGGTGCCAGTTGACGACGTAGTCGATCAGCCCCGCCGAAAAACTGAACCCGGCGTGTACGCCCAGCGCCCAGGTGATGCCCATCGACGCGCCGGTCAGCAGCGCGTGCACCCCGTACAGCAGCGGTGCGACGAAGAGGAACGAGAACTCCAGCGGCTCCGTCACGCCCGTGACGAACGAGGTCAGCGCGACCGACAGCATCAGGCCGGCCACCTCCTTGCGCCGCTCCGGCCGCGCGGTGTGCGCGATGGCAAGCGCCGCCGCCGGCAGCCCGAACATCATGATCGGGAAGAAGCCCGAGGTGAACTGCCCGGCCGACGGGTCCCCGGCGAAGAACCGCGAGATGTCGCCCTGGACCGTGCCGCCGTCGCTGCCGGTGTACTCGCCCGCCTGGAACCAGAAGAACGTGTTCAGGAACTGGTGCATGCCGATCGGGATCAGCAGCCGGTTGGCGAAACCGAAGATCGCCGCGCCCCAGGCGCCGAGGTTGATCAGCTGCTTGGCGAACCAGGTCAGCGCGTCGCCCACCGGCTGCCACAGCAGGCCGAACAGCACGCCCAGGATCACGCAGAGGAACGCCATCAGGATCGGGACGAGCCGGCGGCCGTTGAAGAAGCCGAGCCAGTCGACCAGCTTCGTCCGGTGGTAGCGCTGCCAGACCACGGCCGTCAGCAGGCCGATGATGATCCCGCCCAGCACGCCCGGGTTCTGCGGCACCCCGTCCGGGACGTCCTTGGTCACCGAACCGTCCACCGGGAACGCCGTCAGTACCCCCCGGTAGACCAGGAAGCCGGCGACGGCCGCGAGCGCGGTCGAGCCGTCCGCCTTCTTCGCGAAGCCGATCGCGACGCCGATGCAGAACAGCAGCGGCAGGCCCAGTTCGCCGTCGAGGATCGCGGTTCCGCCATTGAGCAGGACCTTCGCGAACTTGTCCCAGAAGCGTCCGTGCAGGGAGGAGTCGAAGAGGTTGCCGAGACTGACCAGCAGGCCCGCCGCGGGCAGGACGGCCACCGGCAGCTGCAGGCTGCGGCCGACCTTCTGCAGGCCCTGGACCGGCCCGTTCCACCACTTCCGCTGCGGTAGCGCGGCCGCGTTCGAACTCATCGGCATCCTCCCGGAACACGCCTGGTTTGGCGGTCGTCGCATACTGGTGTAGACCAGTCGCGATACGGTGCGGAGCCCGGCCCGGAAGGCGGGGCGCCGGTGATCGTCATCATTGGGGACCGTGCGGTTGCCCGCCCGAGAAGTTGGGCCAACCGTGCGTTACCGTGACGAAAAGGACCCAGGGTGGGCCGCCGCACGCACATGAGGAACCAGGGAGAAGGCCATGGCCAGCAAGGCTGAGAAGATCGTCGCCGGGCTCGGCGGAATCGAGAACATCGAAGAGGTCGAGGGCTGCATCACGCGCCTCCGCACCGAGGTCATCGACCCGAGCAAGGTCGACGAGGCCGCGCTCAAGGCCGCCGGCGCGCACGGCGTCGTGAAGATGGGCACCGCGATCCAGGTCGTCATCGGCACCGACGCGGACCCGATCGCGGCCGACATCGAAGACATGATGTGACGACCGCCTGAACCCGTCGCCGCAGGCCCCGCCCACCCCGGGCGGGGCCTGCGGCACGTCCTGGACGCCGCCCCGCTCACCCCCTCCGCGCCGGGGCGCCCACCCCCTCCGCACCCGGAAATCGGAGCCCCCGTCACCCGATAGGCTCGGCGCCATGTCTCGTATCGACGGCCGCACCGCCGACCAGCTCCGTCCCGTCACCATCGAACGCGGATGGAGCAAGCACGCCGAAGGTTCCGTGCTCATCTCCTTCGGTGACACCAAAGTCTTCTGCACCGCCTCCGTCACCGAGGGCGTGCCGCGCTGGCGCAAGGGCAGCGGCGAGGGCTGGGTCACCGCCGAGTACTCGATGCTGCCCCGGTCCACCAACACCCGCGGCGACCGCGAATCCGTACGCGGCAAGATCGGCGGCCGGACCCACGAGATCAGCCGGCTCATCGGCCGCTCCCTGCGCGCCGTCATCGACTACAAGGCGCTCGGCGAGAACACGATCGTCCTGGACTGCGATGTCCTCCAGGCCGACGGCGGCACCCGCACCGCCGCCATCACCGGCGCCTACGTCGCCCTCGCCGACGCCATCGCCTGGGCCCAGGGCAAGAAGATCATCAAGCACGGCCGCAAGCCGCTGACCGGCACCGTCGCCGCCATCAGCGTCGGCATCGTCGACGGCACCCCGCTCCTCGACCTCTGCTACGAGGAGGACGTCCGCGCCGAGACCGACATGAACGTCGTCTGCACCGGCGACGGCCGCTTCGTGGAGGTCCAGGGCACCGCCGAGGCCGAACCCTTCGACCGGACCGAGCTCAACGCGCTCCTCGACCTCGCCACCGCCGGCTGCGTCGACCTCGCCCGGCTCCAGAACGAGGCACTGGCCACCACCCTCGGCGCCTGAACGGCAAACCGCGAAGGTAAAGAGGCAACCAAGTCCCGCCCAGCGGCGTCGATACGCATACGGGCGCACGGGTCGAACCGTGCGCCCGTCCGCGTATCCGCACCCCGGGGAGGGACCACACCATGGCCGCGCGCCACCGGCTCCACCGCACCGCACTGGCCGTCACCGCCGTACTGATCACCGCCGCCGCGGCGGCGGGCTGCGGCGCCCTCGACAAGACGCTCGACTGCGTCCGCACCGCCGACGCCATCGCCACCAGCGTCGACAACCTCCGCCAGGCGGTCTCCAACGCCTCCAACGACCCCACCCAGGCGTCCGAGGCCCTGGACCAGATCCAGGAGGAGCTGGGCAACCTCGGCGACAAGACGGACAACGCCGACCTCTCCAAGGCCGTGGACGACCTCCGCTCCGGCGTCACCAACGTCCGCGACTCCATCGACAAGGGCGACGCGACCCCGGACATCACCCCGGTCACCGACGCGGCCGGCGAGATCGCCAAGGTCTGCACCCCGTGACGCACGGGTGCCCCGGCGGCACGACCGCCGGGGCACCGCAAAGACCCTGGGGCCTTTCGTTCGGATCATGCTGGGCTCGCGGGGCGTGGCACGGCCCTACACGAACCGCTTCCAGAACGCGTAGTGGTGGCCGGCCGCGAAGTCCGTCCGGCCGATGTCCCCGGACGCCAGGCGCTGCACATACCGCTCCTCGTCCGTGAACGGCTCCCACACCGGCAGCCCCGGACCGTCCATCCGGCCCGTGCTCGCGAACCGGCTCCAGTAGCCGACCACCGTGTCCGACAATTCCGCCTGTGCCGAGTCCAGCGACTCGAAGAGCTCGTTCTCGAACAGGTACGCCAGGTCGGTCATGTGCCCCGTACCCAGGGAAAAGCTCGCCGGCCGCGGCACGCCCCGGAAGTACGGCGCCGACGCCTCGGCGAACTCGTACGCGTACACCGACGTGTGCCGCGCCAGCGCTCGCTGCGTGTCCAGGGCCGCCGTCGACCACTCCGAGTCCGTGAGCACCGCCGACAGCGCCGCACCCGGAGCCGGATACCGCTCCACCGGATACTCGGCCAGCACCGCCGGAGCATCCGCCCCGAACCGGTTCGTCACCTTCTCCGCGTATCCCTCGGCGGTCAGCGGCCGACCCGTCGTGAGCTCGTCCATGCCCGCCAGCCCGCTCATCTCGTCGCGCGTCGAACCGTGCAGCACCGGCACCCGCGCGAACCGCCCCGCCGCGATCGCCTCCGCCGGCGCCTCCGGCACCACCTCACCGTCCACCACGGGGCGGTAGCCGTCGTGACCGGACGCGGACGCCTCGACCAGATCGGCCGTCGACATGGACCGCAAGCAGGAGTCGACCGCGTCCGTGCCCCCGCACCCGGCAGCCGCGACGACGTCGCCGCCCTGCTTCTCGGCCTGCGCCCGCGTGAACGAACCGTCCGGCCCCACACACCCCGCGCTCTGCACAATCGCCTTGTGGAACAGCCCCCGCGCCCCCGGTGACACCAGCTGGGCGCACACGCTGTAGCCCCCGCCCGACTGGCCCATGAGCGTCACGTTGCCCGGATCCCCGCCGAAAGCACCCGCGTTGCGCGCCACCCACCGCAACGCGGCCTGCTGATCGAGCAGCCCCAGATTCGCCGGAGCGCGCAGACCGGGCGCCGAGAGGAAGCCGAACACCCCCAGCCGGTAATTGACCGTCACCACCACCGCGCCCTGCCGCGCGGCCGCCAACTTCGCCGCGCCGTAGCTCGCCCCGTCCCCGTACGCGAAGCTCCCGCCGTGGATCCACACGATCACCGGCCGGGGCCGCGCCGACCGCCCGGCCGGCGTCGTCACGTTCAAGTACAGGCAGTCCTCGCTGCCCCCGCCCGCGATGGCGATCGGCTGATCCGTCGGCTGCGCGCACGCGCTCCCCGGGGCGCGGGCGTCCAGCGTCGCCGACCACGGCCGGACCGGCTGCGGCTTCTTCCAGCGGCGCTCACCGGTTGGCGCAGCCGCGTACGGGATGCCCTGGAACGTGCGCACCGCGCCGGTGACCGCCCCCCGCACCGGGCCTTCGGCGGTCACCACCCGGGCGGGGAGGCGGGAGCTGCCCGGGCGTTCCGTCGCTTCGGCGGCCGGCGTGAGGGCGGCCGTGGCGAGGACCGTGGCGACGGTGGTGGCGGCGAGGGCGGTGACACGGGACTTCACGGGACCCATTTCGGACTCCAGAGCTCGATGTGATCTTCGGTGCGTGCGCCAACGGCATCAACGTAACGGGGAATTGGGCGATCGCGCAATACGTTTGTATGGATCGATCGTGCAAGGTATCCGTCCCGGGCGGCTTAGGATGCGGCGCATGGGTATGGGAAACCGGGAGAAGCTGCTGGAAGCGGCCAGGAAGTGCCTCTTCGAGAAGGGGTACGAGCGCACCACCGTCCGCGACCTCGCCTCGGCGGCGGGCGTCAGCATGGCGGCCATCGGCTACCACTTCGGCTCCAAGGAGGCCCTGCTCAACCAGGCGCTCTTCGAGGCGCTCGACTCCGGGGGCCAGGCGCTGGGCCCGTCGGCGGGGGACGGCGACCTCGGGGCGCTCTGGCAGCGCCTGATCGAGGCGTTCTCGGCGAACAGGACGTTCTGGCTGGCCAATCTGGAGACGATCCTGCGCGCCCAGCGCGACCCGGAACTCCGCGAGCAGGTCGCCTCAGGGCTGCGGCAGGGGCGCAGCGGCATGGCGTACGAGGTCACGGGGACGCCGGAGAACGAGCTCTCCGAGGAGACCGTGCGCACCCTCGGCTCCGTACAGCTCGCCCTGCTCGGCGGGCTGATGATGCAGCACATCACCGACCCGGAGTCGGCGCCCACCGCCGACGAGGTGCTGGCCGGTATCCGCGCGCTGGCCGCCCGCCTGCCCGAGGCATGAGGGCGGGTCCGGCGATACTGGTCGCATGACCCGCCTCATCCTCGCCACCCGCAACGCCGGGAAGATCACCGAACTCCACGCGATCCTCGCCGACGCGGGCCTCACGTACGAGCTCGTCGGCGCCGACGCGTACCCGGAGGTCCCCGACGTCAAGGAGACCGGCGTCACCTTCGCGGAGAACGCCCTGCTCAAGGCCCACGCCCTCGCGCAGGCCACCGGCCACCCCGCGATCGCGGACGACTCCGGCCTCTGCGTGGACGTCCTCGGCGGCGCCCCCGGCATCTTCTCCGCCCGCTGGGCCGGCACCCACGGCAACGACCGCGCCAACCTGGACCTGCTCCTCGCCCAGCTCGGTGACATCTCCGACCCCCATCGCGGGGCCTACTTCGCCTGCGCTGCCGCGCTCGCCCTCCCGGACGGCACGGAACGCGTGGTCGAGGGCCGCCTGACGGGCACCCTCCGCCACGCCCCCGCCGGCGGCTACGGCTTCGGCTACGACCCGATCCTCCAGCCGGACGACGAGACCCGCACGTGCGCGGAACTGACCCCGGACGAGAAGAACGCGATCAGTCACCGCGGCAAGGCGTTCCGGGCGCTGGTGCCGGTGGTGCGGGAGCTGGTGGGCTGACACGCCGATGGGCCGCCCCGGAAGGCGGCCCATCGCGGTGTGCGGCCGGTGGGATTCGAACCCACACAGGATTTCTCCCAGATGCCCCTAAAACACCCGCCGATACCAGTTTGGCTACGGCCGCGCAGCTGATCTCAGCTTACTGCCCTCTGCGGAGAGAACGCAGCGGGTATCAGCACTCTTCTCAACGCCTCGCGCCGGTGCTGCCTCTGCACCACGTCCTGGTCACGGCGTGGCAGTTCGGGCAGAGGAGCCGCAGATTCTCTCTGCGATCGTCACTCCAGTCCCCGTTGACGTGATCAACCTCCAGTGTCATGAGTTTGCCCATCCATACCGTGCCGGCTCCGCACTCGGCACACTCTTCGGAGACGCCGACTTGGCGCAGGGCGCGTCGCAGGAGCGCGGTCTTCGCGCGGTGTCGGCCGTCGTGCTTCACCAAGATGCGGTCGGCGGGCTTCAGAGGGGTGGTTCCGGCCCGTCCCCGCTGATGTCCTTGCCCCAGGAAGTGCGTGATGGTGAGCCCGTCCTCGGCGAGCCAGGCGTGCAACTGCTTCCGCTGGCTCGCGTTGTCCGGGGGGCCCAGTCGCCTGAAAGTGTCGGCGATGGAGACGGCTGAGGCCACGGCGGCCGCGAGTTCCGTTGGCGAGGGTCGCTTCCCCGTTCTGCGGTAGCCACGGCCTGGAAAGTGGGACACGTCGATCCCGAAGTGCTTGAAGCGGCCGAGCAGATAGCGACCGAGTCGGCCGTAGGGACGAGTGCCCAGGAAGTCGATGACCTCCTGGATGTCGGCGCATCTGTCCGCTGCTTCGGCCAGTAGCTCCCGTGTGTGGCGGCTGCCCGAACTCATCGCTTCTCACTCCGCGTCGGTGTGCGCCGACCCTTGCCGCGGCCTCGGTATGCGTCGGTCGTCGAGTGGCAGTTGGGGCAGAGCAGCCTCAGGTTCTCCAGCCGGTTGTCGCGCCAGTCGCCGTTGATGTGGTCCACCTCCAACGTGAGCGGATGGCCCCGCCAGGTCGGTGCTGTCCCGATCCGTTCGCGGAGATGGCCCCGGGTGCCGCTCTGCGGGTCGACCCCGAGTTTCATCAACGCTTCAGACAGCGTTCGCGACGACGAGACGACCCCTGAAGGCCGCTCGTGTGTGTACGGACTCCTCGGCACGTTTCCCCTCCGCATCCGGCCCTCCGTTCGCGGCCTCGTGCGAAGTAACGAACCGACTATCGGAGTTTCGCGTCCGATATCCGACAAGATGCGGAACGGCCCGCACCGCTTCGGGGGGAAGCTGTACGGGCCGCAGGGGGGGAGGGGTCAGAACTTCGGGTCCGGGGTCTGGGCGTGGACCAGCTCTTCCGCTTCCGCCGTCGTCTCCACCGAGGGCGGGGAGCCCGCCAGGGGGCGGTTCGCCGTTTCCTTCATGCAGGCCACCGCGATCACGCCCACCAGAGCCGCCGCCATCGCGTAGTACGCCGGCATCAGGTTGGAGCCGGAGACGCTGATCAGGGCCGTGATCACCAGCGGAGTCGTACCACCGAAGATCGACGCGGAGAGGTTGTAGCCCACCGAGAGCGAGCCGTAGCGAACGTTCGTCGGGAACAGGGCCGGGAGCGCCGCCGACATCGTGCCGAGCATGCAGACCAGGGAGAGGCCCAGCATCGCCATGCCGATGATGATCGCGGGGATGCTGCCCTGGCGGATGAGGAGGAAGGCGGGCAGCGAGAGGATCAGGAAGCCGAGCATGCCGGTCATCAGGAGCGGCTTGCGGCCGAAGCGGTCCGAGAGCTTGCCGACCTGGCTGATGATCAGCATGAGGAACACCATCACGCCGAGCAGGATCAGCAGACCGTGCGTCTCGCTGTAGCCGAGCTCGTCGGAGAGGTACGTCGGCATGTAGGACAGCAGCATGTAGTCGGTGATGTTGTACGCGCCGACCAGGCAGATGCAGAGGATCAGCGTCGGCCAGTAGTCGCGGAAGATCTTCGCCAGGTCCCCCTTCGCCGTCGTCTCGACGCTGTCCGCCGCCTCCGTGGCGTGCGCCGTGCCGCCCTCCAGCTTCTGGAAGGCCGGGGTCTCGTCCAGGCGCAGTCGCAGGTAGAGGCCGACCAGGCCGAGCGGCCCGGCGACGAGGAAGGGCACGCGCCAGCCCCAGGACTCCATCTGGGCGTCGTTGAGGAGCGCGTAGAGCAGCGTCACCAGGCCCGCGGCGCCCACGTAACCGGCGAGCGTGCCGAACTCGAGGAAGCTGCCGAAGAAGCCGCGCCGCTTGTCGGGGGCGTACTCCGCGATGAAGGTCGAGGCACCGCCGTACTCACCGCCCGTCGAGAAGCCCTGGAGCATGCGGAAGAAGATCAGCAGGACCGCGGCCCAGACGCCGATGGTGGCGTGCGAGGGGATGAGGCCGATCGCGAAGGTGCCGGTCGCCATCAGGATCATCGTGAGGGCGAGGACCTTCTTGCGACCGATCTTGTCGCCCATCGGTCCGAAGAACATGCCGCCGAGGGGGCGGACGAGGAAGGCGACCGCGAAGGTGGCGAAGGAGGAGAGGAGCTGGGTCGTGTCGTTCCCGGACGGGAAGAAGACGTGACCCAGGGTCGCGGCGAGGTAGGAGTAGATGCCGAAGTCGAACCACTCCATCGCGTTGCCGAGTGAGGCCGCCTTGACCGCGCGCTTGACCGCCTGGTCGTCCGTGACGGTGATGTCCGTGCGCCGCAGCTTGGGGTTCTGACGCTTCCGGATCGCACGGAACAGCGCGGGGTGACGTTTGACCGCTTCAGGGTCGGCCACCTGGTGGGGGTCGGAGGCCGCCATGGCCGGTTCCTTTCCTCGGCAACTGTTACAGGAAAGGCTTCTGCGCGGACATGGCGACCGCAAACCGGTTCAGCGAAGGATTGGGATGTCCATCACATGATTTCGGCCATTCGGCTCAGAGGATGGCCCGTTTCGGGCCGTTCCGTGCGGCTTGCGGGCCGTCCCGTCGTGCCTCAGATCTTGAGGTCCTTGATGATCTTGGCGACATGGCCGGTGGCCTTCACGTTGTAGAACGCGTGGGCGACCTTCCCCTCCTCGTCCACGACGACCGTGGACCGGATGACGCCCGTCACCGTTTTGCCGTAGAGCTTCTTCTCGCCGTACGCGCCGTACGCCTCAAGAGTCTCCTTGGCCGGATCGCCCACCAGTGTGACCTTGAGGTTCTCCTTCTCGCGGAACTTCGCGAGCTTCTCCGGCTTGTCCGGCGAGACCCCGATGACGTCGTAGCCGGCCTCGGCCAGCAGGTCGAGGTTGTCCGTGAAGTCGCACGCCTGCTTGGTGCAGCCGGGGGTAAGAGCGGCGGGGTAGAAGTACACGATGACCTTGCGGCCCTTGTGGTCCGCGAGCGAGACGTCGTTGCCGTCCGCGTCGGGCAGGGTGAAGGCGGGGGCGGTGTCGCCGGGGGTGAGGCGCTCGCTCATGGTTCTCCTCGTTGGTACGTGGGGTCTAAGGGACCGAGCGTAATGGGGGTGCCGCCGGGTGCGGACGCGGCGGAACTGACAGACTGTCGATGAAGGTTTACCGGACGAGGACCACGGAGGCGGCGCGGTGTCGGATGCCAGGACCCCTGCGCAGATCGAGGCGGACATCATCAGCAGGCGCGAGCAGCTTGCGGTGGTACTCGATGAGATCGGGGTGCGGGTGCACCCGAAGACGATCATCGGCGACGCGAAGGCGAAGGTCGCCGGGACCGTGGACCGGACGGCCGGCCGGGCGTACGTGGCGGTGAACCGCGCGGTGTCGGACGTCAAGGCCCAGTTCGTGTCGGAGACGGGCAGCCCGCGGCTGGAGCGCGTGATCCCGGCGGCGCTGCTCGCGGCGGGCGTGGTCGGCCTGGTCGTCGTCTCCTCGCGGCGCAAGCGCTGACCCCTCGCGCGTGGCGGGCGCGCTGCCCGGTAGGTTGCGGGGCGTGAGCGAGAACACCGACGACAAGCTGCCCATCCGGATGCTGCACGACCGAGTGCTGGTCCGGTCCGAGTCGCCCGAGGGCGAGCGGCGTTCCGGCGGCGGCATTCTGATTCCCGCGACGGCCGCGGTCGGCCGCCGGCTGGCGTGGGCCGTGGTGGTGGCGGTGGGGCAGAACGTGCGGACGGTCGAGCCGGGCGACCGGGTGCTGTTCGATCCGGAGGACCGGGCGGAGGTCGAGGTGCGGGGTGTGGCGTACGTGCTGATGCGCGAGCGCGACCTGCACGCGGTGGCGGCGGACCGCTTCGAGGGCTCGGAGGACTCGACCGGGCTGTATCTGTAGGGCTGTGGCATGGGCAAAGGGCCCGGTGACCGTTGTCACCGGGCCCTTTGCCCGTCCTTTGCTACGGTGGAGACACCCGACGAGACGCGCCGTACCGGGTTCCGCAAAGACGACGCACCCGTGTTGTTCGCGTGTTCTGTCTCGTCGGAGGTGCTGTCGTGGCGTGGGTTCTGCTGGTCGTCGCCGGTCTGCTGGAAGTGGCCTGGTCGATCGGGATGAAGTACACCGAGGGGTTCACCCGGCTGTGGCCGAGCGTGTTCACGGGCCTGGGGATCGTGGCGAGCATGATGCTGCTGTCGCACGCGGCCCGGACACTGCCGATCGGCACGGCGTACGGGGTGTGGGTCGGGATCGGCGCGGCGGGTGCTGCGGTCCTGGGCATGGTGGTGCTGCACGAGCCGGTGACGGCAGCCCGGATCTTCTTCGTGTGCCTGCTGCTGGTGGCGGTGGTCGGGCTGAAGGCCACGTCGGGGCACTGACCCGTCAGGGGCTTCGGGGCTTCAGGGGCTCACGGCCGCGTGCTGGGTGCCCGGGTGCCGCGCGGGCCTTCGAGGAAGCCGCCGATGTCGCCGCCGTCCCCGCCCCCGGTGTCCCCGCCGCCGTCCCCGCCGCCCGTGTCCGCCCCGCCGTCCGTGGCGCCGCCGGTGCCCGTGCCTCCGGCCGGGTTGTCCGTGGTGCCGGGGGTGGTGCGAGGGGCGGACGGGGTCCGGGACGGAGTGGTGGGCGGGGTGCGCCGGGGAGTGGCCGAGGGGGTGCGGCGGCCGGTCTCGCCGGGGGCGGTGTCCTCGGCGGTGGGCAGTGCGGTGTCTCCGGTGTCCTCCTCCACGTCGAGGTCGAAGGCACGGGCGGGGGTGCCCTTCAGGGCGGCCCCGGTGTACTGGGCCCAGGTCTCGGCGGGTGCGCCGCCGCCGTTGATGCGGGGGAGTCCGAGCGCGCCGTAGAGGGATTCCTGGGCGCCGGTGGAGGGGTCCTGGCCCATGACCGCGATGACGGTGGCGAGGTCCGGGGTGTAGCCGGCGAACCAGGCGGCGCGGTCCTCCTCGGCGGTGCCGGTCTTCCCGGCGGCGGGCCGGCCGGCGCCCCGGGCGGCGGTTCCGGTGCCGCCCTCCACGACGCTCCGGAGGATCGACGTGGTGGTGTCGGCGGCCTCGCGGCTGACGGCCTGCTTCACCGTGCGGCCGGGCAGGGTGACGTCCTCGCCGTCCTTGGTGACCTCGCTGACCAGGACGTGGGCGCCGTGCTTGCCGTGGGCGGCGAGGGTCGCGTACGCCTCGGTCATGTCGAGGACGCTGGCGGTGGCGACGCCGAGCGCGATGGAGGGGGTGGGGGTGAGGTCGGCGGTGTCCTTGGGGATGCCGAGGGAGACGGCGGTGTTCCGGACCTTCTCGGGGCCGACGTCCTCGGCCATCTGGGCGTAGACGGCGTTGACGGACTTGTCGGTGGCGGTGGACACGGTGATGGGGCCGTAGCTGCGGTCGTCCTCGTTGGCGGGGTCGTAGCCGGTGGGTCCGTCGGGGCCCTCGACCATGCGTTTGTTGGTGCCGTCGTAGATGGTGCCGGGGGTGATGCGGCGGCCGTCCTGGGTGGTGGAGTCGTTGGCGACGGCCGAGGTGAAGACGAACGGCTTGAAGGTCGAGCCGACCTGGTAGTCGCGCCGGGTCGCGTTGTTGACGTACTGCCGGGTGTAGTCGACGCCGCCGTACATGGCGACGACGTGGCCGGTGGCGGGGTCGATGGAGGCGCCGCCGACACGGACGTTGCGGTCCGCCTCGCGGTCGTCGTCGGTCTTGGACATGACCTTGCCCTCGACCGCCTCGACGAGGGCGTCCTGCCTTTTGCGCTGGAGCGTGGTGGTGATGCGGTAGCCGCGGGTGGCGAGGGTCTTCTCGTCCAGGATGTCGTTGTCGACGAGGTAGTCCTCGACGGCCTTGACGATGTAGCCGCGCTGTCCGGAGAGGCTGTTGGCGGGCTTGACGGGGCCGGGCACGGGGAAGGTCATCGCGGCGCGCTCGGCGGGGTCGAGCCACTTCTCCTTGACCATGCCGTCCAGCACGTAGTTCCAGCGGGCGACGGCGGCGGGCTTGTTCTCCGGGTAGGCGACGACGTCGTAGGCGCTGGGGGCGTTGAGCAGCGAGGCGAGGTACGCGCCCTGGGCGGTGGTGACGTCGCCGATGTCCTTGCCGTAGTAGGCCTGGGAGGCGGCCTGGATGCCGTAGGCGTTGCGGCCGAAGTAGCTGGTGTTGAGGTAGCCCTCCAGGATCTGGTCCTTGGACTGCTCCCGGTTGAGCTTGATCGAGATGAAGAATTCCTTGATCTTGCGGACGACGGTCTGTTCCTGGCCCAGGTAGTAGTTCTTGACGTACTGCTGGGTGATGGTCGAACCGCCCTGCTTGCCCTTGCCGGTGACGGTGTTCCAGCCGGCCCGGAACATCGCCTTGATGTCGACGGCGCGTTCGGAGTAGAAGTCGCGGTCCTCGGCGGCGAGGACCGCGTGCTGGACGGTGCGCGGTACCTGGGCCAGTTTGATGTTCTCGCGGTTGACGAGGCCGTCGCGGGCGATGACCGTGCCGTCGGCGTACAGGTAGACGTTGGACTGGGCGGTGGCACTGGCGTTGGCGGCGGGGATGTCGACCAGCTGGTAGCCGGCGATGAACCCGCCGACCAGGAGCAGGGCGATGAGGAGGATGCCGCCGAGGACCATGCGCCAGGTGGGGATCAGCCGCCGCCAGCCGGTGCGCTTGGGGCGCTTGGGCTTGTTCGCGCCGGTGGCTTCGGGGGCCTTGTCTTCGGGGGCCGGTCCCTGGGCGGCGGCGTCGGCAGGCAGGTCCCTGGGGGCCCAGCCCGGGGGGTCGGTGTCCCCGTTCTGCTGCTGTGGCTCGTCGCTCATGTCGGTGCAGACTCCTCGGCCGCGGTCAGTTCCCCCATAGTGCCCTTTTCTGGCGCATATCCCTTGGATCGACGGCCGAAAAGCGCTCGCGGCGGCCGTCCCGGCTGGACTAGGCTCCTGCGCTTTGGTGTCCACGCACGGTGCGGCACCCGTTGACGGGGAGGCGGTTGCTGTGCGGGTCTACGCGGTGGTGGCGGCGGGCGGTTTCCGCCGTTACGCCACCTATCGGATCGAGACGGCGGCGGGGGTGTTCACCAACACCGTCTTCGGCTTCATCCTCGCCTACACGTACATGGCCTTGTGGGACGAGCGGCCCCGGCTCGGCGGCTACGACATGCCGCAGGCGCTGACCTTCGTCTGGCTGGGCCAGGCGCTGCTGATGACCTGCGTGATGATGGGCGGCGGGTTCGAGGACGAGCTGATCGAGCGCATCCGCACGGGCGACATCGCGGTGGACCTCTACCGCCCGGTCGACCTCCAGCTGTGGTGGCTGGCGCAGGACTTGGGCCGGGCGGCCTTCCATCTGCTGGGGCGCGGCATCGTGCCGATGGTGCTCGGCGGGCTGGCGTTCGACCTGGCGCTGCCGGGGTCGGCGGGGCCGTGGCTGGCGTTCCTCGTCTCGGTGGCGCTGGGCGTGGTGGTGAGCTTCGGGATCCGCTATCTGGTGGCGCTGTCCGCCTTCTGGCTGATGGACGGGGCGGGCGCGGCGCAGATCGCCTTCCTGGCGGGGCTGTTCTTCTCGGGGATGCTGCTGCCGCTGAGCCTGTTTCCGGGGCTGCTGGGCGAGGTGGCGCGGCTGATGCCGTGGTCGGCGCTGCTCCAGATGCCGGCGGATGTGTTCCTGGGCAAGCACACGGGCTGGGGGCTGGTGCGGGTGTACGTGTTCCAGGCGTCCTGGGCCGCGGTGTTGCTGCTGGTGGGGCGGATGGTGCAGGGCGTGGCGACGCGGAGGGTGGTGGTCCAGGGTGGCTGAGCTGACGGAGACGGCGGTGCCGGAGGCGCCGGGTGCGGTGTTCGCCCCGCGGCCGCGGCTGGTCGAGGGGGTGCGGGCGTACGGGCTGATCGTGTCGATGTGGCTGCGCTCCACGATGGCGTACCGGGCGTCGTTCCTGATGACGGCGGTCGGCAACTTCACGGCGACGGCGTTCGACTTCGTGACGATCATGCTGATGTTCGCGCACGTCGACGCGCTGGGCGGCTACTCGCTCCCGGAGATCGCCCTGCTGTACGGGGCCTCGGGGACGGCGTTCGGCCTGGCGGACCTGCTGATGGGGTCGATGGACCGGCTGGGCCGCCGGGTGCGTGACGGCACGCTGGACACGTTGCTGGTGCGGCCGGTACCGGTCCTCGCGCAGGTGGCGGCCGACCGCTTCGCGCTGCGCAGGCTGGGGCGGATCACCCAGGGGCTGCTGGTCCTCGGCTACGGGCTGGTGGCGGCGGACATCGACTGGACCCCGGCGAAGGCGGTCGTGCTGCCGCTGATGCTGCTGAGCGGGTCGGTGATCTTCGGGGCGGTGTTCGTGGCCGGCGGGGCGTTCCAGTTCATCGCGCAGGACGCCTCGCAGGTGCAGAACTCGTTCACGTACGGGGGCAACACGCTGCTCCAGTACCCGCCGACGATCTTCGCGAAGGACCTGGTGCGCGGGGTGACCTTCGTGGTGCCGCTGGCCTTCGTGAACTGGCTGCCGGCGCTGTACGTGCTGGGCCGGGAGCTGCCGTTGGGGCTGCCGGACGGGGTGGCGTTCCTGCCGCCGGTGGTGGCCGCCGTCTGTGCGGCCGGGGCGGGCCTGGCGTGGCGGGCGGGGCTGCGGGCGTACCGGAGTACGGGAAGTTGAAGCGGGACGGGAGAGGGAGCGGCATGAGTACGGACACGGATACGAGCACGGCCGGGCATACGGGCGCCGGGGCGGCGTTCATCGAGCTGGACCGGCTGGAGAAGGTCTTCGACGTCCGCCGCAGGACAGGCTTCCTGCGCGGTGAGCGGCGCCAGGTGCGGGCGGTCGACGGGATCAGCTTCCGGGTGGAGCGCGGCGAGATGGTCGGCTACATCGGGCCGAACGGGGCCGGGAAGTCGACCACGATCAAGATGCTGACGGGCATCCTCACACCGAGCGGCGGCTCCCTGCGCGTCGCGGGCATCGATCCGTCGCGGGAGCGTACGCGGCTGGCGCACCGGATCGGTGTGGTCTTCGGCCAGCGTACGACGCTCTGGTGGGACCTGCCGCTGCGCGATTCGTACCGGCTGATGCACCGGATGTACCGGGTGCCGGACGCGCGCTTCCGGGCGAATCTGGACCGGTGCGTCGAACTCCTCGACCTGGGCGAGCTGCTGGACGTGCCGGTGCGTCAGCTGTCGCTGGGGCAGCGGATGCGCGGGGACATCGCGGCGGCGCTGCTGCACGACCCGGAGGTGCTGTATCTGGACGAGCCGACGATCGGCCTCGATGTGGTGTCCAAGGCCAGGGTGCGGCAGTTCCTGCGGGACCTGAACGCGGAGCGCGGGACGACGGTGCTGCTGACGACCCATGACCTCACGGACATCGAGCAGCTGTGCCACCGCGTGATGGTGATCGACCACGGCCGGCTGATGTACGACGGTGCGCCGGCCGGGCTGCACGAGGTGGGGGAGAGCGAGCGGACGCTGGTGGTCGACCTGGAGCGCGAACTCCCGCCGATCCGGCTGGAGTCGGAGCCCTCGGTGCGGACGGTGAAGGTGGAGGGGCCGCGCCAGTGGCTGGCCTTCCCGGCGTCCGCGTCGGCGGCCCCGCTGGTGGCGCGGATCGCCGCGGAGTACCCGTTGGCGGACCTTTCGGTGCGGGAGCCGGACATCGAGGCGGTGATCGCGAAGATGTACGCGCGCGAGCGGCCCGGGGAGCCGGTGACGTGAGCGGGCGCGTTCAATAGGCTGAGTTCCATGACGAGCGAACTCCCGGAGATGCGGGCATCCGACGCCGAGCGTGAACGTGTTGCCGAGACCCTGCGTGACGCGGTCGCCGAAGGGCGCCTGGAGATGGAGGAGTTCGACCAGCGCCTGGACGCCGCCTACAAGGCGCGGACGCACGGCGAGCTGGAACCGCTCGTCCGCGACCTGCCGGCTGTCGGCTCCTCCTCGTCGGTGCCCGCCGCCGTTCGGCCCCGGGCGGGCTCGGCGGCCCGCTGGTCCGAGCGGATCGGGCGGCCGGCGACCTCGACCGGCGGCTTCGCGTTCTGGGGCGGTTTCCGCCGCCGGGGCAACTGGACGGTCGGCAGGGTGTTCACCGCGTTCGCGATGTGGGGCGGCGGCGACATCGACCTGCGCGAGGCGAACTTCGAGTCCCGCGAGACCGTCATCCGCTGCTTCACGATCATGGGCGGCCTCCATGTGACGGTCCCGCCGGACCTCGACGTGGAGGTCCGGGGCATCGGCATCATGGGCGGCTTCGGGGAGGACGTCAAGGACGAGTCGGCCCCCGCGCCCGACGCGCCCCGGGTCCGCATCACCGGCTTCGCGCTCATGGGCGGCGTCGGCGTGGAGCACAAGCGCAGCAAGGCGGAGAAGCAGCGGCTGCGGGACGCGGAGGGCGGGCGGGGCCGCCTGGAGAAGGGCGAGGGGCGCTAGGGGGTGTCTTGTCGATCAGGGGCGGATCAGGCCGTGCCAGGCGTCGCGGACCCGGCCATGATCGGCAAGACGCCCCCCAGCTGTGTTGTCCCGGCTCAGAGCGCGTCGACCTTCGGCCTGTCCGCGGTCAGGGCGACCACGTCCGGCAGCGACGCGAGGCGGGCGTACCCGGCGTCGTTGAGGTGCAGGTGGTCGCCGGAGTCGTACGCCGGGCGCAGCCGCTGGGGGTGGGCCGGGTCGCGCAGGGCGAGGTCGGAGTCCATGACCTCGTCGAAGATCCGGCCCGCCCGGATCTCCGCGTTGACGTGCTGCCGCACCTTGTCCCCGCCGGCCGTCCAGACCGCCGAGCCCCGGTACGGCATGAGGGTCGCGCCGATGACCTTCAGGCCCCGGGCGTGGGCGCGCCGGGTGAGGTCGCGCAGGGCGTCGGTGATCCGCTCGGGGTCGGTCTCCCTCGGGAGCGCCTGGATGTCGTTGATGCCGAGCGCGATGACGACGGTCTTGGCGCCGGAGACGCCGAGGACGTCGCGCTCGAAGCGGTCGAGGGCGCGCGGGCCGATGCCGTCGTGCAGCAGGCGGTTGCCGCCGATGCCCTCGTTGACCACCGCGTATCCGTCGTGCAGCCGGTCGGCGAGGGCGTCCGGCCAGCGGGTGTTGGCGTCGGTGGTGGAGCCGGAGCCGGCGGTGAGCGAGTCGCCGAACGCGACCAGCGTCCCGGTCGCCTTCGTGTCGCCGCCCCGCACGTCGACGGCGGTGAGGTAGCGCCACTGCGTGGTGGCCCAGGTGCCCCGGCCGTCCTCGGTGTACGAGGTCTGGTGGCTGTTGGGGTGCGCGGTGACCGGCCCGTCGGCGGTCGGGGTGCGCAGGGTGACCACGAGGTCGGCGTCCGCGTCGACGGGGACGGCGACGGCGTCGCTGACGGTCTGCCCGCCGGCGGCCACCGTGACGGACGAGGCCCCCTGGAACGTCACGGGGCGGGTGTTCACGGTGACGCGGTCGATGAGCAGGGGCCGCGTGCCGAACAGGTTGGACAGCGTCACGCGGGCCTCGGTGCCGCCGATGCTGGTGTGCACGACGTTGCGGATGACGCGGCGGCTCTGGTCCGCCGCCTGCGCCGGGTCGGCCACGCCCACCACGGGCGCGGCCGCCCAGGTGGCGAGCCAGTGCCCGGAGGAGTGCGCCGGGGCGGCCGGGCTGTGGGCCACGCCCTGCGGGGCCGTCGCGGCTGCGGCCGTCGCCCTGTCCCCGTTGAACAGCAGGGAACCGGCGAACGCCACGGCTGCGGCGAGCGCGGCGGTACCCGCCACGAGGGCTATGAGCAGGGCGTACCCCTGGCGCCTGGGCATGGGCGGTGTGTCTCCTTGCGGAAATGAGGAAAAGCGGGGGAAGTGGACCGGTTCCCATGATGCGGCAGGGCGCGGGGAACTCGAAGTGCGGGCCGGGAGTAGGTCAGGTAGGCACAATGCGTAGCGGACGCCTGGGGCTGTGCGTACGCGGACGGGTGGAGCGGATGGAACGGATCGACGGGACCGGGCGGACCGAGCGGGGCGCACTGCCTCCGGGGCCCGGTGGGAGGGCGAGACCCGGGGGGCTCGCCTCGTTCGCGTACACCGCGGCGGACGAGGAGAAGCGTCGTGGCGTACGCCGGATGAAGACCACGGCCACCGGCCTCCTTCTGCTGGTCGCGCTGGTGTACGTCCTCGCCACCTGGGCGAAGAACGAGGGGGTGAGCGGCTGGCCGGGCTTCGTCGCGGCGGCCGCCGAGGCGGGCATGGTGGGTGCGCTGGCCGACTGGTTCGCCGTCACGGCCCTCTTCAAGCGTCCGCTCGGTCTGCCGATTCCGCACACCGCCATCATTCCCACCAAGAAGGACCAGCTGGGGGCCTCCCTCGGTTCCTTCGTCGGCGAGAACTTTCTCTCAGGGGACGTCGTACGTGACCGGATTCACTCGCTGGGCATCGGTGGCCGGGTCGGCGGCTGGCTCGCGGACCCGGCCCACGCGGACCGGGTCACGGCCGAGCTGTCGACCGCGCTGCGCGGCGCGCTCACCGTTCTGCGGGACGCGGACGTCCAGGCGGTCGTCGGCGAGGCGATCACCCGGCGGGCCAACGCGGCGGAGATCGGCCCGGGGCTCGGCAAGATGCTGGCGAAGGTCGTCGCGGACGGCGGCCACCGCAAGCTGGTCGACCTGGTCTGCGCCCGCGCGCACGACTGGCTGGTGCTGCACGGCGATTCGGTGATGGACGCGGTGCAGGGCGGGGCGCCGGGCTGGACGCCCCGGTTCGTGGACAAGCGGGTCGGGGAGCGGGTCTACAAGGAGCTCCTGCGCTTCGTCACCGAGATGCGGGACATGCCGGGGCACCCGGCGCGCGGCTCCATCGACACGTTCCTCGCGGACTTCGCGGCCGACCTGCAGACCGACTCGGAGACCCGGGACCGGGTGGAGCGGCTGAAGTCGGAGATCCTGGGGCGCGGCGAGGTCCAGGACGTCATCGCCTCGGCCTGGGCGTCGGTGCGCGCGATGGTGATCGCGGCGGCGGAGGACGAGCAGAGCGAGCTGCGGCTGCGCGCCCGGGCCTCGCTGATGTCGCTGGGTGCCCGGCTGGCCACGGACGAACGGCTCCAGGGAAAGCTGGAGGGCTGGCTGGAGGACGCGGCGGCGTACGTCGTGACGACGTACCGGACGGAGATCACGTCGCTGATCAGCGACACGGTGGCCGGCTGGGACGCGGACCAGACATCCCGCAAGATCGAGGCCCACATCGGCCGCGACCTGCAGTTCATCCGCATCAACGGCACGGTGGTGGGAGCGCTGGCGGGGCTGGCGATCTACACGGTGTCGTGGGCGCTGTGGGGGTGAGGGGGCCCCGGAGCGGGGCCGGGTGAGGGGGCCTGGGCGGACCGCCTGAGGTGGCGGGGGCCCGGGGCGGCGGCCGTTCGGTGCGGGCTGCCGCGGTGCCCACGCGGTGCCCGCGCTCGCGCCCGGGCCAGGGGCGCCCGGGCTCGGGACGCCCGGCCCGAGGATGCCCGGGTCAGGGGCGCCCGGATGGGAGGCCCGCGCCAAGGACGCCCCGGCCAGGAGCGCCTTGGCTCGGGCGGGCCCGGGCCGAGGACGCCCCGTCATCGCGCCCGGAGGGCGCACCCGTTCAGGACGACCGGCGGGTGACCGCCCAGGACGCGGCGGCCATCGTGCCCGCCGCGGTGAAGACCGCGGGCCAGGCGCCGACCTTCCTGGCCAGCGGGTGGGAGCCCGCGAACGCGGCCACGTACGCGGTGGTCAGCGCGACGGCCGCGCGCGGGCCCGCCTGCCGGTTCCACTCGTACGCGGCGACGCCGCCCGCCGCCGCGAGCGCGACCCCGCCCAGCGGACGCTTGCGGGTCCACCGCGCGACGGCGTAACCGCCGACCAGTCCGCCCGCCGCCATCGCCGCTGCCGGCACCTTCGCCATCGCGGTCACCTCCGCCTTCGTCCACGTCATGGGGTGTGCGCCCGGCGCACTCGTACGCGCCCGGCGCCCGGCGCCGCACCGGCGCCCGGACCGAGGCTAACGCGCGCTTCCGCCCCACCGTCGCGGAGGGGGTGCACAGGCGTTTACCCTGGGGGTGAACATCCGTGCACCCCCGAGCGAGCAACGGAGAACCATGCCCGCGGACATACCCGCCCCCGCCGCCCCGCCCACCCCCGCGGCCCAGGCCCCGCACCCGCGTTTCGCGGTGGGCGTGCTGGCCTTCTGCGGGGTGGTCGTCGCGGTGATGCAGACGATCGTCGTACCGCTGCTCCCGCACATCCCCGAGCTGACCGGAGCCACCCCGGCCGCCGCGAGCTGGCTGGTGACCGTCACGCTGCTGACCGGTGCGGTGTTCACACCGGTGCTCGGCCGGGTCGGCGACATGTACGGCAAGCGGCGGGTGCTCGTCGCCTCGCTCACGGTGCTCGTCGTGGGCTCGGCGCTCTGCGGGGCGAGCTCCCACATCGGCGTGCTGATCACCGGCCGCGCGCTCCAGGGTGCCGCCATCGCCGTCGTACCGCTGGGCATCAGCATCCTGCGCGACGAACTGCCGCCCGAACGCGTCCTGTCCGCCGTCGCGCTGATGAGCTCGACGCTCGGCATCGGCGCCGCCGTGGGCCTGCCGATCGCCGCGCTCGTGGTCGAGAACTTCGACTGGCACACGATGTTCTGGGTCTCCGGCGGCATCGGTCTCATCGACATCGTGCTCGTCCTCGCCTTCGTACCGGAGTCCCCGCTGCGCAGCCGCGGCCGCTTCGACGCACTCGGCGCCCTCGGCCTGTCCGGCGCGCTGGTCTGCCTGCTGCTCGCGGTGACGCAGGGCGGCGACTGGGGCTGGACCTCCGGCCGCACGGTCGGCCTGCTCGTGGCGGCCGTCGTGGTGGCGCTGATCTGGGGGGCGTACGAGCTCCGCGTCGCGACGCCCATGGTCGACCTGCGGGTCTCCGCCCGGCCGGCGGTCCTGCTCACCAACATCGCGGCCCTGCTCATCGGCTTCGCCTTCTACGCGAACTCCCTGGTCACCGCCCAGATGGTGCAGGAGCCGAAGGCGACCGGATACGGGCTCGGCGCGTCCCTCGTCGTCAGCGGTCTGTGCCTGCTGCCGGGCGGCGTGTCGATGGTGGCGCTCTCTCCGGTGTCCGCGCGGATCTCCGCCGCGTACGGCCCCAAGGTCAGCCTGGCCCTCGCGGCCGGGATCATCGCCACCGGCTACGGGGTGCGGTACTTCACCAGTCACAGCCTGTGGCTCATCGTCGCGGGCGCCACGGTCGTCGCCTCCGGCACGGCCATCGCGTACTCGGCGCTGCCGGCCCTCGTGATGCGCGGCGTGCCGGTCAGCGAGACCGGCGCGGCGAACGGCCTGAACACCCTGATGCGGTCGATCGGCCAGGCGTTCTGCAGCGCGACGGTGGCGGCCGTGCTGGCCAGCCTCACCTTCCGGGCGGGGGGCCGGACCGCGCCGACCCTGCACGCGTACCAGCTGGTCTTCGTCATCGCGGCGGGGGCGGCGCTGCTCGCCCTGCTGGTCACGCTCATGCTGCCGGGCCGCGGGCCCGCCGGGGCGGGTACGGTCGAGGCGAGCCGCAAGGCACCGGGCACCCTGACGGGGGGTGCGCGGCCGGCGGGGATCCAGGAGGGCGCATGACCGGCGGCCAGGCCATCGCCGCGACCGGCCGCGACGCGATCCTGCGGGCCGCCCGGCGGGCGTTCACGCAGCGGCCGTACGCGGAGGTGACGATCCGGGGGATCGCGGCGGACGCGGGGGTCAGCGCGTCGCTGGTGGTCAAGCACTTCGGCCGCAAGGAGGAGCTGTTCAACACGGTGGCCGACTTCGGGCCGGCCGCGGCTGAGCTGTTCGACGCGCCGCTCGACGGGCTGGGCCGCCACATGGTGGTCACCCTGGTGACCCGCCGCCGCGCGGCCCAGTCCGACCCGTTGCTCCGGGTCGTCTTCTCCCTGGGCAACCAGGACGAACGCTCCCTGCTCCGCGACCGCTTCCACGAACAGGTCACCGACGCGCTGACCGCCCGCCTCCCGGGGGAGGACGCCGCCCTCCGCGCGGAGCTCCTGGCCGGCCACCTGCTGGGCCTGGGCGCGACGTTGAGCCTCCACCGGGAGGGCGCGGGGGCGTCCGCGACGCCGGAACGCATCGCGGACCTGTACGCGCCGGTGCTCCAGCGGCTGATCACGGGCTGAGGCCTTGCGGTGGCGCTGCCCCCGTACCCCCGCCCCTCAATCGACGGAGGGGCTCAGCTGTGGCCTCGCCGGCGTTTGAGGCGCGGGGGCCGGGGCGGAGCCCCGGTTTCGGGAAGGGGCGCGGCCTAGCGCAGCGCGTTGCGCCAGACCGTCACGTCGAGCGTGATGTAGTCACTCGGCGAATCCTCCGGCGAGTGCCCCTGATACGTCAGCAGCGCCATATGCCCCGTCCCCGTCGTCACGCACACCTGCCGCCCCTTCGACAGCTTGCTCGTCTCGATGCTGCTCGCGAACCGCGTCTCCGCCCGGCACACATCCAGCGACCCCGCCTGCCCCGGGTCGAGCAGGATCAGCTTGCCGCCCTCGCTCTCCGCCTCGATGTACCCGCCGGAGTCGTACGTCAGCTCGTAGCCGTCGTCCTCCCCGTCCTGCGGCCGCACCTCGTCGTCGCCGAACGTCAGGTGGTACCCCTGGGTGAGGTTGATCCCGGTGAAGTCCTCCGGCGTCGGGTCCGACGTCGCGGGGGCCTGCCCCTCGGGCTGCCCGGCACCGCCGTCGGCCTCCCCGGTGGGATCCGCACTGGGCGTGGAACTCGTCTTGGGCGCGGGCGAGTTCTTGTCCCCGGCGGTGGTGTCGCTCTGCGACCCCTTGTCGTCGTCCTTCTGCGACAGGAAGTACGCCGTCCCGCCGCCCGCCACACCGACCAGCAGCGCGGCCACGACCGCGATGGCCGCGACCCGCCCCCGCCGCCGCTTGGGGGGCTCGGGCGTCTGCGGCACCGGCTGCGTGACGTGCGGCTGCGGCGGTACGCCCCCGCCGGGGTACCCGGCCCCGGGCCCCGGATACCCGTACGACGGCTGCTGGGCGGCCGGATACCCGTACGCCGGGGTCTGCGCGGAGGGCGCCGTGGGCGCACCGTACGCGCTCGGCGCCACCGGCGCGGGCCCCTGCCCGGGCGCGGGCGTGACCGGCGGCCCGTATCCGGGCGGCGGGGTGCTCGGCGCCGGAGTGGTGGGGGAGTACGCGGCCGGCGTGGGCGGAGCCGCAGGCGCGGCGGCCACCGGCGGCGTCGCCGGGGCGGCCGACGGCGGCGGTGGCGTCTGCACGGGCGCCGGCGCGGCGGCCCGTACGGTGATGTCGGCCGCGACCGGCTTCGGCAGCCAGTCCTCCGGCCGCCGGAGCACCGTCTCCGCGTTCGCGGTCTGGCAGAGCCGGATCACCTCGGCGACCGACGGCCGGTCCTCCGGGTTCTTCGCGAGGCAGCGCCCCACGAGCTCCATCAGCCGCTCCGGCACACCCGCGAGGTCCGGCTCCTCGTGCACGATCCGGTAGAGCACCCCGTGCGAGGTCCCCTCGCCGAACGCGGGCGTCCCGGTCGACGCGAACACCGCGACCTGCCCGAGCGCGAAGATGTCCGTCGCGGCGGTGACCTTGCGCCCGGCGGCCTGCTCCGGCGCCATGAAGGACGGGGTGCCGATGGTGACCCCGCTCCCCGTGAGCGACGTCGCGTCGGCCGCGTAGGCGATACCGAAGTCGATGACGCGCGGCCCGTCCGCCGCGAGCAGCACGTTGGACGGCTTGAGGTCGCGGTGGACGATCCCGGCGCCGTGGATGACGTGCAGCGCCTCCGCCATGCCCGCGATCAGCAGCAGCACCGCCTCGACGGGCAGCGCGCCGTGCTCGACGACCGCGTCGGCGAGCGACGGGCCCGGCACGTACGCGGTGGCGAGCCACGGCTGCGCGCCCAGGGTGTCGGCGTCGATCACGGGCGCGGTGAACAGCCCCTGCACGCGCTGCGCGGACTGCACCTCCTGCGCGAACCGCCGCCGGAACTCCGCGTCCTCGCCGAACTCGGGCCGGATCACCTTGATCGCGACGGGCCGGCCGCCGGGCGTGTACGACAGGTACACCTTGCCCATGCCGCCCGCGCCGAGCTTGGCGGCCAGCCGGTATCCGGCGATGGTGGTGGGGTCGTCTGCCGCGAGGGGCTGGAAGACCTGCGAGGCGCCGCCTCTGCTTGGCTGCTGACCGCTCATGTACTCGTAACTCCCCCGGAGAGCGCTGCTGTAGACACGGCACCTTATCCAAATCCCGGGGCGCTGCGGAGCGGTGGGAGGGCCCGGGTTCAGCCGGACGCGGGGAACGCGAACCGCACACCCGTCGCCTCCTCCGACACCTCCCACAGCCGCCGCCCCGTCGCGGCGTCGGCCGCCCCGGCGGACAGCTCCACCCGGGTCGGCGCCCCGCGCAGCTCGCCCCGTCCGTCCGGCCCGATGAACTCCCCGCCGCTCAAGCCCGGTTCGGTCGCCGCGTACAACTGCGGCAGCGCGCCCCGGCCGGGGGACTGGGCGAGCGGCTTGAGCACGCGGCCGAACAGCAGCGACACCAGGGGGACGGGGCCGCCGGTCTGGAGGCGGGTGGCGGTGTAGCCGGGGTGGGCGAGCAGGCTGCGGACCGGGCTGCCGGCCTCGGTGAGCCGGCGGTGCAGCTCGTGGCCGAAGACGGCATTGGCGAGCTTGGACTGGTTGTAGTAGCCCATCGGCGAGTACCGCCGTTCGCCGGTGAGGTCGTCGAAGTACAGGTGCGCCTTGCGGTGGTTGGGCGAGCTGACGGTGACGACACGGGGGCCGGTGCCCGCCGCCAGGAGGTCCAGCAGCAGCCCGGTGAGCGCGAAGTGGCCGAGGTGGTTCGCCGCGAACTGCACCTCGTGACCCTGCGGGGACAGCGTCCGGGGAGGCGCCATGACCCCGGCGTTGTTGACGAGCACATCGAGGCGCGCGTGGTCCGCGTGCAGCTTCTCCGCGAACACGCGTACGGAATCGAGGTCGGCCAGGTCGATCTGGCGCACCTCCAGCCGGGCGTCCGGCTGCGCGGCGGTCAGCTCGGCCGCCGCACGGCGCCCCTTCGCCTCGTCGCGTACGGCGAGGATCACGTGCCCGCCCCGGCGGGCCAGGGCCCGCGTCGTGGCCAGGCCGAGGCCGCTGTTGGCCCCGGTGACGAGGACAACGCGTCCGGTCTGGTCGGGGATGTGCTCGGTGGTCCAGCGCTCCCGCTGTGTCATACGGCATAGGCTGCCCCGGGTGACACCAAGTGTCAACATGTCATTCAGTGTCATGCGAGGCATGGAGTACCGTGAGCAGGGTGACCATTCCCCGAACGACCCTGGCCGAGCGCAAGCGTCGGCTGGTCTCCGACGAACTGACCGAGTCCGCACTGCAGTTGCTGGCCCTCAAGGGCTTCGACGCGGTCACGGTGGACGAGATCGCGGCGGCGGCGGGCGTCTCCAAGCGGACGTTCTTCCGCTACTTCGCGTCCAAGGAGGACGTGGTCGTCCAGTTCCTCGCGGACATGGGCACCGGCATCCGCGCCGGACTGGCCGCCCGCCCCGCCGCCGAGCCGCCCTCCGTCGCCCTGCGCCACGCGGTCTGGGTGCCGCTCGGTGAGTGCGCGGACCACGGGGAGCGCGCGCTGCGCGTCGTACGCCTGATCCTGCGCACGCCCGCGCTGCTGGCCCGCTTCCTGGAGCGCCAGGCGCGGTGGCGCGACGACCTCGCGCAGGAGCTGGCCGGGCGGCTGGGGCGGGACGCCGAGCGGGACCTCTACCCGAGGCTGGCGGCGGGCATGGCGCTGGACGCGTTCGACGCCGTGCTGCACCACTGGAGCGCCGGCGGCTCGACGGAGACCCCGGCGGAGCTGGCGGACCGCGCGTTCGCGGTGATCGCCCCGGCGCTGGACGGTTCCTAGACGCCGGACGCAGTCATTCCCGTTGCCTGCCACGGGCGTCCGTCCGATCATGAACGGCCGACGGCCCCCACGTACCGGAGGCCGCCCCCGGACGAAGGGTCCCTTGTGCGCAAGCTGGTGTACTTCATCGCCGCCACCCTCGACGGCTTCATCGCCGGCCCGGACGGAGCCGATCCCACCGGCCCCGGCGGTTTCTGGCCCATCCCGGAGGACTACCTCAAGCACCTGATCGCGGAGTACCCGGAGACCCTGCCCGGCCCGGCACGGGCCGCGCTCGGCGTGACGGCGGAGGGCACGCACTTCGACACGGTGGTGGAGGGCAGGCGCTCGTACGAGATCGGCCTCGACGCCGGAGTCACGGACGCCTACCCGCATCTGCGGCACCTGGTGTTCTCCCGCACCCTGGGCGAGAGTCCGGACCCTGCGGTGGAGGTCGTCGCGACCGATCCCGCCGCGCGCGTCAGGGAGCTGAAGCAGGAGGACGGCAAGGACATCTGGCTCGTCGGCGGCGGGACGATGGCCGCCTCGCTCCACGCGGAGATCGACACGCTGATCCTGAAGCTCAGCCCGACGACGATCGGCGCGGGCATCCCGCTCTTCGGCCGGCAGGCGGCTTTCGAGCCGGCCGCCTGGACGCTCACCGACCACACGGTCCTGGGGAGCGGAGCGGCGTATCTGACCTACCGGCGTGCCCCGGCGGCAGGCTGAACCGGTGGCACCGGCCGGCGGGAGGCGTGACCCCCCGCCGGCCGGTCCCGTCTCACGCGGCCGTGCAGGCCGCCCCGCTGAGGGTGAAGGCGGCCGGGGCCGCGTTCGTACCGGTCCGGTTGCCCGTGAAGCCCACGGTCACCGAGGAGTTGGGGGCGATCGTGGAGGTGTACGAGGCCGGCGCGACGGTCACCGAACCGCCGGACTGCTTGGGCGTACCGCCCCACATGTTCGTGATCGTCTGCCCGTTGGCGAAGGCGAAACCGAGCGTCCAGCCGTCGATCGCGGCCTTGCCCGTGTTGCGGATGGTGATCTCGCCCTGGAAGCCGCCCTGCCACTCGCCGACCACCTTGTAACCGACGGAGCACGTGCCCGCCGGAGTGGTCGCGCCCTTGTCCGTGGTCACACTCACGGCGGCCGACCGCGCCGAACGGTTGCCGGCCGCGTCGCGCGCGTAGACCGCGAAGGAGTACGCCGTGTCGGCGCTGAGCCCCGTCACGGTGGCGCCCGTCGTGGCGGACGAGGCGACCCTGGTCTCCGTACCGCCGCTGACGCGGACCACGTCGTAGCCCGCGACGGCAACGTTGTCGGAGGACGCGGCCCAGGTCAGCGTGGCGGAGGTGTCGGTCACGGCGGAGGCGGCCGGGGTGCCCGGGGCCGTCGGGGCCTCGGTGTCCTGCTCGACCGGCCCGCCGTACACCGTGGCCTCGTGGGAGGTCTCCGCGATGCCGTTCGCGCCGTGGAAGATGCGCTCGCCCCAGGAGCTGAGCCGCGCCGGGTCGAAGCCGATGGTCAGGTCGAGGATCGGGTCGGTGTTGCCGCTCCACGACCAGGCGATCCAGCCGAGCCCGAGCCGCTGCGCCTCGGACATCATGGTGTCCTCGTCCGGGTCCCCGTACTGGTCGGCGGGGCCGCCGAACTCACCTATGACCAGAGGCAGTCCGGCATCCACGAAGGCGTTCAGATAGTCGGTGACCTTCTGGGCGGTGTTGTAGACGCTGTACATGTGGATCGAGAAGAGCAGATTGCCGGTCGAGTCCGCGTCGTACACCGCCTGCGCGTTGTCCCGCATGACGTTCTGCCAGTCCTGGCCCCAGTTGGGCGCGTCCACCATGATCGTGTGCGCGAAGCCCGCGGCGCGCAGCTTCTTGATCGCGGCGGTGGTGGGGGCGGTCCAGCCGGCCGGATCGGTGTTGCCCCAGGGCTCGTTGCCGATGTCGATGACGACGTAGTCCTCCTGGCCCTGGAGGACGCTCTTCAGCGAGATCCAGTAGTCGGCCGCGTGGTCCAGCGTCCCGGCGGCGGAGTCCTCGCCGTATCCGGTGGTGTCGTGCACCTCCAGGACGCAGATGAGCCGGTTCGCCCTGCAGTCGGCGACGACGGCGGCGACGTCGTCCGGCCCGTTCTTCGTCCACCGGAAGCCGTCGGACAGCACGACGCGGACGGTGTTCGCACCGGTCGCCTTGATGTCCGCGAGGGACTGGGTTTCGCCGGGATACCAGGTGTGCGCGTGATTGACGCCGCGCATGACGAAGTCGTTCCCGTTGCCCTCGACCAGCCGTCCGTCGCTGATGTGCAGCCCGGTACCGGCGGCCTGTGCGGGGGCGAGGCCGCCGAGCGCGAGGAACCCGAGCAGGGTGGCCAGGACGGTGAGGATGACGGCGGCGGGGCGCTGCGCCGGGTGTCTCGCTGTTCTCACTGCGGCTCCAGGGGGGGAGGAGGGGAGAGGTGCGGACGTACGGTGGGGCCACGCTCACATGGGAGCGCTCCCACGATGTGCGCTCCCATGAAGCCATTCAGTCAGGAGCACGTCAAGAGATGCGGCGGCCCGGGTTGCTGGGGCCGGTCCCGAACTTTTCTCGTCGGACTGTCGGATTCGGTGGACACCGTTCGTCGTCTTCATGAAACGTTCGGCACGGCAGCAAGGAGAACGCTCATGAAGTACGTGTTGTTCATCGCCACGGACCCCGCCGGGGAGCGCGCCGACGAGAGCCCTCAGGCGTGGGTCGAGAAGTGGAACGGGCGCGGCGTCCGGCTGGAGGGGATGCCGCTGAAGCCGGTGGAGGAGACGGCCACGGTGCGCGTCCGCGCCGGCGAGGTCCTGGTCACCGACGGCCCGTTCGCCGAGACGGCCGAGTGGATCGCCGGGTACGACCTCCTGGAGGCGGCCGATCTGGACGAGGCGATCGAGGTCGCCGCCTCGCACCCGATGGCGACCGCGGGCCGCATCGAGATCCGCCCCGTCGAACCGCTCGACCACGGCCCGGACACGGACGACGTCCCGCACGAGGGCGACGCCCCCGCCTCCCGCTTCCTCGCCATCATGCGGACCGACCCCGCCGCGCCGCCGTACACCCCGGACCCGGCGGCGGTGGCCGCGTGGGTGCGGGACGGCCTGGCGTCCGGCCGCTACCTGGGCGGCGAGCACCTGAGCCGGGTCGAGGAGGCGACGCTCGTACGGCGACGCGGGGGCGAACTCCTGATCACGGACGGGGGGTACGCGGACGTGGCCGAGTGGGTCACGGGGATCGTCTTCGTCGACGGGGACCGGGAACAGGCGCTGGAGTACGTGGGCCGGTGCCCCATGGCCCGTTGGGGGATCGTGGAACTGCGCGAGTTCTGGCGGGACTTCGGGTGAGTACGGGGGCGGGGGCCGCCGGTGACACCGCACCGGCGGCCGTGCGCGCGGCGCTCGCGGCCGCCCACCGCGCCGAGTGGGGCGTCGTGTTCGGCACGCTCGTCCGCCTCACCGGTGACTGGGAGCTGGCCGAGGACTGTGCGCAGGACGCGTTCGCCCGCGCCCTGCCGGCCTGGGAGCGCGACGGAGTGCCGCGCAGCCCGGGGGCCTGGCTGGTGACGGCGGCCCGGCGCCGCGCGGTGGACGTGCTGCGCCGCCGTACGACGGAGCGCGACAAGATCGCGGAGGCGGTGGCGCTGGAGGAGGCGTACGAACCGGCGCCGCCCGGCGACGAGCGGCTCGCGCTGATCTTCACCTGCTGCCACCCCGCGCTCCCGCTCGACGCCCGGGTGGCCCTCACCCTGCGCGCGGTCGGCGGCCTCACCACGCGCGAGATCGCCCGCGCGTTCCTGGCCGGCGAAGACACCGTGTCGCAGCGCATCCTGCGTGCCAAGCGGAAGATCGCGGCCGCCGGAATTCCGTACCGCGTACCGCCACCGGGTGCGCGCGCCGAACGCCTCGGCGGGGTCCTTGCCGTGCTCTACCTGATCTTCACCGAGGGGTACGCGCCGAGCGACGGCAGCGCCACCCGCGATCAACTGGCCGAGGAGGCCGTCCGCCTCGCCCGCCTCGTCGTGGCCGAGGCTCCGGACGAGCCGGAGGCCCGCGGCCTGCTGGCCCTGCTCCTGCTCCAGCACTCCCGCAGCGCCGCCCGGCTCGACGCCGACGGCGGCCTGGTCACGCTGGAGCACCAGGACCGCTCGCTGTGGGACCGTGCGCTGATCGCCGAGGGGGCCGCGCTGGCCCGCGGGGCGCTCCCGGCGGGCGGCCCCTACGCCCTCCAGGCGGCGATCGCCGCCCAGCACGCCCTGGCACCGGACGCCGCCGCCACCGACTGGGCGGCCGTCGTGACCCTGTACGACAGCCTCCTCGCCCTGCGCGCCAACCCGGTCGTGGCCCTCAACCGCGCGGTGGCCCTGGGCATGCGGGACGGGCCAGGGGCCCAGCTGGAGGCCGTCGACGCGCTGGGCAGGCCGAGGGAACTCGCGGGCCACCACGCCTTCCCCGCCGTCCGGGCGGACGCGCTGCGCCGCCTCGGCCGCACGGAGGAGGCGGCGGAGATGTACGAGGCCGCGCGGGCGGCGGCGCCCAACGGGGCGATCGCGGCGGAATACGCGCTCCGGCTCACGGGCCTGGGGCGCCCGACGAAGGGAGCACCGCACGATGGCTGAGACCGACCGGAACGAGGACGCGATACGGGCCCGGATCGCGAAGGGCCTCGTCTACACGGAGACCGAGGCGGCCTTCCTGGCCCCGTCCCGGCGCGAGGACGAGATCTTCGCGTACAACCACACCCCGCCGGGTGACACGGAGAGACGGCGTTCGCTGCTGACGGAGATCTTCGCCTCGGTGGGCGAACGCACGGTCCTCCAGGCGCCGTTCCACGCCGCCTTCGGCAGCAACGTGCACATCGGCGACGACTTCTTCGGCAATGTGAACCTGACGTTCGTGGACGACGTGGAGATCCGCATCGGCGACGACGTCATGATCGCCCCCAGCGTGACCCTCACGACGACAGGCCACCCCGTGCACCCCGCGCGCCGGGCGGATTTCGGCCGCTTCTCGGAGCCGATCGTCATCGAGGACAAGGTGTGGATCGGCAGCAACGTGGTCGTCCTGCCGGGCGTCCGGATCGGCTACGGCTCGGTGATCGGCGCGGGCAGCGTCGTGAGCCGCGACATCCCGCCGATGAGCGTCGCGGTCGGTACGCCGTGCAGGGTGGTCCGGCCGGTCACGGACGCGGACCTCGCGAGCCGCGCGTAGACGTCCCGCTCACCAGGCCCCGTGGTACCGCACGCCCAGGATCAGGGCCGCGACGGCCGTCGCCAGGAAGACGATCCCGCCGACGATGTTCCTCGATCCGACGCGCAGATGGGCGATGATCGCGCCGATGAAGTAGAGGATCAGCCCGCACGCGGCGAGCGTGCCGAGCGCGGGCACGGCGAATCCGGCGAGCAGTCCGAGGGTCCCCGCGGCCAGGCACATGCCGAGCCAGGGGACGTACGTGCGGGGGATGCCCTTCATGTCGGCCTGGGACTTGGGGTATTCGTGGCCGATGAGGTAGGTGACGGCGGCGGCACCGTTGAAGAGGATGCCGAGGATGGTGACCGTGAGGTATGCGGTGCGCACGCGTTCTTCTCCGCTTCTGAGGGGGTGCCGCCCCGGAAAGGGGCGCTGCTCATCCACCCGACGATCGGCACGCCTGTTCTGTATGGCCCGGGTGCGGTGAACCGGGGGCATCGTGGAGACAGCAGTGGGCGGGCCGCCCGGAATTTCGCGCGGCCCGCCCACGGAGGTGCCCTAGCTGAGGATCAGATGCCACGGCGGGTTGTGCGTCGAGGACTGGACGCACGTCCAGGAGCTGTATGCGGGGTTCGTGGCGGTGATGTTCTTGCCGGACTGGTTGCACTGGGTGGACGTCTTGAACCAGCCGCCGCTCGCCGCGTTGGCCGCCCCCGTGGAGGCGACGGTCAGGGCCAGCGCTCCCGCGGCAACCGCGCTCGCTGTGGCGATTCGTGACACGATCTTGCGGACTTCGCTCATTACTCGCTCCTCGTCGGGTGCGACACCATGGCCAATGTGGAGTCCCGCTGCAACGCCTCAACTGCCGCGCCTCTCACGCGCAGTGCCTCAAGCTAGACCTGGCGCCTGCCCGGAGCAATACGACGCCACTGGCGAGATGACGACACCGCCGGACGGCGCCGCCGCGGTCCGGGGACGGGTCCGAGCCGGCGGACAGGGGGGTGGGACGCCCTGCGCGGGGCCGCGTCAGCCGGCGGACTCGGTCAGCAACACCGCCAGCCGGTCCGCGAAGGCGGTGATCCATTCCAGCTCGGGCCCGCCCCGGGCGACCCGGAACCCGTGCCGCCGGGCCCAGAATGCCGCCTGCACGGCGTGCAACTGGGCCCAGCGGCGCACGCGTTCGCGATCCAGTTCGGCGGCGTCCGCGAAGAGGCCGACGATGCGGTGGGCGGCGCGAGCCAGGTCCTCGCCCGCCCCCGCGAGTGCGTACGCGCGGGACTTCATCAACGCCCCCGCGTCGTACGCCGGGTCGCCCACGTACCCCTTGGGATCGACGGCCAGCCAGGGCTCGCGCTCGGCCCGCAGGATGTTCCGCCCGTGCAGATCGCCGTGGACGAGCGTGTCGGGCTGCGTTCGCCCCAACTCCCTTACGGTGGCGAGGGCGGCATCGATGACGGGTCGCGGCAGGGGGTGCGCGAACTCGACGTCGTCGGTGCGCAGTCCGTCCTCCCACTCCCCGGCCCGCTCACTGAGCCGGGGCAGCCGCAGCCCGCCGGGCGCGGGCACGGCAAGCCGCCGCCCCAGCCGCGCGGCGACGACGACCACGTCGTCCCCGTCGACGGCCTCGGCCAGGGTCACCGGAGAGGCCCGCTCCAGCAGCATCGCGTACCGGCTGTCGTCCCGCTCGTACAGGGAAACGGCCCCACGCCCACCCCAGGCGGCGAAGGCGTCGGGCTCGTGGTCGTTTCCGGGGTGCGGGAAGGAGACCTTGAGCACGGCGGGGGGTGTGCCGTCGCGCCGGACGGGGACGATGACGCCGACACCGCCGTGCGTGAGGGGGCCGTCGGGCGTGCAGCCCCACGTGTCGGCCAAGTCGGCGACGATGTGCGGCAGTTCCGCGAGCCAGGCCGCCCCGGCGCTGCCCTCGCGCTCGACGGTGGTCCGCGCGAACTCCTCCGGGATGACGATCATCCGGGCACCTTACGCGGGCGGGACGGGGCTTGGGGGAGGGACGCCCGCTCCCCGCACCCTGCGGGGACGCCCGGTTCGTGGAAGGGGCCCCACCGCGCCCGAGCGCGGTGGGGCCCCTTCCACGGGGCGGCACGTCGGTCAGGACTGCCGGCCCGCCTGCTTGACGACCTTGTCCGTGACATCGACGGTGTCCCCGGCGGCGGGCGCGTCGACGTCGACGTCGGTTCCGAAGTCGCTGAAGTCCATGACGACCTTCGCCTTGCCCCGGTTCGCCGAACCGGAGTCCTTCGCGCCCCCGGCCGGCTGCGCGGCGATCTCGATCTGCTGGCGGCGCATCAGCCCCTTGCCGTCGACCCACAGGTCCACCGGCACGGTCTCGCCGAGCTGTTCGCGCAGCTTCTTGGCTTGCGCGGCGTCCCCCTTGGCCAGCTTGTCGATGTCCAGGCCGACCTTGTAGTGGGTCGTCTCGACACCGCCCAGGCTCTCCGTACCGACCTTCTTGACGTCCTTCTCGGACAGCGACTTGGAGTAGGCGAAGGAATCGGTCGGATCGCTCACCTGGCTGCTTCCGGCGGCCCCGGAGGTCCGCAGTTTCTCCATGTCGATCTTCATCCAGCTCTTGCCGCCCGGCAGGCCGCCCTCACCCTTCGGCGGCTTCTGGTAGATCATCTTGTCCACGACCCGCTGCTCCAGCCGCTCACCCGACTGCTCCATGGTCAGCTTGCTCTCCCCGTCCTCGAAGTCCATGACACCGGATCCGGTGACTGTCTGGCTCTGCTCCCCGGCACTGACCGAGGTCGTGATCTTCACGCGCGCGGAACCGGCCTCGGTGGTCTTCTTGTTGGTCGCCTGTACGACCTGCGAGGGCGACGAGTCGGCCGTCCTGCCCGCCCCGGAGGGCTTCGTGTCCTTCGCCGCGTCGTCCTTGTCGTCCGACCCGCACCCGGCAAGCGCGGCAACGGCCAGCAGCCCCGCCACCCCGTACGCAGCCGCCCTGGTCCCCCGGGTCTTCACATTCGTCATCACAGCAGCCTCCCCAAACCGAAACCGTTACGTCAGGTATGCGCCCGGTGCCCGGAAGGTGATCCCGCATGCGAAGCGGCTGCCGTTCTACGCCAGCCGCAGTAGTCCGCGTCCAGGCGGGCCGCCCGATGCGCGGAGGCGCGGGGGGCCGGGGACGTGCGCGGCCCCCCCACGCCTCCGTGGGGACACCGACCATCAGGTGCCGCTCCACCCGAGCCCGCCTCCGCCCCGCCCCCACCCGGCTACGCTCCCCTCGCATGACCGACCTCCGAGCCCCCGCCGAGCTGACCCCCGGTCTCATCCGCGCCCTGCTCCGCGACCAGCACCCCGACCTTGCCGACCTCCCCCTCGGCCTCGCCGCGCGCGGCTGGGACAACCAGTTGTGGCGGCTGGGGGACGAACTTGCCGTGCGGTTGCCGTGGGCGACCGAGTCCGCCGATGAGCTGTTGCTCAAGGAGCACGCGTGGGTGCCCGGGCTTGCCCCGGGGCTTCCGCTGCCCGTGCCCGTGCCGCAGCGGCTCGGAGCGCCGTCCGAGCGGTTCCCGCGGCCCTGGCTGGTCACCACCTGGGTGGCCGGGGAGCCCGCTGACCGGGTTCCGGCCACGCGCGCCGAGGACGCGGCCGACGTGCTGGCCCGGTTCCTCGGCGCTCTGCACCGGCCCGCCCCGGACGGGGCGCCCGCCGGGCGGAGGAGGGGCGGCCCCCTGGGGCCCTACGGGCAGCACTTCGAGTGGGCGCTCCTGGCCGTCGCCGAGCGGGGGTTGCCCGTCGATCCGGAGCCGCTTCGCCGCGTCTGGGCGGACGCCGTCGCCGCCCCCGACTGGGACGGGCCCGCGTTGTGGCTCCACGGCGATCTGCATCCCGCCAATGTGTTGACTGCCGACGGCACGTTCTGTGGGGTCATCGACTTCGGTGACCTCTTCGCGGGTGACCCGGCCTGCGACCTCGCCGCCGCCTGGATCCTGCTCCCGGACAACGCCGCCGACCGCTTCCACGCCGCCTATCGGCCGGCCCCGGACGTGGCGACTCTTCGCCGCGCCCGTGGCTGGGCGGTCCTGCGCGCGCTGAGCGGTCTGCTCATCGCGGACGACGGGGACCGGGGGCTGCCCAACGGGAAGCCGACGTGGGGGCCGCCCGCTCGGAGGTCACTGCAGCGGCTGGCCGCGTCCCTGGGGCAGTGACGCGACCGGTCCGCGTTGCGGAGCGCCGCGAGCAGGGTGTCTCCGCCGACTCCGGGTATGGCGCGGGGGCGTGACCGACGACCGGTGCGGAAGGCATATGGTCGGACTGCGCGGTGGGTGGCGGCGAGTGGCCTGGCCGCCGGGAGCGGCGCACGGGGGCGGGGGAAGCGTGGCCGAGAGCGACTGGGACGACGACAGCGCCTACGACGACGCCGTCCTGCGGGCGCGGCGTGCGACCCGGATCGGCTGGACGGCGATCAGCGGCACGGTGACCGCCCTCGGCTGCGTCGCGGTCGTGGCCGCCGTGGCGTGCCTGGCGGCGGTCTTCGTGCTCGCGTACCTCGTCGTGTCGGTGAACCGCTAGCCCGCGCTCAGCCGCCGTACGGCCCCATGTTCTGGCTCTGCGCGTGGCCGTGCGCCAAGCCCTGCGCCTGCCCCTGCCCGGCCGCCCCACGCTCCCAGGCGCCGCGCTCGCCGGATCCGCCGCGCTTGCGGAGCGCTACGAGGATGGCGGCGAGGACCACGACGAGACCGACGACGACACCGATGACCAGAACCATGATTCCCCCACTGCGCCGGAGGGGCCACGGATCGCGACCCCTCGACTGTCATAGGCATTGTCGCTGGTGCGGCGCTCAAGAGGAAGCGGGACCGCGCCCGGCGGCGGACGCGGCGAAGGCGGCCAGGGCGGCGAAGTCGGCGTCCCGCAGCCCGATGCGCGGATCCACGTGGTGGAGGAGCGCCGGCCCCGGGTGGTGGGCGCTCACGTGGGCGTGGTCGGCGTCGCTCTGCTCGTCGTCCACCCAGGCGAAGGGCCGGCCGCCCGCGTACGCGATCAACGCCTCGCACTTCCAGTGCACACCGTCGGGGCGCTCCCGGAACAGCCCGCCGCCGAAGTCCACGAACGGCAGCTCCGGCAGCCCGAGAACGGGCCCGATCCAGGTGTTCGCGTCGTTCATCCAGGTGGTGGCCCAGCACAGCTCGTACCCGAGCGCCGACAGGGCCTCGCCGTGCGCGGGATTGAGCCACACCCGCAACGGCGGCGCGGAGGAGCGGAGCAGGCCGTGCTCCGTGGCGGCGAGACCGTCCCGGGGGACGCGGATGGTGGTGTAGCCGACGGGGCGCCGTTCGGGCTTGGCGGCGTACGGGTTCAGCGGTCCGTCGACGTCCAGGAAGAGAAGGGGTCGGGTCACCAAGGGGCTCCCTCGGATGCGAGCGGGCGGTGCGTGGCGTGAGCGTACCGCCCGGACGAAGTCGCTTGACCTCAAGCCCGATTGAGGTCGCACGATCGGGTCATGGACCAGATGAACACCACCCCGGACCCCCAGGACCACGCGGAGATCGCCGCCCTCATCAGCGGCCTCTTCCGCGCGCTGGACGACCGCCACTTCGAAGAGGGCTGGGCCGACGCCTACTTCACCGACGACCTCCACGTGACGACCCCCGTCGGCGAGGCCGACGGCGCCGAAGCGATCCGCCTCGCGCAAGAGGCGGTCGGCCGCTTCGCCGCCACGCTCCACATCTCCTCGGACATCCTCGTCCACACCGCCCCGGACGCCCGCACGGCCGACGTCAGGTGGAACGCCCACATGACCCACGTGCACCGCGACACAACCCTCCGGGCCCGGGGCGCGGGGGCCAACCCGCTCTTCACGGTGGGCGGCGTGTACGAGGGCCGGCTCCGGCGGACGGAGCGGGGGTGGCGGTTCAGCGGGATGGCGGTGCGGGCGGTGTGGACCACGGGGGAGCCGCCGGTCGGGAAGGCTCGTGACGTCGACGCTGATCAGCAAAGCTATTGATCGAAGGCATCCGCCATTGACAGAATGATCGCATGGCACCCTCGAACTCGAAGCCCATCTATTTTGGCCCCCCTCCGAATGTGTTGGAGGGGGCACGGTTCCGTACACACGATGACCTTTACGCTGCCGGCGTGCATCGGTTTCGAGGGCAGGGAATCTCCGGAACGTCATACCAGGGCGTGGACTCGATCGTGGCCAGTGGTGGCTACGCTGCCGACGAGGATCACGGCGACGTCATCATTTACACCGCGCAAGGCGGATCGCCCGACAAGGACGGGCACATCACGGCAGACCAGGAGTTGACCAAGGTCAACGAAGGAATGCTGGTCAACTATCGGGAGGGCCTGCCCATCCGATACGTACACGGCTTGGGTATCAAGCGGCGCAAGGCGACCGAGGGCTACAAGTACCGCGGGCTCTACCTCGTTGAGGATTACTGGAGTGTCCGCACCGACCGTGGCTTTCTTATGTGGCAGTTTCGTTTGGCTAAGTCGACGGCCGTGGAGCCCTGGGAGCCGGCGGAGAGCCAAGGCGCCGCAGAGATTCGACCAGTCACGCCGCTTGAGAAGGCCGCTGCGAAGTACGTCAGTGTTCAGCGGCGCGTGCGGAACACCGCTGAGGCTCGGGCCGTTAAGAACATTTACAAGAGTGTCTGCCAGATGTGCCGCATTCCCCTGGTCGTGGACGCAGAGGGCGGACGATACAGCGAGGGTGCACACATCCACGCGCTGGGCCGGCCGCACAACGGCAAGGACGTGAGCAGCAACATCCTCTGCCTCTGTCCGAACTGTCACGTCCTCTTCGACAACGGCATGCGGCTCATCACCGATGACCTCAAGGTCATCGACGCCTTCAGCAAGAAGGTGTTGGGCGATCTGCATGTGCTGCCCGGGCACGACATAGACCCCGACTGCGTGCGGCAGCACCGCAGTCGCTGGGTGGCTCGCGTGCAGGAGGTTTAGCCGAGCGCCCGAACGAACGCCACCCCCGCCTCCCCGTTCAACGCCACCGCCTCACCCGTCTCCACGAACCCCGTCCGGCTCAGCACCCCCCGTGACGCCGCGTTCCGTACCGCTGCCCGTGCCGTGAGCGTCGCCAGGGCGTACCGGGTGCGGCACACGTCGAAGAGCTGGTGCACCGTGGTGGTCGCCAGGCCCTTGCCCGTGGCCTTTTCCGCCAGGCGGAAGCCGAGTTCGGCCGTGCCGGCGGTGGCGTCCATCAGGTTGAAGCGGCCCAGGATCTCGCCCGACTCCACCAGGACGTGGAAGTGGCAGATCCCCGCGGCCTGTTCGGCCAGCAGGGCCTCGTGGCGAGGGGCGTAGTCGGCGAAGAACGCGTCGCCCCGGTCCGGGACCGACGCCGCGAAGAACGCGCGGTTGGCCTTCTCGAACGCGAGGACGGCCGGGGCGTGGTCGGGGCGCAGGCGCTGGAGTTCGGGCATGGGCGAAGAGTACGGAGCCGGGGCGCGCCCCGGCATCCCTAATTCGTCGCTCGGGCAGCCCCCCTCAGCCCCTACACCCGCCCCCCGTGGCACCCCCGGTACGACTCCCCCGACCCGCACCAGCACTCCGCGCTCTTCGCCGGGGGCCACGGCACCGCGCGGCCCCGTGCGGCCAGGGTCGTCGCGTACTGGGGGAGGAGGTCCGGGTCCGCCGGGGACGCGGATTCGGAGGCGGCGAAGGCTTCGTAGGAGGGGACCGTGCCGCGGACGATGCCGAGGTTCGGGGTGCCCGCCGCCTGGAGGTCGCGCAGCGCCGCCTCCAGGCGGGCCAGGTGGTCCGGGTGGGAGGCGTACTCGCTGCCCAGGCTCGGATACGCCGTGAGGAGTTCGCGGAACTCGGCGGCCGGCCAGTGCAGCACCGCCACCGGGAACGGGCGCGACAACGCCGTCCGGTACGTGCCCAGTTCGGCGCGCAGGCGGGTGATCTCGGCGCGCAGCTCGCCCGGGTCCGACGAGCCGAGCGACCACAGCCGCTTCGGGTCGTGGAGCTCGTCCAGCGGGACCGCCGCCGTGTGCAGGGTGTCCGCCAGCTCGTCCCAGGCGTCGTGCGCGACGCCCATCAGGCGGCGCACCCGGTGCCGGCCGGTCAGCAGTGACTGGGTCTGGTACGGGACCTCCTCGCCCGGCGCGATCAGCAGTCGCAGGGCCGTGGAGAAGAGGTCGTGGGCCGCCTCCAGCTCGTCGTGGGCCTCCAGCGTCTCCGCCGCGATCTCCCACGGGGCCGCCTCCTGCGGGGCCGCCACGCGGACGCCGTCGATCAGCGCGCGGGCCTCCGCCTCGTGGCCGTACTCCCACAGGTTCGCGGCGCTCAGCGCCCGCACCAGCTGCGGGTGCTCGGTGCGGGAGTCGCCGAGCAGGTCGTCGTAGAGCGTCGTGGCGCGGGCGCGGTCGCCGCCGAGTTCCAGGTGGGCCGCGGCCTGGAGGAGCAGCGGCTCGTGGTCCTCGGGGTACTGCGCCGCGGTGCGGAGCAGGCGCTCGGCTTCGGAGATGTGGTCGGCAGGAGTCTCGGGGCGCATGCCTCACACCGTACTGCTGTGCGGGGGAGCGGCGGGGGCTACTCCCCGGGCAAGGCCCTGCGCACGCCGCCGACCCTCTAACGTGTCTCCACGTGCTCAGACGACGTCCGCAGTTGTTGTGGTTGCTGGTCCCCTACGTGCTCTACCTCGGGGTGCTGCCGTTCGTGAACCGGGTCCGGCCCGTCGTTCTCGGGCTGCCGTTCCTCTTCTTCTGGCTGCTCGGGGCGACCCTCCTGACCCCCGTCGCCGTATGGCTGACCCGGCGGGGTGACCGCCGGTGAAAGCCGCCGTCGCGACCTCCGTCTTCGGGGTCTTCATGGTCGCCACCGTCGCCCTGGGGCTGCTCGCCGTGCGCGGCAGACGCGGCGGGGGCGGGCTCGCCGAGTGGTCGGTGGGCGGGCGCAGCCTCGGCACGGTCTTCATCTGGGTGCTGATGGCCGGCGAGGGCTACACCAGCTTCAGCTACCTCGGCGCCGCCGGCTGGGGCTACAACTACGGGGCGCCCGTCCTCTACGTCGTCGCGTACATGTCCTGTGGGTACGCCGTCGGCTACGTCGTCGGGCCCATGCTGTGGGCGTACGCGCGCAAGCACGGTCTCGTCGGGATCACCGACATGGTGGCGCACCGCTTCGGGCGGCCCTGGCTCGGCGCGCTCGTCGCCGTCCTGGCGACCGTGTTCCTGCTGCCGTACATCCAGCTCCAGATCACCGGCATGGGCGTCGTCGTCTCCACGATCTCGTACGGCACCATCAGCCTGAACTGGGCGTACTTCATCGCCTTCGCCGTCACCACCGGCTTCGTCGTGGTCAGCGGGCTGCGCGGCAGTGCCTGGGTGTCCGTGCTGAAGGACCTGCTGGTCATCGTGACGCTCGGCTTCCTCGCGATCTACGTGCCCGTGCACTACTTCGACGGCTACGGGCCCTTCCTCGACCGGCTCGTCACCGAGAAGAGCGAGTGGCTGACCTTCCCCGGCCACGGGGACAGCGGCCTCGGGCAGGCGTGGTTCGTCACCACCTCGTTCCTGAACTCGCTCACCGTCGTGATCTTCCCGACCACCGTCGCCGGCTACCTCGGCGCGAAGAACGCGGACGTACTCCGCCGCAACGCGATGTGGCTGCCCGCCTACAACGTCCTCCTCTTCGTCCCCATGCTGCTCGGCATGGCGGCGCTGTTCGTCGTGCCGGGGCTCGTCGGCGCCGAGTCCAACCTCGCCCTCTTCAAGCTCGTCACGGACTCGCTCCCCGCCTGGTCCGTCGGCGTCATCGGGGTCGCCGCCGCGCTCTCCTCGATCGTGCCCATGGCCGTGTTCATGCTGGTCATCGGCACGATGTGGGGCCGCAGCGTGCTCTCGCTCGTGCCCCGCTGGGAGCACCGGCAGAAGGGCGCCGCGCAACTGGTCGTCGTGGTCGCGGGCTCCCTGGCGCTGCTCCTCACGTACACCGCCCCCAACACCCTCGTACGCCTCTCGCTCATCTCGTACGAGGGAATGGCGCAGCTGCTCCCCATGGTGCTGCTGGGGCTGATGTGGCGGCGGCTGACGCTGCTCGGGGCGCTGTCCGGGCTCGTCGTCGGGGTCGGCGTGGTGTGCGCGTTCGTCTTCACGGAACACGATCCGGTGTGGGGCGTGAACGCGGGCATCGTCGCCCTCGCCGCCAACCTGGCCGTCGCGCTCGCGGTGACGTACGCCGGTCCGCGCGAACGCGACGAGCGGCCGGACGACGAGGTGCTGGCCCGGGACGATGTGGAGGCGGAACGGATGGCTGTCAACGTACGTTGACCCCCTCGGTCGGTCGTGTATAACGGATGGACCGACAGGAGCGGATACGGAAGGGAGGCACCGCCCATGGACACCGGCGTCATGAGCCGCGTACGCGACGGTCTCTCCCGCGTCCTGCGCCCCGCGGGGCTGCTCCTCTTCCTGCTCACCGAGGTCCTCCTCGCCGAGGGCGGAAGCCTCTCCGCCGCCGTCGCGCTCGCCGCCACGGCGGCCGCCGGCACCGCGCTCGTCGCCTGCTCGGTCATCAGCGCCCGCTGCGCCGCCCCGGTGCCCCGCACCCGGGTGCGCACCGCCATGCGCGACCGCGAGAAGCGCACCGCGTTCCTTCCGCAACGGGACCCGGACGCCCAGGGGCGCCGCCGTCCCCGAGCGCCGGGCCGCGCCCTCCCGACGGCCGCGTAGGGACACACCAGCCTCACGCGGACCCGTCACGCCGAAGCACGTTCTCCTCGCTTCCCGCATGACGAGACCCCGGAGGGCTCACCCATGTCCGCCTTCATGTCCGCTTTCGCCGGCCTGGTCGGCGCCTTCGCCGACCTGCTCCACCCGCTCTTCCAGAACGCCTCCACCGCCGCCGCGATCGTCCTGTTCACCGCGCTCGTCCGGCTCGCCGTGCACCCGCTCTCGCGGGCCGCCGCACGCGGGCAGAAGGCGCAGCGCCGGCTCCAGCCGCAGATCGCCGAGCTGCGCAAGAAGCACGGCAAGGACCGCGAGCGGATGCAGAAGGCGCTCATGGAGCTGCACCGCGAGGAGAAGGTCTCGCCGTTCTCCGGCTGCCTGCCGAGCCTGCTCCAGATGCCGGCGTTCTTCCTGCTCTACCACCTCTTCTCCAGCCAGAGGATCGGCGACAAGGCCAACTCGCTCCTCGGCCACCAGCTCTTCGACGCCCCCCTCGGCGAGCGCTGGCGCGACGCCCTGTCGCACGGCGGGCTCTTCGGCGCGCAGGGCCTGGTCTACCTGGGGCTCTTCGCGATCGTGGCCGCGGTCGCCACCTTCAACTACGGGCGTACGAAGCGTCAGATGGCGGCCAACCCGGTCACTCCGCCCGCCGGCCCGGACGGGCAGCCGGTGCCCGGCATGGGGGCGATGAACCAGCTCATGCCGCTGATGTCCTTCTTCACCCTCTTCACCGTCGCCTTCGTGCCGTTGGCCGCCGCGCTGTACGTGGTCACCAGCACGACCTGGACCGCGATCGAGCGGGCCTTCCTGTACCGCGACATGCCCGCGCCGGGGGCCGCGGTCGCCACGGCCGCGTAACGGCCGCACCGGGCGGCCCGGTCCAGGTTGTGAACAGGGTCTTGCGGAGTGATCGGACGTCTTGGAGGATCGGACAAGCCTGCGATGGCCGCCACCCATCCGACGGGCCTGATCCCGACCGAGGAGAACGACTCTTGAAGCTGCTTCGTGTGGGTACGGCGGGCGCGGAACGACCGGCGCTGCTGGACGAGGACGGAACCCTGCGTGACCTGTCGGGCGTCGTCCCCGACATCGACAGCGCCCTGCTCGCCGACGAGGACGCGCTCGCCCGGGTGCGCGCCGCCGCGGCCGCGCCCGGCGGGCTGCCGGCGCTCGACGCCGAGGGGCTGCGGGTGGGCCCGCCGCTCGCCCGCATCGGCAAGATCGTGTGCATCGGGCTGAACTACCACGACCACGCCACGGAGACCGGGGCGCAGATCCCGGACGAGCCGATCCTGTTCTTCAAGGCCCCCGACACCGTCGTCGGGCCCGAGGACCCCGTGCTCGTGCCGCGCGGGAGCGTGAAGACCGACTGGGAGGTCGAGCTCGCCGTCGTCGTCGGACGCACCGCGCGCTACCTGGAGACGGCGGAGGAAGGGCTCGCCCACGTCGCCGGCTACGCGGTCGCGCACGACGTCTCCGAGCGCGAGTTCCAGATCGAGCGCGGCGGCACCTGGGACAAGGGCAAGAACTGCGAGACGTTCAACCCGCTGGGCCCCTGGCTGGTCACCGCCGACGAGGTGGCCGACCCGCAGGCCCTCCCGCTGAAGCTCTGGGTCAACGGCGAGCTGAAGCAGGACGGCACCACCGCCGACCAGATCTTCCCGGTCGGCGAGGTCGTCCGCTATCTGAGCCGGTTCATGACGCTCTACCCGGGCGACGTCATCAACACCGGCACCCCGGCCGGCGTCGCCATGGGGCAGCCCGAGCCCAAGCCGTATCTGCGGGCCGGTGATGTCGTGGAGCTGGAGATCGACGGCCTCGGCCGGCAGCGGCAGGAGCTGAAGGACGCGTAGAGGCGCCCCGATACATCGGAGGGGTGGGGGCCGTCGCGTACGGACCCCACCCCTCCGCCGTATGTCAGCCGTCGATCCGCGACACGAACTGCTCCAGCGCCTCCACCACCAGCGCGTGGTCCTCCGCCTGCGGCAGCCCCGAGACCGTCACCGAGCCGATGACACCCGCGCCCTCGACCGCGATCGGGAACGAGCCGCCGTGCGCCGCGTACACGTCCGGGTCCAGCCGGGACGCCTCGTCGAACGTCGTCCCCTTGGCCCGGAACCGCGTCCCCACCAGGTACGAGCTCTCGCCGTACCGCTCGACGACCCGGCGCTTGCGGTCGATCCACGCGTCGTTGTCCGCGCTCGAACCGGGCAGCGCCGCGTGGAACAGCTGCTGCGCCCCGCGCCGGATGTCGATAGCGACCGGGGCGTGCCGCTCCCGGGCCAGCGAGACCAGCAGCCCGCCGAGCGCGTAGGCGTCGTCGTAGCCGAAGTGCGGCAGGGTGAGCCGGCGCTCCTGGGCGATCAGCTCGGAGATGGTCGGAGCGGTGGGGTTCATGCGGGCTGCTCCTCGGTGACGTGGGCGGAGGCGCCGAGGGGCCGCAGGGTGACGGTGACCCCCTCGCGGGCCGAGCGGCGGGCCGCCTCCAGGACGTCAAGGGTTTCGGCGGCCTGAAGCGCGGTCACCGGATTGTCGCCCGTCCCGCGCAGCGCGTCGTTGACCGCCGCGTAGTACGCCGGATAGTCGCCCGGCAGCGTACGGACCGGGGTGCCGCCGCCCGTGAGCGGGGACTCGCCCGCGCCGAGCCGGCCCCACAGCTCCTCGCCCTCCTCGCCCCACGGCTCGCCCGGAGCCGGGCGGGCGCCCTCGCGCAGGGCGGCCTCCTGGGGGTCGAGGCCGTACTTCACGAAGCCCGCCTGTGATCCGAGCACCCGGAAGCGCGGGCCGAGCTGGGCCGTCGTGGCGCTCACGTACAGGTGCGAGCGGACGCCCGAGGTATGGGTGACCGCCACGAACGTGTCGTCGTCGGCCGCCGCGCCCGGGCGCCGCAGGTCCGACTCCGCGTACACCTGGGCGGCCGGGCCGAACAGGGTCAGCGCCTGGTCGACGACGTGGCTGCCCAGGTCGTAGAGCAGCCCGCCGATCTCGCGCGGGTCGCCGGACTCGCGCCAGCCGCCCTTCAGCTGCGGGCGCCACCGCTCGTAACGCGACTCGAAGCGCTGGACCTCGCCCAGGGCGCCCTCCGCGAGGAGCGCGCGCAGGGTGAGGAAGTCGTTGTCCCAGCGCCGGTTCTGGAAGACCGAGAGCAGCAGCCCGCGCTCCTCGGCGAGCGCCGCGAGCTCCCGGGCCTCGGCCGCCGTGCCCGCGACCGGCTTGTCCACGACCACCGGAAGCCCGGCCTCCAGCGCCGCCCGCGCGAGCGGTACGTGGGTCTTGTTCGGGGACGCGATGACGATCAGGTCCAGCTCGTCCGCCCGCTGCCACAGCTCGTCGGGGGAATCCGCGAACCGTACGCCGGGGCAGGCGGCACGGGCCTCGGCGCGGCGCTGCTCGTCGCGGGTGACGACCGTGTCGAGAGCCAGGCCTTCGCTGGCCGTGATCAGCGGGGCGTGGAAGACGGACCCCGCCAGGCCGAAGCCGACGAGTCCGACGCGCAAGGGGGTGCCGGAGGTGTGGGAGGTCATGCCTCCACTTTGGCAACGCTGTTGCCAAAGTGCAAGCGCGGGCCACAATGGGTCCGTGAACAGGAGCACCACCGGCGCGAACCTTCCCGCCCTGCGCAGCCACAACGCGGCCCTCGTCCTCGACCTGCTGCGGGTGGCCGGCGAGGGCGGCATCAGCAGGCTCGAACTCGCCGAGCGCACCGGGCTCACCCCGCAGGCCGTCAGCAAGATCACCGCCCGGCTGCGCGCCGAGGGCCTGGCCGCCGAGGCGGGCCGCCGCGCTTCCACGGGCGGCAAGCCCCGGACCGTGCTGCGGCTCGTCCCCGAGGCGGGGCACGCGGTGGGGCTGCACCTGGACCGCGACGGGCTGACCGTGGTGCTCGTGGACCTCGCGGGCGTCGTGGCCGGAAGCCTCACGGCTCCGCTGGACTTCGGGGCCCCGGCGGACGAGGTGCTGAGCGCCGCCGCGGGGGCGGTCGCCGCCGTGCGGGGGGACGGGGCGCTGCCGGTGCTCGGGGTGGGCGTCGCGGCCCCGGGGCCGCTGGACCACCGGGGCGGGGTGCTGCACCGCGTCACGGGGTTCCCGCAGTGGGACGGCTATCCGCTGCGCGCGGCGCTCGCCGGCCGGACCGGGCTGCCCGTGGTCCTTGACAAGGACACCAACGCCGCCGCCCTCGGCCTCGCCCTCGGCGCGGACGGCCCCGCCGACTTCGCCTACCTCCACCTCGGCACCGGCCTCGGCGCGGGGCTCGTCCTCGGCGGCGCGGTGCACCGGGGGGAGCGGACGGGGGCGGGCGAGTTCGGGCACCAGACCGTGCAGCTGGACGGCCTCCGCTGCGGCTGCGGCGGCCGCGGCTGCCTGGAGGCGCTGTGCCTCGCCGCCGCCCGCCGGGGCGACGCGGCCGAGGCGGCGCGGGTGCTCGGGACCGGCGCCGCGAACCTCGTCGGGCTCCTCGACATCGACCGCGTCGTCCTGGGCGGCCGCACGGTCGCCGCCGACCCCGACACGTACGTACGCGGCGTGCGCGCCGTCCTCGACGAACGCTCCCGCCGCGAGGGGGTGCGGGGCACCCCGGTCCCGGTCACCGCCCACCGCGAGGGCGACCGCCCGGTCGCGGAGGGCGCGGCGCAATTGGTGCTGGGCCGGTTGTTCGGCCGGGTCGGGGAGTCGGACGGCCCCTGAGACCTGGGCCGGGCGGGTCGAATCCCGCCGCTGTCCGGGCGACCCCCCGGCACGCCTGCGTCGGGCGCTCGCGCGCGCGTGGCAGCCTCGGCCACCCCGAGGGCCCGGAGCCGTGCCGTGCGCGGCGCCCCGTCCCGGCCGGCCCTTGCCGTACGAAGTGGAGGCTGCCCTGCCATGCCCCCCGAATCCGCCGAGCCCGGCGAGACCACCGAAACCCCCGGGACCGGGCGCACCCGGCACGGGCTCGCGCTCGGGCTTGCCGCCGCCAGTGTGATGCCCGTGGTCCTCGGCGGGGCGACCGCGTCCGCCGCCCCGCAGCGCAGTGCGGTCGCCGGGACGGCCGGCGGGCCGATCCGGGCGGGCGCGCCCGGATCGGCCACCGCCGACCAGCAGCCCGCCTGCTCCAACCCCGCTTCGGACGACTTCCCCATCGACACCCGGATCCACGGCGGACCGGACACCTACGCGTCCGGCGGCGGCTACGGCACCTGGTTCCTGGACCTGACGAACACGACCACCGAGTCCTGCCGGGCGATCCACCCCGTGCTCGTCCTCACCGACGAGGAACGGGCGCTGACCTCGGACCAGATCCAGCTCCAGTTCTCGGAGCGCGCCCACCCCGGGGTCGAGCACCGCGTGACCTGGGAGACGACCGACCGGGACGAGCACATCGGCGTCTTCGGCGGCAGGGGCGATGACGCCTTTCCCGGATTCACGGTGCCCGCCGGACGTACCGTCACCGTCCAGGTCCGGCTGGCCTTCACCTCCGACACGAGCCCGGGCCGGATCACGGCCAACGCCGCGATCGTCCAGCGCCGGGGCGGCGGGAGCGGCACGGGCGGCGACGGCGAGTGGGTCGGCGAGTCCGGGGACTACCCGTTCTCGGTGGTCGAGCAGGAGCCCGACGAGGACACGACCGGCACCGGCGAGACGGACGGCGACCGCGAGAGCGCGGACGGAACGGCCCGGGAGAACGTGGGCGGCACCGGCGAGGACGAGGACGAGGGGAGCGGCACGGTGAAGGGCAAGGGCGACGAGGGATACGCGGACCCGGGCACGACCGGCACCACCCGGCGCCCCGTGCCACCGGGCACCGACCCGGCGGGGGTCCCGCAGCTCGCCGCCACCGGCATCTCCGTCCCCGTGGCCCTGCCCGCCCTCACCGTCTCCGGATTCCTGATCGGCGGCGGCGCGATGGTGCTCGCCGGCCGCCGGACCCGCCGCGCCGAGCGCTGATCAACAGGTGGTCAGCCAGTACCTCCACGTCGAACAGTCGGCCTAAACTCGGGGGCGTCGGCGCTGCACAACGCGGTGCCGCCGGCGTCCCCGCACCTGGCGTACGGCAACTGGAGTCCCACATGGCAGAGCGCAAGCCGATCTCGTCCTGGCTGACCGACATGGACGGGGTCCTCATCCACGAGGGCACCCCGATCCCCGGCGCCGACGCCTTCATCAAGCGGCTGCGTGACTCGGGGCTGCCCTTCCTGGTCCTGACCAACAACTCGATCTACACCGCCCGCGACCTGCACGCCCGGCTGAACCGCATGGGCCTGGACGTGCCCGTGGAGAACATCTGGACCTCCGCGCTCGCCACCGCCCAGTTCCTGGACGACCAGCGCCCCGGCGGCACGGCGTACGTCATCGGCGAGGCCGGGCTCACCACCGCGCTGCACGACATCGGGTACGTCCTCACCGACCACGACCCGGACTACGTGGTGCTCGGCGAGACGCGTACGTACTCCTTCGAGGCGCTCACCAAGGCGATCCGGCTGATCAACGCCGGCGCCCGGTTCATCTGCACCAACCCGGACGAGACCGGCCCGTCCGCCGAGGGCCCGCTGCCCGCGACCGGCTCCGTCGCCGCCCTGATCACCAAGGCGACCGGCAAGGCCCCGTACTTCGCGGGCAAGCCGAACCCGCTGATGATGCGGACCGGGCTGAACGCGATCGGCGCGCACTCCGAGTCCAGCGCCATGATCGGCGACCGCATGGACACCGACGTGCTGGCCGGTCTGGAGGCGGGCATGCAGACCTTCCTGGTGCTCACCGGGCTGACCACGGTCGCCGACATCGACAAGTACCCGTTCCGGCCGTCCACCGTCGTGGACTCGATCGCGGACCTGGTCGACCTCGTCGACCTGGGCTGACACCGCCCGGCGCGGGGGAGCGCGGCCCACTCCACCGGCCCAGCGCCCCCGCGCTGCGGATGCGGAACGCGCCCGCAGGCGTGAACCTTCCATCAGGAGGTTCACGATGCGTTCCATACCGCTCACGTTCTGTGCCGCCGCACTGGCCGCGGCGACCCTGGTGCCGATCCCCTCGGCACTGGCCGAATCCGGCTCCGGCCACGAGGACTCCCGGTCCCGCGCCGCCCTGTCGGTCTCGCCCTCGTCCGCCGCCCCGGGCAGCGAGGTCGAGCTGGAGCTGACCGGCTGCAAGGCCGAGGAAGCCAAGGCGAACTCCGACGCCTTCGTCTCCGAGGCGCGGTTCTCGTCCGGCGGCGACCGCACGCTGTACGCCGAGGCCCGCGTCCGCGCGGACGCCGAGCCCGGCGACTACGACGTCCAGGCGATCTGCGACAAGCGCACCCGGGTGACCGCGACCCTCACCGTCGTGCACCGCGAGCGCCCCGTGCCCATCGCCCCGGTCCACGCGGGCGGCGGAGGCACCGCCGTACTCGCGAGCGAGACCGCCGATCAGGACGGACCCGGCACCACCCACGAGGTGATCGGCCTCGGACTGGCCGCCGTCGCGGCCGTCGCCGTCGCCTTCCGCAGCGTGCGCCGTCGCCGTCCGGCGGCCGACTGACATGTCCGCACCGGAGGAGGCGGCGGGGCGCGGCAGGCTGCTCACCGGAGTGACCTGGGCCGTCATCCTGCTGGGCCTGTGGCTCTGGGGCCGCGGGATCACGGACGGCTCGGGCATCGGTTCGGCCCCGACCACCGGCGACGTCGCCGCGGTCGGGCGCCCGCTCGGCGTGCCGCTGCCCCCGGCACACGCGCCGATCGCGGGCGTCGCCCCGAAGAGCGTCGACATCCCCTCCATCGGCGTCGAGGCCCCCGTCGTCTCCCGGGGCCTGGACGCGGAGGGCGCCATCGAGCCGCCGTCCTTCGACACGCCCCAGACGGTCGGCTGGTACGGGGACGGCACCCGGCCCGGCGCCGAGGGGCCGGCCCTGTTCGTCGGCCATGTCGACACCGAGACCAAGCCCGCCGTCTTCTACGGGCTCAGCGCGGCCCGCCCCGGCGCGAAGGTCGACGTGACCCGTACGGACGGCACGGTCGCCGAGTTCACCATCGACGACGTGCAGGTCCTCACCCGTGCCCGGTTCGACGCCCGGAAGGCGTACGGGCCCCGCAAGGACGGGCGGGCGGAGCTGCGGCTGATCACCTGCGGCGGCACGTACGACCAGAAGTCCCACTCGTACACCGCGAACGTGGTCGTCTCGGCCTACCTGACCGCCGAGAAGGGCGCGGCGAAGGCGGCCTGATCCGTACGAGAGGCCCGGTACCCGGCCCGGCCGCCGCCCGTTCCCCGGGTGGCGGCCGGGCCGGTCCTCGACCGCGGTGCGCGGGCCGCGGGAGTGGCCCGGCGCGGACACGGGAGGTCGGTGGCGTCCGGGCCCGCCGCACCCCCCACTGTAGGGGGACGCTCCCCGTGCGCCCAGCCGCCTTCTGACGTTACGTCGATAACCGGTCACCCTCCGCATGCGGTGAAGCGGTTGCGGACGGTGCGGAAGAACGACCAAGGCCCCCTCGCGCGAAGCGAGGGGGCCTTGGCTGTGCGTGCGCCGCCAGGGACTCGAACCCCGGACCCGCTGATTAAGAGTCAGCTGCTCTAACCAACTGAGCTAGCGGCGCCTGCTGACCTGGAAAACTCTACCCGATCCCCAGTGGTGCTCCTGACCATCCCCGAGGGGGCGTCTCGCCTTCCCGGCCTGTCGGATGGTCGTTTTTTCCCTTCTATCCGTCAAACTGCGGTATGTCATGACGTATGTCATGGCCTTTGCCACGCTGACGCCCGAGCAGATGCGCCCGAGGAACTTGACGACTGCGGAGGGGAATCGCATGACTGTGCCGGCCTTCGAGGAGTACGTACCCGCCATCGACTGCCCCTGTCCCGGCTGCGCCGCCCAGCGGCGGACCGCCGCCGGGGGACTTCCCGTGCGGTACGGGGGACACCCGGCCGCGCACGGCGCGCGGCGCGCGGTGGTGCTGGTCACCGCCGCCGGGGTGGTGCTCGGCGGCGGGGCCGCGGAGTCCGCCGGGGCGCCCGCCGATCCCGCCCCGGCGCCTGGCACGGGGGTGCCGACCGGCATCGGCCCGCTGCCGGACAGCCCCCAGGGGCTGCCGGGTCCGCTGCGCGGGTCCGGTTCGCCGGGACCTTCGGCGGCCCAGGCTTCGGCGCCGGAGCCGCGGGCGACGACCCGGACCGAGATCATCAACCGCGCGAAGAAATGGCTGGACGCGCAGGTCCCGTACAGCATGTCGAAGTACTGGACGGACGGATACCGGCAGGACTGCTCCGGCTATGTGTCGATGGCCTGGAACCTGCCGGGCAACGAGTGGACCGGCAGCCTCGCCGCGTACGGCACCCGCATCGCCCGCGAGGACCTCCAGCCCGGCGACATCCTGCTCTTCCACAACCTCGCCGATCCCGGGAACGGCTCCCACGTCACGATCTTCGGCGGCTGGACCACCTCGGCGCACACCCACTACACGGCGTACGAGCAGACCAAGCCGCACACCCGCAGGCAGACGACGCCCATGGCGTACTGGACCAACTCCGCGAGCTATGTCGCCTACCGCTACAAGGGCCTGAGCACGGGGAAGTCCGGCAGCGAGGCGGAGAAGGACCCGTTCCCCGGCGCGGCGAAGTTCGGTCCCCGCGCGAAGAACGCGTACGTGACCCGGCTCGGCGCGATGCTCGTCGCCCGGGGCGGCAAGCGCTTCTACAAGATCGGCCCCGACCCGGTCTGGACCGGTGCCGACCTCCGGGCCACCCGGGCGTTCCAGCAGGCCCAGGGGTGGAAGGGCGCGGAGGCCGACGGCATCCCCGGCCCCGACACCTGGAAGCTGCTGGTGACCGGAACCGGCCGGGACATCCCCGCCGCGAGGGGCCAGGGCGGCACCAAGGCGGCTCCGGCCTTCCCCGGACGGGGCTATTTCCGGCCGGGTCAGTCCAACAGCCATGTCGACAGGCTCGGAAAACAGTTGGTGAAGAAGGGGTACGGCGCGCACTACCGGCTGGGCCCCAGCCCCCGGTGGACCGAGGCGGACCGGCGCAATGTCGAGACCTTCCAGAAGGCCCAGGGCTGGCGGGGGACGGAGGCCGACGGCTATCCGGGCCCGGAGACCTGGCGGCGACTCTTCGCGTGACACGACGGACATGACGGAGGCGGAAATGCGATCCACGGTGTCGGACAGCTCCGGAAACCCGGAGTACGGCCAGGAGACGGAGTACGGGACGGTCCCGGTACGGGAATGGGTCGGCCCGGGCGGAGCGGGCAGCGTCACGGACGCGTGGGCGGCGGGGGCCGCGGCGGCCGAGCCGCCGGTCGCCGAGGGGCTGCCGGTGCGGGGCGCGACCCCGGCCGCACCCCGCGCGCCGGAGCCGCCTCCCCTCTTCAGGCCCGTGTCGGTGTCGGTGCCCTCGGAGGAGGAGGTGGTGGTGCAGGTCGAGGGGCCGCTGGAGCCCGCTGCTCCGGAGGCCGGTGACGACACCGGTTCCGTCGTCGATCTGGTGCTCGACCTTCCGTCGGGGGACGAGGACCGCCGGGCCCCGCTCGGGGCCACCTCGGCTTCGGTGTCGGTGCCGGCCGGGACCCACGCGCAGGAGCCGGAGGACGCGCGCCCTGCGAAGGCGCCCGCGCCGGAACCCGTCAAGGACGCGGCGCCCGAGGACGCCGGGCCCGAGGACGCCGCTCCCCTCGTGGAGGCTGCCCGGCCCGAGGCCGAGGTGGAGGCTGCCCGGCCGGAGCCCGTCCTCGCTCTCACCGGGGCCCGCGTGCCCGGGCCCGACCCGGTCCGGGACAGCGGGCGGCATCAGGCGGTCATCGCCAACGAGCGCACCGCCTCCATCCCCGTGCACCTGCTCTTCCGCGAGGACCGGCGCACCGGGGCCGCCGCCGTGCCGCCCGCCGTCGTGCGGCCGGGCGGTGGCGACCCCGGGGCCGGGGTGCGGCGGCCGCCCGTGCCGAGGACGCCGCAGGTGCGGCCCGCCACCCGGCCCGCCCCCGACGCCGACCCCCGGCTGCGCGAGCGGCCCGGGCCCGCGCTGCCCGGCTGGGCCGCGCTGCTCACCGGATCCGGCGGGATCGCGGCGGCCGGCGCGGTGCTGTGGTGGACCGGCGTGATCCCGGCCCCGGTGCTCGCCCGGGTCGGGCTCGGTCCCCGCCCGTACGAAGGGCTGCCCACCGGTGCCTGGGCCGCGCTGGTGTTCCTGGCGGCCGTCGTGCTCTTCGCGCTCGGGGGCCTCGGCCGGGGGCGGGTCGGGCACGCCTGGGTGCTCACGCTCTTCGGGCAGTACCGGGGCAGCGTGCGGCGCACCGGTCTGGTGTGGGTCAGCCCGCTGCTGCTGCGCCGCCGGATCGACGTACGGCTGCGGCACTGGCGCAGCGAGCCGCTGCCCGCCGTGGACGCGAACGGCACGGCGCTGCGGGTCGTCGTCCAGGTGGTGTGGCGGGTCACGGACACCGTGCGGGCGGCGCTCGGGATCGAGGACCACGAGGCGTATCTGCGTGAGCAGGTCGAGGCCGCGATGGCCCGGGTCCTGTCCCAGCTGCCCGCCGACGCCTTCCACGAGGACGCGCACACCCTGCGCAACGCGGAGGCCGTCGGGGACGCGCTGACCCGGATGCTGAAGGCGGACTGCGAGCCGGTCGGCGTCGAGGTGTACTCGGCCCAGCCGACCGGGATCGAGTACGCGCCGGAGGTGGCGGCGGCCATGCAGCGGCGCCGGATCGCGGCGATCGACGCCCGGCACCGGGACAGCGTCCTCACCTCGGTCGTGGACGCGGTGGACGACACCGTCAGCCGGCTCACCGAACGGGGCCTCGTGGAGCTGGACGACTACGAACGGAAGGCGCTGGTCAAGGACTTGACGGTGGCCTTCTGCACCGGGCGTACCGGAGGCGACGGCAACTGAGGAGGCGTGGGGGAGGTTCCGGAGCAACCGGAATACCGCGCTCATTGGTCTGGACATGGTCAAGGCACGGCAATAATCTAAGCCTTGGTCTAGACCGCAGAACGCGTGTACGCGGCAGTGCTCATGGAATCCCCACTCCCCCCACGATCCGAGGAGCGACATCTCATGCGTATGAAGGCAAGCGCGGCCCTGGTCGGTCTTGCGGTAGCGGGCGTCTCGATGTTCGCCACGAGCAGCGCCAGCAGCCACGGCTACACGGACAACCCGATCAGCCGTCAGAAGCTGTGCGCCAACGGCACGGTGACCGGCTGCGGCAACATCCAGTGGGAGCCGCAGAGCGTCGAGGGCCCCAAGGGCTTCCCGTCCGCCGGACCGGCCGACGGCAAGATCTGCTCCGGCGGCCACGGCGAGTTCGCCCAGCTGGACGACCCGCGCGGCGGCAACTGGCCCGCCACCAAGGTGACCGCCGGTCAGGGCTTCAGCTTCCGCTGGCAGTTCACCGCCCGGCACGCCACGACGGACTTCCGCTACTACATCACCAAGAACGGCTGGGACCCCACCAAGCCGCTCACCCGGGCCGACCTGGAGCCGCAGCCCTTCATGACGGTGCCGTACAACAACCAGCAGCCCCCGGCGACGCTGACCCAGCAGGGCACCATCCCGACCCAGAAGACCGGGAAGCACATCATCCTGAGCGTCTGGAACATCGCGGACACGGCCAACGCGTTCTACGCGTGCTCGGACGTGCAGTTCTGACCTGCGGTTCCGGCGTCCGCCGGTGACCGTGCGGCGTGAGTGACGTGCTGCCGGCGGGCAGCACGGCGAACCCCGGGGAGTCCGAGGACTCTCCGGGGTTTCGCTGTGCCGGTACCGGCCGGGCCACGGTCAGGCCTGGGCCGGGACCGGAGCCGCAGCCGTCTCCCCGGCGGCCGGCGCCGTCCGGGTCGCCCGGTGCAGCAGGGTCGCCGCGAGCACCGCACCGGTCAGCAGGATCAGGGACCCGGTCACCGAGGCGTAGTGCATGCTGTGCACGAAGGCGTCCCGGCCGATCGCGATCAGCGAGTCGTCGCCCGTGGTCAGCGCGCCCGGCAGGGTCTTGCGGGCGGCCTCGGGGGCGGAGCCGGGCATGTCCGCCCGGTAGACCGCGGTGGCGACGGCGCCCAGCAGGGCCATGCCCAGCGCACCGCCGAACTCCTGCCCGGTCTCCAGGAGCGAGGCGGCCGAGCCGGCCTTCTCCGCCGGGCTGACGGCCATCGCCATGTCCGAGACGAGCGCCATCACCGCGACGATGCCGCTGCTCATCACGGCCGAGCCGATCAGCAGCAGGACCAGCGAGTCGGTCCCGGCCAGCGTGAAGACCCCGAAGCCCGCCGCCCCGACGGTGAACCCGCCGCAGACCACGTAAGCCCGCTGGACCCGCTGGGCGAGGGCGGTCGCCGTGGGCGCCGCCGCGCCCACCGCCAGGGACGGGGCCAGGCTCCACAGCGCGGCCTCCATCGTGCTCATGCCGAGTACCGACTGGAGGTACTGGGTGGTGAAGAAGGCCGAGCCCATCATCGCGAAGGCGGCCAGCGCGTTGAGCCCGATCCCGGTGCCGAAGCCGCGGCCCCGGAACAGCTCCCGGCTGATCATCGCGTCGGGGCGGGTGCGCTGGCGGCGGACGAAGACCCAGCCGACGGCCAGTCCGGCGGCGATGATCAGGGCCCGCCGGGCGTCGAGCCCGTGGGCGGCGCTCTCCTTGATGCCGTAGACCACCGGCAGGACCGTACCCATGGACAGCGGGACGCTGAGGAAGTCGAAGCGGCCCGGGTTCGGGTCCTTGAACTCCGGCACCAGCAGCGGCACGAGGACCAGCAGCAGGAGCATCGCGGGCACGTTGATCAGGAAGACCGAGCCCCACCAGAAGTGCTCCAGCATCACGCCGCTGAGCACCGAACCGAGCGCCACACCGCCGGCCATGGCGCCCGACCAGATGCCGATGGCCTTCGCGCGCTGCTGCTCGTTCCGGAACATGTTGCGCACGAGCCCGATGGTGGACGGCATCAGCGTCGCCCCGCCGATCCCGAGGACCGCCCGGGCCGCGATCAGCATCTCCGGGCTGTTCGCGTACGCCGCGCAGACCGAGGCGGCGCCGAAGGCGAGGGCCCCGATCATCAGCAGCTTCCGGCGGCCGATGCGGTCGCCCAGCGAGCCCATCGTGATGAGGAGGCCGGCCAGGGCGAAGGCGTACACGTCGAAGATCCACAGCTGCTGGGTCGCGCTGGGGGCGAGATCCCGGTCGATGGACGGGATCGCGAAGAAGAGGACGGAGACGTCCATGGAGACGAGCAGGAGAGGGAGGAGCAGGACCAGGAAGGCGGTCCACTCCCGACGGCCGGCGAGTGCGCCGGGGGCGGCGGTGGAGCTCGTGGGGTTCGTCATGCCAAGGAATGTACGGCTGTTTAAAACATCTGTCTAGTACGTCTGTGTAAAACGTTCGTACATGGCTGCGGGCAGCACAAAACGCACGAGGCGGTCTCCGTGGATACGGAAACCGCCTCGTGCGTTGTCTGTGCGCCGCCAGGGACTCGAACCCCGGACCCGCTGATTAAGAGTCAGCTGCTCTAACCAACTGAGCTAGCGGCGCGTGCTGACGTGAAAATAATACCTGGTCCGAAGGGGTGCTGATGACCAGCCGCGCTACAGGGCCAGCGACAGCAGCATCGGGGCCGCGCGCCGGTTCAGCGTGTCCGCCGCCGCGCGCAGCCGGTGCGCGTCCTTCACCGGCATCGACAGCGCCAGGCAGCCCGCCGACGACCCGGCGGTCAGCGGCACCGCCGCGCACACCGTGCCGACCGCGTACTCCTGGAGGTCGAGCACCGGGACCGTGGCCGGCTGGCTGTCCAGCTTGGAGAAGAGGACCTTCTCGCTGGTGATCGTCCGCGAGGTCAGCCGGGGCGTCTTGTGCCGGGCGATGTGGTCGCGCCGGCCGTTCTGGTCGAGCTGGGTCAGCAGGCACTTGCCGATCGCCGAGGCGTGCGCCGCCGACCTGAAGTCCACCCACTCGTTGACCGCCGGGGTCAGCGGGCTGTCGGCGTACTGCGTCACGCGGATCTCGCCGTCGACGTACCGGCTGATGTAGACCGCCGCGCCGACCGAGTCGCGGAGCTGGGCCAGGGTCTGCTGGAGCTTGGACTCCAGCGCCTGGCGGCGGGCCGCGCCCGAGCCGAGGAGCAGCAGCGAGGCGCCGATGACGTACGCCCCGTCGGTGATCTGCTCGACGTAGCCCTCGCGGCGCAGGGTCAGCAGCAGGGAGGTGAGGTGGCCGACGGGCAGCCCCGTCTCGCGCGAGAGCTGGGCCTCGGTGACCCCGCTGCCGTGCTTGGAGACCGTTTCGAGAACGCGAAGGGCGTACTGCACCGAGTGGAACGGCGCGGTCGGTTCGGGCTTCAACACCACGGCTTCCCCCTGCCAGTCGGGACCGGAGGCCGGTTCGCGGGCCCCGGCCTCGCCACCACGATAGCCGTCGACGGGCCGTTCAGGGCGGGGTGCGGCGGACTCGTGGGTGCGCCCCGGAGCTGTCAGCAGGGGCGCACCCGTACGGCATATGCCAGCGTCATGCGCGAGCGACGGATGCCGAGGTCACAGCACTGCGTTGAGAAATTCGCGCGTGCGTTCGTGCGAGGGATCGGAGAATATTTTCTCCGGCGAACCGGACTCCACGACCCGTCCCGCGTCGAACATCAGCACCTTCTCCGAGACGTCCCGGGCGAAACTCATCTCGTGGGTCACGCAGAGCATCGTGATGTCGGTGTTCCTGGCGATGTCGGTCAGCAGCTCCAGCACCCCCGCCACCAGCTCCGGGTCGAGCGCGGAGGTCACCTCGTCCAGGAGCAGGATCTCCGGCTCCATCGCCAGCGCACGGGCGATGGCGACCCGCTGCTGCTGCCCGCCGGACAGCTGCGAGGGGTGCGCGTCGACCTTGCCGGAGAGCCCGACGAGGTCCAGCAGCTCCCGTGCCCGGGCCTCCGCCTTGTCCCGGTCCATGCCGAGGACGTTGACGGGCGCCTCGGTGATGTTCTGGAGCACCTTCATGTTGGGGAAGAGGTTGAACTGCTGGAAGACCATGCCGATCTTCCGGCGGGCCGCGCGCAGGTGCTTCTCGGAGGCGGGCTTCAGCGAGCCGTCCGGCGCCCGCAGGTGCGTCAGCGGTTCGCCGTTGATCCAGATCACTCCGTCGCTGACCCGCTCCAGCGTCATCAGGAGGCGCAGGATCGTCGTCTTGCCCGAGCCGCTGGGCCCGATCAGGGTGACGTGCTCGCCGCGCTCGACGGTGAAGTCCAGCTCGTCCAGGACCGTGTGGTCCCCGTAGCGCTTGACGACCTTGTCGAAGCGGACGAGCGGATGGCCGTCGTCCTTGGAGGCGTCGACGGGCACGACGTCCTCGGGGGCCGTGGCCGCGTTCTTCTGCAGGGGGAGGGGCTCAGTGGCCAAGGCGCTTCTCCAGCTTCCTCATCAGGAGGGACGTGGGGTAGCTCGCGACCAGGAAGATCAGGCCGGCGAGCGTGAACACCTCGGTGTAGACGAAGTGCTTGGTGCCGTAGTCGCGTGCCTGGAAGACCATCTCGTGCACGGTGATCACGGCGAGGAAGGGTGTCTCCTTGAACATCGAGATCGCGTAGTTGCCCAGCGCCGGCACCACGTTGCGCACGGCCTGCGGCAGGATCACCGCCTGCCAGGTCCGCCGGGGCGTCAGCGACAGTGCCCGGCACGCCTCCCACTGCCCCTTCGGCACCGCGTCGATCCCGGCGCGGTACACCTCGGAGGTGTACGTGGCGTAGTGGACGCCCAGCACCGCGATGCCGACGGTCAGCGGCTCCACCGAGGTGAACAGTGCCGCCGCGCCCACGAGTTGCACGATCAGCGGAGTGGAGCGGATGAACTCCATCACCGCCTTCACCGGAACGGTCACCAGCCGGCTCGGGGCCCGCCCGGCGACCGCGATGGCCAGCCCCAGGACCGCGGCGACCAGGGTGCCGAACACCGTGGCCAGCAGGGTCGTCCAGAACCCGTCGAGGAGCAGGGGGAACGCGTCGCCGACGGCGCCCCAGTCGAAGTCCTTGGTCACCGGGTACCTCCGGCCTGGGCGGCGGACACGGCGCTACGGCTCTTCAGCAGGCTCTTCCCGCCCGCCGCCAGACCGAGCCGCCGCTTGGCGGACCGCTCCAGCAGGTTCATGAGCAGGGTCAGCGCGTAGGCCAGGACGAAGTAGCAGACCAGCAGCGTCGCGTACGCGGTGAGAGTCTCGCCCGTACGGCTGCGGAGCTTCTCGATGGCGGTCATCAGGTCCGCCGCCGAGATCAGCCAGAGCAGCGGGGTGGCCTTCAGCAGCTGGATCAGCAGGTTGGTGAACGACGGGATCATCTGCACCCACGCCTGCGGCAGGATCACCTTGCGCATCCGGTGCAGCGGCGACATGTTCAGCGCGAGCGCCGCCTCGTACTGCCCGCGCGGTACGGAGTTGACCGCGCCGCGCACCACCTCGGCGCCGTAGGCACCGTAGTTGAGGCCGAACGCCAGCACCCCGCAGACCACCGGGGTCAGTTCGTACCCGGTCAGCTGCGGCATCGCGTAGTACAGCCAGAACAGCTGCACGTACAGCGAGGTGCCGCGGAAGAACTCCACGACCACCCGGGAGACCCCGCGCGACAGCATGAGCCGGCTGAGCGACATCAGGCCGAGGACGAACGACAGGAGGAGCGCCGCCAGGGCGCCGAGGACCGTCGCCTCCAGGGTCACCCACAGGCCGGACCGCAGCTGCGGCAGATCGTCGGCGAAGGCCGAGAAGAAATCATTCATGCGGTGGGTACCGTCCCTGTCAGCCCTTGCACAGATCGGCCGTCTTCAGCGTGGCCGGGGGCAGCTCGGTCGCCCCGAAGCCGTAGTCGCGCAGCAGCTCCACATAGCGGGACTTGTCGGCGACGATCTTCTTCAGCTCGCGGTTGAACGCGTCGCGCAGCTCCTCGTTGCCCTTGCGGAAGACCGCGCCGCCGGGGCTGTACTGCTTGACGCCGTCCAGCTCGGGCAGGAACGCCTCGGTGACCTCGGTGCCCTCGTTGGTCTTGGCGAGCCAGCGCAGTGAGATCCCGGTCAGCAGGAAGGCGTCGATCCGGCCGCCCTTGACCGCGTCCGCGCCGTCCTGCGGCTTCTGCAGCGTCTTGATCTTTTCCTCGGGTATGCCGGCGCCCTTGGCGTACGAACCCTCGACCGCGCCCGCCATTACCCCGATGGTGATCCCGGCCTCCTTCGCGGAGGCGAGGTCGGTGACCTTCTCCGGGTTGCCCTTCTTCACCATCATCGCGGTCGGCGAGATGAACTCCGGCTCCGAGAAGAGGGCGTTGGCGCACCGCTCCGGGGTGATCGCCATACCGGCGCTGACCACGTCGTACTTGCCGGCCTGGAGACCGGGGATCAGGCTGTCCCACTCGGAGAGGGTGGGCTTCAGCTCGTCCACGCCCAGCGCCTTGAAGATCTCGCGGTGCAACGTGGGCGCCTCGCCCTTGAGTTCCTTGCCCTCCATGTAGCCGTACGGCGCCTCGTCCGCGTAGGCGACCCGTACGAAACCCTGCTTGCGGAGCTTTTCCAGCGCGCCTTCGCCGTCGGCGGAGCCCTCACCGGTCTTGCTGCACGCGGCGAGGAGGCCGGGGACGACGAGCAGACCGCCCACGGCTGCCGATCGGTTGAGAAATCCCCGGCGGGACAGGTTCGGGAAGTCAGCCATGGTTCGCAATCTCCTGAAGGGTTCGAACAGTCCGGACAGGCTTGGCGCCTGCCCGATCCGGGGTTTCTATTCAGGAAGAAGGCGCATGTAATCGAACGGTGGCCGGAGGGTGACCTTCCCGTGTCCGCGAGCGGGCCGGAAGGCAGTGTTTGTGCGAGATGTCCCGCATCCCGGCTCCGTACCGCGACGGATGCCCGTCCGGCCGCCGTTCATGCGCGCCTCCGCCGCCCGGGGCGATAACCGGGCCGGATGGCGGAATACTGGAACAGGAGCGGGGAAACCGGTCAGTGCCGCCGCGGTTCCGCGCGGCACGGACGCAGGCGCACAGCAGGCGCAGAGAAAGGGTGGACATGACGACCGTCGGATTCCTCTACCCGGGCCACTTCGCCGAGGACGACTACCCGCGGATGGAGATCCTCCTCGACAGCACCATCAGACTCGTCGTCCACCACACCGAGAGCCCGGACGCCGGCTACCGCGAGGAGCCCCTGAGCGCCCTGGGCACCCCAGGCCGGCTCGCCGCCGGCATCGAGGAGCTGCAGCGCTCCGGGGTCCAGTCCATCGTCTGGGCGTGTGACGGCGGCAGCTTCCTGTACGGCTGGCAGGGCGCCCACGACCAGGTCGCGGCCCTCGCCCGGGCGGCGGGCGTGCCCGCCTCCAGCACCTCGATCGGCTTCGTCCACGCGGTCCGGAAGCTGGGTGCCGAGCGCGTCGCGGTCGCCGCGACCTACCCGGAAGCGGTCGCCGAACGGTTCTCCGCGTTCCTCCGGGAGACCGGCATGGAGGTGACCGGCACCCACGCGGCGGGCGTCACCGAAGCCGCGGAGGCCGCCGCCTGGAGCGCGGAGCAGGTGCTCGACCTGGCCAGGGCCGCCGACCGCCCCGAGGCGGAGGCCGTGCTGATCCCCGACACGGCCCTGCACACGGTCTCCCACCTCACCGAACTGGAGGAGGCGCTCGGCAAGCCCGTCCTCACCGCGAACCAGGTGGCGGCCCGCGAGGCCCTGCGCCTGGCCGACCGCCCCGCCTGGGCTCCGAGGCTCGGCGCGCTCTTCGCCCACCGCGAGCAGCCGCCGGCCCCGGTGAGCTGGGGGAGCGGACGGGCTTACGCGCACGGGAAGAAGAGCCAGTAGGAGCGGTGGCCGGGGCGGGCCCGGAATAAACGGAGCCATCCTCCTGTTCGTGCTCTCCGGACATACGAGCAGCGACGCGCACCACCGGAGAGGCCAGACGTGGACGAGATTCGAGGCGACGAGATCCAGGGCGACGAGATCCGGGGCACGGCCCGGGGCACCGCCCCCGTGCCGCTGTCCGTGCTGGACCTGGTCACCGTCGGCCAGGGCCGCACGGCGACCCAGGCCCTGCGCACCGGCGTGGAGATCGCTCAGCTCGCCGAGCGCCGGGGTTTCCACCGCTACTGGGTCGCCGAGCACCACTCGATGCCCGGCGTCGCCTCCTCGTCCCCGGCCGTGATCCTGGCCCACACCGCCGCCCGCACCGAGCACATCCGGCTCGGCTCGGGCGGCGTCATGCTGCCCAACCACGCCCCGCTCGTCATCGCCGAGCAGTTCGGCACCCTGGAGGCGATGGCCCCCGGCCGCGTCGACCTCGGCCTGGGGCGCGCGCCCGGCACGGACGGGGCCACGGCGGCGGCGCTCCGGCGCACGGACCGGCTCAACGAGGGCGCGGACGACTTCCCGCAGCAGCTCATGGAGCTGACCCGGTTCCTGGACGACGACTTCCCCGACGGGCACCCCTACGCCCGCATCCACGCCGTCCCCGGACCCGTCCAGGCCACCGCCGAGGGCGGCGTCCAGTCCCCGGCGCGCCCGCCCATCTGGCTGCTCGGCTCCTCCGGCTTCAGCGCCCGGCTCGCCGGGGTGCTCGGCCTGCCGTTCGCCTTCGCGCACCACTTCTCGGCGCAGAACACCGTGCCGGCCCTGGAGCTGTACCGGGACTCCTTCAAGCCGTCCACGGTGCTGGACGCGCCGTACGCCCTGATCGGCGTCGCCGCGCTGGCCGCCGACGACGAGCGCGAGGCCCGGCGCCAGGTGCTGACCGGCGCGCTCTCGATGCTCCGGCTGCGGTCCGGGCGGCCCGGTCTCGTCCCGACGCCCGAGGAGGCGGAGGCGTACGCCTTCTCGCCGATGGAGCGCGAATTCGTGGACAACTGGCTGGTCAACATCGTGCACGGCACCGCGGACGAGGTCCGCTCCGGCCTGGACGACCTGGCCAAGCGCACCGGCGCCGACGAGCTGATGATCACCGCCAACGCCCACGGCGGCGAGGCCCGGCTGCGCAGCTACGGCCTGATCGCCGACGCCTACGGCATGCCCCGGCTGTAGGGATCACGCCCCCGGGGCGCGGGTTCCGATCAGTTCGGCGATGCGTTCCGGGGCCACCGCGCGCGAGTAGAGCCAGCCCTGTCCGGTGTCGCAGCCGATCCGGCGCAGCCGCTCCGCCTGGCCCGCCGTCTCCACGCACTCCGCCGTGACCGTGAGGCCCAGCCGGTGGGCCAGCTCGACCATGGCCTCGACGATCGTCTCGTCGGCGGGGCTGGGATGCGTGCCGTCCTCGTAACGGAAGCCGCGCACGAACGCGCCGTCCAGCTTGAGCACGGACACCGGGAGGCGGCTCAGGTAGGCGAGGTTCGAGTAACCGGTGCCGAAGTCGTCGATGGCGATGCGCACCCCCATGTCGCTGAGCGCCTGGAGGGCCCGCAGCGGGCGGCCCGCCGAGCCCATCACCGCCGACTCGGTCAGCTCCAGCTGGAGCAGCGCCGGGTCGAGCCCGGTCTCCGCCAGGATCTCCGCGACATCGGTGACCAGGTCGGAGTCCCAGACCTGGCGCACCGCGACATTGACGCTGATGAACAGCGGCGGCCGCTCCGGGTGGTCCAGCTGCCAGCGCCTGGCCTGGCGGCAGGCGGAGCGCAGCACCCAGCGGCCGAGCTGCACGATCGAGCCGTCCTCCTCGGCGATCGCGACGAACCGATTCGGCGAGAGCATGCCGAACTGCGGGTGGTTCCAGCGCACCAGCGCCTCGACCCCGCGCACCACCCCGTCGGCCAGGCCCACCAGCGGCTGGTACTCGATGGTGAACTCGCCGCGCTCCACGGCCGGTCGGAGCGTGGACGCCAGCGCCTGCCGGGTCATCCGGTGGGCGTTGCGCTCCGGGTCGAACAGGGTCCAGCGGGCCTTGCCGTCCGCCTTCGCCCAGTACAGCGTGGTGTCGGCGGCCTGCATGAGCCCGGTGGCCGACGTGCCCGCGACGGGCCGCTCCACCACCCCGATCGACGCCGACACCGAGAGCCGCTGCCCGCCGAGGTCGAACGGCTGCTGGAGGGCGCCCAGCACCGTGCGCGCGAGGCCGGTCAGCTGCTCGGTGCCGGTGGACTCCTCGACCAGGACCGCGAATTCGTCGCCACCGAGCCGGGCCACCAGCGGGGCACCGGACGGGTACGCCCCCTCCTGCTCCGCGCAGTCCGTGAGCCGGGCGGCGACGGCCGCGAGGAGCCGGTCGCCGATCCGGTGCCCCAGCGTGTCGTTGACCGCCTTGAAGCCGTCCAGGTCCAGATAGCACAGCCCGACGCGGGAGCCGGCGCCGTCCTCGTGGGGCGGGGTGCGCAGGGCCGCCGACAGCCGCTCGAAGAACAGCGCCCGGTTGGGCAGCCGGGTCACCGGGTCGTGCATCTGGAGGTGGCGCAGCCGCTTCTGGAGTTCGCGCCGGTCGCTGACGTCCGCGACGGAGAGCAGCACCTGGCCCGGCGCCTCGGCGCGGGGCGCCTGCCGGGTGTCGGACAGCGGGACGACGGTGATCTCGGCCCACAGCGAGCGCCCGTCGGGGTGCTTGAGGCGGCGGGTGCAGCGGAAGCGGGAGCGCCGGCCGTGCAGCACCTCGCGGTACGCGTGCCAGGCGCGGGCGTCCGCCGCGAGGTCGACCAGATCGGCCGCCGACTGCGCGGCGAGCGCCGCCGCCCCGGTGCCCGCGAGCGCGCCGAGCGCCTCGTTGGCGGTGACGATCAGACCCTCGTGGTCGACCACGGCCATCGGCAGGGTCGCGGCGCGGAACGCGGCCCGGTAGTCGTGCGCCTCGGCGGCGGACGCGCCGGGCGGCCCCATTCGGTGACTCTGCGTGATGCCGGGTCGCTGTGCGGAGGGCGCCTCGGGCCCCGGCCCTTCGGAGGTTGCGCTCACCGTTCGCTCCGCCCTGCAGTTCTGTCCCGGCCATCTCCGGCCGGACTGCCCGCCGCGTGGAGTGCCGTCGTCGGAGGCGGAAACCGTGCGGGAAAGCGAGGTGAAGCATAGAGGGAGCGCCCGGGGCCGATCCAGCGCCCGGCCCTCGGACGCCCCGCTCACGACTCGCACGGCCCATGCGGACGCGGATCCGGTTTGCCCCCGACTGATTGATTCTGAGCACCTCTGTTCTCTCGCGTTGCGTAGGTGATCGATTGTGACTTTCTGTGAAGAGAGTGGGTGCCGAGGCGCCCGACACGACTGGGGTAGTCCGGCGTGACGAAACGGCCATAACCCCACAAGGTGGACGGGAGGGTTCCAGGTGTCCGCTCCCCGTACCGGAGGTCGATGTGCCGCGTCAGCCCGGGCCCCCAGGGGTGGAGAGGCCCAGTCCGCGCGGGCTGGCCGCCGGGCTCGTCTCGCTGCTGGCGCTCGTCGCCACCTCCCTCGTCGCAGGGCCCGCTGCCGCCGCCACCGGGGACGCCACCCCCTGCGCCCTGCCCCGCACCCCCGCGCACCACTCCCTCGGCGTCGACCGCTGGAACGGCGCCTACCCGCGCCCCGACCGCGCCCTGGACGCGGTGATGGTCTTCCTGTCGTTCCCGGACGCCCGGCCGGCCACCACCCCCGCCGAGCTCACCGCCGACTACTTCCCGGCCACCACGCAGTTCTTCGAGCGGGCCTCGTACGGGAAGTTCACGCTGCGCCCGCACCCGCAGCGGGAGTGGATCCGGATGCCGAAGCCCTCGACCTGGTACGGCATACAGCGCGACTGGGCCAGCGACCGGCGCAGCGCCTATCCGCGCGACGCGATCCGCGTGGCCGACAAGCGGGTCGACTTCTCGCGGTACGACATCGTCTACCTCGTCGCGGACCCGGACGCCCCCGGCGTCGACTCGGACGCCACCAAGGTCGTCAACTTCGACCGGCCGCTGCACGCCGACGGTACGGACATCCGGCGCGTCGTCACCGTCTTCGAGCAGCACCCGCCGGACCACAACGTGCTCGCCCACGAGACCGGACACGTCTTCGACCTGCCCGACCTCTACCACCGGCCCACCGACGGCAAGGGCGACTGGGACACCTATGTCGGCGACTGGGACGTCATGGGCAGCCAGTTCGGCCTGGCGCCGGACCTCTTCGGCTGGCACAAGTGGAAGCTGGGCTGGCTGGACGACCGGCAGGTGGTCTGCGTCCAGAGCGACCGCGTGGTGACCCTCGAACCGATGGCCGACGTGCCCGTGCCCGGCGCCTCGCTCGGCACCCGGCTCGCCGTGATCAGGACCGGCGAGGGCAGCGCGGTGGCCGTCGAGGCGCGCGGCTCCACCGGCAACGACCTCTCGACCTGCGCCGAGGGCGTCCTGCTCTACCGGGTGCGCAACGAGACCCCGTCCGGCGGTGGCCCGGTCGAGGTGCTCGACACGCATCCGGACAGCGACGCCTGCTGGGAGCGCTCGGTCTACCCGCCGCTCGCGGACGCACCGCTGCGCGTCGGCGAGACGTACTCCGTGCCCGGGGCGCACGCCACGGTGGAGGTCGCGGACCGGACCCCCTCGGGGGCGTACACGGTCCGGATCACGACGGGCACCTGACCGGCCTGTCCCAGGGACACGAAGAAGCCCCCCGCTTGCGCGAGGGGCTTCTTCCGTCTGTGCGCCGCCAGGGACTCGAACCCCGGACCCGCTGATTAAGAGTCAGCTGCTCTAACCAACTGAGCTAGCGGCGCCTGCTGACGTCGTAGACCTTAGCACCCGGATCGGTGAGAGGAAAAATCGAAATACGAGGCGTCGGAGCGGGCGCCGAGCGGGCCACCCGGACGCACGCCCACAGCAGGACGTCCGGCCCCGGCAGCCACGGCGTCCGGGTGTCCGGGGCCACCAGCCAGCGGGGCCCCGCGTACTTCTCGTCGCAGGTCAGGGGCGGGACCGTCACCGCGTCCCCGGTGCCGTGACAGAGCAGCGGGGGCACCTTCGTACCGCCGCCGTTCCGGCTCTGCGGGCCGCCGCCCCACTCCTCCCAGTCCAGCAGCGACGGCAGCCGCTGGGCCGTGCCCGGGGACGCGAAGAGCAGCATCCGGCCCCGGTGCGCGGCGACCGGGCCCGAGCCCGGACCGTCCGCCCACAGGTGCTCCAGCATCCGGCGCCCGAACAGCGTCGGCACGTTCACCACGTCGAACGCCGTGCCGCACGGCAGGACCCCGGGCGCCGTCGGGCGCGACTCCCACTGCGCCAGGGCGCTGCGCGGGTAAGCCGTCGCCCCGGCCAGCCACGCGGCACCGGCCGCCGTGACCTGAGCCGTCTGGTGCCGCGCGGGCTCGCGCAGGGCGGCGAAGAGGTCCGCCTCGTGGCCGGCGGGGAGGCAGGGTCCGTCGCCGTGGTGCAGGGTCGTTTCGTCGGGCAGCCATGCGGTCATGTGCACAGGTCTACCGGGAGTGATCAACCGGATTCCGAGAGTTGCCGGAAATCGGGACAGGAGAACCGCGCGAGGAGTATGGTTCGCCGGGCATATGCCGGACGGTGGTACCCGGGGCCCGTACCCAGGGCCTCTCGCGCGGACCCGGCCATGATCGGCAAGACGCCCCCTAGGGCCTTTCGTTTGGATCAGGCTGGATCAGGGTGCGGCCGAACTCGACCATCTTCTTCGCGTAGTCCTCGGTCCACTCCGCGCGCCGCGCGATGTCCGCCGTGGTCAGCCGGTCGAAGCGGCGCGGATCCGCCAGCTGCGCCGCCGCTATCGCCTGGAACTCGACCGCGCGGTCGGTCGCGGCGCGGAACGCCAGGGCCAGCTCCGTCGCCCGGCCCAGCAGCTCCTGCGGATCGTCCATCGACTCCAGGTCGAAGAAGTGCTCCGGGTCCGCGACGGCGGCCGCCGGCTCGAAGAGCAGCGGTGCGGGGCGCAGCCGCCGCTCGCCCTGTTCGGGTTGTGCCATGTGGTCTTCCTCCTAGGGGCTGTCGTGCATCGGACGGCCCGACGGCCACACCTCATTGTCCCGTCCGCCGCAAGGGCGCAGAAGTCCTCGTCGCCAGGGCGTGTGCCCGCCCGGCCGTGCCCCCGGCGCACTCAACAACTCCAGGGCACCCGGTGTTCCGCCAGATGCGCCAGCACCGCGTGGTTGGCCTCCCAGCCGTCCGGGAACTTCACCGTGACGCCCAGCTGGACCGGTTCCGTCGACGGGTGTTCGTCCAGGAGGTCCGCCACGCCCTCCCGGCAGACCACGATGCACGCGTGCCGGTGCCGGGACGCCAGGACGCACAGGCGGCCCGTCTCCAGGTGGAACGCGGTGGCGTCCGGCCGCCCCGACAGCGGGTGCAGCACCACCGTCACATCGAACTCGCGGCCCTGGAGCCGGTTCGCCGTGTCCACCGCGACCCCCGTCACGCCCAGCTCCGCGAGCGCCGCGCGCACCGCCGCCGCCTGGTCGCGGTGGGCCGTGCCGACCGCCACCCGGTCCGCCGTCACCGGGGCCGGACCGGGCGACCGCTCACTGGTGGCCGCGCCGCCCCGGTCCAGCAGCCGGCGCACCACCAGGGCGACCGCCCGCACCGCCTCCGGGTCGGTGCGCGGGGTGTGCCGGGCCGGGAGTTCGAGCAGCCCCCAGCCGGACTCCGCCGCCTCGTCCAGCACCCGGTCCGCCGCCGACCCGTCCGACGCGACCCCGAAGGACAGCCGCCGGTCGCCGTGGTCCGTGCCGCTGCGGAAGGGGGTGTACGGGTAGAACGCGTCCGACACCAGGGGCGCGGCCGAGGCGGGGAGCCGCCAGGAGACCGGCAGCCGGTGCTGCGGCAGCTCCGGATTGTGCGCGAGCAGGGTGCTCACCGCACTGGCCGAGGGGTCGTAGCTCAGCCCCGCCCACTGGTCCGCGCCGACGATCGAGAACGGGTCCAGCTGGCCGGGATCGCCCACGAACAGCGCCCGCTCGAAGAGCCCGGCCACGGCGAGCAGGGCGTCCGAGCGCATCTGGTAGGCCTCGTCCACGATCGCGTGCCCCCACGGCTCCACGTTCTTCACGTGGGCCCACTTCGCCGCCGTCGAGATGACCACGTCGAGCCCGGCCAGATCCGCCGCCTTCGCCGACTTCCGTACGTTCGCCAGGCCGTCGAGCACTTTGTCGTACGGATCGGAGTCGCTGCTGTGCAGCCGGCCCACCGGCAGCTCGGGCTCCTTCTCAGCGAGCCGCACCACCAGGTCGTCCACCTGCGCGTTCGTCTGCGCGACCACCATCAGCGGGCGGCCCGCCGCGGCCAGCTCCAGCGCCGCGCGCACCACCAGCGTCGACTTGCCCGCGCCCGGCGGGGAGTCCACCACGACGCCCCGGGCCGTGCCGTTCAGCGTGTCGTCCAGGATCTTCGCGGTGGCCAGGCCCGCCGCCGCGCCCGGGTCGAATACGGCCGTCACAGCAGGTCCTCCGGGGTCACGGGATCGGGCAGCTCCGGTGCTTCGAGGCCGCCCGGCGGACCGCCGTGGGTCCACGGCGTCTCCTCCGCGTCCGGCAGCTGCGGCCCGCCGCGCTGGTCGTGCTCGAACAGGGTCCAGGCGATCCGGTCGCCCGGCTCCGGGACCGACCCGGGCGCCGGCTCCTTGCCGCGCCCCATCCGGTCGGTGATCCGCAGCACCAGCGAGCGCGCGCCGCCCTCCTCCCCGTCCGCCGGGCCGTACGCGACGAACTCGGCGGTCTGCGGTTTGCCGTCGAGCGAGCGGTAGACCTTCACCCCCGCGCCCAGCTGCGGCCGCTCCTCGGTCTGGACCGTGACCAGCGGGCGCGGCGAGGGCCGCTTCGACTCGCTGTACGCCATCTCCACCGCGCCGACCTCGGCGATGAACGCCTCACCGGCGAGCCGCCGGCCCGCCAGCACGAGCGGATCGTCCAGTGCCTCCTGCGCCTCCAGCTGCGCCTGGGCCGTCTCCCGGGCGGCCAGCTTGCGGGCGGCCGTCACCGCGTCGTCCCGGCGCGGCTGGGGCGGCTCACCGGAGCGCACCCGGTCGCGCTGGGCGGTGAACGACCAGCGGTCCCGGGTCCAGCGGTCCCCGGTCCTGGACCCCTCGGGCAGCTCCCGCAGCAGGTCGAGGCCCCGCCACACCGCGTCCCAGGTCGGCAGCAGCACCCCGGCGAGCAGCGCCCTGATCTCGCGCTCGGCCCCGGACAGCTCGGCCAGCCGGGCATCGGCCGCGAGCCCGTCCTCGGCCGCCGCGAACGAGGCGCGCGCCCGGTCGTACTTCTCGATCGCCGGGGCCAGCAGCCGGTTGTCGAAGTCCGGGTCGGTGGCCGGGCCGGCCGGCGGGCACAGCAGCTGACCCGCCTCGTCCCGGGCCAGCTCGGCCCGGAGCGCCGCCTCCGCACCGGACGCGCCGGCCGGCGGATCGATCCAGGCGAGCAGGGCGCCCAGGTGCTGGTCCTCCAGATTCGACTGGCCGGTCGCCCAGTGCCGGTTCAGGAGATCGGTGCAGGCCTGCAGGAGGGACGAGCCGGGGACCCGGGCCCGCTCCCCGTAATGCGTCAGCCAGCGGCCGAGCAGCGGGACCCGGGCGGGCGCCGGATACGGCGTGTCCGGGTCGTCCTCGGCGGTCCGCCGGAAGCGCATCGAGCGGCCGAGCAGCCGGACGAACTCGATGCCCGCCCGGCTCGGGACGACGATCTGCGCCGCGTCCACGCACAGCTCCGTCTCGACCTTGACCCGCTTCCCGGTCGCCGGATCCGTCTCGCCCCGCTCGGCGGGCTCGACGACGTCCGCGTACGCCTCGATGTGCGGCAGGACCGCCTCGGCCAGCTCGGCGAGGAACGCGAACCGCAGGTCCCGGTCGCGCGGCTGGGCGACGGCCAGCAGCCGGGGCGCCTCCCGGTCCGTGCCGACGAGCGCGCCGAGCGGGGCGCCCGCCTCGCCCGCCGTGGTCAGCGGCACCAGGACGAGCGGCCGGTCGGTCAGCCGGCGGTGGCGCACGGTGGCCGTCGGCCGCGCCCGGCCGCTCTCCACAGCCTCCAGCCGAGCCAGGGTGGTGATCAGCGACATGCGGCGCGCCCCTCCAGTGCCTCGGCGCGCAGGGCCGCCGCGCGGCGCAGGGCGGCGACCGCGGGATCGGCCGGGTCGCCCTCCTTGCCCGCGGCCGCCGCCAGTACCCCGGCGACCGTCGTCAGGCCGCCGAGATCGCCCCGCACCCCGCGCCCCAGCGCCTCCACGGCGCCCTCGGACCGGGCCCGGGCCCGGCAGTGGAAGGCCAGCTCGCAGGCGGACAGGCACTCCGGCGCATAGGCCGCGGCGACCGACTCGACCGCCGACTCCAGGTCCTCGGGGGAGCGCTCCGGGTCGAACGAGGCGCCCTCGGGGAGGGCGGCGGCGATCTCCTCGACGCGGGTGAGCCGGGTCAGCTGGCGGCGGGTGACGGCGCGCTGCTTGCGTACGTCCACGACGGAGGCGGCCGGCAGGTTCGAGAAGTCCTTCGGGCACACCAGCAGCACCCGGTGCCCCACCCGCGCCCCGTCCGTGACCTCCGCGACCCGTTCGAGCGCCAGCACGTACACCGCGGACTGGCGGGCGGCCGCGCCCACCTTCGCGGCGTCCGCCGAGCCGTCGATCATGGGGAACGACTTGATCTCGACGACCGTCCAGGTCCCGTCCGGATGCACCACGACCGCGTCCGGCTCCAGATAGGCGGGGGAGCCCGCCACCTCCAGGGCCAGCATCGGGTGGTCGAGCAGCGCCCAGCCGCCCGCCCGCGTCGCCTCCCGCAGCGCCAGCGCGGTCCTGGCCGCGCGGCCCTCGGGCCCGGCGGCCGTCAGATCGGGCGTCGCCACCTCGCGCGGCGGTTCACCGGAGCCGCCGAGCCGCTCGTGCAGCAGCCGCATCAGCTCCGTACCGCCGTCGGCCTTCACCCGGGCCTCGAAGGCGTTGCCCCGCATGAAGGCGAACTGGGACTGGCCGAACGGCGCCGGTGAGCCCAGCGCGGAGGCGAGCGCGCCCTTGTCGACCCCGGCCCCGTCGAGCAGGGCGCGGCGCTTGCAGCCCGGGTTCGCGGCGAGGGCGGCGAGCGCGCGGGCATCCAGCGGACGCGGGGCGACCGCCGGGCCTCTCAGCTCAGCGAGTCGCTGCCGCAGGGTCCCCGTCGGGGGTGCGTCCTGTCCGGTCGGCGCCGTCGGCCCGGGCAGGCGGGCCGGCCGCTGCTGCCGCGTCGGATGGTTCTGCGGAGGAGGTCCGCTGGCCGGGGATTCGCTCACCCGCCGAAGTCTCGCACCCGGCACTGACATCCGGGGACTCCGTCGGCGCGGAAGCCCGCGAGAAGCGGGGCAGGACCGCGGCCTTGACCCGGTCGGCGAGCCGCATCACGGGCCGGGCGAGCAGCGCCCCGACACCCATCACGGCGCAGCCGGCGACCGCGTCGAGCAGATAGTGGTTGGCGGTGCCCATCACGACGAACGTGGTGATCAGCGGGTACACGACGCCCGCGGCGCGCAGCGCGGGGTGCTTGGCGTGGCGCCACAGCAGGATGCCGCACCACAGCGCCCACCCCACGTGGAGGCTGGGCATCGCCGCGTACTGGTTGGTCATCCCGCCCATGCCGCGCGGGGCGCTCGCCTCCGCACCCCACCAGCCGTACGAGCTGTACTGCGCCATCGTGTCCACGAACCCGTACTTCGCGTCCAGCAGCCGCGGCGGGCAGGTCGGCATCAGCGTGAAGCCGATCAGACCGAGCATCGTGGAGGTCATCAGCCAGGTGCGGGCCCTGCGGTACGCGGCCGAGTGGCGGCGGAACATCCAGATGAGGACGGCCGGGGTGACCACGTAGTGCAGGGAGGCGTACGCGAAGTCGGACGGTATGCCTATGGAGGGGTGCGCGGTGAAGAGGCGGTTGAGCGGGTGCTCCGCGTTCAGGAACAGCGCCTTCTCCAGGCGCAGGATGCTCAGGCCGTGGTCCACGGCGGTGGACACGTCACCGCGTGCGAGGAGGCGGCCGCCGGAGTACGCCGCGTACACCAGGGCCAGGAGCGGCAGCTCCGTCCACCAGCGGGGCCGGTGGCGCGGAGCGGGCGCGGTGGTGGCGTGCGGCATCCGGAACTTCTCCATCACGTGTTCATGCGGCCGACTGCGGGCGTTCAACCGTACGGTGCGCGTCGGGCGCGTGTCCCCCGGGGGTGTGGTCGGCACCCCTCAGCTGCGTCGATTCGTCTGTGCTCAGTGGGACGCCGTCGCGGCCCGCCGGGTTGCCTCATGGGCAGATACGGGATGATGGGAACAAGGTCTCAGATTCCGCATCCCAGGTCCCAGCTTTTTCAGGGAGAACCCTTTTATGGCACCGCGCATCCTGCTCGCCCGGCACGGACAGACGGAATGGTCCCTCAACGGCAGGCACACCGGCAGGACGGACATCCCGCTGCTCGACGCCGGACGCGAGGGGGCCAAGCTGCTCGGCGAGCGGCTGCACCGGGGGCCGTGGACGGATCTCGACGGCCTGGAGGTCCGCACCAGCCCGCTCGTCCGCGCCGCCGAGACCTGCGAGCTGGCGGGCTTCGGCGACCGTGCCGAGCGGTGGGACGCGCTGATGGAGTGGGACTACGGGGCGTACGAGGGGATGACGCCGGCCGAGATCAAGGCGGGCCGTCCGGACTGGTTCATCTGGCGCGACGGGGTGCCGGAGGGGGAGAGCACGGCTCAGGTGTCGGCCCGGGCCGACGCGATCGTGGAGTGGGCGCGCTCCGCCGACCGGGACGTCCTGGTCTTCGCCCACGGCCACATCCTGCGGGCGCTCGGCGCGCGCTGGCTCGGCGAGGACATCGCCTTCGGCGCGCGCATCTGGCTGGCGCCCACGTCGCTGTCGGTCCTGGGCTGGGCGTACGGCGCCCCGGCGATCCAGAAATGGAACGACACGGGGCACCTCGAGCGGTGAGCAGTAGGGCTTTCAGCCCGTCCGGCGGTTGAGGACGGAACCGGTCGGCCCGGACCGGGGCGCGGGGTTCCGTCCTCACACGCCGGACAGGCTGGGGGTGACCCGGTCCAGGAAGGCGCGTACCGGGGAAGTCGCCCCCGTCCGGCCCCCCAGGGCCCCCACCGTGTCGTGGAGTATGGCGCGGATGCGGGAGGACTGGACGTCGTCCAGGAGGTCCAGGACCGCGTGGCCGGCCGCGGCCGCCTCCTCGGGGCGGCCCCCGCGGGCCAGGTCCCAGGTGAGCTCGGCGCGGTACAGCGCGAGGTTCCGGGTGAAGTGGGGATCCTGCAGCCGGACCGCCAGGTCCGCATGGCGCGCGGCCCGGGCCCAGTCACCGAGCGCGGCCCAGCACTGGGCCTCCAGCATCTCCAGCTCCGCCTCGCGGAAGAAGCTCATCCACTCCGGGTCCGCCCCCGAAGGTCCCAGCGAGAACGCGGCGTGCGCCCGTCCGAGCGCCCGTTCGCAGCCCGTGCGGTCCCCGAGCCCCGCCCGGCCCCCCGCCTCCCGCAGCGCGAGCAGCGCCCGCAGCCGGGGCGAGCCCAGCGGCTCGGCGGCCCGTTGCCCGGCCTCCGCCGCGCGCACCGCCTCACGCGGCCGCCCCGTGTCGCGGGCCAGGAACGACACATTGCAGAACGCGTGCGCCTCCAGCGCCGGATCACCGGCGACCCGCGCGGTCGCCAGCGCCTCCGCGTAATGCGAGCGGGCGTCCTCGAAGCGGCCCGAGTCGTGGGCCAGCCAGCCCACGGAGATGGCCAGCTCACCGGCGCCGGAGTGCAGCCGGTCCGCCGTGGAGCGCCGGCTCACGGTCCCCGCGTCGAGCAGCGCGTACGCCGCCCGCAGGGGCTGCGAGGCGCGCCGGTAGAGCCAGTCGCCGCCGTGCCGGTCGTCCAGCACCCGGATCTGCCGCACCGCCCGTTCGACGGCGCTCACCTCCGTATCGCCGACCCGGCGTTGCAGGGGCAGGGCGGCGGCCGGGCCGCCTGGGACCAGCCCCAGGGAGACGGCCGCCACCGCGGTGGTGCCGCTCGTCATGAACACGCGACGCAGCACGTCGCTCTCCTCGTCGTCGCCACCGGGGTCCGGCGGCGGGGCAGTGGGGGGCGGGGCGTCCGCCGCGGACCTGGCCGCCCGCCCGCGCACCGAAGCGCGGGGCGAGAAGCCCAGGTCCTCCAGGGTCGTCCCGGGGAACATGTGCAGGAAGACCCGCTCGTAGGCGTAGTTGGGACAGCGGATCTCGCCGGATTCCACGCGCCCGATGTAGCGGGCGTCGCACGCGACCTGCTCGCCGATCTCGCGAGCGGACCTGCGTACCGCGGCAGCGAACTCCCCGGCGGAGCGCGGGCCGCGCAGCCGCCGGAAGGCGAGGTTGGGAACTGCCCGTGTCGACACCATGGCATGGCCCTCTCGGTGCGAGCCGGGCGTTGTTTCCGGTGTCCCGGCGGAGCAAGAACGTACCTGCTGTAACGGAGCACACACGCAGCGTTTCCGGATGAACCGGGCATCTCGGCCGCGATCCGCCATGAACTGCCACCCTTTGCGGCGGTGTCGCACCGTAGCCCTTGACGCGGTCGGGGCGTTGGTCCCTGTGGAGACGGAGTACGGCTCCGGCGATGAGAGGAGAGGTCCCTTGTTGCACATCGATCTGCCAAACGGCGGCACCGCGGCCGCCGAAGAGCCCTGCGATCTGGTGACCGTGCCCGCCCGGCAGGGCCTGGAAGCCGTGGACATCCTGCGCCGGGGCGCGGCGCGGGACGTCGTGGGCCCGGTCATCCACGACGGCACCTGCGACACCCTCGGGTTCCTGGTGCCGCCGGGCACCGCGCAGGGCTGGGACGTGCCCGGCAGCGCGTGTACGCGGACCGACGGCCGGGGGCTGCGCATCCCCGCCGAGCCGCCGGTCTCCGGCAGCGGCTGGCTGCTGCCGCCCGCCGCGGACACCCCGGTCACCGACCCGGCCGTGCTGCGCGTCGCGCTCGACCAGGCGGCCCGGCTGATCGAGGCCGCCGACAACTGCCGCTGAGCCGCGCCGCCCCCGCCGCACCGATAATGGCCGGACGGCGGGCCGCGCGGATCGGCCCGTCCCGGACACGATGAGCAGTGGGCAGGGGCGAGAAGCAGTGGCACGTCGAGGAGCGGCCGGCGACCGCAAGGGGCGCGCGGGCCGCGCGGCCCCGGAGAGCAATGTCTCCGAGCCCGTGGACGGCGGTCTCGCCGAGCTCGTGCCCGACCGGGAGCGCCGGCGTGCCTGGACCCTGACGATCGACGGGGCCCCGCAGTCGCACGTGGACCTCGACGATCCGACGTACCTCTCCTTCGAGTACCAGCGCCGCATCGGCCACATCGCGGATCTCGTCGCGCCCGCCGGGCAGCCGCTGCACGTGGTGCACCTGGGTGGCGGGGCGTTCACGCTCGCCCGGTACATCGCCGCCACCCGCCCCCGGTCCACCCAGCAGGTCGTCGAGGTCGACGCGGCGCTCGTGCAACTGGTCCGCCGCGAACTGCCGCTGGACCCGCAGGCCAGGATCCGGGTCAGGTCCACCGACGCCCGCGCGGGGCTCGGGAAGATCCAGGACGGCTGGGCCGACCTCGTCATCGCGGACGTCTTCAGCGGCGCCCGCACCCCGGCCCACCTGACCAGCACCGAATTCCTCGCCGAGGTGCGCAGGGTCCTGAAGCCCGGCGGGAGTTACGTCGCCAACCTCGCGGACGGACCGCCGCTGGCCCACCTGCGCGCCCAGATCGCCACCGCCGCCGCGGTCTTCCCCGAACTCGCCCTCGCCGCCGACCCCACGGTGTGGCGGGGCCGCCGCTTCGGCAACGCCGTCCTGCTCGCCTCCGACACCGCTCCGGAGATCGCCCAGCTGACCCGGCGGGTCGCGACCGATCCGCACCCCGGACGCGTCGAACACGGCCGCGCCCTCGCGGACTTCACCGGCGGCGCGGCCCCGGTGCACGACGCGGACGCGCGCCCGTCGCCGCCGCCGCCCCCGGACGCCTTCAGGTGACTTCTTCTCCGTACGGGCTACGAGTTGACGATGTCCACTTGGGGCGCGTGATCGTTCCAGGTGCAGAAGACGGAGACCGTCGTGCCGTCGTCCCGGGCGAAGTTGACCCGAATCCACGTCGTGTTGGACCACACCTGCATCGACCAGCCCGGTTCCGGGGTCGCCGAGACCAGCTCCGCCGAGGCGGCCCCCATCTCGAAGACGACCCGGCCGCCGTCGGTCGCGTAACTCCGCGCCTTCCCGGCCGCGGCGGTCGTCCCGGACGCCGGGCGCGGGGTGTTGGGAGCCGGGGTGTGTGACGGGGACGGCTTACGCGAAGAGGGCGCGGGCGGCTTCGGGGCGGTGGCCCGGGGCCTGGGGGACGGCGAGGCCGAGGGCGCCGGGCGGTGCGTCGAGGACGTCAGGCTCTCCGTGGTCGGCGCCGCGACCGGCACCGCGCGCGGCGGGTCGTACACCGTGCCCGCGAGCACGGAGTGCACACCCCACCACGAGACCGTGACCGCCGCGCCGGTGGCGAGCGACCACGCCAGCGCGTGTACCAGACCTCGTTGCATCATCAACATCCTGCACCACGAACCGGGTGGACGGGGCACCCGGGCGGACCGGATGGCGTACGGTGCCGCCCATGCCCAGTGTGCTCGTGGTCGAGGACGACCAGTTTGTACGTTCCGCCCTCATCCGGCACCTGACGGAGGCCGGTCACACCGTACGGAGCGTCGGTACCGCGCTCGAAGCCTTGCGCGAAGTCGCCCACTTCCGTTTCGACGTGGTCATTCTCGACCTCGGGCTGCCCGACCTCGACGGATCCGAGGCCCTGAAGATGCTGCGCGGCATCACCGACGTGCCCGTCATCATCGCGACCGCCCGGGACGACGAGAGCGAGATCGTCCGGCTCCTCAACGACGGCGCCGACGACTACCTCACCAAGCCGTTCTCCGTGGAGCACCTGTCGGCCCGGATGGCCGCCGTGCTGCGCAGGGCCAGGGCCGCCGGCGGCGAGGCCCCGCCCCCGCGCGTCATCCAGGTCGGCGGGCTCTGCGTCGACCCGCTGCGCCGGCAGGCCGAACTCGACGGCACCGCACTCGACCTCACCCGCCGCGAGTTCGACCTGCTCGCCTTCCTGGCCGGGCGCCCCGGCGTCGTCGTCCCCCGCCGCGAACTCCTCGCCGAGGTCTGGCAGCAGTCCTACGGCGACGACCAGACCATCGACGTCCACCTCTCCTGGCTGCGCCGCAAGCTGGGCGAGACCGCGGCCCGGCCGCGCTATCTGCACACCCTGCGCGGCGTCGGCGTGAAGCTCCAGCCCCCGGCACCGGAGCAGCCGGCATGAGATGGGCGCTGGTCAAGGTCTGCCTGGCCGTCACCGCCATGGTCGTCATCGCCTTCGCCGTGCCCCTGGGGCTCGTCGTCAAGGAGATGGCCCGCGACCGCGCGTTCTCCGACGCCGAACGGCAGGCCGCGACGATCGGCCCGACGCTGTCCATCACCACGGACCGGACCCAGCTGGAGAAGGCCGTCCTCACCACCGAACCGGGCGCGGCGGGACGGATGGCCGTCCACGTCCCGGCCTCCGGCGAGCCCGACGGCATCGCGGTCGACATCGGCAAGGGCCATGCCACCCGCGAGGAGCTGGAGGCCGTGCGTGTCTCGGGGCGGGCCACGATCATCGGGGTCACCGGCGGCTCCGTGCTGCTCCAGCCGACCGCCGTGGGGCCCAGGGACATCGCGGTCGTCGAGGTGTTCGTCCCCGAGGCCGCCGTGTCCCACGGGGTCACCACCGCCTGGCTGATGCTGGCGGGCGTCGGCGTCGCGCTCGTCGTCGGCTCGGTCGCCGTGGCCGACCGCCTCGGCATCCGCATGGTCGAGCCGGCCCGCCGCCTCGCGGGCGCCGCCCACGACCTGGGGGAGGGGCGGCTCGGCACCCGCGTCCCCGAGGAGGGCCCCGACGAACTGCGGTCCGCCGCAGTCGCGTTCAACTCCATGGCCGACCAGGTCGTCCAGCTCCTCGCCAACGAACGCGAACTGGCCGCCGACCTCTCGCACCGGTTGCGCACCCCGCTCACCGTCCTGCGGCTGAACGCCGCCTCGCTCGGCGAGGGGCCCGCCGCCGAGCAGACCCGGGCGGCCGTCGAACAGCTGGAGCGCGAGGTCGACACGATCATCCGGACCGCCCGCGAGCAGCGCCCGCAGACCCAGCCGGGCGGTCCGGGCGCGGGCTGCGACGCGTCCGAGGTGATCCGCGAGCGGATGGCCTTCTGGTCCGCGCTGGCCGAGGACGAGGGCCGCGAGGTGCGCCTCGCCGGGGTGGACCGCACGGTACGCATCCCGGTCGCCCGGCCCGAACTGGCGGCCGCCCTCGACGCGTTGCTCGGCAACGTCTTCCGGCACACCCCGGAGGGCACCGCCTTCGCGGTCGACGTGCACCACAGCGGCGACGCGGTGATCGTGCTGGTCTCGGACGCGGGGGGCGGGATCGCCGACCCGAAGGCGGCCCTGGCGCGCGGCGGGGCCCGGGACGCGGTGGGCTCGACCGGGCTCGGGCTCGACATCGTGCGCCGGGTCGCCGAGTCCACCGGCGGTGATGTGCGCATCGGCCGCTCGGTGCTGGGCGGCACGGAGGTCCGGGTCTGGATCGGGCTCGACGGACAGCGCCCGCAGGGCGGCGGACGGGGCCACCGGGTCGGTCGCCAGCGGCGTCGCAGGGGCGTGGGCCGGGCCAACCTTTAGCCCGGCCGATGCGCTCCTTAAGGCAGTCCTAAGAACCTCAACCCCGGCCCGGCTCGCCCCATTTGCCCGTTCCGCAGCCGCTAGCGTGCTCCCGCATCCCCCACTCCCGTACGACGAGGCAGGAACGCGATGGGCACCAGTACGCACCGGCGCACGATGGGCACCAGGACCAAGGTGATCGGCTCGGTCGTCGCGGCCGCGGTGATCGGCGGGACCGTGTTCGCCCTCACCGGGACGGCGCAGGCGTCGGCGGTCGGCGCCGCGTACACCCGTACCAGCGGCTGGACCGGCGGCTACACCGGGCAGTACGTCGTCACCAACGACACCGGCTCGGCCAGGACCGACTGGGCCCTTGAGTTCGACCTCCCGGCGGGCACGAAGCTCAGCTCGCTGTGGAACGGCGAGCAGACCGTCAGCGGCAACCACGTCACCGTCCGCCCCGCGAGCTGGAACAAGCAGCTGGCCGCCGGGCAGTCCGTCACCGTCGGTTTCGTCGCCGCGTCCGACGGCACCGCAGCCGACCCCACCGGCTGCCTGATCGACGGCGCGAAGTGTTCCGTGGACCCCGGCGCGACCCCCGAACCCAGCGGCCGCCCGACCGAAACGGCCACCCCCACCCCCACGGCCACCCCCACCCAGAAGCCCACCGAGTCGGCGACCCCGACGCCGACCCCCACCCCCACGAAGACCGACGACGGCGGTGGCACCGCGAGCGGCGCCCGCTTCGCCCCGTACGTGGACACCTCGCTCTACCCCGCGTACGACCTGGTCGACACCGCCGGCAGGACCGGCGTCAAGCAGTTCAACCTCGCCTTCATCACCTCCGGCGGCAGCTGCGCCCCGCTCTGGGGCGGCGTCACCGGCCTCGGCGACGACCACGTGGCGTCCCAGATCGGCGCCCTGCGCGCGGCCGGCGGCGACGTCCGGGTCTCCTTCGGCGGGGCGGCGGGATCCGAACTGGCCCTGCGCTGCTCCTCGGCGGCCGACCTCGCCGCCGCGTACGGCAAGGTGGTCGACACCTACAAGCTGACCAAGGTCGACTTCGACATCGAGGGCGGCGCGCTCCCCGACACCGCCGCCAACACCCGCCGCTCGCAGGCCATCGCGCAGCTCCAGAAGGCGCACCCCGGCCTGGACGTGTCCTTCACGCTGCCCGTGATGCCCGAGGGCCTGACCCAGCCCGGCGTCGACCTGATCGCGGACGCGAAGAAGAACGGCGTGGACGTCGGCGCCGTCAACATCATGGCGATGGACTACGGCGCCTCCTACAGCGGCGACATGGGCACCTACGCCGTCCAGGCCGCCACCGCCACACAGGCCCAGATCAAGGGCGTGCTCGGGCTCTCCGACGCCGACGCGTGGAAGGCCGTCGCCGTCACCCCGATGATCGGCGTCAACGACGTCAGCACCGAGGTCTTCAAGGTCGAGGACGCCACCCAGCTCGTCGCCTTCGCGAAGGAGAAGGGCCTCGCCTGGCTCGCGATGTGGTCGGGCACCCGGGACAAGGAGTGCGCGGGCGGTGCCAAGCCCACCGCGGACGCCTCGTGCAGCTCGATCACCCAGGAGCCGCTCGCCTTCACCAAGGCGTTCGGCGCGTACAAGTAGGACCACGCAGGACCACACCCCCTCCGCGCACCCCGGCCCGGCCCCCCTTCCCCCCCCCCCCGGCCGGGGTGCGCGCCCCACTGCCCCCGGCCGGGGCGAGCACCCCCCCTTCCTCCCGGCCGGGGGCGCACTCCTTCCCGCGATCCGCTACCCGCGCGCCCGGTTCACCGCCGACAGCACCGCCGCCACGGACGCGGCCACGCCCGAGGCGTCCCGGCCCGCGCCCCAGCACTCCTCGCCGCCGGTCCGGCAGCGCGCGTACGCGGTCGTCGTCCCGGCCCCGTCCGGGTGCTGCTCCGACAGTTCGAGGACGGCCACCGCCACCCCGGCCGCCGCCAGCGCGTCCGCGAACGCCGTGACCGGGCCGGTGCCCGTCCCCTCGTAATCGCCCTCCCGGTCGTCCACGCGCAGAGTGCAGACGAAGCGGTGCTCACCGGCCGGGCCGGTCTGCGCCGACCAGGAGGTGAGGGCGACCCCGCCGTCCCGCCCGGGGACCAGATACGCCGCCTCGAAGAGGTTCCACAGGTCCTTCCCGGTGGCCTCCGCGCCGCTGTCGTCGGTCGCCTCCTGGACGGTACGGGAGAACTCCGCCCGCATCCCGGCGGGCAGGTCCACCCCGTGGCCGGTGCGCAGCAGATGCGCGATCCCGCCCTTGCCCGACTGCGAGTTGACCCGGATGACGGCCTCGTACGTACGCCCCACATCGGCCGGGTCGATCGGCAGGTACGGCACCTCCCACAGCTCCGAGGCGCTGTCCGCGCGGCGGGCGAAGCCCTTGCTGATGGCGTCCTGGTGGGTGCCGGAGAACGCGGTGTACACCAGGTCCCCGCCGTACGGATGGCGCGGCGGCACCGGCAGCCGGTTGCAGTGCTCGACCGTGCGGCGGATCTCGTCGATGTCCGAGAAGTCGATCATCGGGTCGACGCCCTGGGCGTGCAGATTGAGCGCCAGGTTGACCAGGTCGACGTTGCCGGTGCGCTCCCCGTTGCCGAACAGGCAGCCCTCCACCCGCTGGGCGCCCGCCAGCACCGCCAGCTCCGCGCAGGCCACGCCCGTGCCCCGGTCGTTGTGCGGGTGCACAGAGAGGATCACCGAGTCCCGCCGGGTCAGATGGCGGTGCATGTACTCGATCTGGTCCGCGTAGACGTTGGGCGTCGCGATCTCGACGGTGGCCGGCAGATTGTGGACGACCGGCCGGTCCGGCGAGGCGTCCCACAGCTCGGTGAGGCTGTCGCAGATCTCCAGGATGTAGTCGGGCTCGGTCAGGTTGAAGACCTCGGGCGAGAACTGGAACCGGATGTCCGCGCCCGGCCTGGCCCGCGCCAGCCGGTCCATCCGCCGGGCCGCGTCCAGCACCACGCCGTGCACCTCGGTCCGGTCGCGGCCCAGGACCACCTCGCGCCAGACGGGGGCGGTCGCGATGTAGAGGTGGACGACGACGCGGTCCAGGCCCGCCACGGACTCGAAGGTCCGGTCGATCAGGTCGGCCCGGGCGGGGGTGAAGACGACCACGGTGACGTCGTCGGGGACCGCGCCGCTCGTCGCCAGGTGGCGTACGAACTCGAAGTCGGTGCGGCTCGCGGACGGGTAGCCGACCTCGATCTCCTTGAAGCCCATCGCCACCAGCAGGTCGAACATCCGCCGCTTGCGCGGGGTGTCCATCGGCTCCGCCAGTGCCTGGTTGCCGTCCCGCAGGTCGACCGGCACCCACAGCGGGGCGCGTTCGATACGGGCCTGCGGCCAGCTCCGCCCGGTCACCGGGACCGCGACCCGGTCGAACGCGGAGCGGTAGCGGTGCGAGGGCATGGAGCTGGAGCGCTGCGGGTTCCAGCGGGGCGCCGCCTGGGGGACCGGGCCGCGCGGCGTGCAGATGGTGGGGAAGCTGTGCATCGGGGACCGGGCGTCGGACGTGGCCGCGGACATGGGCTCGGGCATGAACGGTGTCTCTTCTCGCATCGCCGGATGCGACCGGCCCAGCACGGCACCCCGCGGCGGGGTGCCGATCGCTTCAGGCCCCGCCGCGGCAGCCGAGAAGGAGGAGACCGCGGTACGTCATGGGCGGTACAGTAACCAGAACGCAACCCCTCAGACAACCTGACAGGTGAACGACGTGTCCCGGCTCGGCCCCCTCCGCCCCAGTCCCCTCGTAGAGCAGGCGACCAGTCATCTGCGCACGCAGATCACCGAAGGGCACTGGCCGGTCGGCACGAAGCTCCCGGGCGAGACGACCCTCGCCCGCGAACTGGGTGTGGGCCGCTCCACGGTCCGCGAGGCGGTCCGCACGCTCGCCACGCTCGGGCTCCTCCAGTCCCGCCAGGGCGCCGGCGTCTTCGTCGTCGCGGACCACGTCACGGAGGACTGGCCGGTACGGCTGCGCCGGGCATCGGTCACCGATGTCTACGAGGTGCGCATGCTCATCGAGGTGCAGGCCGCCCGCCTCGCGGCCCGCCGCCGCACCGACGAGGACCTGACCGCCCTCGACGCGGCGCTCACGGCCCGGCTCAAGGCGGGCGCGGGTGTCGACGACGCGGACTTCGTGGACGCGGACATCGCGGTGCACCGGGCGGTCGTGGCCGCCGCGCACAACCCGGTCCTCACCGACCTCTTCGCCGAGTTCGTCCCGGCCCTCCGCCAGGGCCTCATCGACCTCGTGGACCTCCTGGGGCTGCGCCGCCAGGACCCCCACCACGGCCACGCCGGCCACCGCGCCCTGGTCACCGCCATCGTCTCGGGCGACCCGGAGCGGGCGGCCCGGGCGGCCCAGGAGGAACTGGAAGCGACGCTGTCCCGGCTGCGCGGGGCGTGACGCCGGAGCGCTCCCGCTCCGCCACCATCCGGACCCCGGCTTCGGGCAAAGAACGCGCGGGTCCTGATCCACGCCCCCTCCGCGCCATGGCCCGTTCACTTCCCGGCGGGGTCCCCGGACCTCCGGCGGCCTGTTTCCGGGCCGTGCCAAAAAACCGGCACCACAGCCGGTTTTTCGCGGAGGCCCAGTCAAGATCCACTGTCAACCCACCGTCCACCTGCGGGAATTCGGAATCGCGTCGCGCGCCGCAGCGCGGCGGACCGCTTTGGCAAGCCTTCGGCCGGACACGGTCTCGTGACTTGCAGGACACGCTCGCGCAACGGAAGCGTCTTCAACTCTTGACACCCACCCCCCGAAGGCAGCAATCTTCCGACATCGACGCATGGGAGCGCTCCCACATCACACGGGGTTTTCCCCGGGTGAACGGCACTGCCCGTGTACTCCCCCCGAACCCATCCGGCACCCGCACTCACCAGCGCGTATGCCACGCAGTGAGCCAGTCCCACCCTGGAACAAGGAGTAGTGGAATGCGTATCACCCGCACCGTCGCCGGCCGCGGCCGCAGAGTCGCGGTCCTGGCCACCACGGGCCTGACCGCTTCGGCGCTGCTGCTGACCGGCTGCAGCAGCGACGACTCCGATTCGAACGAGTCCTCCGACGCGAACGGGAAGATCACGCTGACCGTCGCCGACTTCGGCCAGTTCGGCTACAAGGAAGCCGGTCTCTTCGCCAAGTACCACGAGCTGCACCCGAACATCACGGTGAAGGAAGACACCACCGCCGATGAGAAGGTCTACTACCCGAAGCTGCTCCAGCAGCTGAACTCGGGCAGCGGCCTCGCCGACGTCCAGGGGCTCGAGGTCGGCCGCATCAAGGAGCTCGTCGACACCAAGGCGGACCAGTTCGCCGACCTGAGCAAGGTCATCGACGTCAACGAGTTCGTGTCGTGGAAGGAGAAGCAGGCCACCACGGCCGACGGCAAGGTGATCGGCGCGGGTACCGACATCGGCCCGATGTCGCTCTGCTACAACACCGAGCTGTTCAAGAAGGCCGGTCTGCCGACCGACCGCAAGGAGGTCGCCGCCAAGATCGCCGGCGGCTGGGAGGACTACCTCAAGCTCGGTGAGGAGTTCAAGAAGAAGGCCCCCGCGGGCACGTACTTCATGGACTCCGCCAGCGCCATGTACAACGCCGTCGTCAGCTCCAACGCGAAGCAGTACTACGACGAGAGCGGCAAAGCGATCTACAAGGACAGCCCCAGCGTCCAGCAGGGCTGGAACCTGGCGGCCGAGGCCGCGGACAAGAAGCTGACCCAGGGCCTGGCCCAGTTCAGCGACCCGTGGAAGGCCGCGCTCCGCAAGAGCACCATGGCCACCGTGGTCTGCCCCGCCTGGATGGCCGGCCAGATCTCCGTGAACGCCGGTGACGCCAACAAGGGCAAGTGGGACATCACCACCGCCCCCGGCACCACCGCGGCCAACTGGGGCGGCTCCTTCCTCGGCGTCCCGAAGTCCGGCAAGAACGTCGACGAGGCCGCCAAGCTCGTCAAGTGGCTGACCGCCCCCGAGCAGCAGGCCGCCGTCTTCAAGGCGATCGGTTCCTTCCCGTCCAACAAGGGCGCGTATGACCTGCCCGACGTGAAGACCGCGACCCTGCCGTACTTCAACGACGCCCCGATCGGCCAGATCTACGCCGACGAGGCCAAGTCGATCCCCGAGACGATCCTCGGCCCGAAGGACGCGGCCATCAAGGACACCATCTCCACCCAGATCAACAACATGGAGCAGCGCGGCACCAAGCCGGACGCCGCGTGGGAGGCGGCCACCAAGTCCATCGACAAGGTGATCGGCTGACGTTCGCCAGGGCGTGTCCGGCCTCCTGACCTGCCGGACCCGCCCGGGCGCGGGCGGCCCCTCCCCGGGCCGCCCGCACCCGCGTGTTCCTGAGGGGTGCGGCGCAACGGCCCAGCCATCCCCGTACCCGGGTAACTCAAGCAATCCAGGGAAGGACTCCCGCTCGTGGCCACCTCGACTCCCACCCGGGACGCATACGCGCCGCCACCCCGCGGCTCCCAGCGCAAACCGGTGGACGCCCGCCGGCAGACCTGGCGCAGCCGGATCTGGCGGTTCGACGACAAGGCGTCGCCGTACGCCTACATAGCCCCGTTCTTCCTCGTCTTCGGCGCCTTCGGGCTCTACCCGCTGCTCTACACCGGCTGGATCGCCCTGCACCGGGTCGAGATGACCGGCATGGACCAGATGGAGTGGGTCGGCTGGGAGAACTTCGACAAGATCCTGCACGACTCCGAGTTCTGGACGGCGGTCGCCAACACCTTCCTGATCGGCGTCATCTCGGTCGTCCCGCAGCTGCTCGTCGCGCTCGGCCTGGCCCACCTGCTCAACTACAAGCTGCGGGCCAGCACCTTCTGGCGCACGGTCATCCTCACCCCGTACGCCACCTCCGTGGCCTCCGCCGCCCTAGTCTTCGCCCTGGTGTTCCGGGCCGACGGAGGTCTGCTCAACTGGGTGCTGCACTTCGTCGGGCTCGGCGACACCAACTGGGCCAACGGCCACTGGACGTCCAAGATCGCTATCGCGGTGATCGTGATCTGGCGCTGGACCGGCTACAACGCCCTGATCTACCTCGCCGCGATGCAGGCCGTGCCGTCCGACCTGTACGAGGCGGCCTCGCTCGACGGCGCCTCGCGCTGGCAGCAGTTCCGCAAGGTGACCATCCCGTCGCTCCGGCCCACGATCCTCTTCACGATCGTCATCTCGACCATCGGATCGATGCAGCTGTTCGGTGAGCCCCTGCTGCTCGAAGGCGGCACCCTCGGCCAGACCGGCGGCAACGAGAATCAGTACGAGACCCTCAGCGTCTACCTCTACAACTACGGCTGGAACCTGGGGCACCTCGGTCCGGCCGCCGCAGTGGCCTGGGCGATGCTCGCCCTCCTGCTGATCATCGCCGCGGTCAACTGGCTCATCGGCCGCTTCGTACGCAAATCCGCGGTCTGACCGGGAGCGATATCCAATGACCATCACCAGCCCCACCAAAGTCTCGGAGCCCGTCCTCCCGGCGCGTTCCGTCCACCGCGCACCGAAGCGTCCCAGCCGCTTCAGGCCCGGTGCCGGGCAGCAGCTGAAGGGCGGCCCGTTCGCCTACATCGCGCTGGCCGTCATCGGCATCGGCTCGCTGCTGCCGCTGTACTGGACCCTCGTGGCCGCGTCCCACACCCAGGACGAGGTGCTGGCCACCACCCCGCCGTTCCTGCCGGGCGGCCGCCTCTTCCACAACCTCGACGCCGCGTGGAACCAGGCCCACCTGGGCAAGGCGATCGTCAACAGCGTCATCGTGGCCGGCTGCATCACCGTGGCGACGCTCTTCTTCTGCACCCTGGCCGGCTACGCCTTCGCCAAGATGCGCTTCCGCGGCCGGAACATCCTGATGACCGGCGTCATTCTGACCCTGACGATCCCGCCGCAGCTCAGCGTCGTCCCGCTGTTCATGATGATGTCCGACATCGGCTGGGGCGGGGACCTGGAAGCGGTGATCTTCCCGACCCTGGTCAGCGCCTTCGGTGTGTTCTTCATGCGCCAGTACCTCATGGAGGCACTGCCGTACGAGCTGATCGAGGCCGCGAAGATCGACGGCGCGAACAACTTCCGCATCGTGCTGAGCGTGGTGCTGCCGGTGGCCCGCCCCGCGATGATGGTGCTCGGCATGCTCACCTTCGTCCAGGCGTGGAACGACTTCTTCTGGCCCTACCTCGCCCTGAACCAGCAGAACCCCACCCTTCAGGTGGCCCTCGGCCAGCTCAGTGCCTCGTACACCCCCGACACGAGCATCGTGATGGCCGGCGCGCTGATCAGCACCCTGCCGCTGCTCGTCGTGTTCGTGATCTTCGGCAAGCAGATCGTCGGCGGCATCATGTCCGGCGCCGTCAAGGGCTGACCACCCGCTCGCCGCTGCTGTGTCACGGAGCCGTACGGTCCCGCCCGCCCCGTGGACCGTGCGGGCTCCGTAGCCCCACCCCGTCAACGCCCCTGTCCTTCACACCCCTGGGAGCGCTCCCGCATGACTGCCGTACGACCTGACATCGCCCCGAAGCCGGCGCCCGAGGTCACCACCACGTTCCCGACGGGCTTCGTCTGGGGAGCGGCCACCGCCGCCTACCAGGTCGAGGGTGCCGCCGCCGAGGACGGGCGCACGCCCTCCATCTGGGACACCTTCAGCCGCACCCCCGGCAAGGTCCGCAACGGCGACACCGGCGACATCGCCGCCGACCACTACCACCGCTACCGCGACGACGTGGCCCTGATGAAGCAGCTGGGGCTGAAGGCGTACCGCTTCTCCATCTCCTGGTCCCGGGTCCAGCCCACCGGCCGCGGCCCCGCCGTCCAGCGCGGGCTCGACTTCTACCGCAAGCTGGTCGACGAACTCCTCGAAGCCGGCATCAAGCCCGTCGCCACCCTCTACCACTGGGACCTGCCCCAGGAGCTGGAGGACGCGGGCGGCTGGCCGGAGCGCGCCACCGCCGAGCGGTTCGCGGACTACACCGCGATCATGGCCGGCGCGCTCGGCGACCGCGTCGGTATGTGGACCACCTTCAACGAGCCGTGGTGCTCGGCCTTCCTCGGCTACGGCTCCGGGGTGCACGCCCCCGGCCGCACCGAGGCGGCCTCCGCCCTGCGGGCCGCCCACCACCTCAACCTCGCCCATGGCCGGGCGATCGAGGTTCTGCGCGGGCAACTCCCCGCTGCCGCGCAGACCTCGGTCACCCTCAACCTCCACCAGGTGCGCCCGCTGACGCCGAGCCCCGAGGACGCGGACGCCGCCCGCCGTATCGACGCGGTCGGCAACCGGGTCTTCACCGGCCCGATGCTGCACGGCGCCTACCCGGAGGACCTGCTCGCGGACACCGCGAACGTGGTGGACTGGTCGAAGCTGGTCCGGGACGGCGACCTGGAGGCCATCGCGCGCCCGGTCGACGTCCTCGGCATCAACTACTACACGCCGACCCTGGTCTCGACGCCCGCCGAGGGCGCCGGCGACACCCGCAACGACGGCCACGGCGCGAGCGACTACTCGCCCTGGCCCGGCTCCGAGCACGTCGCCTTCCACCTCGCCGACGGCAAGCCGACCACCGCCATGAACTGGTCGATCGATCCCAACGGGCTCTACAACCTGCTCATGGACGTCACCCGCGAGCACCCCGGCATCCCGCTCATGGTCACCGAGAACGGCGCCGCCTTCGACGACTACGTCTCGCCCGAGGGACGGGTCCAGGACCCCGAGCGCATCGCCTACCTGCACGGACACCTCGACGCCGTGCAGCGCGCGGTGGCCGACGGCGCGGACGTGCGCGGCTACTTCCTCTGGTCGCTGATGGACAACTTCGAGTGGGCGTACGGCTATTCGAAGCGGTTCGGCGCGGTGTACGTGGACTACGCGTCCCAGCGCCGCATCCCGAAGGCGAGCGCCCACTGGTACGCCGACGTGATCCGACGCCACGCCCTCCCGCCGCAGGAGGACCGCGCCTGATCCGCTCCGGTACGCCCTGTTCCGTACCGCTGCCTTTCCCCCGAGACCCGGCACCCCTTGCCGGGTCTCGGCCCATTCGCCCCCCCGGCCTGTGCGTTCCGCTTGACCACGCGCGTAGAGTGGGAGCGCTCCCACGCAGGGGGCGGGGGAGCGGCCGACCGGTCCCGCAGAGTGTCAAGGGAACCAACGCCAGGACTTGGTTTGGTTATCCGACTGTGAGAAATTGACCGCGAACGGGAGGCAGCCATGACGGCAGCGCGAGTACGGAGCGGGGGCCGGCCCACGCTCGAAGAGGTCGCGGCGCGGGCGGGGGTCGGGCGGGGCACGGCCTCGCGCGTCATCAACGGATCGCCCCGGGTCAGCGCCCACACCAGGGAGGCGGTCGAGGCCGCCGTCGCCGAGCTGGGTTACGTGCCCAACCGCGCGGCCCGCGCGCTGGCCGGCAACCGCACGGACGCCATCGCGCTCGTGGTGCCCGAATCGGAGAGCCGCTTCTTCGCGGAGCCGTACTTCTCCGACATCGTGCGCGGGGTCGGTGCCGCCCTCGCCGATACGGAGATGCAGCTGCTGCTCACCCTCGTCGGCAGCGACCGCGAGCGCCGCCGGCTCGCGCAGTACCTCACCGCGCACCGCGTGGACGGCGTGCTGCTGGTCTCCGTGCACGCCGACGACCCGCTGCCCGACCTGCTCGAACAGCTCGGCATGCCCGCCGTGATGAACGGGCGCAGATCCGCCGCCGAGTCCCTCTCCTCCGTCGACTCCGACAACTTCGAGGGCGCCCGCAGCGCCGTGGAACACCTCGCCTCGCGCGGCCGCCGCTCCATCGCCACGATCACCGGCCGGCTCGACGTATACGCCTCCCAGAGCCGCCTGGACGGATACCGCCAGGCCGTCCGCGACGCGGGACTGGAGCCCGACGAGCGGCTGATCGCCCCCGCCGACTTCTCCGAGGAGGGCGGCGCCCGTGCCATGCGCGACCTGCTCGCCCGCCGCCCCGACGTGGACGCGGTCTTCGCCGCCTCCGATGTGATGGCCGCCGGTGCCCGCCAGGTCCTGCGCGAGGCCGGCCGCCGCATCCCGGACGACGTCGCCCTCATCGGCTTCGACGACTCGGCCGTGGCCCGCCACATGGACCCGGCCCTCACCAGCGTGCGCCAGCCGATCGAGGAGATGGGCCGCACCATGACCCGGGTCCTGCTCGACATGATCGCGGGCGAGAACGCGGACCGGGCGCAGATCGTGCTGCCGACCGAGCTGGTGGTCCGCGACTCCTCGTGAGCCCGGGGTTGCCGCAACTCGGGCCCCCTGGCGCGCACTTCGAGTAGCTTCGGAGGCGTGGACCCTTCTCTGACCGCTCTGATCGTCGCCGTGGTGGGCGTGGCGGGCACCCTGGTGTCCGGCGTGATGGCGCACCGGGGCGCCCTGAGGGCCAAGACGGTGGAGCTCGACCGCGCGGAGCGGCTGCGCCGGGAGGAGCTGCTGGCGGACGAACGCCGCGAGAACCTTGCCGTGCGGCGCGCCTCCTACGCGGTGTTCAACCAGCGCCTGCGGCAGTTCCACTCCGTCCTGTCGAAGGACTACTTCGCCCTCGCCGCCGGGGAGGCGCACCCCGAACGGGGCCGGGAGCGGGAGGAGCCCCGCCGCGTCCTGCGCGATGTGTACGCCGAGGCGCAGATGGTGATCAGCGACGAGGTGCTGACCGTCGCGGGCGGCGTCGTGCACCAACTGCACCGCATCCACGCCCTGCTGGGCCGGCACGAGCGGGGAGAGGCGGCCGACGAGTCCCTGGAGGACGTAGGGGAACGGCTGGAACGGGCCTCGGAGGGCCTGTACGAGGTGCGGCAGACGATGCGCCGGGACCTCGGGGTCTCGGCGCTTCCGGTTCCCCGGCCCGATGGCTACGGTGCCACGTGACGGGGGCGCCGGACGGCGAGCGGAGGAGCACACCATGAGCTTGCACTGGACCAGGTCCACCTACTGCGACTCGGCGGGCCCCGACTGCGTCGAGGTGGCGCTGCCCCCCGGCCCCGCGGCGGCGGTCCGCCTGCGTGACTCCAAGGCCCCGTCCCTCCCCGCGCTCGCCTTCGCTCCGGACGCGTGGACGGAGTTCGTCGGTCACGTCGGCCGGGCGACCGTCTTCTCCAGCAGTTCCTGAAGGGCGCGCTGCCCTCCCGGGCCGAGCCCGGCCAGCGGTGAGCCCTCGGTGAGGAGTTCCAGGAGCCGTGCGCGTACGCCGGTGCCCTCGGGCGTCAGTACGAGGTGCCGGGCGCGTCGGTCGGTGGGGTGGGGGCGGCGATCGACCAGCCCCCGCTTCTCCAGCTTGTCGACGACGAAGGTGGCGTTGGACGGCTCGCAGCTCATGCGCTCGGCCAGCTCGCGCATGGTCATGGGCCCGGTCATCTCCCGCAGCGCCGTCGCCTGGGCGGCGGTGAGACCGAGGGGGACGGCGCATGTGCGCACGTGATCGGCGATCCGGGCGGCCAGCCCGTTCACCAGTCCGCACAGCTCCCGCTCGGCGGCGGCCTGTGCCTCGGGGGGTGTCGTCATGGACCCACTCTAGCAAGTCCATCAAGCAAGAATAATTACAACTTGAATGTTTCTAGTTCGATGCTTATGGTGGCCCCGCCACACAGCGACGAACGAGGAGCGACGCCATGACGGAACCGAGCACCCTGCGTCTGGGCGACACCACGGTGTCCTTCGTGCGGGACGGGGTGATCCAGGGCCGCCCGACCGCCTGGCTGCCGGACAGCACCGACGCCTTCTGGGCGGCCCACCCGGAGTATCTGGACGCCTCCGGACACCTGGTCGCGAGCGTCGGCGGTCTCCTGGTGGAGCACGGCGGCCGCGCCCTCCTGATCGACGCGGGCTTCGGCCCGCACACGCTCCCGGCGGACCCGGCCACCCCCAACGGCGCCATGCGCGGCGGCGACCTCCCGGCCGGCCTGGCCGCGCTCGGCCGGACCCCGGACAGTATCGAGGCCGTCGCCTTCAGCCACCTCCACCCGGACCACACGGGCTGGGCCACCCACGAACGGCTCTTCGCCCGCGCCGCGTACCTGGTGGCGGAAGCGGAGTGGGTCGCCCGCGAGCCCGGTGACGGCCCGGACGCCCTCGCGCCCCACGTCCGTACGGTCGCCGACGGCCAGGAGATCTTCCCCGGCGTCCGGGTCCGGGTCACCGCCGGACACACCGCGGGCCACACGGAGTTCGTCATCACCGGCGGCGGGAAGCGGCTGATCGCCTTCGGGGACTCGCTGCACTCACCGGTCCAGGTGGACCGGCCCGACTGGTCCTGCGTCTACGACCACGACCCGGCCGGGTCCGCCGCACACCGCCGCCGCCTCGTCGCCGAACTCGCGGAGCCGGGCACGCTCGCCTTCGGCATCCACTTCGCGGACGCGGCCTTCGGCCGGGTCGTACCGGACGGCGACGGACCGGCCTGGCGGCCCCTGGGCGCCGCCGACGGCCTCGCGTAGCGCCGGGAAACGCATCAGCCCCCGACCTGTGAGACAGGTCGGGGGCTGATCCTTCAGGGTGAGTAACGGGACTCGAACCCGCGACATCCTGGACCACAACCAGGTGCTCTACCATCTGAGCTATACCCACCACGCCCGGGCGTTTCCGACCGGCCGAGAAAAAGTGTACAGGGTCCGGGAGGGTGCTCGCGCACTCATTTCCCGGCGGGGGGTCGCGGCCCCCGGAAGGGCCGTGACCAGCGCCTTCAGGCGCGGGGCTGCGAGACCCGCGCGGCCGCCGCCCTCGCCTGCTCGGAGTCCGGGCCGGGCTGCGGGACGAAGACCGCCTCGCGGTAATACCGCAGCTCGGTGATCGAGTCGCGGATGTCGGCGAGCGCCCGGTGGTTGCCGTTCTTCTCCGGGCTGTTGAAGTACGCCCTCGGATACCAGCGGCGGGACAGCTCCTTGATGGAGGAGACGTCCACGATCCGGTAGTGGAGGTAGCCCTCCAGCAGCGGCATGTCCCGGGAGAGGAAACCGCGGTCGGTGCCGACCGAGTTCCCGCACAGGGGCGCCTTGCCCGGCTCCTTCACGTGCTCGCGGACATAGGCGAGGACCTGCTCCTCGGCGTCGGCCAGCGTGGTGCCGCCGGCCAGCTCGTCGAGGAGGCCCGAGGCGGTGTGCATCTGCCGCACCACCTCGGGCATGGTCTCCAGCGCCGCGTCCGGCGGGCGGATCACGATGTCCACCCCTTCGCCGAGCACGTTCAGCTCCGAGTCGGTGACCAGGGCGGCCACCTCGATGAGTGCGTCCTCCGCCAACGAGAGCCCGGTCATCTCGCAGTCGATCCACACCATGCGGTCGTTCATGGGCTCCACCCTACGGGGCGCTCCGCTGCCCGGGCAGGGCCGGGCGCCCCGCGGCGAACACATCGGTGCCCGCCTTCGCGTCCAGCACCGCGGGTGCGGCGCCGGACGGACCGGGGACGGCGGTACGGCGGCTCTGGGCGTTGCCCTGGCTGGGCACCGCCGCCTCCGTCACCATGACCGGCTCCGGCATCCCGCCCTGCGGACGACGGGCCCGGTAGGCGGCCCGGTACGCGGCGGGGGAGGAGCCGAGCTGGCGGCGGAAGTGCCCGCGCAGCGCGACCGGCGAGCGGAAGCCGCAGCGGCCCGCGACCTCGTCCACCGAGTAGTCCGACGTCTCCAGGAGGCGCTGCGCCTGCAGCACCCGCTGGGTGATCAGCCACTGGAGCGGTGCGCTGCCCGTCAGCGAGCGGAACCTCCGGTCGAAGGTCCGCCGGCTCATGTAGGCACGCGCGGCCAGCGTCTCCACGTCGAACTGCTCGTGCAGATGCTCCAGCGCCCAGGCGACGACCTCGGCGAGCGGGTCGGAGCCGATCTCTTCGGGTAAAGACCTGTCGAGGTAGCGCTCCTGACCGCCACTGCGCCGGGGCGGCACGACGAGCCGTCGGGCGAGTGCCCCGGCGGCCTCGGTGCCGTGGTCCGAGCGGACTATGTGCAGACACAGGTCGATGCCGGCCGCCGTCCCGGCGGAGGTCAGCACGTCCCCGTCGTCCACGAACAGTTCGCGTGGGTCGACGTGCACCGACGGATAGCGCTTGGCCAGCGTCGGTGCGTACATCCAGTGGGTGGTGGCCGGGCGGCCGTCCAGCAGCCCGGCGGCGGCGAGCACGAAGGCCCCCGTGCACAGGCCGACGATGCGGGCGCCCTCCTCGTGGGCGCGGCGCAGCGCGTCCAGCGCCTCCATGGGCGGCGGCGAGGTGATCGAGCGCCAGGCGGGCACCACGACGGTGCCGGCCCTGCTGATCGCCTCCAGCCCGTAGGGCGCGGTCAGTTCGAGTCCTCCGGTGGTGCGCAGCGGTCCCTCTTCACCGCTGCACACGAGCAACCGGTAGCGCGGAACTCCCGCGTCCTGGCGGTCGATTCCGAACACCGACAGCGGGATGGAGCTCTCGAAGATGGGGCCACCGCTGAAGAGCAGGACGGCGACGACTTCCCGGCGTCGTCTTCCGCCCAGCTTCCTAACAGTCTCCGTTGCGGTGGCGGAGTCCTGGCTCATGACGCTAAGCCCCCCTCGGTGTTCGCGTCTTCCTGGTCCTGACGGGCCTGTCGCACCTGCACATGTCCCCTCGGTCGTGCACGAGTCCCTGGCCTGAGACGCCCAAGATCGAATCTACTGCGTCCCGTGGTGCCGTCGTGACAAGTTCACCAACCGGCTCATTGTCGACAAGGCAACCTGGCGGGAAGCGTTCGATCACGAAGCGTTTCACTCGCGGCCCGTGCAGGGAAGTGCGTCCGGCGTTCATGGCCCGTCCCCATTGGGCGGAAGCGTACCGGTCGGTCTCTTCCTGCCTGGTGGCAAGGGGGTTGATCGGCCATTTCGACAAGGAACGGACCGGTCCTCGAAGTTGGCTGAAAACGTACGGTCGCGTGTGCGGAAATCAGTCGTTCTACCGGCGCACAACCCGGGGCGCCCATCCACCTCCGCACGCCCCCTCGCCGGGGCCGCGGCCCCCGCGGCGGGTTCGGCGGCCCCGGTCGGCGGCCGGTCCGGGCGGGCATCCGAATACCGCTCTACCGGCCGTCCCCGGAGCAGACCGTGCGGTGGGTTCCGGACGGACCGGGCGAGCCGGCCGACTCCCCCGGAAGAGTGGGTTCCGCTCCTGCCGGGCGACGCCCCCGGACCGTCCGCCCGGGCCCGTCCCGGGCGGCCCGGCCGGGCGCCGCAAGGGGCCGGGGCGGCGGCCCGTACGTCTGTGTAGAGGCCAACCGGCATTGCCATGGGGGCCCCGTCTCGGGCATGCTCCGGAAAACGCCGCATGCGCCGTGCGCGGGGCGGGCAATGGAGGAGTGGGGCCGTACCCTTGGGGGTAAGGGGTTGGGAAGATGATTCCCGGACACCACGACACAGCCCGCTGACGCACCTTCCCACGTCGCTCTCCTCACGAGGACTCTCTTCGCCGAGACACCGATGGCCGGTCACGAAATCCCCGAACCCGCGGACCGCAAGCAGGTAGCCGACCCCCTGTCGGACCCGCTGGCGGCCGAACAAGCGCGCCGTCCGTGCGATCCCGCCTTCAGGCACGGGGTCGTCGTCGGCTTCGACGGCTCGACCTCCAGCGAGCGGGCCCTCGCCTATGCGATCGGCATGTCCCGCAGGACAGGCTCCGGTCTGATCATCGTCCATGTCGCCAACCGGCTTCCGACCACGGTCTGGGCGGGCTGCGAGCCCCCCGTCTTCGTGGACGTGCCGGACCACCGCACCGAGGTCCTGGGCCTGGAGCTCGCCTGCGCGGACTACCTCGCCGAGGTGCCCTGGGTGCTCGTGGAGCGCGGCGGGGACATCTGCCACGAGCTGGAGGAGGTCGGCCGGGAGTACTCGGCGGACGCCATCGTGGTGGGGTCCACGCACGGCCTGGTGGGCAAGATCTTCGGCTCGGTGGCCGGCCGTCTGGCCCGCCGCGCCCAGCGGCCGGTGGTGGTCATCCCGTAGCCCGGAAGCCGCTCGGGGGCCCGTGGCGTCAACTCGCCTGTGGAAAAAGCCTCATGGGCCCTTCCCGGCCGCTCCGGGGCTGATTCGGGCCCGTATGCGGATGAGGTCCCGCGGTCACCGACCGCAGGACCTCATCCGCGTAACGTGACTATTCGACGGTGACCGACTTGGCCAGATTGCGGGGCTTGTCGATGTCCCGGCCCATGGCCAGCGCCGTGTGGTAGGCGAAGAGCTGGAGCGGGATGCCCATGAGGATCGGGTCCAGCTCGTTCTCGTTCTTCGGTACGACGATGGTGTGGTCGGCCTTCTCCTGGACCTGGTGGGCCACGGCGAGGATGCGGCCGCTGCGGGCCTTGATCTCCTCCATCGCGGCGCGGTTCTTCTCCAGCAGGTCGTCGTCCGGGACGATCGCCACGGTCGGCATCGCGGGCTCGATCAGGGCGAGCGGGCCGTGCTTCAGCTCGGAGGCGGGGTAGGCCTCGGCGTGGATGTACGAGACCTCCTTGAGCTTCAGCGACGCCTCACGGGCCACGGGGTACCCGCGCACCCGGCCGATGAACATCATCGACTTCGCGTCCGCGTACTCGGCGGCCAGCCGCTTGATCTCGTCCTCGCCCGCCAGGATCTCGCTGATCTGGGCGGGCAGCTTGCGCAGGCCCTCGATGATCCGCTTGCCGTCGGCGACCGACAGGTCCCGGATGCGGCCCAGGTGCAGGGCGAGCAGCGCGAAGGCGACCACGGTGTTGGTGAAGCACTTGGTGGAGACCACGCACACCTCGGGCCCCGCGTGCACATAGGTGCCGCCGTCCGCCTCGCGGGCGATCGCCGAGCCGACCACGTTGACCACACCGAGGACCCGGGCGCCCTTGCGCTTCAGCTCCTGGACGGCGGCCAGCACGTCGTACGTCTCACCCGACTGCGAGACCGCGACGTACAGCGTGTCGGGGTCCACGACCGGGTTGCGGTAGCGGAACTCGGAGGCGGGCTCGGCATCCGCGGGGATGCGGGCCAGCTCCTCGATCAGCTGGGCGCCGATCTGGCCCGCGTGGTACGAGGTGCCGCAGCCCAGGATCTTGATCCGGCGGACCCCGCGCGCCTCGCGGGCGTCCAGATTGAGGCCGCCCAGGTGCACCGTGGAGAACCGGTCGTCGATCCGGCCGCGCAGCACCCGGTCGACGGCGTCCGCCTGCTCCGAGATCTCCTTGTGCATGTACGTGTCGTGGCCGCCCATGTCGTACGACTCGGCCTCCCACTCCACGGTGGTCGGCGTGGCCGTCGTGGTGGAGCCCTCCGTGGTGTACGTACGGAAGTCGTCGGCCTTCAGGGTGGCCATCTCGCCGTCGTCCAGGGTGACGACCTGGCGGGTGTGGGCGACCAGGGCGGCGACGTCCGAGGCGACGAACATCTCCTTCTCGCCGATGCCGAGGACGACCGGGGAGCCGTTGCGGGCGACCACGATGCGGTCGTTGAAGTCGGCATGCAGGACGGCGATGCCGTAGGTGCCCTCGACGGAGCGCAGGGCCTCGCGGACCTTCTCCTCCAGCGTCGCGGCGTCCGAGCGGGCGATCAGGTGGACCAGCACCTCGGTGTCGGTCTCGGAGAGGAAGACGACGCCCTCGGCGGTCAGCCGGGCGCGCAGCTCGGAGGCGTTGTCGATGATCCCGTTGTGGACGACGGCGACCCTGCCCTCGGCGTCCAGGTGCGGGTGGGCGTTCTCGTCGCTCGGGGCGCCGTGGGTGGCCCAGCGGGTGTGGGCGATGCCGGTCGTGCCGGCGAAGCGCTTGGGGACCCGGGACTCCAGCTCGCGGACCCGGCCCTTGGCCTTGACCGACTTCAGCGCGGCGGGCTTCCCGGCCGCGGGCTTCCCGGTGATCACGATCCCGGCGGAGTCGTAACCCCGGTACTCCAGCCGCTGCAGGCCCTCGAGCAGCAGCGGGGCCACGTCACGCTTTCCGATGTAACCGACGATTCCGCACATAGAGCTTTCTGTCCTCCGACGACGAACAAGTAAAGGGGTACCCGGCCGTGAGGCGGCCTCAGCCGTAGACGATCCGGCGCAGCTGACGGAGCGAGAGCTCCGGCGGTGCGACCGCGCGGTGCGGCAGTTCGGCCGCGATCCGCTCGAAGATCTCCGTGTTCACCAGGCCGCCGGCCTGCAGTTCGCGGTGGCGGCGGCGGACGAAGACCTCGGTCGTCTCGTCGAAGTACGCCAGCACGTCGAGGATCACCCGGGCGGCTTCGCCGCGGGGCAGCGTGGTGCTGCGCACCACGTGGTCAATGAGGTCGTCGTACGACGAGAGGCGTTCGAGCACCCGTCGATACTGCGGCGGAAGGGGCCCGAGCGCAACAATCCTGCCCGATTTCGGGCAGGGAACCGCGATACTGGCCCTCTTTTTCTGGCTTGGGTGGATTTCGCACGGGCGGCACGGGGGTGTGGGGGAGGGGGTGGCGCCGTAGTGGTCGGAGCCGAAGGGGTGAATCCGCACATAAGCCGCAAAAGACCATCAGGGTGCCTGGGTGACCAACGCCGGTAGGTGGTCTACACCTTGACCACCCGTGAGACGCGCGGTACGCATGGCGACGGAGAAAGGTCAGGAGACCCAGCAGAGTGACCCCCCAGAAAGGGACCCGGCTTGTGAGACTGCACACGGTACGGCGCAGTGCTCTTACCCGTTCTCTACCCCGGCTCCTCGGCTCGCTGCTACTCGTCGCGGCGGCCGGTGTCTCCAGCGCGTGCGCCGCCCCACAGGCGTCCGCCGCCGGTACGGCCGGGGCGGCGTGGGCACCCAGGCCGCTCGGCCAAGTGGTGCCCGCCCCCGTCTCGGTCAGACCCGGCGGCGACCCGTACATGCTCAACGGTTCCACCAGGATCCGGACCCTCGGCTCCTCCGGCGAGGCCCGGAGGATCGGCGACTACCTGGCGGGCGTGCTGCGCCCCTCCACCGGATTCGCCCTGCCCGTCACCACCAAGGACGGCGCCGACGGCATCCGGCTCCGGATCGACCCCCGCGCCGGCAAGCTGGGCGCCGAGGGCTACACGCTCACCTCCGGGCGCGGCAACGTCACCATCACCGCCAGGCAGCCCGCAGGGCTCTTCCACGGCGTCCAGACGCTGCGCCAGCTGCTTCCGGCCCAGGTGGAGCGCGACACCCGCCAGACGGGCCCCTGGCGGATCGCCGGCGGCTCCATCACCGACACCCCGCGCTACGCCTACCGGGGCGCGATGCTCGACGTCGCGCGCCACTTCTTCTCGGTGGACGAGGTCAAGCGCTACATCGACCAGGTCGCCCAGTACAAGTTCAACACCTTCCACATCCACCTCTCCGACGACCAGGGCTGGCGCATCGCCATCGACTCCTGGCCGAGGCTGGCCACGTACGGCGGCTCCACCGAGGTCGACGGCGGACCCGGCGGGTACTACACGAAGGCGCAGTACCAGGAGATCGTGCGGTACGCGGCCTCCCGCTATCTGGAGGTGGTCCCGGAGATCGACATGCCCAGCCACACCAACGCGGCGCTCGCCTCGTACGCCGAGCTGAACTGCGACGGCGTCGCACCGCCGCTCTACACCGGTATCAAGGTCGGTTTCAGCACGCTGTGCGCCGGCAAGGACGTCACGTACGACTTCATCGACGACGTCGTCGGCGAGGTGGCCGCGCTCACGCCCGGCCGCTACTTCCACATCGGCGGCGACGAGGCGCACTCCACCACCCATGAGGACTACGTGGAGATCATGGACCGGGCCCAGGCCATCGTCGGCAAGTACGGCAAGACCGTGATGGGCTGGCACCAGCTGACCGGCGCCGACCCGGTGAAGGGCGCCGTCGCGCAGTACTGGGGCTACGACAAGACCAGTGCCGCCGACCGGCAGCAGGTGGTGGACGCGGCGAAGAACGGCACGAAGCTGGTGCTGTCGCCGGCGGACCGGGTGTACCTCGACATGAAGTACAACGACCAGACCGTGCTGGGCCTGAAGTGGGCCGGCACGGTCGAGGTGCAGCGCAGTTACGACTGGGACCCGGGGACGTACCTCACCGGCGCCCCGGAGAGCGCGGTCCTCGGGGTGGAGGCGCCGATCTGGTCCGAGACCCTGACCGACAGCGACGACATCGACGCCATGGCGTTCCCGAGGCTGCCCGGCGCCGCCGAGCTGGCCTGGTCGCCCGCTTCGACGCACGACTGGGAGACGTACAAGGTGCGGCTCGCGGCGCTCGGGGAGCGGTTCACCGCCCAGGGCATCGACTACTACCGCTCGCCGCAGGTCCCGTGGCCCGCGTCGGAGACGGCGGGCGGGAGCTGACACGGCACCGCCCCCGGCGGCCGGGCATTCCGGCCGCCGGGGGCGGTGAACCGTCGCGTCAGGCGACCTTCTTGGCGTTCTCGATGGCCTTCGCCAGGTCCTCCAGGATCGGCGCGCACTTGTCGTAGCTGTAGATCGGCTCCGTCGTACGCGGGACGACCTGGCCCGCCTTGACTGCGGGCAGCTGCGCCCAGGTCGGCTTGGAGGTCAGGGCCTCGGGCTGGAGGGCCGAGGAGCGGTTGTCCATCATGATGATGTCGGCGTCGTACTTGTCGACGTTCTCCCAGCTCAGCTCCTCGAAGAAGCCCGCCGCGTTCACCTTCGGCGTCACGAACTTCACGCCCAGGTCCTGGAAGTACAGGGTGTCGGCGGACATCTTGGCGAGCGAGACGTAGAACAGGTCCTGGCTGGCCGAGCCGACCATGACCCTGATCTCCGGCTTCGACTTCGCGGCCGCGCGCAGCCGGGCCGCCGCCTTCTCGAACCGCGTCTTCGCGGCGACGACCTTCGCGGACTTCACATCGGCGCCGAGCGAGGCCGCCAGGTCCTCGTGGCGCTGGATGGCCTTCGGGATCGTGGTCTCGGCGGCCCACAGGGCGACGCTCGGGGCCAGCTTGAGGATCTTGTCCTTGGACTGGTCCGGCACGTACCAGAGGGCGTCCTTCTCCCACATCGCCGTGACCAGCAGCTCCGGGCCGAGCTCCGCGTACTTCTCGACGTTGAACTCGCCCCAGACGTTGCCCAGGATCTCGACCTTGCCGATGTCCAGGTCGCCGGCCTGCACGTCCGGCTTGCCGTCCTTGGTCTTCGTCGGGCCGAAGACCGCCTTGACCTCGATGCCGTAGTCGTGGAGGGCGGCGGCGACACCGGTGAAGGCGACGATGTTCTTCGGTATGGACTTGGCTTCGGCGACCTGGCCCCGGTCGTCCTTGAACTTCCACGGCCCGGCGTCGGCGCTCTTGGAGCCCGAGCCGGCGGAGTCCTTCGAGTCGCTGCCGCCGCAGGCCGCGAGCACGGCGCCGAGACCAACGGCACCGCCCATGGCCAGCAGGCCGCGGCGGGTGGGACGGGACGCTCGGGTAGTGCTCATGACGGAATCCGCCTTCGTACGAGCCGGAGACCGGCAGGTGACACGTTCAAGGGAAGGCTAGCCTAACCTCACGCAATGTCGACCTGTCGACGGCCCCCGGCCCCGACCGCCGGGCGGGCTCACCCGAACATGTACCGGCAGTCGTCCAGCCCCTCGACCGTCACGTCGGCCGTGCGGTGCTCCTCCCACCGCCCGCGCTCCAGGCGCAGCCGCTGGAGGGTGACCGGCTCGCCCCGCAGCGCGGTGACCGACAGCCCGTCCGGCCGGTAGCCGAGCCGCCGGGAGACGCCCAGGGAGCGGGGGTTGTCCAGCATCGCGGCCGAGACCGCCGTGGCGGCGCCGAGTCCGGTGAAGGCGAAGTGCAGGACGGCGGCCCGCATCTCCGTGCCGATGCCCCGGCCCTGGTGCGCGAGCCCGAGCCAGGAGCCCGTCTCGACCTGGCCGGTCACCGCGAACTGCTTCGCCATCAGGTCCTGGCGTCCGACCACCCGGCCCTCGCGCAGCACCGCGAGGCTCAGGCACCAGTCATCGGCGGACCAGCCGGCGATCGTGGACAGCACATGCTGGAAGACGGCCCGCCCGCGCTCGGCGGGCGGGCCGTCGGTCCACGGCACGGTGAACGGCATGGTGTCCGGGGCGTGCACCCCGCCGGCACCGACCGCCGCCAGGTCGTCCAGCAACTCCAGGTCGGGCAGGCGCAGTTCCAGCCGGGGCGTGCGGATGCGGAGCCCGTAGAGGGGCCAGGCGGCAGGCTTCATGGCCCGACTCTGCCGGGCCCCGGCGCCGGTGTCGAACGAGAATAGGGGAAGCGGAACGGGGCGGCGCGGGCCGGAGCCGTACGCCGCCGCGACCGGGCTCAGGCCTGCAGCCCCAGCTCCCGCGCGATCAGCATGCGCTGCACCTCGCTCGTGCCCTCGCCGATCTCCAGGATCTTGGAGTCGCGCCACATCCGGGCCACCGGGTACTCGTTCATGAAGCCGTAGCCGCCGTGGATCTGGGTCGCCTCGCGGGCGTTGTCCACGGCCACCGTCGAGGAGTACAGCTTGGCGATGGCCGCCTCCTTCTTGAACGGCTCCTCCGCCAGCAGCCGGGAGGCCGCGTCGCGCCAGCCGATGCGGGCCATGTGCGCGCGCATCTCCATGTCCGCGATCTTGAACTGGATGGCCTGGTTGGCGCCGATCGGCTTCCCGAAGGCATGCCGCTCGGCGGCGTACTTCACCGACTCGTCCACACAGCCCTGCGCCAGGCCCGTCGAGAGCGCCGCGATGGCGATGCGGCCCTCGTCCAGGATGCGCAGGAACTGCGCGTAGCCCCGGCCCTCCTCGCCGAGCAGGTTCTCCAGCGGGACGCGGACGTCGGCGAAGGACAGCTCGCGGGTGTCCGAGGCGTTCCAGCCGACCTTGGAGTAGGGGGCGGCCACCGTGAAGCCGGGGGTGCCGGAGGGGACGATGATCGAGGAGATCAGCGGGGCGCCGTTCTCCTTGCGGCCGGTCACCGCCGTGACGGTCACCAGCTCCGTGATGTCCGTACCGGAGTTGGTGATGAAGCATTTGGAGCCGTTGATCACCCACTCGCCCGCCGCCTCGTCGCGCACGGCGGTCGTCCGGGTGCCGCCCGCGTCCGAGCCGCCGTCCGGCTCGGTCAGGCCGAACGCGCCCAGCGCCTCGCCCGAGCAGAGCTTCGGCAGCCACCGCCGCTTCTGCTCCTCGGTGCCGAAGCGGTAGACCGGCATCGCGCCCAGCGAGACGCCCGCCTCCAGCGTGATCGCGACCGAGGAGTCGACCCGGGCCAGCTCCTCCAGGGCGATGCCGAGCGCGAGGTAGTCGCCGCCCATCCCGCCGTACTCCTCCGGGAACGGCAGCCCGAACAGGCCCATCCGCCCCATCTCGCGCACGATCTCGTACGGGAACTCGTGCCGCTCGTAGAAGTCGCCGATCTTCGGGGCGACGACGTCATGGGCGAACTCCTCGACGGTGCGGCGGAGTTCCTCGTGCTCGGCGGTCAGCCGGTGGTCCAGGGACATCGGGGTATCACTGCTCCTTGTGGGACAGGGCGCGGACGGTACGGGAAGGGCTGGGTCGGCCCAGGTGTCCGGCGAGCCATACGCTGGTGGCGGTGAGCTCGTCGAGGTCGACCCCGGTTTCGATACCGAGGCCGTCGAGCATCCACACGAGATCCTCGGTGGCGAGGTTTCCGGTCGCGCTCTTCGCGTAGGGGCAGCCGCCGAGGCCGCCGGCCGACGCGTCCACGGTCGTCACGCCGTGCCGGAGCGCCGTCAGGGTGTTGGCCAGGGCCTGCCCGTACGTGTCGTGGAAATGCACCCCGATCACGTCGGTGGCCACCCCGGCCTCGTTCAGCCCGGTCAGCAGCGCGGTCACGTGGCCGGGGGTGGCGACGCCGATGGTGTCGCCGAGGGACAGCTCGTCGCAGCCGAGGTCCATCAGCGCCTTCGCGACCCGGACGACCTGCGGGACCGGCACGGCGCCCTCCCAGGGGTCTCCGAAGCACATCGACAGGTAGCCGCGCACCCGCACCGACTCGGCCCTGGCCCGGGCCACCACCGGCGCGAACATCGCCAGTGACTCGTCCACCGTGCGGTTGAGGTTGCGCGCGGCGAACGTCTCCGTGGCCGAGCCGAACACCGCGATCCCGCGGGCGCCGAGCGCCAGGGCCCGGTCGAGCCCGCGTTCGTTCGGTACGAGGACCGGCAGCGCCACGTCGCCGACGTCCGCGATGTCCCCGAGCATCGGGAACAGCTGCTCGGCGTCCGCGAGTTGGGGCACCCACTTGGGGTGCACGAAGCTGGTGGCCTCGATGGTGGTCAGCCCGGCGACCGCGAGCCGGCGGATGAACTCCGCCTTCACCTCGGTCGGGACGACCTCCTTCTCGTTCTGGAGGCCGTCGCGGGCGCCGACCTCGTGGATCCGGACCCGGGCGGGCAGCCCCTCGGCGGGCACGGTCATCGGCAGGGCGCGGGCGTCGGCGCTCATGCGTCCTCCCCGGCACCGGCGGCGGGCACGACCACGGCGAGCACCTGGTCCATGGCCACCGTGGACCCGGCGGTCACGTCGAGCTCGGTCACGGTGCCGGCGTGCGGCGCGGAGATGACGTGCTCCATCTTCATCGCCTCCACCACCAGCAGGCTCTGCCCGGCGGCGACCTCGTCCCCGACGGCCACCTTCACCACGGTCACCGTCCCGGGCATGGGCGCGGCGAGCGTGTCCGCGCCGGAGCGGGCGGCGCCGGTCAGCGACGCCTCGACCGGGTCGTGGTCCCGGACGTGCCAGCTGTCGCCGTCCCGGCCGAGCCAGTGCCCCTCCGGGGAGACCGCGTACGCGAACACATGGGTGACCCCGGCGAGTTCGAACGCGATCCGGCCGTCACCGGCCGCCAGGGTCCTGGCCTTCTCCGCCGTGCCGGGCAGCGGGCCGAGCGGTCCGCAGGAACCCGATTCCGGGGCGGGCGGGGTCGCGCCCTCGCCGACATGGCCGAACGTCAGCTCGGTGTCCCCGCCGCCGCACGGCCGCAGGCCCACCTGGACCGGGTCGTGGCCCGGGATGTGGAAGTCGAGCACGGTCCGCGCCGGGGCGCCGCCGAGCCGCCAGCCGTTCCCGGCCGAGAACGGGTCGGCCCAGGCGCCGGGCGCGGGGCGGGCGGCGGCGGACGCGGTGTGCTGCCGCAGCAGCGCCGCGGCCGCGTACACCTCCTCCGGCACGCCGTCCGGGACCAGGGCGGCCACTTCGCGCTCCACCAGGCCGGTGTCCAGCTCGCCCGCCACCACGGCCGGGTGGGCCAGCAGCCGGCGCAGGAAGCCCGCGTTGACCGGGACGCCGAGGACGACGGTGTCCGCGAGGGCCACCCGCAGCCGGCGCAGGGCGGTCGCCCGGTCGGGGCCGTACGCGATGACCTTGGACAGCATCGGGTCGTACAGGCTGCCGACCTCGCCGCCCTCGGCGAGCCCCGAGTCGGTGCGGACCCCGCCGCCCTGCGGCTCGTGCAGCGCCAGCACGGTGCCGCCGGAGGGCAGGAAGCCGCGGGCCGGGTCCTCGGCGCAGACCCGGGCCTCCACCGCGTGCCCGGTGAGCGTGATGGCGTCCTGCCCGTACGGCAGCGGCTCACCGGAGGCGACGCGCAGCTGCCACTCCACCAGGTCGAGACCGGTGATCAGCTCGGTCACCGGGTGCTCGACCTGGAGGCGGGTGTTCATCTCCATGAAGTAGTACGAGGACGGGTCGCTGCCCGGGACGATGAACTCCACCGTGCCCGCGCCGACGTACCCGCAGGAGCGGGCCGCCTGGACGGCCGCCTCGCCCATCGAGGCCCGGGTCGCCTCGTCCAGCAGGACGGACGGGGCCTCCTCGATGATCTTCTGGTGGCGGCGCTGGAGCGAGCACTCGCGCTCGCCCAGGTGCACCACGTTGCCGTGCGTGTCGGCCAGGACCTGGATCTCGATGTGGCGCGGCCGGTCGATCCACCGCTCCACCAGCAGCGTGTCGTCGCCGAAGGAGGCGCGGGCCTCGCGCCGGGCCGCCGCGATCTCGTCCGCGAGCAGCGCCGCGTCCCGGACCAGCCGCATGCCCTTGCCGCCGCCGCCCGCCGAGGGCTTCAGCAGCACGGGCATGCCGATCCCGGCCGCCGCCTCCGCCAGCTCGGCGTCGCTCAGGCCGCTCCCGGAGGAGCCGGGCACGACGGGGACGCCCGCCGCGGCGACCGTCTCCTTGGCCCGGATCTTGTCGCCCATCAGCGAGATCGCGGCGGCGGGCGGGCCGATGAAGACCAGCCCCGCCTCCGTGCAGGCGTGGGCGAAGGCCGCGTTCTCCGCCAGGAAGCCGTAGCCGGGGTGGACGGCCTGGGCGCCGGTGCGGCGGGCGGCCTCCAGGAGGCGGTCGGCGCTGAGGTAGCTCTCGGAGGCGGGCGCGGGGCCGATCCGTACGGCCGTGTCGGCCTCCCGTACGTGCCGCGCGTCGGCGTCGGCGTCGCTGAAGACGGCGACCGAGCGCACGCCCAGCTCGCGCAGGGTCCGGATGACCCGGACCGCGATCTCGCCGCGGTTGGCGACGAGGACCGTGTCGAACATCGTCATCTCTTCCTCACATCCGGAAGACGCCGAAGCCGGCGTCGCCCAAGGGCGCGTTGGCGCACGCGGTCAGGGCGAGCCCCAGCACCTGCCGGGTCTCCAGCGGGTCGATCACCCCGTCGTCCCAGAGCCGGGCGGTGGCGTAGTACGCGTTGCCCTGGGTCTCGTACTGCTCGCGGATCGGGGCCTTGAAGGCCTCCTCGTCCTCGGCGCTCCAGTCGTCGCCCAGCTGGTCGCGCTTGACCGTGGCGAGGACGGAGGCGGCCTGCTCGCCGCCCATGACGGAGATCTTCGCGTTGGGCCACATCCACAGGAACCGGGGGCTGTAGGCCCGGCCGCACATGGAGTAGTTGCCCGCGCCGTAGGAGCCGCCGACGACCACGGTCAGCTTCGGCACCCGGGTGCAGGCGACGGCGGTGACCATCTTCGCGCCGTGCTTGGCGATGCCGCCGGCCTCGTAGTCCCGGCCCACCATGAAGCCCGAGATGTTCTGCAGGAAGACCAGCGGGATGCCGCGCTGGTCGCACAGCTCGATGAAGTGCGCGCCCTTCTGGGCGGACTCGGAGAACAGGATGCCGTTGTTGGCGACGATCCCGACCGGATGGCCGTGGATGTGCGCGAAGCCGGTGATCAGCGTCTGGCCGTACTCCGCCTTGAACTCGGCGAACCGCGAGCCGTCGGCCACCCGGGCGATCACCTCGCGCACGTCGTACGGCGTACGCGAGTCGACCGGGACCGCTCCGTAGAGCCCGGCCGGGTCCACCTTCGGCTCCTCGACCGGCCGCACCGACCAGGGCAGCGCGCCCCGGTCCGGCAGCGTCGCCACGATGTTCCGCACGATCCGCAGCGCGTGCGCGTCGTCCTCCGCGAGGTGGTCGGTGACGCCCGACGTACGGGAGTGCACCTCGCCGCCGCCCAGCTCCTCGGCCGTGACCACCTCGCCGGTGGCGGCCTTCACCAGCGGCGGGCCGCCCAGGAAGATCGTGCCCTGGTTCCGGACGATGACGGCCTCGTCGCTCATCGCCGGGACATACGCCCCGCCCGCCGTGCAGGAGCCCAGGACCGCCGCGATCTGCGGGATGCCGGCGCCCGACATCCGGGCCTGGTTGTAGAAGATCCGGCCGAAGTGCTCGCGGTCCGGGAAGACCTCGTCCTGCATCGGCAGGAAGGCACCGCCCGAGTCCACCAGATAGAGGCAGGGGAGACGGTTCTCCAGCGCCACCTCCTGGGCCCGCAGGTGCTTCTTCACGGTCATCGGGTAGTACGTGCCGCCCTTGACGGTCGCGTCGTTGGCGACGACCACGCACTCCCGGCCGCTGACCCGGCCGATCCCGGCGATCACCCCGGCGGCCGGCGCCGCGCCCCCGTAGAGCCCCTCGGCCGCCAGCGGGGCCAGCTCCAGGAAGGGCGAGCCCGGGTCGAGCAGGGTGTCCACCCGCTCCCTGGGCAGCAGCTTGCCGCGCGCCACATGCCGGGCGCGGGCCCTCTCACCTCCGCCGAGCCTGGCCGTGGCGAGCCGCTTGCGCAGCTCGTCGGCGAGCGCGTGGTGCGCCGCCTCGTTGGCCTGCCAGGCCGCCGAGGCGGGATCCGCCGCGCTCGTCAGCACCGGTGCCTGCTGCATCGTGTCGAGCCCCCTTGCCCGTACCGCGCCGTTCCGATCGCCAACGCCACCGTGTTAATGAGCGTTAACGTGATCACAGGTTAACGAGCGCTAACCCGCCTGTCTAGAATGGCTGCTCATGAGCACCCATGCCGCCGCCCGCGTCGCGGCCCCGACCCGCCGCGAGCAGATCCTCCGGGAGGCCGCCCGGCTCTTCGCCGAGCGCGGCTTCCACGGCGTCGGCGTAGACGAGATAGGGGCCGCCGTCGGCATCAGCGGCCCCGGCCTCTACCGCCACTTCCCCGGCAAGGACGCGATGCTCGCCGAGCTCCTCGTCGGCATCAGCGAACGGCTGCTGGCCGGCGGCGAGCTCCGGGTGTCCGAGGACGCCGCCTCCGGCGACGGATCGCCCGAGGCCCTGCTGGACGCGCTCATCGAGGGCCACATCGACTTCGCCCTCGACGACCGCCCCCTGATCACCCTGCACGACCGGGAGCTGGACCGCCTGCGGGACACCGACCGCAAGCGGGTGCGCCGGCTCCAGCGGCAGTACGTCGAGGTGTGGGTCGCCGTCGTCCGCGACCTCTACCCGGACCTGCCCGAACACGAGGCCCGCGCCGCCGTCCACGCCGTCTTCGGCCTGCTGAACTCCACCCCGCACCTGGGGCGCCCGGGCGCGCTGCCCGGGCGCACCGAGACGGCGGCGCTGCTGCACCGGCTGGCCCGGGGCGCCTTCGCGGCGGCGGGGGAGCGGCAGGCGGACTGACCGCCTCCCGGACGGCCGGGACGCCGGGCACGCGCCACGGCACAATGGCCCCATGCCGATACCCAGCCGCGCCGCCCTCGTCGAACACCTCGTCCGTACGCGCATCGCGGGGGACGTCGCCACCCCGCGCGACAACAACCTGGCCCACTACCGCAGCCTGGCCAACGGGGACCGGCACTACTGGCTGGGCCTGGAGCTGGGCGACCGGTGGCGCGACGAGCAGGACGTGCTGGCCGTGATGGCCGAGCGGTGCGGGGTCAGCGACGACCCGGAGCACCGGTTCGGGCAGGACACCATCGACCCCGAGCTGACCGTCGACGCCCTGGAGCGGGCCGCCGCCCGGCTCCGCAAGGCCGTCGAGGGCGCCGAACGGGTCCTCTTCGCCACCGGCCACCCCGGCGGCCTGCTCGACGTGCACCGCCAGACCGCGCAGGCGCTGCGGGCGGCCGGCTGCGAGATCGTCCGCATCCCCGGCGGGCTGATGGCCGACGAGGGCATGGTCTTCCAGTTCGCGGACGTCGCCGTCCAGGAGCGCGGCGCGACGCTCTGGCACACCCACTCCCCGGCCCCGATGGCGGCCATCCTCGACGGCCTGGAACGCGAGGGCCGCCCCCTGCCCGACCTCGTCGTCGCCGACCACGGCTGGGCGGGCTGCGCCGCACAGCGCGGCCTGGACGCCATCGGCTACGCGGACTGCAACGACCCCGCCCTGTTCCTCGGCGAGTCCGAGGGCACCCTCCAGGTGGCGATCCCGCTGGACGACCACGTCCTGGACCCGCGCTTCTACGACCCGATGACGGACTACCTGCTGGACGCGGCGGGGCTGCTCTGAGAGGCCGGCGCCTCAGGCCTTCTCCTCCGCGCCCTCCTCGGCCGCGAGGGCCCGGCGGCGCGCCTCCCGCCCCGAGGTGGGGTCCAGGTACACCCGCTTGATGGACTCGTACCGCTCCCGCAGCCGGTGCTCGGCCTGCTCGCAGGCGGACTCGACCTCTTCGGCGGTGACCGTGTCCCGGAAGCCGACCTTCGCGGCGACCAGGACCTCGCCCGGCTGCTGGATGAGCGTGGTCAGCTCCTTGACGGAGGTGAGGTGCTCCACTCCGAGGAGCTCCTCCCGGATGCCGTCCCGCATCGGCCGCGACACCGGCCTGCCGATCAGCAGCTGGATGTTGGACCGGCCGAGAACCCAGGCCACGTACACCAGCAGCGCCCCGATCAGCAGCGAGGCGATGCCGTCCCACATCCCCGACCCGGTCAGCTGGCCGCCGAGCAGCCCGCCCGCCGCGAACAGCAGCCCGAGCAGGGCCGCCGAGTCCTCCATCACCACGGCCTTGACGGCCGTGTCCGGGGTGCGCCGGAAGTAGTGCCGGGCGGGCGCGCCCAGCTCGTCGGCCTCCTCGCGGACCTGCTTGAGCCCGGTCCGCAGTGAGAAGCCCTCCAGCAGGAAGGCGATGACGAGCACGATGTACGAGATCAGCGGGTTGCCCAGCTCCTCGCCCTGGAGCAGGGTGTGCACCCCGTCGTAGAACGAGTAGACCGCCCCGCCGACGAAGGTGGCGACGGAGGCGAGCAGCGCCCAGATGTACCGCTCGGAGCCGTATCCGAGCGGGTGGTCCTCGTCGGCCGGCTTCTCGCTGCGCTTGAGCGCGGTGAGCAGCAGCACCTCGGTGACGGTGTCGGCGACCGAGTGGGCCGCTTCGGAGAGCATCGCGCTCGATCCGCTGATCAGCCCGGCGACCGCCTTCGCCACGGCGATGCCGAGGTTGGCCAGCGCCGCGACGATGACGGTGAACGTCGAGTCCCCACCACTGCTTTTCGCGTCAGTCATGCCGGTGAGTATGTCCGCGCCCGGCCCACTCATGTCCGATGCGCGGCCGGTCACCGGGGGACCCGGACCACACCCTCCTGGATGACGGTGATCGCGAGGCGGCCGTCCTGGGTGTAGATGCGGGCCTGGCCGAGGCCGCGCCCGCCGGACGCGGACGGCGACTCCTGGTCGTACAGCAGCCACTCGTCGGCCCGGAAGGGCCGGTGGAACCACATCGCGTGGTCCAGGCTGGCCCCGACGACGTCCCCGACCGCCCAGCCGCCGCGCCCGTGGGCGAGCAGCACGGAGTCGAGCAGCGTCATGTCGGAGACGTAGGTGGCCATGCAGACGTGCAGCAGCGGGTCGTCGGCCAGCTTGCCGTTGGTACGGAACCACACCTGCGACCTGGGCTCGCGGGGTTCGCCGACCGTGCCGAACGGGGGCGCGTCCACGTACCGCAGATCGACGGCGGCCCGCGCCTCGACCAGCCGGTCCACCATGCCGGGGTCGCTGAACCGGTCGGCGTAGCGGGGCAGCATCTCGGCGGCGGTGGGCAGCGTCTCGGGGTCGGGCGCGGGCGGCATGGCCGCCTGGTGCTCCAGCCCGTCCTCGTACGCCTGGAAGGACGCGGAGAGGTGGAAGATCGGCTGCCCGTGCTGGACGGCGACGACCCTCCGGGTGGTGAAGGAGCGGCCGTCGCGGATGCGGTCGACGGTGTAGACGATCGGCGCGCCGGGGTCGCCCATGCGCAGGAAGTACGCGTGCAGCGAGTGGGCGGACTTCTCGGCGGGGACGGTGCGGCCCGCGGCGACGAGCGCCTGGGCCGCGACCTGTCCGCCGAAGACCCGGGGCACGACCGCCGAGCGGCTGGTGCCCCGGAAGATGTCCTGCTCGATCCGCTCCAGGTCGAGCAGATCGAGCAGGGAATCGAGTGCGGTGCTCATGGCTGTGTGGACGCGGTCCCTACAGGCCCATGGACTTGGCGATGATCGACTTCATGACCTCGCTGGTGCCGCCGTAGATGCGGTTGACGCGGTTGTCCGCGTACAGGCGGGCGATCGGGTACTCGTTCATGAAGCCGTAGCCGCCGTGCAGCTGGAGGCAGCGGTCGATCACGCGGTGGGCGACCTCGGTGCAGAACAGCTTGGCGGAGGCGGCCTCGGCGGCGGTCAGCTCACCGGCGTCCAGCGCGTCGAGGGCGCGGTCGGCGACGGCCTGGGCCGCGTCCACCTCGGCCTGGCAGGCGGCCAGCTCGAACTTGGTGTTCTGGAACGAGGCGACGGTCTTGCCGAAGACGGTGCGCTCCTGGACGTACTCCTTGGCGAACCGCACGGCGGCGGCGGCCTGGGCGTACGCGCCGAAGGCGATGCCCCAGCGCTCGGAGGCCAGGTTGGTGCCGAGGTAGCCGAAGCCCTTGTTCTCCTCGCCGAGCAGGTCCTCGGCGGGCACCTTGACGTCCACGAACGCCAGCTCGGCGGTGTCGGAGACCTTCAGGCCCAGCTTGTCGAGCTTGCGGCCGATGGAGTAGCCCTCGGACTTGGTGTCCACGGCGAACAGCGAGATGCCGAAGCGGCGGTCGTCCTCGCGCGGGGCGGAGGTGCGGGCGCAGACGATGACGCGGTCGGCGTGGACGCCACCGGTGATGAACGTCTTGGCGCCGTTGAGGACGTAGTGCGTGCCGTCCTCGGAGAGCTTCGCGGTGGTCTTCATGCCCGCGACGTCCGACCCGGTGCCCGGCTCGGTCATCGCGAGGGCCCACATCTCCTCGCCGGTGACGAACTTCGGCAGCCAGCGCTTCTTCTGCTCATCGGTGGCGAGCATCTTGATGTACGGCAGGCCGAGCAGCGTGTGCACGCCGGAGCCGCCGAAGGAGACGCCGGCCCGGGCGGTCTCCTCGTAGATGATCGCCTCGTACTTGTGCGAGTCGATGCCCGCCCCGTCGTACTCCTCGTCCACGTTGATCCCGAAGACGCCCAGCTCACCGAGCTGCTGGTAGAACTCGCGCGGCGCCTGCCCGGCGGCGAACCACTCGTCGTACACAGGCACGACCTCGGCCGCGATGAAGGCCCGGATGGTCTCCCGGAACGCCTCGTGGTCCTCGTTGAATACCGTACGGCGCACGGGGTGCCTCCCTGGTCGGCTGCTACTTCTACGTCTTCCGGAGCATGGCTAAGCGCTTGCTCAGCCATGGTTAAAAGTTACCCGGCGGTCACGGGGCTGTCCAGGGTGATGCTGAGCACGCGGGAGCGGTCGGTCGGCAGGGCGATGTGCGACCTGCGCCCGGCCGGACACGAGCGGGACGGAACGGTGGAGCTGTGCACATCGAGCGGCATGTAATCGTCACCCCGCGCTCGACACTCCGCAGGCGGAAGCCGTCCTCCGGGCCGCCGGGAGGCGTTCGGCGCGGCGCTGAGGCAACTGCTGCTCACGAACAGGGCGTTCGGCGAGGTCAGTACGCACCCCAGCTCCCTCCTGCCGCTCACCCCCCTCACGCTCGCCGCACTGGCCCACCACCGCCGGGGCTGGACGCCTGCGGTGGACAGCGACTACCTCCCCCGCGCCGTGATCCCGGGCCGCGAGGCGAACGGACCCGCGAACCGCGCGAACATGGTCGCCGCGCTGCGTTCGGAAGCGGAACTCTTCGGGCGTCCCGGCGAGTAGCGCGGTCGTCCGCCAACGGTGTCAGGTGGGGGACTCGCCGACCCAGCTCCGCTGGAGGAGATGCTTGGGGAGGTATTCGGATTCCACCTCGATCGGGAATCCTGCGTCGAGGGCTAGACAGGCCATGGCCAGGGGTCCGAGCGCCAGGTAGCCCTCGACGCTGGCTTCTCTCTCCGGGGTCGCGGTCCAGTACGACCTGTGCAGCCCCAGAGCCTCGAAGAGAGCCTGGTTGAAACCTTCTCGGTCTTTGCGTACGAAGAGATGGAAGAGGTTGACCGGTTGATAGAGAATCTTGTCGATGAGACCTTGTTCCGCCACCTGCGCGACGTCAGGATGCGAGCCCTCGATGGTGGCGACGATTTTCCCTACGAGGCCGGGACGCTCGTCCCAGTAGGACTGAAGTGTGTCGACCCAATCGAACATGAACTCGTCGTACCGCGCTCGTGACGCCCTCAACAGCTCCAGCGGAACGCCGCTCAACTGATTCATCCGGGTTTGGTCACGGCAGACAATGGCCAGCCAGAAGGCGTTGATCCAGTGACCGGGGTTGGCGGAACGGGTCGGTCCGGTCGCCGGGATGGATCGTGTTTCACCAGCGATGCGGCACATTACGTGTCCCTCGGACCGTTCAGCTGTCGCGAACAGGGCAGAGTGCACCTGCAGTGCCGTCATCACCGCCTCCCAAGTGCGCAGTTCCGACGCGGCCGGGTCGGTGGCCAGATGTGCCCGTACATTCAAGAGAGATTTACCTAGGCCACTGTCGAACATTCCGGGTGAGCGTTCCAAAGTCCCGATGGTCCTCAGGAGCCCCGCACTCAGGTTCCGCGCGTACGCCTCGTCGTCAGGCCGCGCACTGCCGTGCCGAGCCACGTGCCGTGTCACAAGATGCTCCGTTACTCGCGGCTCGGGCGCCGTGTGCCGGGTGCGGTCCACTCGGAGGCGTACGAGCCGGTTTCCGTAGCGTCGGTCATGGGGTCGGTTCCTGCCGAAGGCTCTCTCGCAGGTCGGCAGCCAGTTCCCGGAGGGCGCCGAGGCGCATGCTACCGGGGGCGTGGTCCCCCTCCGGGAGGCCGTCGGTGAGTTTGCTGCAGGGCTTCGGACGGTGCGAGGCCCTGGTCGTGTGCGGTGCGCGTTACGGGCGCAGGCGCCGCCGGGGTTCGGCGGTGCCTGTGCGTGCGTTGATCAGGTGCTGATGGGGCTGCCGAGTTCGGTGGCCAGGGCGTCGAGCTGGGTACGGGTGCCGCTCTCGCGCCATTCGGGGTTGTCGTGTCCGTCGAGGTAGGTGCCCTGGTCGGTCAGGATGAGACGGGTTCCCTCGCCCTCCGGCAGGAACTGCACGGTCACGAGGTTGACGGAGATGCGGGTGCCGTCGGCGTGCATCTGGTTGGTCGACACGATCCGCTCGCCGCTGACGATGTCCTGGAAGCGGGCCTCGTAGGTGAACACCGGGCCGCCCTCCTTGCCTCCACTGGTGCGCTCGACGCCGCCCTCGGTGAAGTCGAGGTCCATCGGGGTGCCGGCGGTGCCGTTGAACCACCGGGTCTTGGCGACCGGGTCGGCCCAGGCCGCGAAGACCCGGGCGGGTGCCGCGTCGTAGACGCGCTCGATCACGAAGGTGCCGTGGGTCACGCTGCGCTGGGTCATGTGCTGCTCCGCTCGGTGGGGGTGGTCGATGTGTCGGCGAGGCGGTCGCCCAGTCTGTCCAGGCGGCTCTCCCAGGAGGTGCGGCGTGCGGCGATCCACTGTTCGGCCTCTCGAAGGACGGCCGACTCGATGTGGCAGGTCCGCACGCGGCCGACCTTCTCGGAACGCACGAGTCCGCTCGCCTCCAGCACCTGGACGTGCTGGAGGACCGCTGTCAGGGACATGGGCAGGGGTTGGGCCAGTTCGCTCACCGTGGCGGGTCCGCGGATGAGCCGGTCGACCAGCGCCCGGCGGGTGGGGTCCGCCAGGGCTTGGAAGACCCGGTCCAGTGGGACTTCATGGTTAAGCATGTGCTTGAGTTTATTGGACTGCGCCCTTGATAGTCAAGGACTTGCTTGACTATCAAGGGGAGTCGCCCTGGCTGGTCGATCCGCCTGGCGTGGCGTCACCGGCTCTGCCCGCGGCGACTTCGGGATGAGGGGAGGCCGAGCGGGGCGACTACCTGTTGCGGGTCGCGGGCATCGCGGCGCAGGGCCTCGATCTTCCCGTGGGGTCGCGGACGCGCTGGGCGAGCTGGGCGGGGGTGGCCTGTTCGGCGGTCAGGCTGGTGACCGCGTAGACGGTGGTGATCGTGGTCCCGCCGCTCTTGCGGTCGGTGCGGCGCCGCTTGATCTGGGCGGCTTGGCGGGGCTCCGGGGAAGAGCAGGTTGCTCACGGTGGCGACCTGTCATGGAGGAGATTCTTGGGTCGTGACAGAGTCATCATGCGAGGTGTCAGACAGGAAATTCTCCGACCCAGCTCCGCTGCAGGAGATGCTGGGGGAGGTATTCGGATTCGACGTCGACGGGGAAATCGCCGTCGTAGGCGAGGCACGCCATGGCAAGTGGGCCGATGGCCCACAGGCCCTCGGTGTCCTCCTCGCGGTCCTCGTTCTTTGTCCAGTAGCTCTTGTGAAGTTCCAGGGCTTCGATCAGGGCAGCGTTGAAACCGGCATGGTCATGCTTGATGAACCGGTAGAAGAGATTGATCGGCGGGTACGAGATATTCTGCAGCCAGTCTCGCGGGGCGATTTCGATCATGTCCGGGTGGGAGGTGCGGAAGGCTGCGGAGAGGGCCTCGACCATTGCGGGCTGCTGACGTGACCAATACGCCTGCAGCGTTGCCACCCAGTGGTAGAGATATTCGTCGTGCTGCGCACCGGAGGCGCGCAGCACAGCCATGGGCACCTCGCACAGTTCGGTCAGCCGTTCCTGGTCACGGCAGATGACGGCGAAGTAGAAGGCGTCGATCCACGAGGGCGCGTTGGTGTGGACCCTGGGGCCGGTGACAGGGAGCGTGCGCATCTCGTGATGGATGCGGCACTCGAAGGTGTCACCCGTGGCAGTGGCGGCGCGGAAGATGGCCGATCCCACTTGCGTGGCGTTCACCACGGCTTCCCAGGTCTCGATGCCTGAGCATGTGGGGTCGACGGTCGAACGGGCACTGACACATGTCCGCACTGAGTTCCACAGGGCGTCGAGCATGTGCGGCGCCCGCTCGATCGAGGAGATCTGCTCAATGGTCTCCTCGGTCACGGCTCGTGCAAAGCCTTCGTCGTCGGGCCCAGGCGCGCCGTGGCGGGGGATGGTTACGGTCACGAAGGCTCCCTGATGTCGAACTTCTGAGTCGAGTACCCAGTGTATGTACCTGCGTTGTCCTGGCCCCTGACGACGATGTAATCGACTCGACCGTCCCGAAGCGCGTCCCGTAGGTCGGCCGACAATCTTCCTTCACTGGGAAACTTACGCCGCCTCTTTTCCATTTGGTTGAGAATGTCGAGGAAGTACGTACGCGACCCCTGGGAGTAGCGTGCCCCATTGATCAGGCGTTCCCCCAGCGGTGTATCCACATGGCTCTTCGCCTCTACGACGATGAATCGATCTCCGTCGCTGTAGACCTGATCGAACTGGGCGTTGCCATTTTTGGGTCCGTGCAAGGTTTCCGGCTTGGCGTTCGGGTAAAGTTCAGGGATCGCGTGCAGGCGCGCTACGCCCTCCCCGTAGGTTTCGCTGGCTTTGGTTGATGCGTTGTGGGGGCCCCGGTGTCTTTCGGCCGCTTCCTCCAACGCTGCGCGCAATTCGTCGGTTCGGTGGAGCTTGTATTCCTTCCTGGCGTTGCCGTGCTCCACATGGAACGGGTGGTCTGCGGCGATGGCATCGTGCCTGGCCTTTGCCAGTTCGTCGAGCTCCGCGCGCGCCTCTGGCGTGGCCGCCGTTCGTCCGCTCTCCACCGGCATGTCGTCGAGGTAGGCAGGAGGCAGCGGGGGCGCGAGATCTGATTTCGCCACCCAGGTGCCATCGGGCAATCTGACGAGTTGCGGAGGGACAGTATTCGTCCAGTCGGTGCGGGTCTCGCTGAGGCGGTAGCCGTTCTTTCGGTAGTACTCCTTGCGGTACGCGGGATCGTTATTCGCGCGCTCCACTTGGTGTTCCATGATCGTTTGGCGTTCGGCGGGGGTGTACGTGCGTGGATCCCGGGGCTCGGGCAGACCGTGCCCCGCAGCGGGACGGTGACCCGGTCCGCCGCCGTCGCCTCCACCGTGGCCGGTGCTCTGGTGAGGGACGGCACGACCGGTGCCGCCGCCGTGGCCGACGGCAGTCGGCGTGCCGTCGCCTCGTCCGCCGGTGGCGGTGCTGTCCATTGCGCCGGAGCCAGGCGACTGGTGGCTGACCGAGTTCTGGGCGGAGTGAGCGCCGACTCCGGCCATTTCGGAAGCCCTGCTCGGCGTTTCCGGACGGGTGGTGCCCGTCCCCGTCCCCTCCTGGCGGGCCGCCGAGTTGTGCTGGAGGAGGGTGCCGTCCTCCGACAGGACGTTGCCCGGGCGGTCCAGGTAGACCGTGTTGCCGGCCTCGTCCGTGCCCCTGAGCACGTTCTCGGGGAGGGCCGTCGTGCCCTCGGGGAGTTTGAGCGCGCCCTCGGGGATGCGGAGGGAGCCCTCCGGAGCGTGTACGCCGTCCGGGAGGCGGACCACGCCGTCGCCCAGGTCTGTCGCGCCCGGGGGGATCTCCGCGCCGTCCGGCAGTTTGAAGGAGTTGGCCGGGACCTCGAACGCGGACTCCGGGACCGCCGCGCCCTCCGGCAGGTGCAGGGTGCCGTCCTGGAGCTTGAACGCGCCCTCCGGGAGGGTGATCGCGCCCTCGGGGAGGGCGGGTATCTCGAACTGTCCCAGGCCCTTGAGCGCCGCCAGGCCGTCGCCGATCTTCGTCAGGCCCATGCCCGCGCCCTTGAAGACGTACGTCATCGGGTCCACGACCCGCCCCACCTTGCCCACCGTGGACAGGGCCTTCGCCGCGACCGCCGCCTTTCCGGCGCCGGAGGCCGCGCTGCCCGTGCCGCCGGTGAACACCGTCGTGACGACGTTGAACGACACCGCGCCCAGGGCCCGGGACGGGTTCTCGCTCCACTGGTTCCAGGCCAGCAGTGCCTTGCCGGTCTCCTTCATCGCGGTACGGGATTCACGCAGGTAGGAGGGGAGCTTGTCGTCCGGCAGGCCCCAGTACAGGCCGGCCAGCGGTGTGCCGGAGATCGCCAGGCCGGTGGCGAGCTTGCCGAGGCCCGACCAGGCCTGCTTGGCGGAGTCCCAGCCATCGGTGCCGACCAGGGTCCCCAGGCCCTTGATCGTGCCCCAGACGCCGTCGACGAAGAAGCCCTTGACGAAGTCCCAGGCGTGCTCGTGGAGTTGCCACCAGGGCTTGGACTCCTCGACCGGGTCGCCCCAGGGCAGGCCCTCGGCGTGCTTGAGGGTGTCGGCGTCGTAGCCGTACGTGCCCTCCTTGCCGGAGCCGTCGTCCGTCTTCAGCGCGGGGCCGCCGACCAGGGCGACGATCTTGTCGTGGCAGGCCCGCTCCACCGCCTGGAAAGCCGCCCAGGTCTCGGCGATCTCGTCGTGCCGGCGGTTGTTCTCCTCGACCAGGTCCCCGTCCTCGCGCCACGTGTCGTCGTCCTTGATCCGGACGACGAAGGACTCGGCCTCGCGCTTGAGCTCATTCAGCCTCTCGACCAGCGGGGCGGCGTCCGACGCGTACGTGGACAGCGCGGCCGTGATCGTCTCCAGCTCCGACTTCAGGGAGGTCCCTCGGTCCGCGACCGGTTTCGTGGTCGCGAACAACTGGTCGGCCTCCGGCGCCTGGTAGAACGCCTGGAGGCCGCCGAAGCTGCTGTGGACGTCACCGGCCGCGGTGGCGGTCGACGCCCCGCTCTTCGTCAGCGTGGTCACGCTGGTGTCCAGCAGGGCGAGGTTGCCGGTGAAGACGGGTATGCCCGACGGGGTGACCGCCTCGTTCTTGCTCACTTGCCCGCCCGTATGTCCTTGAGCACGTCCAGGCGGACGGACTTGGCGGCGTCCTGGGCACGCTTGGCCGTGTCGAGGTCGCCCTCCACGTACTCGCTCGTCGCCGTCGCGGCGCCCACCACGGCGGCCTGGACGCGCTCCGCCATCGACTTCAGCTGCGGCTTCCGCTCCGTGATGTACGCGCCCAGCGCGGCGGCCACCGGCCCCAGCGTCGGGTGGGACAGGGGCTCCGCCCCCACCGCCACCGGACCGGCCACCGGCAGCGACGCCGCCGAGCCCGGCACCGCCGTGCCCGCGTGCGTCGCCGCCTCCGACATCGCGGTGACCATGGAGTTCAACGCCTTCTCCAGGTCACCGGCGTGCGTGCCGACCTTCTTCAGCTGTCCCTGCACACCCTGCGGTTTGATGTCCCAAGCCGTCACCGGCCGCCCCCCCCGGAGTCGTGAACGTCAGCCGATGTTGTCGACGGCCGCCTTCGCGCGGGCCAGGGTCTGGTGGGCCGTGCCGTCGTTCTTCTCCAGCGTGGAGCGGAGGAGGTGGATGATGTTCTTGACCTCCTGCGAGGTCGCCTGCCAGCGGAGCTCCTTGCCGTGGTACTCGTCGGCCACGCCGTCCGCCGTGAAGTCGCTCATCGCGGCCTTGACCTGGCCGTCCCGGGCCGTGATGACCAGTTCGAGCTGGGCGATGACCGTCTGGAGGCTGCCCTGCACCTCGGTCGATGCGCCGGTGTCGTACGAGCGCCGGTCCGTGTTGCCCGCGTTTCCCGCCATGATGCTTGTCTCCCCGTCAGGAATGTGTACGGATGCGTCGAAGGTGCCGGCCGGCCGGCTCAGCGGGCGCCAAAACGGGCCGCGTCGAAATTGGCCGAAGCCATCTGCGTACGCGCGTTCTCGCCCTGCTCCTGCTCGCCCGAGCCGAAGGCCGCGTCCATGCCCTGCTGGCCGCCCAGGATGCCGGAGAGCGAGGCGTTCAGCGCCGCGGTGATCTCGTCGGAGCGGTTCTTGAAGTCGTCGAACGCGATCTTGCCCGCGCCGTTGAACTTGCCCTCCAGCGGTTCCGCCGCGGCGATCAGCTGCCGGATCAGCGTGCCCAGATCGGTGCTGGATCCCTGCGAGTGCTTGAGCAGCGTCGTCAGGACCGTGGACCCCATGTCGAACTTCATCGGCTTCCCCCAATGCGTCGGAACCTCGAACGGATGTATCCGTCCCAGCCTCATGTCTATCAATCCGCGCGTCGCTACTGCAATCTGCAATCGGCCATATCGTCGCGGTGACCGGGCGAGCCGACCGGCGCCCCGGCCGGACGCGCTTTGCGAAGCGGTACGTCAGTGCGGTACGTACACCGTCTGCGTCAGCCGGTTCGGGCGCCCCCGCTGAATGAACACCCCACGGCCGGAAGCCTGTTGGGAGGCGTAGACACCGGGGAAGAGCTGGCCCTCGCTGCGGTCGCCGGACATCACCAGCGCCGAGGCCCCCGACTCCCGCAGGCTCTGCACCACCGGCTCGTACATCCCGCGCGCCGCCCCCGCCACGCGCCGCGACAGCACGAAGTGCAGGCCGATGTCCACGGCGGAGGGGATGTACGGCAGGAACGCGGCCAGCGGCGACTGGCCCGCCGTCGTCAGCACGTCGTAGTCGTCCACCAGCACCACGATGCGCGGGCCCTTGCCCCAACTGCCCGGCTCCAGGTCCTCCAGGCGGGCGTTCTCGTCCGGCAGCCGCTTCTCCAGTTCGGCGGAGATCGCGGCCGAAAGGCCCATGCAGAGCTTGGAGTTGTACGCGTAACCGCCGTTCAGCTCCTCCGGGACCACCCCGCGCAGCGAGCGCCGGGGGTCCATCACCGCGAACACGAGGTCGTCCTCGCCGTAGCGGTCGGCGAGCCCCTGCGCGACCGCCCGCAGCAGGTTCGTCTTGCCGCACTCGCTGTCCCCGAGCACCAGCAGGTGCTGGTCGTGGCCGAACAGGTCGAGGAGCACGGGCGCCAGGGCCGACTGGTCGAGCCCGAGCGGCACCCGCTCCGGTTCCGCCGACCGGCCGGGCAGCAGGTGCGGTTCGAGCAGGTGCGGCAGCACCCGTACCGGCTGGGCGACCTCGCCGTGCCAGGTGGCCCGGACCGTGCGCGTCACGCGTTCCAGCACCGCGCCCAGCTCCGCCGTCTCCGCGACCCCGTCCGTGCGCGCCAGGGCGACCTGGGCGAACAGCTTCCCGTCGGTGAGGACGCGGCCCGGCTCGTCGGGGGAGAGGGTCTCGGCCAGCTTGCGGTCGATGCTCGACTCGCCCGGGTCGTTGAGCCGCAGCTCCACGCGGGTGCCGAAGTTGGACTGGATCGCGATGCGCACGTCGTTCCACCGGAGCATCCCGGCGACGACGTGGATGCCGTAGCCGCCGCCCCGCTTGAGGATGTCCGCGACCGCGTCGTCCAGCTCGTCGAAGTCGTCGCGCAGCGCGCCGAACCCGTCGATGACGAGGACGACCTCGGCGGACGCCAGCTCCGGCAGGCGGCCCGCCGCGTGCAGGGTGCGCAGCTGCTCGACGGAGTCGATGCCGTGCTCCCGGAACAGCTCCTCGCGCAGGGCGAGCATCGCGCGCACCTCCTCGACCGTGCGCGCGGCCCGCTCCCGGTCGGCGCGGCCGGCGACTCCGCCGACGTGCGGCAGCTCGGCGAGCGCCTGGAGGCCGCCTCCGACGAGGTCGAGGGCGTAGACGCCGACCTCCTGCGGGGTGTGCGTGAGCGCCAGGGAGAGGACCAGGGTGCGCAGCAGCGTCGTCTTGCCGGACTGCGGGCCGCCGATGACGGCCGCGTGCCCGCCGGCCACCGTGAGGTCGAGGAGCCACTGCCCCTGCCACTGCTTGGCCGGGTCGTCCAGCAGGCCGAGCGGCACCAGGAGCGGGCCGCGCTGCCGGGTGCCCGGCCTGCCCGCGTCCGGGCGCACCCCGGCCAGCCGCATCCCGCGCGGCCCCGCGTCCAGCGGTCCGGCGACGGCGTCCAGGGTGACCGCCGAGGGCAGCGGGGGCAGCCAGATGCTGCGCACCCCGGGCGCCGCACCGGCCAGCTGGCCGACCATCACCGCGAGTTCGGTCGGCCCGGTCTCGCGGCGGCGGGCCGACGGCTCGCGGTCCTGCGGGGCGCCCTCCGGCCCGGCGAGGGTGTTGTACGCCTCGTAGGGGAGGGCGAGCGGCCCGGTCTCCTCCTCGTCGGCGCTCCGTACGGGGCCCCGGTACGCGCCGGAGACGTAACCCGCCTTGAAGCGGGTGTAGTGGCTGGTGTCCACCTTGAGGAAACCGAAGCCGGGCAGCGGCGGCAGGTGGAAGGCGTCCGTGGTGTCCAGGACCATCCGCGACTCGTCGGCGGAGAAGGTGCGCAGGCCGAGCCGGTACGAGAGATAGGTCTCCAGGCCCTTGAGCTTGCCGCTCTCGATGCGCTGGCTGGACAGCAGCAGATGCACGCCGATGGAGCGGCCGATCCGGCCGATGGACAGGAACAGGTCGATGAAGTCCGGTTTTGCGGTGAGGAGTTCGCCGAACTCGTCGATCACCACGAACAGGTGGGGCAACGGCTCCAGGTCCGGCCGCTTCTGCGCGCGCAGCGCCGCGTAGTCCCCGATGTCCGCGACGTTGCCCGCGTCCTTCAGGGCCTGCTGGCGGCGTTTGACCTCGCCGGCGAGCGAGGAGTGGACGCGCTCGACCAGACCCGCCTGGTTCTCCAGGTTGGTGATGACCCCCGCCACGTGCGGCAGGTCCGCGAACGGGGCGAAGGTGGCGCCGCCCTTGTAGTCGACCAGGACGAGCGCCAGGTCCTCCGGCGGGTGCGTGGCGGCCAGTCCGAGGACCAGGGTGCGCAGCAGCTCCGACTTGCCGGAGCCCGTCGCGCCCACGCACAGCCCGTGCGGGCCCATGCCCAGCTCGGAGGACTCCTTGAGGTCCAGGAGCACCGGCTCGTGCGCGTCGCTGATCCCGATCGGCACCCGGAGGAAGGCCCGTTCGCCGCGCGGCGCCCACAGCCGGTCCAGGTCCAGCGCCGCCACGTCCTGGATGCCGAGCATCGCGGCGAACTCGACGGGCCCGGCCAGCGGCGCGTCGGCCAGGGACTCGGCGGACAGCCGCAGCGGGGCGATCATCCGGGCCAGGCCCTCCGCGAAGGGCACCCCGACCTCGTCCACCGTGCCGTGCGACCCGACGGTCTCCGCCCCGCGCAGGTCCTCCACGACCACGTCCGTGCCGTCCACGGTGAGGCGGACATTGACGTGGTCCGGCTCCTGGACCCGCCGGTCGAGCAGGTGCACCACGGTCACGCCCATCTCGCGCAGCCCGACCGCGTCGTCGGGGCGCGGCAGGTCCACGGCGTCCTCGCCGTGCCCGTCGACCACCACGAGCAGCCGGGAGTTCATCGCGAGCGCGTCCCGCCCGGCCAGGCCCCGGCGCACCTCGGCCGCGTACGAGGCGCGGCGGCGCAGCTCGGGGCCGAGGAGCCGGGCCAGCCGGGCGGCGGAGGGCGCGATGCGGCGGGCGGCGACCGGGCCGTCGGACTGCTCGGGGTCGAGCAGATGCGGCAGCCACTTGGCCCACTCCCAGTCGGCCATCCGCTCACCGGAGGCGGCGACCGCGAGGGCCACGTCGTCCGGCGCGTGCAGGGCGGCCGCCTGGACGAGCAGGGCGCGCACGACCCGCAGGCCGTCCTCGCGGGGGCCGATCACGCTGACGTTCCCGGCCCGGTCCAGCGGGACGGTCAGGGGGAGTTCGGTGCCGTTGCGGAACCGCTTCACCACGGCCGACGCCTCGTTGAGCATGAAGAGGTCGGGCGGGGTGAGGACGGACGAGCCCTGCTCGCCGATGCGGAGGTCCCGCAGCGGCATCTCGCCCGTGCCGGCCCGTATCCGCAGGAAGTCGTCGTCGGCCCTGCGCCGCTCCCAGAGGCGGGCCGGGTCGCGCACGATGTCGTACAGGGCGTACGGGGACGGGTTGAGCACGTCCGCCTGTTCGCGCCGGACCCGCTCCTCGGCCGACAGCTCCTCGCGCAGGTCCTCCACATAGGCGAGATACGCCTCGCGCTGGGTGCGCCGGGTCCGCTGCGCCTTGCCGCGCTGGGAGAGCAGCAAAACCGCCGAGCCGATGACCGTGACGACGAGGATGATCGCGCCGAGCCCGGCGAACTGGCTGTTGCGGACCACCGTCATCATCACCACGGACGACATGACCCCCGCGACCGGGAGCAGCGACATCGCGATGTTCCCGGACTTGCCCTCGGGCAGGTTGGGCGGCGCCTCGATGGTGCGCGGCTCGGACGGGGCCGGCGGGCGCGTCGTGCGGGCGGGGCGGTGGATCAGGCGGGTGCTCATCGGCTCCGTCCGGGGAGGTCGGCCGGGTGGGCGTACGGGCTCGGCACCGGGGTCACCGGCGCTTCTGGGACAGCTCGAAGACCTCGGCGGCGAGGCGGGCGGCCGCGAGCCGGGCCGGGCGGGCGAGCAGTTCGGTGCGCAGCGGTCCGCCGGCCGCGAGGTGCCGGTCGTACGGCAGGACGTGGACGCGGGCGCCGGTCGTCGCGAGGCGTTCCGCCGCCGCGTCGATGCCGATGCCGGGGCGCGGGGTCGTCACGGAGAGCGCGACGACGGTCCCCTCGATGACGTGCGGGGGCAGCGCCCGCAGCCACTGGAGCACGGCGTAGGTGCTGGTCACGCCGTCGAGCGTGGCGGGGGCCGCCAGCACCCGGGCCTGCGCGGCGGACAGGGCGACCCGGGCGACCTCGGCGGGCAGCGTCTCGCAGTCCACCACGGTCACCCCGAAGTAGCGGCGCAGGGCGACCATCACGCGTTCGTACGTGACGGTGTCGATCATGGCCCCGATCCGGCCCTGGCTGCCGGGCAGCAGCCAGGCGTTGTCCGGGAGCTGGACGAGATAGCCGGTGACGTCGAGCAGCGACATCTGCGGCGCCGCGATGTCCGCCAGGTCGGCCAGGGTCCACCGCAGTGCGTCGGCGCCCATCCGCAGCGGCAGCGAGCCCAGCGCCGGATCGGCCTCCACGAGGAGGACGGGGTCCTGCCGGTAGTGCGCGTACGTGGTGCCGAGCAGCGCGGTCACCGTCGTCTTGCCCGCGCCGCCCCGGATGGACGTGACCGCGATCTGCCGCCCCGTCGTCACCGGCTGCTGGAGCACCTCGGCGGTACGGGTGAGCGCGGCGACCTCGCGGGCGGCGGACCCGGAGACGATACGGCGCACGGCGCGGACGGCCCGTACGGCGACGGCCTCACCGCGCACCGGGCGCCGGGCCACGGCGGACATCGCCTTGTCGAGGACGGGGAGCGAGTCGGGGGTGGGGGGAGGCGTGGGCGTCCCGGGCCAGGACTGCGCGGCGGGGGCGGGTTGCTTCGCGGGCCCGGGACGTGCGGGCGGCACCGCCGGGGGCGGGTCCGCCGGGGCCCCGGTGCCGCCGGCCTCGCCGGGCCCTCTCAGGTCGCGCAGGAGGTCGCCCTGCCAGTTGTGGTCCGCGTTCGGCATGTCTGCCCTTCTTCGCCGCTTCGATGCCCCGCCGGGCCCGCGTGAGTGGTCTCGGTGTCGTCAGAACTTGTTCAGCAGTTGCCCGTAGACGCCGAACACCCCGATGGCGAGCGGGAAGAGCCCCACGACGCCGATGGACTCGACGAGGTCGGCCGTCCGCCGCAGCCGCACCCGGACGTGCTCCGGCGGCTCCACCGCCAGCGCGAGCAGGGGCAGCAGCGCGGCCGCGCACAGGACCGCGATGGGCCCCGCGCCCCCGGAGTGGTCCAGCCACAGCACCACCAGCCGCACCGCGACGAACGCGGCGGCGGCGAACAGCGCCACCACCTCCGCGACCAGCGGGAACGCCCGGGCCCGGGACAGCAGTACCACCGCGACCAGGCACGGCAGCAGCACCGTCCACACCGTCGGCCGGTCCGCCGTGGTGAGGAGGTGGCCGGCGGCGGCGGCCGACACCGCCGTGACGAGCGTCGCCAGGGCGAGGCCCCGGTGCGTGGCGGCCAGCGCGTTGCCCACGTCGTGGCGGCTGACCGAGGCACCGCCCGAGCGGCGGTCGTCCAGCCCCGTGAGGCCCGACGCCATCAGGGCGAGCCGGGGCAGCAGCCCGAGCAGGACCACGGAGAACACCGCCATCACGGCGCCGATCCTGGCCGGGGCGTCCGCGACGGCCGCGACGACCTCCCAGACCCCCGTCACCACGGCCGTGGCCAGCGCGCCGATCAGCCCGCCCCGGCCCAGCGGCGACAGCAGCCCGAGCAGCGCCAGCGACAGGGCGACCGCCCCGGCCACGGCCGCCAGGCGCAGCGCACCGGACCAGTCGTGCGCGTCGGCGGCCGTCCACGCCGAGAGGACGCCGAGCCCGGCCGAGACGAGGAGCAGCGCGGTGGCCAGCGTGCGGTTGCCCCGGCCGAGCCGGGCGACCAGCGCACCGGCCGCCAGCAGCAGGACCGCCACGCCCGCGAGCGCCCCGGCCAGCGCGCCCAGCGGGAACTCGCGGCGGGCGAGCAGCGCGGCGATCACCGCGAAGACCACGGTCGCCGCGCCCGCGGCGACGCGGCGGGCGGCCGGGCGCCAGCGCCAGGTCTGGAGGTCCAGGCTGTCCGCCACCTGGTCCGTCACGTCGTGGACCACCGGGGCCGGCGGGGCCGCGTGGATGCGGACCAGCCGGAGCACGGCACCGTCCCCGATGCCCGCCGAGGCCAGGGTGGCGTCGTGCGGCAGCGCCGAGCCGTCGGCGGTGAGCAGCTGCCGGGTCAGCGGGCGGGACGCGGCCCGGTCGTCCAGCAGCTGGAGTATGTCCGGAAGGAGCTGCCCGACCGGGGTGTCGGACGGCAGGACGAGGTCCGCGCGGCGCCGTTCGCCGACCAGGGTCACCCGGCTCATTTCCGCTCGGGAAGCCATTGCCGTACTCACAGACGAAAACCAATCATCGCGACGTCCAGGAACTTCGGGGTGAACCGGTCAGCGGTCGTACTGCTGGTACTGCCGCTGCTGCTTCTCCTGCTCGGCCTTCTGCTTGTCCAGGGTGTGCTGGAGGAAGGACCAGCCGACGCAGCCCGCGCAGAGCACCGCGGTGATCGCGATGCCCGCGAACACCTTGCCCAGGCGCTCGTCGGCCGTCCGCCGCGCACGGCCGGTGCCGAACAGGAGCGCGTCGCGCATCCGCCGGCGGCGTACTCCCACCGACTCCAGCAGCTGACTGTCGTAATCCCGTGCCATGCGACCCCCCTTTGCCACTGCAACATAAGGCATGGGGTGACGACGGGGACACCTCGGGTGGCCGGATCGAAGGCGTGTGGGGCCGGGCCGTGGCGGTTTCATCCGTTCCGGTGGGTGAGTGGACGAAACGTACACTTCAGTCCGCCCCCGCGGCCGCCTAGCGTCGCCTCGGCACACGCACCCCAGGAAAGGGCACCTCCGTCATGACCAGCAACGAGACGCCGCGCGGCCCCGTCGACTCCTCGCGCATCCCCCGGTACGCGGGACCCGCGACGTTCGCCCGGCTGCCCCGCCTCGACGAGGTCGGCGCGGCGGACGTAGCCGTCGTCGGGGTGCCCTTCGACTCGGGCGTCTCCTACCGGCCCGGCGCCCGCTTCGGCGGAAACGCGATCCGTGAGGCGTCGCGGCTGCTGCGCCCGTACAACCCGGCGCAGGACGCCTCGCCCTTCGCCCTGGCGCAGGTCGCCGACGCGGGGGACATCGCGGCCAACCCGTTCAACATCGAGGAGGCCGTGGAGACCGTAGAGGCGGCGGCCGACGAGCTGCTGTCCACGGGCGCCCGGCTGATGACGCTCGGCGGCGACCACACGATCGCGCTGCCGCTGCTGCGGTCCGTCGCCAAGAAGCACGGCCCGGTCGCCCTGCTCCACTTCGACGCCCACCTCGACACCTGGGACACCTACTTCGGCGCCGCCTACACGCACGGCACCCCGTTCCGCCGGGCCGTCGAGGAGGGCATCCTCGACACCTCGGCGCTCTCCCACGTCGGCACCCGCGGCCCGCTCTACGGCAAGCAGGACCTCACCGACGACGCCAAGATGGGCTTCGGGATCGTCACCTCCGCCGATGTCATGCGGCGCGGCGTGGACGAGATCGCCGACCAGCTGCGCCAGCGCATCGGCGACCGGCCGCTGTACATCTCCATCGACATCGACGTGCTCGACCCGGCGCACGCGCCCGGCACCGGCACCCCGGAGGCCGGCGGCCTCACCTCCCGCGAGCTCCTGGAGATCGTGCGCGGCCTGTCCTCCTGCCACCTGGTCTCCGCCGACCTGGTCGAGGTCGCCCCCGCGTACGATCACGCGGAGATCACCTCCGTCGCCGCCTCGCACACCGCGTACGAGCTGACGACGATCATGACCCGCCAGATCGCGGAGGCCCGGCAGCGTTGAGTCACGACCACCACGACGAGCGGCCCGAGCTCACCCCGGCGCAGATCGAGGCCGCGCTGAATCCGCCACCGGGGCGCACCGGCGGCGACCTCGTTGTCGAGACCCTGCGCGGGCTCGGCGCGACCACCGTCTTCGGGCTGCCCGGACAGCACGCGCTGGCGCTGTTCGACGCGCTGCGCCGCTCCTCGCTGGAGTACGTGGGGCTGCGTGTCGAGAACAACGCGGGCTTCGCCGCCGACGCCTACGGGCGGATCACCGGCGAGGTCGCCCCGCTGTTCCTGTCGACCGGGCCCGGCGCGCTGACCTCGCTCGCCGCGCTCCAGGAGGCGGCGGCCGCCTCCGCGCCGGTGCTCGCGGTCTCCAGCCAGATCCCGGTGCGCGGTCTGGGCGGCGGGCGCCACGGCCACCTGCACGAGCTGCGCGACCAGCAGGCGTCGTTCCGGGACGTCGTGAAGTCCGTCCACACCGTGCGTGCCGCCTCGCAGATCCCGTCGGCGATCGCCGCCGCCTGGGAGTCCGCGCTGACGGCCCCGCACGGCCCCGTCTGGGTCGAGATCCCGCAGGACGTGCTGGACGCGGCGACCGGGCTGCCGGTCGTCCCCGCCCCGGACGCCACCCCGCGCGAGCCGCACGCCCGCCCCGAACTCGTCGCCGTCGCCGCGCACCTGCTGTCGCACGCGGAGCGCCCGGCGATCGTCGCGGGCGGCGGGGTCGTACGGGCGGACGCCTCCGGGAAGCTGCGGGCGCTGGCCGAGAAGCTGACGGCCCCGGTGGTCACCACGTACGGCGGGAAGGGCGCCTTCCCCTGGCTCCACCCGCTCTCGCTCCAGTCGTGGGTGGAGGACCGGCACGTCACCGACTTCCTGGAGGACGCCGACGTCCTGCTCGTCGTCGGCTCCGGACTCGGTGAACTCTCCTCGAACTACTACACCTTCGCCCCGCGCGGCCGGGTGATCCAGATCGAGGCGGACGCCGGCAAGCTGGAGGCCAACCTCCCCGCGCTCGGCATCCACGCGGACGCCCGCGACGCGCTCGCCGACCTCGTCGAGGCGGTCGCCCCGCGCGAGGACCCGGCGGCGGCGGACCGCGTCGCCGGGGTGCTCGACCGGGTCCGGGACCGGATCGCCGGCCAGGGCCGGGAGCTGGAACAGGACCTCCTCGCGGCGATCAGGACCGCCCTGCCCGACGCCTCGCCCAGCTTCTGGGACATGACGATCCTCGGCTACTGGGCCTGGGCCGCGTTCGACGCCCGCCGCCCGAACACCATGCACTCGGCCCAGGGCGCCGGCGGCCTCGGCTACGCGTTCCCGGCGGCGCTCGGCGCGGCGGTGGCCGACCCGACCCGGCCGGTCCTCGCGGTCTCCGGCGACGGCGGCGCGATGTACTCCGTCGCGGAACTGGCCACCGCCCGGCAGTACGGCCTGCCGGTGACCTGGCTCATCGTGGACGACGGCGGCTACGGCATCCTGCGCGAGTACCTCACCGGCGCCTTCGGCGAGACCACCGGTACGGAGCTGGCCCGCCCGGACTTCACGGCGCTCGCCGCGTCCTTCGGCGTCCCGGCGGTTCGGTCGAGCCCCGGAACGCTCGCCGCGGACCTGGCGGAGGCGTTCGGACGGCCGGGGCCCTCGGTCGTCGTACTCCCGGCCCTGCTGAAGATGTTCGAGCCGACGCACCTGTAAGCGCCGGAAACCCGGCCGATGCCCACGTACCTGTGAGCACCGGACACCCGACAAGAACCCACGTACCTGTCAGCACCGGACACCCGACCAGAGCCCACGAACCTGTAAGTCGACGTACCTGTAACAGACCCCCGCCGGGCTCTGTGGCGCGTACAACCTTCCTGCCGCCCGCGAGTCATCTCCTGCGGGCGCGCCGGGGGGCCGCCCGCAGGAATCGTTCAGGGGGAAATCACCAATGACCACGTCCCGTACCACCGGGCGCCGCCGCGCCGCGCTCTGTGCCGCCGTCGCCGCCGGGGTCCTCGCGCCCGTCGCCCTCGCCGCCGCGCCCGCGTCCGCCGCCACCGCGCAGGTGAGCTGCACCTCCGGGCGGGCCGGGCTCGCCGCCCAGCTGACCAAGGACATCACCGCCGCGCTCAAGGGCCGCAAGTCCACCGTCGCGCTCGCGCTCTACGACCGGTCCACCAACACCACGTGCACGCTCCGCGCGACCACGAAGTACGACTCCGCGAGCGTCGTGAAGGCGACCGTGCTGGCCACGCTCCTGTGGGACAACTCCCGGCACAACCGCTATCTCACCCAGCGCGAGATCGACCTCAGCACCAAGATGATCACCAAGTCCGACAACGACGCGACCACCGCCCTGTGGAAGCAGCTCGGCGTCACCAAGGTCAACTCCTTCCTCAAGGCGGCCGGGATGACCCACACCGTGCCCGGCTCCGGCGGCTACTGGGGCCTGACCCAGATAACCGCCCAGGACGAGCAGCGGCTGCTGACCCTGCTCACCTCGAAGAACTCCGTGCTCACCGACAGCGCCCGCTCCTACGAGCTGGGGCTGATGAAGAAGGTCGTCTCCTCGCAGCGCTGGGGCACCCCGGCCGGTGCCGTCACCGGGACCACCGTCCAGCTCAAGAACGGCTGGCTGCAGCGCTCCACCCACGGCTGGCGGGTGCACAGCATCGGCGCCTTCACCGGCAACGGCCACGACTACGGGCTGACCGTGCTCACCCAGGACAACAAGACGATGAACGACGGCATCAACACCATCCAGGCCGTCGCCCGGGTCGTCCACAAGGACCTCAACCCGCGCATCATGCACGCCGCGCACTAGGTCGAGGGTCCCGTCGCCCCGCGGAAAGCCGTCCCGGCTCGCCCCCGCCGGCCCCCAGCCGCAGTGGGGGTGAGCCAACACCTCTCGCCCCCGCCCGGCCCGCCTCCTACCGGGCCCGGGCCGGGGCGAAGGAGGGGGCCGAGGCCGGCGGAGCGCGATCGGCAGGGCTGCGCGCCGCTCTTCCGGGTAGGCGGCGTCTCAAGGAGCGTCGGTTCCGCATCACCGACTGGCGTAAGCCCCCCAACGCAGTAGGAGAGGGAATGAGGCTTCGCGAATCTGCTCAGGCCACGGCTTCCCGGCTTCACGCCGAGGTGCTCAGCGGCCGGTACCGTCTTGACGAGACTCTCGGTTCGGGCGGTGCGGCGGACGTCTACCGGGGCTTCGACCTGAGGATGAGACGACCGGTGGCCGTCAAGGTCTTCCGGCCCGACACCTCCCTCGACGCCGAGGAGAGCTGGCGGGGCGAAGCACAGATCCTGGCGCGGCTGCACCACCCGGGACTGGTCACCGCCTTCGACGCCGGGCACCACGACGGACGCGCCTTCCTGGTCATGCAGCTGATCGAAGGCACCACGCTGAAGAACCGCATCGCCGAGGGGCCACTGTCCCCCGACGCCACCGCGGCACTCGGAGCGGATCTCGCCCACGCGCTGGCTCACGCCCACGAGACGGGCATCGTCCACCGCGACGTCAAGCCGTCCAACATCCTCCTGGACTCCGCACACCGTCCGTACCTGGCCGACTTCGGCATATCCAGGCCCCTGGACGACACGACCCGGACAGCGACCGACACACTCGTGGGCACCGCCGCCTACCTGGCCCCCGAGCAGGTGCTCGGCCGGCCCGTGGGACGGCCCGCCGACATCTACGCCCTGGGCCTGGTGCTCCTCGAATGCCTCACCGGCAGGCTGGAGTACGGCGGTGGCCCCGTGGAAGCCGCGATCGCACGGCTGCACCGCCCGCCCGCCCTGCCGCCCGACGCACCGGAGCAGTTCCGCGCCCTGCTCAGCCGGATGACGGCCCAGGACGCCGAGGCCCGCCCGACGGCCCGCGACTGCGCCCACGCCCTGACGGCGCCGGCCGGCACGGCGCACACGATCCCCCTCCCCTCTCCCGGGGCCGGGCCGGCCGCGGCGGCAGGGCCCACGCACGCGGATCCGCCGCGCGCCGGGGCCGACAACGCCCGCCGCACACGAGGACGCACCGCCATGGCGGGCGGAGGCGTCGCCCTCGCCGCCGTCGCAGCGGTCGTGCTCGCCGTCACGGGCAGCTCCGCTTCGTCCGACGCCGGCCCGGACACGACCCGGGCCTCCACCGCTCCCACGGGAAGCGCTCACGCCCGTAGCGGCGGAGGCGGGCGCGGGACGACGAGCACCCCGCCACCGGCCGCACGGCCCACCCGGCCGCACACCGGCACCCGTACCGCGGACACGCCCTCACCCCGTACCTCCTCCGCCTCGTCCGTCACCTCCACCCCCGGCCCCGGCACGGACCCGTCGACACCCACGGCCACACCCACGAGGAGCACAGCGCCCACCCCCTCGAAGGCCTCTCCCACCGCCCCGGCCACACCCGGTGAGGGAACCCCGTCGGCGACGGCGACACCGAGCGCCACGGAGACCGAGTCGCCCCGGCAGCCGCCCGGCCACCCGAAGAAGACAGAACCGGCCCGGGACGGGGACGACGACCGCGACGGCTGAACGCGGCCCGCCGGAACGAAAGGACTTAGGGGGTGTCCGGAAAGTCCCGTCTGGCCTGCGGGCGCACGACGGGACTTTCCGGACACGGCCTAGGTGTATTGACCCGCAGCGTTGTTAATCCGGCTGATGGGTGGCTTGCCGTTCAGTGCGGTGTGGCTTCGGTGGTGGTTGTAGGTGTGGA